>NC_009436.1:1291060-1936590 GCF_000016325.1 Enterobacter sp. 638
GCTGGCTGACCGTTAACGGTGGTTTTCGCCCACTCAGGATCGGCTTTAATCGGGCTGCTGATACCGTCCATGACTACGTCTTCCGGCAAAATCACCGGCAGTTGGTCTTCTGGCGTTGGCAGCACGGTGCCATCTTCCAGGGTGACCATTGGAATCGGCGCACCCCAGTAACGCTGACGGGAAACACCCCAGTCGCGCAGACGATAGTTCACTTTACGCTCACCGACGCCCTTGGTAATCAGTGCTGCAGCAATGGAATTAAATGCGGCTTCAAAGCTCAGGCCATCAAATTTTCCGGAATTATAAGTCTCACCGTCTTTTTCCAGGTATGGCTTATTCAATTCTGCAGTAAGCAATCCAAGGAACTCAGAGCGTTGATTATGAGTTAATGGCTCAAAATCATTAGGATTCTTTGCAGAACCAAGTCCATATTCAAGCGCATGCTCATAGGCTTTTTGTTCTGGAGATTTGATTACTCGCTTAATAGGAAGACCGTATTTGGTCGCGAATTCGTAATCGCGCTGATCGTGGCCCGGAACGGCCATGACTGCACCCGTGCCGTATTCCATCAGCACAAAGTTAGCAGCCCAAACGGGAACCGCTTCACCTGTGAGTGGGTGAATCGCGTTAAACCCGGTCGCAACGCCTTTTTTCTCCATCGTCGCCATGTCGGCTTCTGCCACTTTGGTATTGCGGCATTCGTCGATGAAAGCCGCCAGCGCTGGATTGTTCGCAGCAGCCTGCTGTGCCAACGGATGACCCGCGGCAACGGCCAGGTAAGTTGCACCCATGAAGGTGTCAGGACGCGTGGTATACACCGTGAGTTTCTGATCGCTGTTTTCGACGTTGAAGGTGATTTCTACGCCTTCAGAACGGCCAATCCAGTTGCGCTGCATGGTTTTAACGGTGTCTGGCCAGTGATCCAGATTGTCCAGATCGCGCAGCAACTCGTCAGCGTAAGCGGTGATTTTGATGAACCACTGTGGGATCTCTTTGCGCTCAACTTTGGTATCGCAGCGCCAGCAGCAGCCGTCAATAACCTGTTCGTTCGCGAGAACGGTCTGGTCGTTCGGACACCAGTTCACTGCAGAGGTTTTCTTGTACACCAGGCCTTTTTTGTACAGCTCGGTGAAGAATTTTTGCTCCCAACGATAATACTCTGGGGTGCAGGTCGCCAGCTCGCGGCTCCAGTCATAACCGAAGCCCAGCATTTTGAGCTGGTTTTTCATGTAAGCGATGTTGTCGTAAGTCCACGGCGCAGGGGCCGTGTTGTTTTTCACCGCCGCGCCTTCCGCAGGCAGACCAAACGCATCCCAGCCAATCGGTTGCAGGACGTTTTTACCGAGCATACGCTGGTAGCGCGCGATCACATCACCGATGGTGTAGTTACGCACGTGGCCCATATGTAGTCGACCAGAAGGATAGGGAAGCATCGACAGGCAGTAATACTTCTCTTTGCTCTCGTCTTCAGTGACTTCGAAAGTACGCTTCTCGTCCCAGTGTTGCTGGACTTTTGTTTCTATCTCTTCCGGGCGGTATTGCTCTTGCATGGCAGCCAGTGGTCCTGTTCTCAATACAGCTACAAACGTAGCCAATGGATGGGGAATTTCAGATCCGCCTAGCATAGCCCAAACGCCCGCCTCAAAACAGCCTTTCCCAAAAAACGCGCTTGCAGGAATTTACGCAGAGTGTGGATGACCTGACACAGCGCTTCGCAAATAAGGTCTATCATTAGAGACAGTTACTTACCCGGGAGGCGAAATGATGAACAAGGTTGCTCAATATTACCGCGAACTGGTAGCCACACTGACGGAACGGCTGCGCAACGGAGAACGCGATATCGACGCGCTGGTGGAACAGGCTCGTGCGCGGGTCGTGCAAACGGGTGAATTAACGCGTACCGAAGTCGAAGAGGTGACGCGGGCCGTGCGGCGCGATCTTGAAGAGTTCGCGCGAAGCTACCAGGAGAGCCAAAATGAGGTCACTGACAGCGTATTTATGCGCGTCATCAAAGAAAGTCTGTGGCAGGAGCTGGCGGATATTACCGATAAAACCCAGCTGGAATGGCGCGAAGTTTTCCAGGATCTAAATCACCACGGCGTGTATCACAGCGGCGAAGTGGTGGGATTGGGGAATCTGGTGTGCGAAAACTGTCACTTCCACCTGGCGGTGTACACCCCCGACGTGCTGCCGCGCTGCCCTAAATGTGGCCACGATCAATTCCAGAGACGGCCGTTTGAGCCGTAGGTAGAAGCAAAACGGCAACCCTGTTGCCGTTTTTGATGTTTGCTCCCTCTCCCGTGGGAGAGGGCTGGGGTGAGGGCATCAGACCGCACATGGTAAAAGCAAAACGGCAACCCTGTTGCCGTTTTTGATGTTTGCTCCCTCTCCCGTGGGAGAGGGCTGGGGTGAGGGCATCAGACCGCACATGGTAAAAGCAAAACGGCAACTTCGTTGCCGTTTTTTGATGTTTGCTCCCTCTCCTTGTGGGAGAGGGCTGCGGTGAGGGCATTAGCGTATACTAAACTGTGCAAGCCGCTCCGCCAGTAAATCCACAAAGCCCTGCCTGTCGATATCGACCATCAGCGTTGTATTCGGTTTGTTACCGGTCAGCGAATAATAATCCACCACCGTCATCCCTTGCGTGTATTTCCCCTGCGTTTCCACACCGACCCAACGATCAACAGTGGTAAACAGTTCTGGTTTTAACAGCCAGGCAATCGTGCACGGATCGTGTAACGGCGCGCCATGGAATCCCCATTTTTCCGCTTTATGGTATTCCATAAAGAAGTCGAGCAATTCAGCTACGGTGGTCGCAACGGGGTTGCCAATCGCGCGGAAACGCTCAACGTCGGCTGACATAATTTGCGCGCGATGGGTGACGTCCAGGCCTGCCATCACAATCGGTAAGCCAGACTGGAACACGATCTCAGCCGCTTCGGGATCGACAAAAATGTTGAATTCGGCGGCAGGCGTCCAGTTTCCTAGCCCCATTGATCCGCCCATGATCACAATGCGCGCGATCTTACGGTGCAGCTCTGGATGGCTATTGAGCAGCAGCGCCACGTTCGTTTGCGGGCCGGTTGCCACTAGCGTGACAGGCTCATCGCTTTCGCGCAGCACCTTGACCATCAGCTCAACCGCCGTACACGCCTGGGGTTTGAAAGTCGGTTCTGGCAGTGCAGGGCCATCAAGGCCAGTCTCACCATGGACGTTGTCAGCAATAATCAAGTCGCGCATCAGGGGCTTGCGCGCGCCACCCGCCACCGGGATATCGGTACGGTTAAGCAACGTCAACATGCGCAATACGTTACGCAGCGTTTTGTCGGGCGTTTGATTTCCAGCGGAAGAGGTCACGGCTTTGAGTGCTAACTCCGGTGACGCGAGGGCAAGAACAAGTGCGATAGCGTCATCATGACCCGGATCGCAATCGAGAATAATAGGCAGTGCCATAGCGTTCTGTTCTCCATTCTGAGCGTGAGTTTGTGACAAGGTTAACGCCGCGATGTGAAACAGACGAGAAAAAGAGAGGCAAAGCGTGAAGTCGTGCGCAATCCGAAGATTGCGCACGGTATTGATTAATGCAGGATTTTTGCGAGGAAGTCTTTAGCTCGATCGGATTGCGGATTGGCAAAGAAATCCTCTTTCGGAGAATCTTCGACGATCTTGCCTTCATCCATAAAGATCACGCGATTCGCCACTTTACGGGCAAAGCCCATTTCGTGGGTCACCACCATCATGGTCATGCCTTCGTGAGCCAGCTCAACCATGACGTCCAGCACTTCGTTAATCATCTCTGGATCGAGTGCGGAAGTGGGTTCATCGAACAGCATGGCAATCGGATCCATACACAGCGCGCGGGCGATGGCCACGCGTTGCTGCTGGCCGCCAGAAAGCTGCGCCGGGAACTTATTCGCATGGGCAGACAACCCGACACGTTCCAGAAGCTTTAACCCTTTTTCACGCGCGGCTGTTTTGTTGCGCTTGAGCACTTTAATCTGCGCCAGCGTCAGGTTCTCGATGATCGACAGATGCGGGAACAGCTCAAAGTGCTGGAACACCATGCCGACATGAGAACGCAACTTGGCGAGGTCCGTGCTTTTGGCGTTCACTTTAGTGCCATCGACCGTAATCTCACCCTGCTGAACAGGTTCAAGACCGTTAACGGTTTTGATAAGCGTAGATTTACCGGAACCTGACGGCCCGCAAACCACCACCACTTCGCCTTTTTTCACTTCCGTTGAGCAGTCGGTCAGCACCTGAAAGTGCCCATACCATTTTGAAACATTTTTCAGGGAAATCATTGCACTGTCCTTTTCTTCAGCCAGCTGACCAATAGCGATGCACTTAAACTAATTGCAAAATAAACCGCACCTGCGAACAGGATCATCTCCACCTGCGTACCGTCACGCTCACCGATTGTGGAGGCTGTACGGAAGAAGTCCGCGAGGCTCAGCACATACACCAGCGACGTATCCTGGAAGAGGACTATGCCCTGCGTGAGCAGCAGTGGAACCATGGCGCGAAACGCCTGCGGCAGAATAATGAGCTTCATTGACTGCCAGTGAGTCATCCCTAGCGCAAGCGCTGCGCTGGATTGCCCACGCGAAATGCTCTGAATACCTGCGCGAATAATTTCGGAATAATAAGCCGCCTCAAACATCGAGAAAGCGACCATCGCAGAGATCAGGCGGATATCCGCTTTCGGCGAAAGCCCAAGTACATTTTGCAACAGACCCGGTACGATCAGATAAAACCACAGCAGCACCATTACCAGTGGAATGGAGCGGAAAACGTTGACATAAGCCGTGGCGAACCAGGCGAACGGTTTAAAGCTCGACAGGCGCATGACCGCCAGAATCGTGCCCCAGACAATACCGATAACGATGGCGATGACGGTGATTTTTAAGGTAATCAACAGTCCGTCCAACAGATACGGCATCGATGGGACGATGGAACTCCAGTCAAACTCGTACATTATTTGCCCCCCAGATTGCCCGGCAGGCGAGTTTTGCGTTCAACCAGGTTCATCACCAGCATGATGACAGTATTAATCAGCACGTAGGCGAGCGTGATTGCGGTGAAGGATTCCCACGCGTGTGCGGAGTAATCCAAAAGCTTGCCCGCTTGCGCCGCCATATCGACCAGACCGATGGTTGAGGCGATGGCGGAGTTCTTCACCAGGTTCATCATCTCTGAGGTCATTGGTGGCACGATCACGCGATAGGCGTTTGGCAGCAGCACGTAGCGGTAGGCTTGTGGCAGCGTCAGCCCCATCGCCAGCGCGGCATTTTTTTGCCCGCGCGGCAGAGACTGGATGCCCGAACGAACCTGCTCACAGACGCGCGCCGCGGTGAACAATCCAAGGCAGAGCATGGAGGAGACGAAGAACTGAATATTAGGATCCAGTTCCGACTTAAACCACATCCCGAGATTTTCAGGTAGCAGTTCAGGAACGACCAGATACCACGTAAAGAACTGCACGATTAACGGAACGTTACGGAACAGTTCAACGTAAAGTGTGCCAAGAGAAGAGAGAAAGCGGTTAGGTACGGTACGCAAAATACCGAACAGTGAGCCGACAAGGAAAGCGATAATCCAGGCCGTTATCGACAGCGCAACGGTGACCTGAAAACCGCTCCACAGCCAGCCGAGATAGGTTGTGTTGCCGAACGGGGCTTGTTGCAGAAAAATGCCCCAGTTCCAGTCTATTGACATAATCAACTCCAGAAAAAAAAGGGTAGCAGCGCTACCCTCGAAGATTGGTGAGAAGCTCAATTTTCGCGCTGAGTGGGGAACGACCACTCAGCGTATAGTCTGTCCACGCTTCCCGACAATCGAGAGGGCAGGAGATCCCGCCCCTATGGTTCTAATTAGTTAAGTGCTTTGTCGTTTGGTTCTTTGAACAGGGCTTTCATGTCGCTAGACAGCTCAAAGTTCATGTTGAGATTTTTTGGTGGAATCGGGTTCTTGAACCACTTATCGAACCATTTTTCCGCTTCGCCAGACGTCTGCGTCTTCGCGATGGTGTCATCGATCAGCTTTTTGAAGTCCGCATCGTCTTTACGCAGCATGCAGCCGTAAGCTTCTTTGGACTGCGCTGTGCCAACGATTTCCCAGTTGTCTGGTTTCTTCGCTTTCGCACGTTCGCCAGCCAGCAGAGCATCATCCATCATGAAGGCTACCGCACGACCGCTTTCCAGCGTACGGAAGGAGTCACCGTGGTCTTTAGCGCTGATGATGCGCATGTCCATTTTCTTCTCTTCATTCAGCTTGTGCAGCAGAACTTCAGAAGTGGTACCCGAGGTCACAACAACCGCTTTGCCTTTCAGGTCCGCGAAGTCTTTGATGTCGCCGCCTTTTTTGGTCAGCAGACGCGTACCCACCACGAAAATGGTGTCGGAGAAGGCCGCTTGTTTTTGACGCTCAAGGTTGTTCGTTGTAGAACCACATTCAAAATCGAAGGTGCCGTTTTGCAGCAGCGGAATACGGTTTTGTGAGGTAATTGGAATCAGCTTCACCTCAAGATCGGGCTTGTTCAGCTTTTTCTTGACGGCTTCAACGATTGCGTTGGAGTAATCCTGTGAGTAACCCACGACTTTTTGCGTGTTGTCGTAGTATGAGAACGGGACGGAAGATTCACGGTGGCCGACCACGATCACGCCATTTTTGGCAATCTTGTCGAGAGTGCTCCCGGCAGCCGGGGCGTCTTCAGCGTGAACGACGCTTGCGGACATTCCCATCACCAGCATTGCTGTGGCCAGTTTACGTAATTGCATACCCAACTCCTTTTATTATCTGCGCCAGAGACGCATCGATACCCATTGTGATGTTGTTATATCTCGCGCTATGCGAGTGCAGTGTTATGCAAGCTTGTTAACATTTAGTCTGGCTTAATGTAAAGATTTTGCTGCGTTATTGTTTATTTTTGCGAAGCGCGCCGCACCATTCAAAGGCAAAAATCTCTCGTTGCACCGTTTCGGTGCTACCTATGAACTTTGATGGTGCGACTGAGTTGCACGTTAAGCCAAACGACTGAATATGTGATTTAACAAAGCAATAGGTGTGCCAGAAATGGCAGATAAGGCAGGATTTGTTGTGCCCGGCACACAACGCGTGGCCGGGCTAGAGGAAGGGCTTAACGACGACGCTGGCGTAAACTCATGAGCAGCGCGCCAAAACCAAACAGCACTGTCAGGATCCACAGCGGCCAGTTACCGGTACGGGCGTACGGCGTCAGGCCAGTGGTCGGCGTGACTTTCGTGGTTAATACCGCACGGGTAAACTGCGGGATCATTGCCTGGATTTCGCCCTGCGGACCAATCACCGCGGTGATGCCGTTATTGGTGCTTCGCAGTAGCGGTCGGGCCAGTTCCAGCGAACGCATACGCGCCATCTGGAAGTGTTGCCATGGGCCAATCGACTTACCAAACCAGGCATCATTCGAAATGGTCAGCAGATAATCGGTGTCCGGGCGGAAGTTGTCGCGGACCTGCTCGCCGAGAATGATTTCGTAGCAAATGGCAGGGGTCAGCGCTAACCCATGCGCATGCAGCTGTGGCTGAACGTAGGGGCCGCGGCTAAACGACGACATCGGCAGATCGAAGAAGGGTGCCAACGGTCGCAGAATCGATTCCAGAGGGACAAATTCGCCAAACGGAACCAGATGGTTTTTGTTGTAGCGGTTGGTCGACTCGTAGCTGTACGGATTGTCTTTCCCGAGCGTAATGATGGTGTTGTAGGTGTCGTAACGGTTTTGCTTGTTCATCCGCGCGTCGACAATCCCGGTGATCAGGGTGCTATTACGGGCACGCAGCAGATCGTCCATCATGCTCAGAAAACGTTGCTGATTGATTTCCAGATCCGGAATCGCAGATTCAGGCCAGATAATCAGCTGCGATTTACCCATCTCTTTTTGCGTCGCATCGAGATAGATTTTCAGGGTGTTAATCAGCTGATTCTCGTCCCACTTCAAGGACTGAGGGATATTGCCCTGCACCATAGACACCTGGGTGGCGCGTTCAGGCTCCAGCGTAAACCACTGGATATAACGCAGTGGGAAGGGCAGTGCGAACAGCACAACCGCAACAACCAGCGGTTTCCAGTTACGTTTAATCAGCGCCAGAACGAGCAGGCCGCTGACCACCATCAGCAGGAAGTTGATCGCCTCAACGCCCATGACAGGTGCCAGCCCTTTCAATGGACCGTCAATCTGGCTGTAACCGAACTGGAGCCACGGGAACCCGGTTAAGACCCATCCGCGCAGGAATTCGGTGATTTGCCAGACGACAGGCGCAGCGATGGCTACGCGAATCCAGGTCGTTTTAGGCCACAGGCGAGAGAGAATGCCTGCATATAAACCGGTATACAGTGAAAGATAGGCGGCCAGCAGTACCACAAGGAACACGTTAACCGGCCCCGGCATTCCGCCAAACTGCGCGATACTGACGTACACCCAGTTGATGCCTGAACCGAACAGGCCAAGCCCCCAGAAGTAGCCGATTGCGGCGGCCTGTACCGGACGACGGTTAAGCGTTAATCCTTGCAAACCCATCAGCGAAATAAGGGCTGCGGGCCAGATGTCGTAAGGAGAAAAAGCCAGCGTTCCGCTGGCTCCGAGTAACAGCGCCAGCAGCAAACGTACGCGCTGGCGTTCAAATAATGGGGCAAATGCCATTTACATTAGTCTTCCAGTTTTGGTACCGGGGAGTCGTCCGGCATTCTGACGTGAACCTGTATAATACGGCGACTGTCGGCCATGGCGACCTTAAACTGGTAACCGTCGATTTCAACGGATTCGCCACGCGCAGGAAGATGACCAAACGCCTGCATCACCAAACCACCGATGGTATCGACTTCTTCATCGCTGAAATGGGTGCCGAACGTCTCGTTGAACTCTTCAATAGAGGCCAGCGCACGCACGGTCCAGGTATGACGACTTAGCTGACGGAATTCGATATCGTCTTCTTCGTCATATTCGTCTTCAATTTCGCCGACAATCAGTTCGAGAATGTCTTCAATCGTAACAAGGCCAGAAACGCCGCCAAATTCATCGATAACAATCGCCATGTGGTAGCGTTGGGAGCGGAACTCTTTCAGCATGCGGTCAACACGCTTACTTTCCGGAACCACCACCGCCTGGCGTAACACTTTTTCCATGCTGAAGGCTTCGGAATCGCTGCGCATAAACGGCAGCAGATCTTTCGCCATCAGAATCCCTTCGATGTGATCTTTGTCTTCGCTGATGACAGGGAAACGCGAGTGGGCGGATTCGATAATGACATCGAGGCACTCGTCCAACGTTTGGTTGCGTTTCAGGGTAATCATCTGCGAGCGGGGGATCATGATATCGCGAACGCGCTGGTCGGCGATGTCCATGACCCCTTCGAGCATTTCGCGCGTATCTTCGTCGATAAGATCGTTCTGCCCGGAATCACGAATCAGCTCCAGAAGTTCATCACGATTTTTCGGTTCACCGTGGAAAAGCTGGCTCAGAATGAGGGAGAAAAATCCCTTCTTACTGGTTGTCGTGTCGCTACTGTGTGAATTGTCGTCGCTCATGGCGTTTGTTAAGGGTTCTCTCGTCAGTGTAAAGCGCACCGCCGCAGGAAATATCCCTTTGCGGCGGCATGATTTGTCAGTTCAGCTATTGAAGCTTAACTGACTATTCTTTCTCGGCAATGTACGGATCCTCATAGCCCAGAGCAAGCATTATCTCTGTCTCAAGGGATTCCATCTCTTCCGCTTCTTCGTCTTCGATATGATCGTAGCCAAGCAGATGCAGGCTACCGTGAATAACCATATGCGCCCAGTGCGCGTCGAGCGGTTTTTGCTGTTCTTTGGCTTCCTGTTCAACCACCTGGCGGCAGATGATCAAATCGCCCAGCAGCGGCAACTCAATACCTGGAGGCGCTTCAAACGGGAACGAGAGCACGTTGGTTGGCTTATCTTTCCCGCGATAGGTCAGGTTGAGCTCGTGGCTTTCTGCTTCATCCACCACACGAATCGTCACTTCTGACTCTTCCTGGAACTGGGGAATCACCGCGTCCAGCCATTTCTGGAACTGACTCTCTTCCGGCAAACCGGAATTGTCTTCACATGCCAGCTGTAAATCGAGGATCACCTGACTCATTTATTCTCTTGCTCCTGGGATTCGCGTTTGCGTTCCGCTGCCTGTTCTTCTTTACGTTTTTGCTCTGCTTCTTCCCACGCCTCATAGGCGTTAACGATGCGCGCTACCACCGGATGGCGGACCACGTCTTCGCTGTTGAAGAAGTTAAAGCTGATTTCGTCTACATCCGCCAGCACTTCGATGGCGTGGCGCAGACCGGATTTCGTGCTGCGCGGCAGGTCGATCTGGGTAATATCGCCGGTAATCACTGCTTTCGAGTTGAAGCCAATACGCGTCAGGAACATCTTCATCTGTTCGATGGTGGTGTTCTGGCTTTCATCAAGAATAATAAATGCGTCATTCAGCGTACGGCCGCGCATATAAGCCAGCGGGGCGACTTCGATGACGTTTCGTTCAATCAGCTTTTCGACTTTTTCAAAGCCCAGCATTTCGAACAGGGCATCATACAGCGGGCGGAGATACGGATCGACTTTCTGGCTCAAATCGCCGGGCAGGAAGCCCAGTTTTTCACCCGCTTCAACCGCAGGGCGGGTCAGCAGAATTCGACGAATGTCCTGGCGTTCCAGCGCATCCACCGCCGCCGCAACGGCCAGATAGGTTTTACCTGTACCCGCAGGGCCGACGCCAAACGTGATGTCATGATCAAGAATGTTGGCGATGTACTGCGCCTGATTTGGCGTGCGTGGCTTGATGACGCCGCGCTTGGTTTTGATGTTAATCACTTTGCCGTATTCAGGCACGCTGTCCGCGCTCTGTTCCAGCACGCGTGCTTCTTTAATCGCGAGGTGAATTTTTTCTGGCTCAATATCCTGCGTCTCTCCGCGCATCGGGGCGGTATCGACATAAAGGCTGCGCAGGATATCTGCCGCGGCGTTGACGCAGATGGTGCGTCCGGTGAGTTTGAAGTGATTATCGCGACGATTGATTTCAATACCCAGACGTCGCTCCAGTTGTTTGATGTTGTCATCAAACGGCCCGCACAGGCTCAGCAGGCGAGCGTTGTCTGCTGGCTCAAGGGACATTTCACGCGTTTCTGTATTCAAACTGTTCCTCTTAATGTGTGTATTGCCGGACTGCGAAATGCAAATCCGGCCTACAGACGAGTCGTCATAACGAAATTATTCACGCCACAGATTAAAGGCGCAAGCTTATGCTTGCATATTGGGGACGCAGAAGGGAATTACAAGGCCTGCCAGACGGGCAGGCCTGACGCATCACGGCTGATACACCACCGCGCCGGAATCATTTTCTTTGCGCGTACGGGCAATGACGGAGGCAGGTGTTTCCGCAACCCGCAGTCCCATCTGATCTTCTGTACGGACCACTTTGCCACGCATGGAGTTGGTGAGCACTTCCAGAATTTCAATGTCGACAAACTTACCGATCATGTCCGGCGTGCCTTCAAAGTTGACCACGCGGTTGTTCTCGGTGCGGCCTGAAAGCTGCATAACGCTTTTACGCGACGTGCCTTCCACCAGAATACGTTGGGTCGTGCCAAGCATGCGACGGCTCCAGGCCGTAACCTGCTGGTTAATACGCTCCTGCAAAATGTACAAGCGCTGTTTCTTCTCTTCTTCCGGTACATCGTCAACCATATCGGCAGCAGGTGTTCCCGGACGCGCGGAGAAGATAAAGCTAAAGCTGACGTCGAAATTGATTTCCCCGATAAGCTTCATGGTGCGCTCAAAATCATCGGTCGTTTCGCCAGGGAAGCCGACGATAAAATCGGAACTTATCTGAATATCCGGGCGCGCTTCACGCAGCTTACGGATGATAGCTTTGTACTCCAGCACGGTATGGGTGCGGCCCATCAGGTTCAGCACGCGGTCAGAACCGCACTGGACCGGAAGGTGCAAGAAACTTACCAGCTCTGGGGTATCGCGATAAACGTCGATGATGTCATCCGTGAATTCGATCGGATGGCTGGTGGTAAAGCGCACGCGATCGATACCGTCGATAGCGGCAACCAGACGCAGCAGTTCGGCAAAAGTACCGATACTTCCATCGTAGTTTTCGCCGCGCCAGGCGTTAACGTTCTGTCCTAGCAGGTTAACTTCACGTACGCCTTGCGCCGCAAGCTGGGCGACTTCAAACAGGATGTCATCGCACGGACGGCTGACTTCTTCGCCGCGGGTGTACGGCACCACGCAGTAGGTGCAGTATTTATTGCAGCCTTCCATGATAGAGACGAACGCGCTCGGCCCGTCTGCACGGGGCTCCGGCAGGCGGTCGAATTTTTCGATTTCCGGGAAGCTGACATCGACAACCGGGCTGCGGTCGCCGCGCACCGAGTTGATCATTTCCGGCAGGCGATGCAAGGTCTGCGGGCCAAATACGATATCAACGTAAGGGGAGCGGGTGCGAATCAGTTTGCCTTCTTGGGAGGCCACGCAACCGCCGACACCGATGATCAGATCCGGATTTTTCTTTTTGAGAAGTTTCCAGCGGCCTAAAAGATGGAAGACTTTTTCCTGCGCTTTTTCACGAATTGAGCAGGTGTTAAGCAGCAGCACATCGGCTTCTTCTGCGAGTTCGGTCAGTTCATACCCGTGGGTCGCATTCAGCAGATCGGCCATCTTCGATGAATCGTATTCGTTCATCTGACAGCCCCAGGTTTTTATATGGAGTTTTTTAGTCATCGACTTGCTCAGGCTCAGGATTGCAAGCCGCGTATTGTAATGCTTTGGTGGGGTTGTGACCAGTATGAAGGTTGGCAGCCGCAAGGGCGTAAAAATCCGGTAAACTTAAGGGATTCTCTTAAAAGGATTATTGACCATGACACTCCAACAAACCGAAATCGCCGTGGTCGGCGGCGGGATGGTCGGCGGCGCACTGGCGCTCGGGCTGGCACAGCAGGGATTTCAGGTAACGGTCATCGAACAGGCCGCGCCACCTGCGTTTGATAATACGCAGCAACCCGATGTGCGGATCTCCGCGATCAGTGCGGCATCGGTGGATCTTCTGCGTGGGCTAGGGATATGGGATGCAATTCTGGCGATGCGCGCCCATCCGTATCGTCGCCTGGAAACCTGGGAGTGGGAAAATGCCCATGTCACGTTTGACGCTTCTGAGCTCAAACTGCCGCTGCTGGGTTACATGGTGGAAAATAATGTTCTGCAACTGGCGCTCTGGCAGGCGCTTGAAGCACATCCCAACGTCATGTTGCGCGTTCCGGCTTCGCTGAAAGCACTTCATCGTCACGACGGTGGGTATTTGCTCGAATTGGATAACGGCGATGAGCTGGCGGTGAAGCTGATCGTTGGGGCGGACGGCGCGAATTCGCAGGTTCGCCAGATGGCGGGGATTGGTATTCATGCCTGGCAGTATCAGCAGTCTTGTATGCTGATTACGGTTAAATGCGAGAACGATCCGGGTAACAGCACCTGGCAGCATTTTACGCCAAACGGTCCGCATGCCTTTTTGCCGCTTTTTGAACACTGGGCGTCGCTGGTGTGGTACGACACGCCTGCGCGAATTCGTCAGCTTCAGGGGCTGTCGATGGAGCAGTTACAGCGCGAAATCGAGCACCACTTCCCGGCACGGCTCGGTAAGGTGACTCCGGTTGTGGCGGGCGGTTTCCCATTAACGCGTCGGCATGCGCTGCAATATGCCCGGGAAGGGCTGGCGCTGGTGGGCGATGCGGCACATACCATTCATCCGCTGGCAGGGCAGGGCGTGAATCTCGGTTATCGTGATGTCGAGGCTTTGCTGGATGTATTACACAGTGCGCGAGGACACGCAGAGCCTTGGGCGAGTACAGCGGTGCTTAAGCGCTACCAGACGCGGCGTATGGCGGATAATTTCCTGATGCAGTCGGGGATGGATCTGTTTTACGCGGGATTCAGCAACGATTTAGGACCGCTACGTATTCTGCGTAATATAGGCTTAATGGCAGCGGAACGTGCCGGTGGTCTTAAGCGTCAGGCTTTGAAGTACGCCCTGGGTCTTTAATCTTTGTACCGACAATGCCCTTATCCCTTCGGGGAGAGGGCCTGGAGCCAACTATACGGCAAAAACAAAAAAGCCCGCAGAGCGGGCTTTTTTGTAACTTATTGGCTGGGGTGCAGGGATTCGAACCCCGGAATGCTGGTATCAGAAACCAGTGCCTTACCGCTTGGCGACACCCCAATTGCGTTAAACAAAAGGGTCAACGACTTTTTAAAATTGGCTGGGGTACGAGGATTCGAACCTCGGAATGCTGGTATCAGAAACCAGAGCCTTACCGCTTGGCGATACCCCAACAATTTTTTCTGGGTGACCGAAGTAAATCGATACGTCCCTAATTTGGTGGCTACGACGGGATTCGAACCTGTGACCCCATCATTATGAGTGATGTGCTCTAACCAACTGAGCTACGTAGCCAAACTGCTTTCTTCGATGGCTGGGGTACCTGGATTCGAACCAGGGAATGCCGGTATCAAAAACCGGTGCCTTACCGCTTGGCGATACCCCAATAACCACGGAGAACCGCAAATCGAAGAAAAATGGCTGGGGTACCTGGATTCGAACCAGGGAATGCCGGTATCAAAAACCGGTGCCTTACCGCTTGGCGATACCCCATCCGTGCAACGCTAACTGAGAATGGTGCGGGAGGCGAGACTTGAACTCGCACACCTTGCGGCGCCAGAACCTAAATCTGGTGCGTCTACCAATTTCGCCACTCCCGCAAAAAAAGATGGTGGCTACGACGGGATTCGAACCTGTGACCCCATCATTATGAGTGATGTGCTCTAACCAACTGAGCTACGTAGCCATCTTTTTTCACGCTACCTTATCGGCGTTGCGGGGCGCATTATGCGTATAGACCCTTGCAGCGTCAACACCTTTTTCAACGAAAATGGCCAGAATGTGAGTGTTTGGTTAGGTTGCGAACAGCGTGACCGAATATTCGGCAATTATTGGTTATTAATCGATTTTATTTAACGAAACACGCGCAATAAAAAAGGCCCCGAAGGGCCTGTTGTCAATCATTTGGATCATTTGTAAGCAGACTGGTGCACGCCTACAGCGCGACCTGATGGATCGTTCATGGATTTGAACGATTCGTCCCATTCGATGGCTTTTGCAGAAGAGCAGGCCACTGACGGACCGCCTGGCACGCATTCTGCTGCACTTGGCACCGGGAACAGTTCTTCAAAAATCTCACGGTACAAATAAGCTTCTTTTGAGCCTGGCGTGTTATACGGGAAGCGGAAGCTCGCGGTTTCCAGTTGCTTATCTGAAACCTGCTTCGCCGCCACCTCTTTCAGGGTGTCGATCCAGCTGTAACCCACGCCGTCGGAGAACTGCTCTTTCTGACGCCATGCAACGCTTGCTGGCAAATAGGATTCAAAACATTCGCGCAAAACGTGTTTTTCCATTTTGCCATTGCCACACATTTTATCCTGCGGGTTGATCCGCATCGCCACGTCGAGGAAATTCTTATCCAGGAACGGTACGCGGGCTTCCACTCCCCATGCGGACATCGCTTTGTTGGCGCGAGCGCAGTCAAACATATGCAATGCCTGCAGTTTGCGCACGGTTTCTTCATGCAGTTCTTTGGCATTTGGCGCTTTATGGAAGTACAAGTAACCGCCGAACACTTCGTCAGAACCTTCGCCTGACAGGACCATTTTAATGCCCATCGCTTTGATTTTACGGGACATCAAATACATCGGCGTTGAGGCGCGAATGGTTGTCACATCATAGGTTTCAATGTGATAAATAACGTCGCGGATCGCGTCCAGACCTTCCTGCACGGTGAAGTGAATTTCATGGTGCACGGTGCCCAAATGGTTGGCGACTTCCTGCGCGGCTTTCAGATCCGGCGCACCTTCAAGGCCAACGGCAAAAGAGTGCAGCTGTGGCCACCAGGCTTCAGATCGTTCTTGATCTTCAACGCGACGCGCCGCAAATTTTTTGGTGATCGCCGAGATAACGGAAGAATCCAGACCGCCAGACAGCAGCACGCCGTAAGGAACGTCTGACATCAAATGGCTTTTCACTGCATCTTCCAGCGCTTGCGCCAGCTCGGCTTTGTCGGTCACGTTGTCCTTAACGGCATCGTAATCGAACCAGTCACGCTGGTAGTAAGAACGGATTTCACCGTCTTTACTCCACAGGAAACTGCCCGCCGGGAATTCTTTGATGGTGCGGCAAACCGGCACCAGGGCTTTCATTTCAGAGGCAACATAGAAGTTGCCGTGTTCGTCGTGGCCCATATACAGCGGGATAATACCGATATGGTCGCGGGCAATCAGGTAGGCGTCTTTTTCGCTGTCGTACAATGCGAAGGCGAACATCCCCTGTAAATCGTCGAGGAATTCCGGTCCTTTTTCCTGGTACAACGCCAGAATAACTTCACAGTCGGAACCGGTCTGGAATGCGTAGCGATCGCCATATTCTGCACGCAGCGCCTGATGGTTGTAGATTTCACCGTTAACAGCCAGCGCGTGCGTTTTTTTATCGTTATACAGTGGCTGTGCGCCTGCGTTGACGTCAACAATCGACAAACGTTCGTGAGCCAGAATCGCTTTATCGCTGGCATAAACGCCGGACCAGTCCGGACCACGATGGCGCATCAGGCGAGACAGCTCAAGTGCCTTTTTACGCAGTTCGACTGCGTCAGTTTTAATATCCAGTACGCCAAAAATTGAACACATAACCTTCTCCATTAACCCTGTTGCATTGTGATGTTGCTTGCTTATGAAAATGCCGCAAAAAGGGGGGCGCGCGCAAGGCTTTTGCTGAGTAAAACGTAAAAAGTGCAATAGTGATTGCTGAATGTTGAAAAACGAACACTTAGCAGGCGGTTTTATTGATGATAATTCAATTCTTGAGGGTTTTTGTTAGATGGGGTTGCGTTTGGGAGCCTTAAAAATGAAAAACCACGCTCTTAGGCGTGGTTTATTTTCAGATAACGTCAATTTCTTCGACGGAAGGGTAGATCCAACTTGGTCGGAACGGCATGGCGTCGATGTCATCTATGGTCGACACACCGGAAAGCACGAGGATGGTTTCAAGCCCGGCCTGGAATCCAGCCAGAATATCGGTGCGAAGGTTATCACCCACGATCACCGTGTGCTCGGAATGGGCCTGCATTTTGTTCAGCGCCGCGCGGATAATCCACGGGCTAGGCTTACCGACAACGAAAGGCTTGCGTCCCGAAATCTTCTCGATACCCGCGCAGAGTGCGCCACAGGCGGGATAAAAACCGCGGCCATGGGTATCTGGATTGGTAGCGATAAAGCGTGCGCCGTTGGCGACAAAGTAAGACGCTTTATGCATCATTTCCCAGTTATAGGAACGTGTTTCACCCACAATCACAAAATCTGGATTCACATCAGTGATGGTAAATCCCGCTTTATACAGTTCGTGGATTAATGCGCCTTCACCCACGACGTAGGCTTTTTTGCCTTCCTGACGTTTCAGAAAGTCAGCGGTAGCCATCGCTGAGGTATAGAACACGCTGTCCGGCACATTCACGCCAGCGGTGGCAAAGCGGTTTGCCAGATCCTGCCCAGTTTGTGACGGATAATTCGTGAGCAGTACCAGCGGCATCCCTTTTTCCATGATGCGGTTCAGAAACTCAGCTGCACCGGGCACAGCAACGTTATCGTGCATCAGCACGCCGTCAATATCACAAATCACATTCTGAATGGTCATGGACTACCTGGCATCTCGAAAAAAGAAGGGGTCACTATAAAGGGTGCTTAGCTTTCCAGCAAACGCTGGAGCAGCAGACCGTTAAGCATCGCGCGTTTGACCAGCGCAAACGCACCAATCGCCGAGCGGTGATCGAGCGTTGAGCGCACGACGGGTAAATTCTGGCGAAAGGCTTTCAGCGCCTGAGCATTAATGCAGCCTTCAATCGCCGGAAGCAGGACTTTTTCTGCTTCTGTAATTTCGCCTGCGATCACCACTTTTTGGGGGTTAAACAGGTTGATGGCGATAGCAATGGTTTTACCCAAATGGCGACCCACCTGCTCTATAACTTCACATGCCAGAGCATCGCCTTTGTTGGCGGCTTTGCAAATGGTATGGATCTTACAATCTTCGAGCGTGATACGGCTCTGGTAACCCTGCTCAAGTAAATGACGGACGCGGTGTTCAATAGCCGCGTTAGCCGCCACCGTTTCCAGACAGCCGAAATTGCCGCAATGGCAGCGCTCACCGAGCGGATCGACCTGGATATGACCAATCTCACCGACGTTGCCGTTACGGCCAATAAAAATGCGCCCATTAGAAATAATTCCCGCGCCGGTTCCCCGATGTACCCGCACCAGAATGGAGTCTTCGCAGTCCTGGCTCGCACCAAAATAGTGCTCAGCCAGCGCCAGACTCCGAATGTCATGGCCGACGTAACAGGTGACGTTAAAACGTTTTTCGAGTGCGCCCACCAGACCCCAGTTTTCAACCTGAATGTGCGGCATATAGCGAATCACGCCAGTTTCTGGATCCACGAGACCCGGCAGAATGACAGAGATAGCGATCAACTCGCGGATTTTGCGCTGACTGTTTTCAATAAATTGCGCGATGGTATTGAGCAACGCATGCTCAAGCGTTTCCTGAGTGCGTTCTGGAAGCGGGTAGTGCTCTTCAGCAATCACTTTGCTACTCAAATCGTACAGCGTCAGCGTGGTGTCGTGACGGCCCAGGCGCACGCCGATGGCGTGGAAATTGCGGGTTTCGGTAATAATAGAGATGGCGCGTCGGCCTCCGGTGGAGGCCTGCTGATCGACTTCTTTGATCAATCCGCGCTCAATAAGCTGACGGGTGATTTTTGTCACGCTGGCGGGAGCAAGCTGGCTCTGTTCAGCAATCTGTATGCGCGAGATTGGACCGTGCTGGTCAATCAGGCGATACACTGCCGCACTGTTAAGTTGTTTAACGAGGTCAACGTTACCGATTTGAGCTTGTCCGCCAGATGTCATACTTTTACTTACTCAGTGACGACCTCGTTACCATTAACGATGGTCTTAGTAATTTTATAATCGTGCGTGAAGGCGGTCAGGTTGGCAACCATGCCCGGCGCAATGCCGCCCAGCTGTTTGTCTACACCGATAGCGCGAGCCGGATAGAGCGTTGCCATACGCAGCACTTCGTCCAGAGCAATGCCGCAATGTTCAACCAGGTTGCGTACCCCTTCGATCATCGTCAGCGCAGAGCCGCTCAGCGTACCGTTCTCATCCACACACAATCCATTACGGTAGTATATTGTTTTACCAGCAAAAATGAACTGTTCAATGTTTGCCCCTGCTGGCGCGGTCGCGTCAGTCACCAGGCACAGCTTATCGCCCTTGAGGCGTTTGGCATTGCGGATATTGGTGTAATCCACGTGCAGACCGTCGGCGATAATGCCGCAGTAAACGTCCGGCTCATCCAGAATTGCGCCTACCAGGCCTGGTTCGCGGCCCGTAATATACGGCATCGCATTGTACAGATGGGTGGCAAAGGTAATCCCTGCGCGGAAGCCGGTTTTGGCCTCTTTTAATGTGGCATTTGAGTGACCTGCCGATACCACAATGCCTGCCGCCGCCAGTTTGCTGATCACGTCTGGGCCAGTCATTTCGGGGGCGAGTGTCACTTTGGTGATCACATCTGCGTTCGCGCACATGAAATCGACCAGCTCGGCATCGGGTTTACGCACGAAGCTTGGATTGTGCGTCCCTTTTTTGACGATGTTCAGCCACGGTCCTTCCAGATGCAGGCCCAATGCCTGATTCGGATGTTTTGCCAGGTATTCGCGCATCACGCGGATACCTTGTTTCATCAGGTCATCGCTGGTGGTGATAAGCGTCGGCAGATAGCTGGTGCAGCCCGATTTCTCATTGGCGTGTTGCATTATCTCCAGCGTGTCGACCGTAACGGCCTCCGCGGTATCATTAAACTGCACGCCGCCGCAGCCGTTGAGCTGAACGTCAATAAAACCGGGGGAGAGTATTGCTCCATTGAGTGAGCGCTGTTCGATCCCTGGCGGTAAGGCAGCCAGTGGGCAGACACGTTCAATCAGGCCATTAGCGATAACAATCGCATGGTCATCCAGAATTTCATGGCCGGTATAAATCCGACCGTGGGTTAAAGCGTACATAACGACCCCCGGTTAAAAATACGACCGTCTCTTTATATTATGAAGAGACGGTAATTCAATTACAGACCTTTGATGTTTTCAGCTTCTAGCTCGTTGAAGTATTTCAGCGTTTTCACTTTCAGTTCCATCGTGGATGGCTCATCGCACACGACGACGGCTTTAGGATGCAACTGCAGGCAGCTGATGGTCCACATGTGATTCACGTTGCCTTCGACGGCAGCCTGAAGCGCTTGTGCCTTCACGTTGCCCAGCACCAGAATCATCACTTCTTCCGCATCCAGCAGCGTACCCACGCCTACAGTCAGTGCATATTTAGGCACCTGGCTGACATCGCCGTCGAAGAAGCGAGAGTTTGCCACGCGAGTGTCATGCGTCAGCGTTTTAATACGGGTGCGAGAAGCCAGAGACGACGCAGGTTCGTTAAACGCAATGTGCCCGTCGTTGCCTACGCCACCCATAAACAGGTTAATTTTGCCGTATGAGCGGATTTTTTCTTCGTACTGACGGCATTCTGCGTCAATATCAGGCGCGTTCCCATTAAGCAGGTTAATATTTTCAGCTGGGATATCAACATGATCAAAGAAATTACGGTGCATGAAGCTGTGATAGCTTTCCGGATGTTCTTTCGCCAGGCCGACATATTCGTCCATATTGAAAGTCACCACATGTTTGAAGCTAACCTGGCCCGCTTTATGCATTTCAACTAATGCTTTATACGCCGTCAGCGGAGTGCCGCCGGTTGGAAGACCCAGAACGAAAGGACGATCGGCAGTCGGTTTAAACGCATTGATGCGATTAACGATATGGCGAGCGGCCCATTTACCGACTTGTTCAGCTGTTGCCAGGGGAATCAGTCTCATTGTTCACCTCTAAGTTAAAGTAAAAGAGTGGGCGGATGGCGCACCTGGAGCTTTAATAAGCGTAACCTGGATAACGTCAAGCAGGGGCAATCCGTCTTGATTTTTTGAATGATAAAATAAGTTTTGCCTGTTAGCCAGTGGAAGGGAGGGTTAATAACGATATTTGGTGACAAAACTCACAAAAAGTACGCATTTAATTTGCGATACGAATTAATTTTTCACACACTCAGAATGCCAGTGATTCATCAACTGTATAGATAAGTTAGTGACACAATAAAAAACAGCTGAGAACGTGCCTTAAACGGGGTCTCAAGGGGGAAGAAAGTGAGTATTCTAGGTTATTTACAAAAGGTTGGCCGCGCACTGATGGTGCCGGTTGCCACGCTGCCAGCGGCAGCAATTCTGATGGGTGTTGGTTACTGGATTGACCCGGTTAGCTGGGGTGGAGACAACGCATTAGCGGCGCTCTTCATTAAATCGGGTGCCGCCATCATCGACAACATGTCCGTTTTGTTTGCGATTGGTGTCGCGTACGGCATGTCCAAAGATAAAGACGGCGCTGCGGCGCTGACCGGTTTTGTGGGCTTCCTCGTGTTGACCACGCTTTGCTCACCGGCAGCGGTGGCGATGATCCAGAAGATCCCAGCAGACCAGGTGCCTGCTGCGTTCGGTAAGATCAGCAACCAGTTCGTGGGTATTCTGGTGGGTATTATCTCCGCAGAACTGTACAACCGCTTCAGCAGCGTAGAGTTGCCAAAAGCGCTCTCCTTCTTCAGCGGCCGTCGTCTGGTGCCGATTCTGACCTCTTTTGTGATGATTTTTGTTGCTTTCATCATGATGTACATCTGGCCGCTGATCTTTGACGGTCTGGTGAACTTTGGTGAACACATCCAGAAACTGGGTTCTGCCGGTGCGGGCGTGTATGCGTTCTTCAACCGTTTGCTGATTCCAGTCGGTCTGCATCACGCGCTGAACTCCGTATTCTGGTTTGACGTCGCGGGTATTAACGATATCCCTAACTTCCTGGGTGGCGCACAGTCCATCGAATCAGGTAAAGCGGTTGTCGGTATTACGGGTCGTTACCAGGCGGGCTTCTTCCCAATCATGATGTTCGGTCTGCCGGGTGCGGCGCTGGCCATCTACCACTGCGCGCGTCCAGAGAACAAAGCGAAAGTTCTGGGTATCATGATGGCGGGTGCATTTGCAGCCTTCTTCACTGGTATCACCGAGCCGCTGGAATTCTCCTTCATGTTCGTTGCGCCGGTGTTGTACTTCATCCACGCCGTGCTGACCGGTATTTCTGTGTTCATCGCCGCGTCGATGCACTGGATTGCAGGTTTCGGCTTCAGTGCAGGTCTGGTGGATATGGTGCTGTCCTCCCGTAACCCGTTGGCGACACACTGGTGGATGCTGATCCCGCAGGGCCTGGTGTTCTTCGCGATCTACTACGTGGTGTTCCGCTTCACGATCACGAAATTCAACCTGATGACTCCGGGTCGTGAACTGGCTGTTGCCGGTAGCGAAGCGGATGGTCAGGACGTGAATGTGAGCGCTAACGCAGACCAGGATGTTGCAGGCCTGGCGCGTCAGTACATCGCCGCAGTGGGCGGTTCTGATAACCTGACGGGTATTGATGCATGCATCACCCGTCTGCGACTGAACGTGAAAGACTCCTCTCTGGTTAACGAAGCGCTGGCAAAACGCCTGGGTGCATCAGGCGTTATTCGTCTGAACAAAACCAGCGTGCAGATTATTGTGGGCTTCGTTGCAGAAAAAATCGCTAACGCAATGAAAACCACCGGTCCGGTAGCCGCATCAGAATCCGCTTCTGCTCCGGTTGCAGCGCCAACCGCCGCAAAACCACAGGCGGTGCCTAACGCAACAACTATCGCAGCGTTGGTTTCGCCAGTGACCGGCGAAGTCGTCGCGATCGAACAGGTTCCTGACGAAGCTTTTGCCAGCAAAGCGGTGGGTGACGGTGTGGCAGTGGTACCAACGGAAAAACTCGTGGTATCACCTGCAGCGGGCACTATCGTTAAAATCTTCAACACCAACCATGCGTTCTGCCTGGAAACCGAAAAAGGTGCCGAAATCGTTGTCCACATGGGCATTGATACGGTCGCTTTGGGTGGTAAAGGCTTTACGCGTCTGGTTGAAGAGGGCGCAGAAGTGGTTGCCGGTGAACCGATTCTGGAAATGGATCTGGACTATCTGAACGCCCATGCGCGCTCGATGATAAGCCCGGTTGTCTGCAGCAATATCGACGACTTTAGCGGCCTGGTCATTCAGGCAAAAGGTCAGGTTGTTGCAGGCCAGACCCCGCTGTATGAGATTAAAGGCAAGTAATCGCTCCTGAGTAGAGTTCATGCCTTAAGCGGCGGGGGTTATCCTCCGCCGCTTTTTTTTGCATCAATCACCCCCATTATTTTCCTCCTGGACGTATTAAGGGTTGTCACTACGTCCGGCTTATAAGATCATACGCCGCTATACGTTATTTACGCCTTTGAGGAATCCACGATGAGTGAGGCTGAAGCCCGCCCGAGTAACTTTATTCGTCAGATCATCGATGAAGATCTGGCCAGTGGTAAGCACACCACAGTGCATACCCGTTTTCCGCCGGAGCCTAATGGCTACCTGCACATTGGCCATGCGAAATCCATCTGCCTGAACTTTGGCATTGCGCAAGACTATCAGGGTCAATGCAACCTGCGTTTCGATGACACCAACCCAGTAAAAGAAGACATCGAATACGTTGAGTCCATTAAGAACGACGTGCAGTGGTTAGGATTCAACTGGTCAGGCGACATTTGCTACTCTTCAGACTATTTTGATCAGCTCTTTGCCTATGCGGTGGAGCTGATCAACAAAGGTCTGGCCTACGTTGACGAGCTGTCTGCTGACGAAATCCGTGAATATCGCGGCTCGCTGACCGCGCCGGGCAAAAACAGCCCATACCGCGATCGTAGCGTCGAAGAAAACCTCGCCCTGTTCGAAAAAATGCGTGCGGGTGGCTTCGAAGAAGGTAAAGCGTGTCTGCGTGCCAAAATCGACATGGCATCGCCATTTATCGTGATGCGCGATCCGGTTCTGTACCGTATTAAATTTGCCGAACACCATCAGACCGGCAACAAGTGGTGCATCTACCCGATGTACGACTTCACCCATTGCATCAGCGATGCGCTGGAAGGCATCACGCACTCTCTGTGCACGCTGGAATTCCAGGACAACCGTCGTCTGTACGACTGGGTGCTGGATAACATCACCATTCCTGTGCATCCGCGTCAGTACGAGTTCTCTCGTCTGAATCTGGAATACACGGTGATGTCCAAGCGTAAGCTGAACCTGCTGGTGACGGATAAGCACGTTGAAGGCTGGGATGACCCGCGTATGCCGACCATTTCCGGTCTGCGTCGCCGTGGTTACAGCGCCTCATCGATCCGCGAATTCATCAAGCGTATCGGCGTGACCAAGCAAGACAACACCATTGAAATGGCGTCGCTGGAATCCTGTATTCGCGAAGATTTGAACGAAAATGCGCCGCGCGCAATGGCCGTTATCGATCCGGTTAAACTGGTTATCGAAAACTATCCGCAGGGCGAAAGCGAGCTGGTGACGATGCCTAACCATCCGAGCAAACCGGAAATGGGCAGCCGCGAAGTGCCATTCAGTGCTGAAATCTGGATCGACCGCGCCGATTTCCGCGAAGAAGCCAACAAGCAGTACAAACGTCTGGTGATGGGCAAAGAAGTGCGCCTGCGCAATGCCTACGTAATCAAAGCTGAGCGCGTAGAAAAGGACACAGAAGGCAATATCACCACGATTTTCTGCAGCTATGATGCGGAAACCCTCAGCAAAGATCCGGCTGATGGCCGTAAAGTGAAAGGCGTTATTCACTGGGTCAGCGCTGCGCACGCGCTGCCGGTTGAAATTCGTCTTTACGATCGTCTGTTCAGCGTGCCAAATCCGGGCGCTGCGGAAGATTTCCTGGCGACGATCAATCCGGAATCTCTGCTGATCAAACAGGGTTACGCTGAGCCGTCGCTGAAAAATGCGGAAACCGGCAAGGCTTACCAGTTTGAGCGTGAAGGGTACTTCTGTCTGGACAGTCGTTATGCAACCGCTACCAAACTGGTCTTCAACCGTACAGTAGGTCTGCGTGACACGTGGGCCAAAGCTGGCGAGTAATCCAGGTCAATGAGAGACAAACGCCGCATATTGCGGCGTTTTTTTTGCTTGTCGATCAGGCTGTTAGTATTTCATCGAAAAAGAGACGTTTAAAATTGAGGTCAATGAGCTGCTACTTATTTTATTAAATAAAATTTGATGTGCATGAGTAAAGTAAAATAAAACAATGTAATCGCTATCAATAATTATTAGTGATTGAATTTAGTTGATTTTTTAATGTGAAAACCCTTCCTGATCTATATGTTACAAATCACTACCAATTATGTGCACTTCGTCATAATCCTGCATTTTGCCCACTGAAAAGCATTGATAATTCGCGTCGCGAAAAATAGTCTAAAGACGGTAGTTAATTCGAGGGTATTTATAACTACCCCTGACCGTTTGGTCTTTTTAGATTTTTCGCCGTTTAAGGCGCTTTAATTCGTCAAAGAGGAACAACTATGCGTACGTTCAGTGGCAAACGTAGTGCGCTGGCGCTGGCTATTGCCGGTGTGACAGCAATGTCTGGTTTTATCGCTTCACCGCAGGCTCAGGCAGCAGGCTTTATCGATGATTCCACGCTCACGGGCGGTATCTATTACTGGCAACGTGAACGTGACCGTAAAGACGTCACCGAAGACAAATACAAAACCAACTTGTCCCATTCCACCTGGAACGCCAACCTCGATTTCCAGTCAGGTTATGCTGCGGACATGTTCGGGTTGGATATAGCGGCGTTCACTGCCATTGAGATGGCAGAAAATGGCGACAGCGCGCACCCGAACGAAATCGCGTTCTCCTCGAGTAACAAAGCCTACAAAGAAGACTGGTCGGGTGATAAGAGCGGAATAAGCCTCTATAAAGCGGCCGCTAAGTTCAAATACGGCCCGGTTTGGGCTCGCGGCGGGTATATTCAGCCAACCGGTCAGACGCTGCTAGCCCCACACTGGAGCTTTATGCCTGGTACATATCAGGGCGCTGAAGCCGGGGCAAACTTTGACTACGGTGATGCAGGCGCGTTGAGTTTCTCCTACATGTGGACCAACGAATATAAAGCCCCGTGGCATCTGGAGATGGACAAGTTCTATCAGAATGACAAGAAAACCAAAGTCGAATATCTCCACTCGTTAGGGGCGAAATATGACTTTAAAAACGATTTAGTGCTGGAAGCGGCTTTTGGTCAGGCAGAAGGATACGTGGATCAATACTTCGCCAAAGCCAGCTATAAATTCGATATCGTCGGCGGCCCGCTGTCCACCAGCTATCAGTTCTACGGCACGCGTGACAAAGTCAGCGATGGTAGCGTGAACGATCTGTATAACGGCACGGCATGGCTGCAAGCATTGACCTTCGGCTACAAAGTCGGGCAAGTTGATTTGCGCCTGGAAGGGACATACGTGAAGGCCGAAGGCCAGCAGGGCTACTTCCTGCAGCGTATGACGCCAACCTACGCGTCATCAAATGGTCGCCTGGATATCTGGTGGGATAACCGTTCGGATTTCAACGCCGATGGTGAGAAAGCTGTATTCTTCGGCGCCATGTATGACCTGAAAAACTGGAATCTGCCGGGCTGGGCGGTTGGCGCATCTTACGCGTATGCATGGGACGCAAAACCTGCAGATATGGCGACGCCGGACGCTTACTATGACCCGAACTATCGCCTGAAAGAGTCCTCATATAGCCTCGATGCGATCTACACCCTCCAGGAGGGTCGCGCGAAGGGCACGATGTTCAAACTGCACTTCACCCAGTACGACAACCACTCCGATATTCCAAGCTACTCGGGCGGTTACGGCAACATCTTCCAGGATGAGCGTGACGTGAAATTCATGGTCATCGCGCCATTCACCATTTTCTGATGAACGCGCCGGCGGGGTGATTCCCCCCATCCCGCCGGAATGGAGACTGAAATGCTGAAAAAATTAATTATCGTCGCGGTGCTCGCATCGGGACTGGTCGCCTGCGCACAGCCTCAGGCACCAAAAGAAGACTCACGACTGAAAGAGGCGTATAGCGCCTGTATTAACACCGCCAAAGGATCGCCAGACAAAATTCAGGCCTGTCAGAGCGTGCTGACTGTGCTGAAAAAAGATAAAGCGCACGAGCAGTTTGCGACGCAGGAAAATGTGCGGGTGCTGGATTACCAGGCCTGTATTCAGGCGCGTCAAACCGGTAACGATCAGGAAGTGGCAAAGCGCTGTGACAAGGTCTGGCAGGAGATCCGCAGCAACAATAGCAAGTAATCTTCTTTTGCCACGCCCGGTTGTGCTCCATCCTTAAGTTCGCAGGATGAAGCACAACCGGGCTTTTTCATTTATACCAGGCAAAAAAAAAGCCAACCGTCAGGTTGGCTCAGAGTATGAGACACGATTATTTGGTGTCGTGCGCGTGATCGTTTTCGCGGCAATCGCCTTCTGCACAGTGACCGTAGAGGTACAGGCTGTGGTTGGTCAGACGGATACCATGACGAGTGGCAATCTCACGCTGACGAGATTCGATAGATTCATCGCTAAACTCGATCACCTTGCCGCAATCCAGGCAAATGAGGTGATCGTGGTGATGCTGTTGTGTCAGTTCAAAAACGGATTTACCGCCTTCAAAATTATGACGGGTGACAATCCCGGCGTCATCAAATTGGTTCAGAACGCGATAAACGGTCGCCAGGCCAATCTCTTCGCCCATGTCGATCAGACGTTTATACAAGTCTTCCGCACTGACATGGTGATTGTCCGGCCCTTGCAGTACTTCCAGGATTTTTAAACGAGGAAGCGTCACTTTCAGGCCAGCCTTCTTTAATGCGGTATTGTTGTCAGTCATGCGGAATCTGTCCTGTTGCTAAACGATTCACTTCTAAAGAAGAAGTGACAGAAAATGCACTTGGGATAATGCGTTTCATTATAGAACTGCCATGCTTAAATGAAAACTGCAAGTCTCAAGCAAAGTATGCTTATAAAAACGTGGTATCGCCAACAAAGTTGAGCGAAGGCATCCACTTTAACCTGGGATATTGTACAGGTCTGAAAGCAAAAGTTAAAAATTTGTAGCAATTATTTTAATTGGAAATACCTATCAATGCGGCGCAACAGTTTTGCAGCGCCGCACGATCAATCAGGCATTCAGGATATCGTCGAGGTGAAGTTCTTCGCGGATCTGCTTAACCCATTGGTTTACGCGTTCTGCGGTGAGTTCTGGTTGACGGTCTTCGTCAATCGCCAGGCCCACAAAGTGATCGTCATCCGCCAGGCCTTTAGACGCTTCAAAGTGGTAACCCGCCGTTGGCCAATGACCGACAATCGCCGCGCCGCGCGGTTCGATGATGTCGCGGATGGTGCCCAGCGCATCACAGAAGTACTCTGCGTAATCTTCCTGGTCACCGCAGCCGAACAGCGCGACCAGCTTACCGTTGAAGTCGACTTCTTCCAGCGTTGGGAAAAAATCATCCCAGTCACACTGCGCTTCGCCGTAGTACCAGGTAGGAATGCCCAGCAGCAGAATATCGTAGCCTTCGAGATCTTCTTTGCTGCTCTTCGCAATGTCATGGACGTCGGCAACGTCTTTACCAAGCTGTTTTTGAATGTTTTTTGCGATGTTTTCGGTATTACCGGTATCGCTGCCGAAGAAAATGCCGATGATTGCCATGAGTAAAATAACCTCTTGAAACTTAATGGTATGGTGGCACAAATTGTCCACGGATAAGGGCAATCATAGCAGAACAGAGAAGTCAGCGGAAACAGCTATCACGCGGGACTGCACTCTGTGCTACATGAAAGTGGGGTAAGGGTGGTTTTTCAGACTTTTACTGAGAATGGCGCAATGCCTGCAGTTGCAGCATAAGCATCTCTTCGATCAGCTCGCTGCGGCTGATTTCACGGGCCTCAGCCAGTTCGCTTAGGGCATCGACGGCGTCCGCATTGAGTTTTAACTCGACGCGTTTAAGCCCACGACTTTTGTCGCGTTTAAGCTGGTTGCGCTTATTGATGCGCAACTGTTCATCGCGCGAAAGCGGATTGGTTTTAGGTCGTCCCGGTCGACGTTCAGTCGCGAACAGATCTAATGTCGTACGGTCCGTTTGTTCTTTGGCCATGATTCAGATAATTCGGGGAAAACGAGCGGCCCTGCTATTGCCGGGGCGATGAGCGCGACATCATACATTACTGATATCAGCACGCCAACGACTGGAGGCCAACAGGCGTCCAGTCGCTGACATTTTAATCAAATCGCGTTCTCAGAGAGATAACGACGGATGGCGCGCAGCACCGCTTCCGGTTTTTCGGCGTGAACCCAGTGGCCCGCACCGGCAATCACATGCGCACGCGCCTGCGGGAATTGCGCCAGCAGCGCATCGCGATAGGCTTCGGTGACATACGGTGAATTACCGCCGCGAATAAAGAGCGTAGGGGACTGCCAAGCGGGAACCGGCTGCCAGCCGACAATGTTATCGTACTGATCCCACAGGACCGGCACGTTAAATCGCCACGCGCCCTCGACGAACGACTTCAGCAGAAATTGCACTACGCCTTCTTCATCTAACTGCTCGCGCATAATCGCCGCCGCCTGCTGGCGGGTTGCAGCGCCCGCTTCAGTGACGGCGTTGATCGCCGCAAAGATTTCATCGTGGCGACGCACATCGTAATCCACGGGCGCCACGTCAATCACCACCAGCTGGTTGATGCGCTCTGGCGCAATTGCCGTCAGGGCCATCACCGCTTTACCGCCCATTGAATGCCCAATCAGCGTCGCTTTTTCGATGTTATTCGCATCAAGCGTATCCAGCAGATCCTGGGCCATCGCCGCATAAGTCATCTCCGGATCGCGGGCTGAAATACCGTGGTTGCGCATATCGACCTGCAAAATATCGTGATCGGTAACCAGATCGCGCGCCAGCACGCCCAAATTATCAAGGCTGCCAAAAAGGCCGTGAACCAGTACGATGGGAGAATTATTGTTCGGCGATTGTGCAGATTGCGCTCGGCTATTCAATTTCATGGCAAAGTTCTTTTTTTACGTATGTCAGGTTAGGGTATTATGTTGACCATTCTGCCGCCCGGCTGCAAGGATCCAGTTTATTCTGACTTTTGCCGCCACCCTGGCTTGACCCTATCCGCGGTTGGGATTAGCCCCTATAATCCCAACGACTTGTATTCAGATAAGATATTGCACTGGATTAAGATGAAAACAATCGAAGTTGATGATGAGCTCTATGCGTATATTGCCAGCCACACGCGACATATTGGCGAGAGTGCGTCCGACATTTTACGTCGCATGCTGAAATTTTCTGCTGCTTCACAGCCTGCAACTCCGGTTTCAAAAGAGGTTCGCGCGTCGAACGTCGTGGCGGAAGCAAAAACCGTTGCGCCGGTTAAAGACAAAGTGCGCGCGGTGCGTGAACTGCTGCTCTCCGACGAATACGCAGAGCAAAAGAAAGCGGTTAACCGTTTTCTGCTGGTGCTGACTACACTTTATTCACTGGATAACAAAGCGTTTGCTGAGGCGACCGAGTCGCTCCACGGCCGTACGCGCGTGTACTTCGCGGCGGATGAGCAGACGCTGATTCAAAACGGTAACCAAACCAAACCAAAACAGGTTCCGGGTACCCCATATTGGGTCATCACCAATACCAACACCGGACGCAAACGCAGCATGGTCGAACACATCATGCAGTCGATGCAATTCCCGGCGGAATTGATTGAAAAGGTTTGCGGAACAATTTAACCCTTGCATAAGAAGGACCAGGCAATGGCAAATCACGAACGTGCGGGTCAGCCTGCACAACAAAGCGATTTGATTAACGTCGCTCAGCTTACCTCTCAGTACTATGTATTGAAGCCGGAAGTGGGCAACGCAGAACACGCAGTGAAGTTTGGTACGTCTGGCCACCGCGGCGGTGCGGCACGCCACAGCTTTAACGAACCGCATATTCTGGCCATTGCTCAGGCCATCGCTGAAGAACGCGCCAAAAACGGTATTACCGGTCCGTGCTTCGTCGGTAAAGACACCCACGCGCTGTCCGAACCGGCCTTCATTTCCGTTCTGGAAGTGCTGGCAGCGAATGGTGTGGATGTCGTTATCCAGGAAGACAACGGCTATACCCCAACGCCTGCGGTCTCGAACGCTATTCTGGTGCACAACAAAAAAGGCGGCGCGCAGGCGGACGGTATCGTTATCACGCCATCGCACAACCCACCGGATGATGGCGGTATCAAATACAACCCACCTAACGGTGGCCCGGCTGATACTAACGTCACCAAAGTGGTTGAGGACCGTGCGAACGCGCTGCTGGCTGATGGCCTGAAAGGCGTGAAGCGTATTTCTCTGGATGCTGCGATGGCCTCTGGTCACGTGAAAGCGATCGATCTGGTTCAGCCATTTATCGAAGGGCTCGCGGATATCGTGGATATCGCGGCGATCCAAAAAGCGGGACTCAAGCTGGGCGTCGATCCGCTGGGCGGCTCCGGTATCGAATACTGGAAACGCATCGCGGAGTTCTACAAGCTGGATCTGACCATCGTTAACGATCAGGTCGATCAGACGTTCCGCTTTATGCATCTGGATAAAGATGGCGCAATCCGTATGGACTGCTCTTCCGAGTGCGCGATGGCCGGTCTGCTGGCACTGCGCGACAAGTTCGATCTGGCATTTGCTAACGACCCGGATTATGACCGTCACGGTATCGTCACGCCTGCGGGTCTGATGAACCCAAACCATTATCTGGCGGTGGCGATTAACTATCTGTTCCAGCATCGCCCTCAGTGGGGCAAAGACGTTGCGGTAGGTAAAACGCTGGTGTCATCGGCGATGATTGACCGCGTGGTAAACGATCTGGGCCGTAAGCTGGTGGAAGTGCCGGTTGGTTTCAAATGGTTCGTTGACGGTCTGCATGACGGCAGCTTCGGTTTTGGCGGCGAAGAGAGCGCGGGCGCTTCCTTCCTGCGTTTCGACGGCACGCCGTGGTCGACCGATAAAGACGGCATCATCATGTGCCTGCTGGCGGCGGAAATCACGGCCGTGACCGGTAAAAACCCGCAGGAACATTATAACGAACTGGCTGCGCGATTTGGCGCACCGAGCTACAACCGTATTCAGGCTAGCGCAACCTCCGCTCAGAAAGCGGCACTCTCTAAGCTCTCTCCTGAGATGGTGAGTGCAAACACGCTGGCGGGTGACCCGATTACCGCACGTTTGACAGCGGCGCCGGGTAACGGTGCGTCCATCGGCGGTCTGAAAGTGATGACTGAAAACGGCTGGTTCGCAGCGCGTCCGTCCGGTACGGAAGATGCGTACAAAATCTATTGCGAAAGTTTCCTCGGCGACGAACACCGTCAGCTGATTGAGAAAGAAGCGGTAGAGATTGTCAGCGAAGTGCTGAAAAACGCGTAAATGTTTTTGATTGCGCGGGGCTGATACTCTCCCCGCAACCTTCTTCCACGGTAGAGGGGGAAAAAAACGGCAACCCCAGGGTTGCCGTTTTACTTTTATATTAACTGTTATCTTAACTGTGCTTATTTTTCAGTTCAAAACGCGGTGACACCAGACCGTACAGCGTCCAACCCATAAACGTCACCATCGCGCCATACAGCATCGCTTCCTGGCCGGAAGAGTAAAGTGCATAGAAGCTGTAAATGGCCCCGACCAGCGCCACAATATTGGCCACCTTCGCTTTGCCGGGTTCGACATTTGCCATTTTCTGTATGATCACCAGCGCCGCCATCGACAAGATATACGGAATGATATTGGTCACCACGGCCAAATTGACCAGCACGTTGAATTGACTGCTCAGCGACGGGCTAATGGTCATCAGCGACAAACCGCTCTGGAAAATAACAATCGCCAGCATTCCCTGAATCGGCGCTTCTGACTTGCTCACACGCGAGAAGATTTTTGGGAAATAACCGGAGTCCGCGGAGGATTTGAACACCTGCGCAATCGTGAACTGCCAGCCGAGCAGTGAACCGCAACAGGACATCACCATCAGCCCCATGATCACTTTCCCGACTTCCGGCGTAAACATCTGCGCAAAAGCCAGACCAAACGGCGCGGTGGAGTTTGCCAGATCCATATTCGGCACAATCCCGGCGATCACGTTGGTTGAAACGATATAAATCACCGCCGCGCCCAGCGTACCACCCAGCACCGCAATCGGCACGTTGCGCTCTGGGTTTTCCACCACTTCGGCGTTGGCACACGCCGATTCCAGCCCAAGAAATGCCCACAGCGTCATGGCAATCGATGACCCGACCGCGGTAAAGAACGGTACGTGATGTGGGTTCCAGGAGTTGGCGTACAGCGTTGGACTAAACCAGAACCAGCCGATAATGCAGAGCCCGACGACCGGGATGATCACTCCCCAGACGGTCACGCTGCTGATTTGCCCGGTAATGCGCGCACCGCCAAAGTTGGCGATAGTACAAAGCCACAGTACGCCAATGGTCGCGAGGCCGATCTGCACCGGCGTAAGCGCTGCACCAAACAGCTCCGTGCCATAGCCGACAGCAGAAATGGCAATTGCCACGTTAGCGATCAGCAGCGACACGCCGTAGGTGTAGTTGGCCATAAAGTTGCCCGACTTGCCGAAGGCATATTCGGCGTAACCGCCCATCCCGCCGGTCTTGCGGCTGAACATCCCGCATTTAGCAAACGCCCACGCCAGCGCCATCGACCCGACGGCTGTGACCAGCCAGGAGATAATCGAGATCGTCCCCACTTCCGCAAGTTTGGTGGGCAGCATGATGATGCCCGATCCCATCATGTTCACCATTGTCAGAATAGTGAGCTGCACCACCCCCATCTTATTGGATTTGCTCATAGTTTTTCCCCTTTCAGCAGCGCGGGCTGCGCAACGGGTTGTTTAATCACGTAGCAACGTACCTGTTTGTGTCCGTCACACTCTTCGATATACACGCCCTGCAGTTCCGGCGCGAAGCCCGGCAGCAGGTTGATGCCTTCTTCCAGCGCGGTGAAATAGCGCAGGACCGCATCACCCCAAACTTCGCCAGGGACGACGCACAGCACGCCCGGTGGGTAAGGGAGCGCACCTTCGGCGGCAATTCGGCCTTCGGCATCGCGCAGAGAAACCAGCTCGACTTCACCGCGCAGATAGGCGTAGTTGGCTTCCTGCGGATTCATCATCACCTGCGGGAAATGCGCTTTGCGGAACATCTCTTTTTGCAGCTGTTTCACGTTGTGACGGGCGTAGAGATCATGCATCTCCTGGCAAATCTGGCGCAGCGAATAATCGGCGTAGCGTTCAGGATGCTGTTTATACAGCGACGGCAGCACCTCTTTCAGCGGTGCGTCGGTTTCCAGGAGTTTTTCGAAACGCACCAGTTGCGCAATGAGCTGTTGCAGCTTGCCCATATCTTCGGCTGGCGTGAGCAGGAACAGAATCGAGTTGAGATCGCATTTCTCCGGGACAATCCCGTTCTCGCGCAGGAAGTTAGCTAGGATGGTGGCGGGCACGCCGAAATCATCGTACTCACCGGTACGCGCGTTGATGCCCGGCGTCGTGAGCAGTAATTTGCACGGGTCGATAAAATATTGATGCTCGGCATAGCCCTCAAAGGCGTGCCACTGTTCGCCGGGAACGAAGTGGAAGAAGCGCAAATCCGATGAAATATCGGCAGTCGGCCAACTTTCCCACGCTTTGCCGTCCACCGTCTCCGGAACAAACGGACGAATAAACTGGCAGTTTTGCAGGATCAGTTTGCGCGCCTCAATACCATTGACCACGCAGTCCATCCACATGTTGCGTCCACTCTGCCCCTCGTGCATGCGGGCGTTAATATCCAGGGCTGCAAACAGCGGATAGAACGGGCTGGTGGAGGCGTGCATCATAAAAGCGTTGTTCAACCGTTTGTGCGGAACGTAACGCTGCTGACCTTTGATGTGACTGTCTTTCTTGTGGATCTGCGAGGTTTGCGAGAATCCGGCCTGCTGTTTATGCACGGATTGCGTCACCAAAATACCCGGATCGTTTTCATTCAGATCCAGCAGCAGCGGGGAACAATCCGCCATCATTGGGATAAACTGTTCATAGCCGACCCATGCGGAATCAAACAGAATGTAGTCGCAGAGATGACCAATTTTATCGACCACCTGGCGGGCGTTATAAATGGTGCCGTCATAGGTTCCCAGTTGAATCACCGCCAGACGGAAAGGGCGCTCATCGCGCGTGCGGCCAGGTGCCACTTCACTCACCAGCTCGCGCAGATAATTTTCTTCGAAACAGTGCGCGTCGATACCGCCAATAAAGCCGTACGGGTTGCGTGCAGTTTCCAGATAAACCGGCGTCGCGCCTGCCTGAATGAGCGCGCCGTGGTGGTTAGATTTGTGATTATTGCGGTCGAAAAGCACTAAATCGCCCGGCGTAAGCAGGGCATTCAACACCACTTTATTGGACGATGACGTCCCGTTCAGCACGAAATAGGTTTTATCTGCGTTGAACACTTTTGCGGCGTGTTTTTGGGCCGTGCAGGGCGCGCCCTCGTGGATCAACAGATCGCCCATTGCCACATCGGCGTTGCACAGATCGGAGCGGAACAGCGTCTCACCGAAGAAATCCACGAACTGATTGCCGGCAGGATGGCGGCGGAAAAACTGGCCGCCCTGATGCCCCGGACAGTCGAACGCGCTGTTGCCCTGTTTAACGTAGTCCACCAGCGCGCGGAAGAACGGCGGGCGCAGCTGAATTTCGTACTTCTGTGCGGCGGCTTCCAGTTGGCGTCCGTAAAAGTCGTTGCTGGTGTCATTGCACTCAAACACGCCCTGAATGCGTGACAAATATTCTGCCGGAACCATTTCTTCTTTATGAGTAGCAATAAATACCGGAATGCCAAATCCGGTGGCTTCTATTTCTTCTATTGTGCCGTTGAAAATATCACTGACGGCCAAAACCACGGCGGCGATATCAATATAATCGGAGGCGCTGATATCGATCATTTCACGTGTGGTGGTAAAACAATCTGGACAGGCGCGACTGACGGCAATTTTTAGCAGTTTCATATTCATCTCTTTATTTTTGGCAATATTCACCCATCGGTTTCTTTTAAATAAGAAATCGATATTTCCCGGAAAAAAACAAAGTGTGGCCGCTGATAAAAGAATCAGTAAATTTGCTTTTTTTTGATGAGTTAAACCCTAATCGTCCGGTGACGAAGATCTCAGGATTTAAAAGAATGAGCGTGCACGTTCACAGGAATACTCCTGTAAAACAATTGGTTAATAGTAACCTGTGTACGGACACGCCAGCAGAAGGGTCTCTACCGGGCGTTGAAGAAATGAAAATCAAAGCTGTTGCGGTGGGCGAACATCATAATATGCGTTGTCCGCCTGATGTGAGGCATTAAACGATTATTGTTTTCCATGCTTATTTTCCTTTCAGTAATTGAAAGCATGGTCATTTTATCCAGGAAAAGGCTGTAAACCGTGAGGATGATCACCCTTAACCGATCAAATCAGAAATAAATATTCGTTTTGAGTGAATAGTGCAGATCAAAATTCTGTGTTGTAGTGATGGTGTTAACACCATGTTTAATGGATGTGTTGTTTTATCCTAAATAAAGCATCTATAAACTTTTCGTTATTATGGGAATATAAAAAGAGAGGTTTTAAGTTGGCGATTTAAATAAAGTGAATATTTATTCAAAGCATAAAGCGATAACCGATACCGGTTTCAGTTAATAAATGGCGGGGGCGCGCAGGGTCAACTTCGAGTTTCTGACGAAGGTGGCCCATATATATGCGTAAATAATGACTATGCTCGACGGCGTTCGGGCCCCAGACCTGATTCAGGAGCTGGCGTTGCGTCAGCACCTTGCCGTGATTGTTCAGGAGAATGGCCAGCAGGCGAAATTCAATCGGGGTGAGGTGAATCTCTTGCGCACCGCGAAGAATGCGCCGCGCGGCGAGATCAACCTGAATATCCGAGAAGGTAAACACCGGTTCAGCGGGCGTCGTGGCGCTGTGGCGACGTAATGCGACGCGCAGCCGCGCCTGCAGTTCGCCGATGCCAAACGGTTTGCTGAGATAATCATCGGCACCGGCATCCAGCGCGGCAATTTTATCCATCTCTTCCGCGCGGGCAGAAAGCACAATAATCGGCATCTGACTCCACTGGCGAACCTCGCGGATAAAATCGATACCGTCGCCATCAGGCAAACCTAAATCGAGGATCACCAGATCGGGTTTGCGCGTCGCGGCTTCAATCAGGCCACGCTGTAACGTTCCGGCGTCAAACACGCGCAATCCGTCTCCTTCCAGCGCGGCGCGCAGGAATCGGCTAATAGCATGTTCGTCTTCGACAATCAGAACGTTAATCACAAATCCTCTGGTAATTCATCCAGTTCCGGCGGGGTGTCCAGCGGAAGTGTAACACAAAAACAAGCCCCGCCTTCCGGACGGTTATGCGCGGCGATCGTCCCACCGTGAACCTCGACAATGGCCTGGCAGATCGCCAGCCCAAGCCCGACGCCCGGAATGGCAGACTCTTTATTCCCTCGGGCAAACTTCTCAAAAATAGCGGCTTCCTGCCCAACCGGAATGCCGGGGCCATCGTCCCAAATCTCAAGCCGTAATGCCTGATTTGCCACGTCTGCATTCAGCCCGATCTCTGCTTTGGAACCGGCATATTTCGCCGCGTTTTCCAGCAGATTAATCAGCACACGCTCAAACAGCGGCCCGTCGACGTGAATCAGCGCCAGCGGTTCCGGCATGTTCAGAGAAATGTGGCGTCCACCAAGGCCAGGCTCCAGCATTTTCAGGGCGCTGCCAACCACCTCTTCCAGCGTCAGCCACTCTTTTTTGAGGTTAAATCCGCCGGACTGAATGCGCGCCATATCCAGCAGATTATTCACCAGCCGCGTGGTGTTGAGCACGTGCTGGCGGATCTCACTGGCCTGCGGTGCGTGCGGGGAATTTTCAGCCGCCAGATCGAGCGTTAAAATTTCCGCCTGGCCAAACAGAACGGTCAGCGGCGTGCGCAGATCGTGAGAGAGCGCTGCCAGCAGGGAGTTGCGGATGCTTTCGCGCTCGCTCGCCATTCGCGCCTGTTCTTCGCTGGCTGTCAGCGCCAGGCGTTCAAGGGCGCTGGCGACCAGCAGCGTGAAGGTTTCCAGAAGACGCTGCTGTTCCGGGATCATCAGCTGTCGCAGATGGGTCGGTTCAACAATCACCAGCCCCAGATTCTTGTCGGCGCTGCGCAGTGGCAAAATCAAATAGGGCACACCGGGTAAGGTGTCCGTGCCCGCGCCTGCGGGTAAACCTTTATCAAAACTCCAGCGGGCAATCGCGTCATCCCACGGCGTCATGCCGCTTGCCGAGGTCAACGGGCGCAGTTTCCCGTGCTCATCGGGCAGCAAAATCAGGCTACTGGCGTGGAACGTGGAGCGGATAAACTGCTCGCTGGTCTGCACGATATCGCGCGGCGTGCGGCCCACCGCCAGTGATTTTGACATCTCATAAAGATGACGCGTGCGCTGCTCGCGATAACGCGCGATACGTGCCTGGTACCGCACACCCGCGGTGAGATTCCCGACGATCAGCCCGACGGTGAGCATCACCGCGAACGTCAGAATGTACTGCACGTCCGACACCGCCAGCGTTCCGCGTGGGGCAATAAAAAACAGATCAAAGCTCGCGACATTTATCACCGTGGCGAGCACTGACGGCCAGCGTCCGTAAAGCAGAGCGACAATCACCACGCCAAGCAGATAAATCATCACCAGATTGGCCGCGTCAAACGCGATAAGCCACTGGCTGGCCACGAACGTGATCAGCGCACACAGGACCGTCGCGACCAGACAGCCACGAAGCTGAATGCGCCATTTCTCACCGAAAGGGCGCACATCTGTTGTCCGGTTTGGCAGGGGCGCGGGTTTGTCGTCAAGGGCGACTATCACTAAATCCAGGTCGGGCGCGCGTTTTGCCAGTTTGTCGGCGAACGACTCGCGGCTAAACCAGCGGCGGTGATGGCGACGGCCAATCACAATTTTGCCCAGGTTGTGTTCGCGGGCGTAGCGGAGAATGGCTTTGTCTTCAGCGGGATCGGACAGGGTGGCGGTTTCTGCGCCCAACTCTTGCGCCAGACGTAAGGCGCTCAAAATCGCGCGACGTTGATGCTCAGGCAGCGCATGCAGATGCGGCGTTTCGACATAAACCGCATGCCAGACGCTGCCGAATTTTGCCGCCAGCCGGGCGGCGGTGCGCACCAGCTTTTCGTTGCCGCTCCCGTGGCCGATGCACAGTAAAATCGCGTCGCGGGTGTGCCAGACGCGATCCTGCCCCTGCCGGTCACGCCAGGCACGCATCTGATCGTCCACCCGATCGGCGGTGCGTCTGAGCGCCAGTTCGCGCAGGGCGATCAGATTCCCTTTGCGGAAGAAATGTTCGATGGCCCGTTCGGCCTGCCCGGTGATATAGACTTTGCCCTCGTGCAGGCGCTGGCGCAGATCGTCAGGCGGCAGATCGACCAACACCACTTCATCGGCGGAATCAAAAAAGGGATCGGGTACGGTTTCGCGCACCTGAATGCCGGTGACGCCGCTAACCACATCATTCAGGCTTTCCAGATGCTGCACGTTAACGGTGGTAAAGACGTCGATACCTGCTTCCAGCAACTCCTCGACATCCTGCCAGCGCTTTGGATGACGTGAGCCTGGCGCATTGCTGTGCGCCAGTTCATCCATCAGGATCAGCGCCGGACGGCGGGCGAGGGCGGCGTCGAGATCAAATTCCGTCACCAGACGACCGCGATGGCTGGTTCGCCGGGCGGGCTGCGTGGCTAAGCCTTCCAGCAGCGCTGCCGTTTCTTTGCGTCCGTGCGTTTCCACCACGCCGATCAAAATGTCTAAATCTTGCGCCCGCAGCCGCTGCGCTTCCGCCAGCATGGCGTACGTTTTCCCGACGCCCGCACAGGCACCAAAGAACACTTTCAGCTTGCCGCGATGAGGGGCGGCTGTCTGTTCCAGAAGTCGGTCAGGATCCGGGCGCACAGGCTCGTCGGTCATTTAGTTTTTCCTTTGCGCGTCCAGCGCCAGATTCAGCTCAACAATATTCGCTACCGGCATACCGATAAAATTGACCAGCGGTTTTTGCGTATGTTCCTCTACCACCTTTCGTACCTGTTCGGTGGTCAACTGGCGGGCAGCCGCCACGCGCGGGATTTGCCATGCGACCGATTCAGACGTCAGGCTGTAATCCAGCCCGCTGGCTGAGGCCGTAACCAGCTCAACCGGCACATCACGGCTGGCCTGCGGATTGGCAGCGCGCAGTGCAGCAACGCGTTCGCCGATCGCGTTATCCAGCTCGGGATTGCTCCCTGCCAGATTACTCCCGCCAGACGCCATCGGATTATACGGGCTTCCCGCAGTGGCGGAAGGACGTCCCTGAAAGTAGCGCGCGTCGGTAAAATTCTGCCCAATCAGGCGCGAGCCGCGATTTTCACCGTTCTGAATGATCAGCGAACCGTTGGCCTGATCGGTAAACCACCACTGGCCAAGCGCCGTCGTGAGCAGCGGATAAAGCCCGCCAGTCACCAGCGTTAACAGAATAAACAGCAGTATAGCGGGGCGTAACATAGTCATTTGATTTACCTTTTAAACCAGCCCGAACACGGTCAGCAGCATGTCGATAATCTTGATCCCGATAAACGGCACCACCAGCCCGCCCAGACCATAAATCCACAGGTTGCGGCGCAGCATAGCGGCCGCCGTCAGCGGTTTATAGCTCACGCCTTTGAGCGCCAGCGGGATCAGGAAGACAATAATCAGCGCGTTAAAAATCACGGCGCTAAGAATGGCCGACGCCGGAGAGTGCAGGTGCATCACGTTCAGGGCGTTGAGCTGCGGATAGGTCGCCGCAAACGCCGCCGGGATAATGGCGAAATACTTCGCCACGTCATTGGCGATACTGAACGTGGTGAGCGACCCGCGTGTCATCAGCATCTGTTTGCCGATGTGCACCACTTCAATTAGTTTGGTGGGGTTAGAGTCGAGATCGACCATGTTGCCCGCTTCTTTCGCCGCCTGGGTGCCCGAGTTCATCGCTACCGCCACGTCCGCCTGCGCCAGGGCGGGGGCGTCGTTGGTCCCGTCGCCGGTCATTGCCACCAGACGTCCTTCGGCCTGGTACTGACGAATCAGCGCCAGTTTGGCTTCCGGCGTGGCTTCAGACAGGAAATCGTCCACGCCCGCTTCGGCGGCGATTGCGGCGGCGGTCAAACGGTTATCCCCGGTGATCATCACCGTTTTAATCCCCATTTTACGCAACTGGGCAAAGCGCTCTTTAATGCCGCCTTTCACGATATCTTTCAGGGCAATCACGCCGAGTACGGTTGCGCCTTCGGCGACCACCAGCGGCGTTGCACCCTGACGCGCCACGTTCTCCACAAGACGGTCGACTTCCGGCGGGAAGTGGCCGTTGTTGGCTTCAATGTGGCGACGAATGGCGTCGACGGAGCCTTTGCGGATCATGCGATCCTGGATGTTAATCCCGCTCATGCGCGTTTGCGCGGTGAACGGTACAAAGGTGGCTTGCAGGCTTTGCACATCCCGTTGGCGCAGGTTAAAGCGCTGCTTCGCGAGGATCACGATGCTGCGGCCTTCCGGCGTTTCATCGGCCAGCGATGAGAGCTGCGCGGCGTCGGCCAGCGTTTTTTCATCCACGCCGGGCGCGGGCAAAAATTCGGATGCCTGGCGGTTGCCGAGGGTAATGGTCCCGGTTTTATCCAGCAGCAATACATCCACGTCGCCCGCCGCTTCTACGGCACGGCCGCTGGTGGCGATGACGTTTGCGCCGAGCATCCGGCTCATCCCCGCCACGCCAATAGCCGACAGCAATCCGCCGATGGTCGTTGGGATCAGGCACACCAGCAGTGCCACCAATACCGTAACGCTGACCGCCGTGCCGCCGTAGGCGGAGAACGGCCACAGGGTGGCGGTTGCCAGCAGGAAAACAATCGTCAGAGCCACCAGTAAAATGGTCAGCGCAATTTCGTTTGGCGTTTTGCGACGCTGTGCCCCTTCGACCATCGCGATCATGCGGTCGAGGAAGGTTTCACCTGGGTTGACGCTGCACTGGACAACCAGCCAGTCGGAGAGAATCCGCGTCCCGCCGGTGACGGAGGCGAAATCACCGCCAGACTCACGGATCACCGGTGCAGATTCCCCGGTGATCGCGCTTTCATCGACTGATGCGCCGCCTTCGATGACTTCCCCGTCGCACGGGATAATATCGCCCGCTTCGACCAGCACGACGTCGCCTTTGCGCAGCTCGTCAGCCGGGACGTGGTCCATCTGCGCGCCATATTTTGGCTCGCGCAGTTTGCGGGCAAATGCCGTCTTATTGATGCCTTTCAGGCTGTTGGCCTGTGCCTTACTGCGGCCTTCCGCCAGCGCTTCAGCTACGTTGGCGAAAAGCACCGTAAACCACAGCCAGACGCTAATCGTGCCGGTAAAGCCCGCATCGCCCGCCAAATGCCCGGTTGCCATCGCCACTGCCAGCGCGGTGGTGACCACGCTGCCAATCCAGACAATAAACATCACCGGGTTGTGCCATTGCACACGCGGGCTGAGTTTTTTGACCGCATCCATCAACGCCTGGCGAACCAGCGCGGGTTCTAAAAGGGCCAGTTGTTTACGACTCATGACTTATGTCTCCGCTCAATTAGCGTAAAGAAAGATGTTCCGCGACCGGGCCTAACGCGAGGGCGGGGATAAAGGTCAATGCCCCCACCAGCAGCACGGTGCCAATCAGCAGGCCGACAAACAGCGCCCCGTGGGTTGGCAGCGTTCCGCTGGAGGTGGGCTGAATGTTTTTGCTGACCAGCGATCCGGCGATAGCCATCACCGGGACGATCACCCCAAAGCGACCGACGAACATGCAGAACGCCAGCAGGCAGTTCCAGAACGGAGAGTTAGCGCTTAATCCGGCGAAGGCGCTGCCGTTGTTGTTGGCGGCAGATGAGACGGCGTACAGCACTTCGCTAAAGCCGTGAATGCCAGGGTTGAAAATGCCACTGCGTCCGGCGTCGGTCATCAGCGCCAGCGCCGTGCCCATCAGCACCAGCGCAGGGGTTACCAGGATCGCCAGCGCGGTCAGCTTCATCTCCCGCACGTCGATTTTTTTGCCCAGATATTCTGGCGTGCGGCCAATCATCAGCCCGGCGATAAACACCGCCAGCAGGACAAACAGCAGCATGCCGTACAGACCGGATCCCACCCCGCCAAACACCACTTCACCGATCTGCATCAGCCACAGCGGGATCATGCCGCCGAGCGCGGTGAAGGAGTCATGCATCGCATTCACCGCGCCGCAGGAGGCCGCCGTGGTGACCACCGCGTACAGACTGCTGGCGAGAATGCCGAAACGGCTCTCTTTGCCTTCCATATTGATGTTGCTGTCGACACCGAGCTGCATAAAGTGCGCGTTGCCATGCCATTCAGCCCACATCACCAGCGCGGCGCAGACCACAAAAATCAGCGACATCGCCCAGAGCAACGTGCGCCCCTGGCGGCGGTCGTTCACCACATCGCCAAAGGCGAAGCAGAGCGCGGCGGGGATCAGGAAGATCGCCAGCATTTGCACAAAGTTAGTCAGCGCGGTGGGGTTTTCGAACGGGTGCGAGGAGTTGGCATTAAAAAAACCGCCGCCGTTCGTGCCGAGCATTTTGATGGCTTCCTGCGAGGCCACCGGCCCCATCGGCAGCATCTGTTTTACCCCCTCAAGCGAGGTGTAAGACGCATACGGCAGCAGGTTTTGCAGCGTACCTTGCTGAATAAAGAATAGGGCGATAACCAATGAAATGGGCAGAAGGACCCACAGTGTAATTCGCGTGAGATCGACCCAGGCGTTGCCGAGTGTGTTCACTTTTTGTCGGGCAAAAGCGCGCGTCAGGGCAAAAATCACCGCGATGCCGCTGGCTGCCGACAGGAAGTTTTGTACGGTTAACCCCACCATCTGGCTGAAATAGCTGAGCGTGGTTTCACCTGCATACGATTGCCAGTTGGTATTGCTGACGAAACTGACGGCGGTATTCAGCGCCAGATGCCAGCTTAACCCCGGCAACTGCTGCGGGTTGAGCGGCAATATGCCCTGCAACATCAGCATCGCGAAGAGGACAAACAGGCCAAACACATTCAGCAGCAGAATAGCGAGCAGATATTGCCGCCAGTTCATCTCCTGATTTTGGATGCCGAGTACGCGCCACACTCCGTTTTCCACACCGCCAACCAGCGGCAGCGGGACGCCATTTATCATCCGCGCTAACACGTTTCCCAGCGGTCGTGCCAGCAGGAATAGCAGCAATAAAAAGCTGGCGATAAGTAAAAATCCTTGAGCGGCCATCAGAATGCCTCCGCATTAAACAAGGCGTAGACCAGATACCCTAATAACAGGAAAACCAACACGATGCCGGCAATCAGACCTGCACTCACAATTCACCTCCGGGTGACATTTGTCTTTGTGCAAAAGGTAGGATTTATGGCGCAAAGATTTTGCAAAAATCGGCGGGGGAGGTGTAAAAAAAGTATAAAAACGCTAAAACCATGATTTAACTATTGGTAAGTATCTTGTTAACTTTTTCGTAACTTAATTACAGTCGAAGTGTAAATATTCATTAAATGGATGCAAATAAGTGGTCGGATGAGTAGTAAAATTACAAACAAAACGGTACTATTTTAGCCAGATAACCACTTTTGAATTTTCCGGATAACGTTTCCGGCCAACTATAGGGGAGAAAATAATGGACCTTTACAAAGAGTATCCAGCACATGTTGTCTTTTTACGTCGCACCTTCGCTGTAGTGGCGGGTGTTCTGGCGTTACCGGTGATGCTTTTCTGGAAAGACCGTGCCCGTTTTTACAGCTATCTGCACCGCGTCTGGGCGAAAACCAGCGAGAAACCGGTCTGGATGGATCAGGCCGAAAAAGCGACCTGCGACTTCTATTAATACAAAGATGACACACAGCAATGTCAGAGCCGCCACAGAGATGTGGCGGTTTTTTTATGCCCGCGCTTAAGGTTTATCCCTTCAGATTGTCAGGAATCTTCCGCCGTTAACCTGCATTAACGGTGTTGTACTGCTTGCTCCAGTAACATAACTTAAACATTATAGCGTCAGGTATTCCGACGCTGTTTCGGACGACGCGATGTTAGCGTGCGACCGGAAACGCTACGCTTAGGTTATGGACAATTATTCAGGAGTGTTATGACCACGCATCTGGTCTGGTTTCGCGCGGATCTGCGCCTTCATGACAATATCGCCCTCGCGGCTGCCTGCCGGAGTCAACACGCGCGGGTACTGGCCGTGTTTATCGCCACGCCCGATCAATGGCGACAGCATGACATGGCCCCGCGACAGGCGGCATATCTGCGCGCGCATCTTAACGGTTTGCAGCAGGGGCTGGCGGAGAGAGGCATTCCGCTCATCTATGAAGAGGTGAGTGATTTTGCGGCGCAAAGCGCAAAAGTGCAGCAGCTCTGTCAGCAACACGACGTCACCCATCTTTTCTACAACTATCAATACGAATTCAACGAACAGCAGCGCGACCGACAGCTCGAAAAAATGCTCGACGGCGTGGTCTGTCAGGGCTTTGACGACAGCGTGATGTTGCCGCCAGGTAGCGTTATGACCGGGAATCACGAGATGTACAAAGTGTTTACCCCGTTCAAAAATGCGTACGTCAAGCGCCTGAAAGAGGGGCTGCCGGAATGCGTGGCCGCGCCCGCTGTCAGAGAACAAAAGCTGCCGCCATCCGCTGAAATCGAATTCAACTACCCACAGCAGGATTTTGATGCTGAGCTGTTTCCTGCCAGCGAGAAAGCCGCCATTGCGCAGCTGCGCCATTTCTGTCAACACGGCGCGGGTGAGTACGAAGCGCGACGCGATTTCCCCTCTATCGACGGCACCAGCCGGTTATCGGCCTGTTTAGCGTTGGGCGTGCTCTCGCCACGTCAGTGTTTGCACCGTCTGCTGGCGGAACAGCCCAGAGCGCTGGATGGCGGTGAGGGCTCGGTGTGGCTGAACGAACTCATCTGGCGAGAATTTTATCGCCATCTGATGACCTATCATCCTGATTTATGTAAACATCGGCCCTTCATTCGCTGGACCGACAACGTGCAATGGCAGCACGACGATGTGCTGTTGCAGGCCTGGCAGGACGGGAAAACGGGTTATCCGATTGTCGATGCGGCGATGCGCCAGCTCAACGAAACGGGATGGATGCACAATCGTCTGCGGATGATTGTGGCGAGTTTTCTGGTGAAAGACTTGCTTATCGACTGGCGTGCCGGAGAGCGATATTTTATGGCACAGCTGATTGATGGCGACCTGGCCGCCAACAATGGCGGCTGGCAGTGGGCGGCCTCAACCGGAACGGACGCCGCGCCTTATTTTCGTATTTTTAATCCGACCACTCAGGGGCAACGGTTTGACGCCACGGGCGAGTTTATCCGTAAGTGGCTGCCATCACTTCGTGGTGTGCCGATTAAATCCCTTCATGAACCCTGGGTGTGGGCCGATAAAACGGGCGTGACGCTCGATTATCCGCGCCCGATTGTCGATCATAAACAGGCGCGCGTCGCCACACTGGCGGCCTATGAAGCCGCCCGCAAAGTGTAAGAGAGTCATGATGAAAAACACCGAACTTGAACAACTGATCAACGAAAAACTGAACAGCGCCAGCTTTAGCGACTACGGCCCGAACGGCCTGCAGGTGGAAGGGCGCGACACGGTGCAAAAGATTGTCACGGGCGTCACGGCAAGTCAGGCGCTGCTGGATGAAGCCGTGCGTCTGCAAGCCGATGCGGTGATCGTGCATCACGGTTATTTCTGGAAAAACGAAGCGCCCGTGATTCGCGGCATGAAGCGCAATCGCCTGAAAACGCTGCTGGCAAACGACATCAACCTGTATGGCTGGCATTTGCCGCTGGATGCACACCCGGAGCTGGGTAATAACGTGCAGCTGGCCGCGCTGCTCGGCATCACCGTGATGGGCGAAATTGAAGAGCTGCTGCCGTGGGGCGAGCTGTCAATGCCGGTCCCTGGCCTGGAGCTGGCCTCCTGGATCGAGGCGCGTCTGGGGCGTCGTCCGCTGTGGAGCGGTGATACTGGCCCGGATCGGGTCAAACGCGTCGCCTGGTGTACGGGCGGCGGCCAGGGCTTTATCGATAACGCCGCACGCTTTGGCGTTGATGCGTTTATTACCGGCGAAGTGTCTGAACAGACGATCCATTCCGCGCGTGAACAGGGCCTGCATTTCTATGCCGCGGGGCATCACGCCACTGAACGCGGCGGCATTCGCGCCCTGAGCGAGTGGTTGACGGAAAATACCGATCTGGACGTGACCTTTATTGATATTCCTAATCCTGCCTGATGAGAGGTACGTAAGTGCAGCGAGCGCGTTGTTATTTATTAGGCGAAACCGCCGTGGTGCTGGAGCTTGAGCCTCCGGTCATGCTGGCGACGCAAAAAAGGATCTGGCGCTTAACGCAGCGGCTAGCGGAGATCCCCGAAGTGGTGGAAGCCATTCCGGGGATGAATAACATTACGGTCGTATTACGCAATCCGCAGTCCCTGGCGCTGGATGCAATCGAACGGTTGCAGCTCTGGTGGGAAGAGAGCGAGGCGCTGGAGCCGGAGTCACGCTTTATCGAAATCCCGGTGGTATACGGCGGGGCGGCTGGCCCGGATCTGGGCGAGGTGGCGCGACATGCCGGACTGTCTGAAAAACAGGTGGTCGAGCTGCACAGCGCAAATGATTACGTGGTGTGGTTCCTGGGCTTCCAGCCGGGATTCCCCTATCTGGGCGGGTTGCCGGAACAGCTGGCCACGCCGCGTCGCGCTGAGCCGCGCCTGCAAGTCCCGGCCGGTTCGGTCGGCATCGGCGGAGCACAGACCGGGATTTACCCGCTGGCCTCGCCGGGCGGCTGGCAGCTGATTGGCCATACCAGCCTGCCGCTATTTGATTCCAGACGCGATGAGCCGGTGCTGTTGCGACCGGGAGATACCGTGCGGTTTGTGCCGCAGAAGGAGGGGGTATGTTGAAGGTGATTCGTGCGGGGCTGTACACCTCGGTTCAGGACGAGGGCCGTATCGGCCTGCGTCAATCGGGGATCAGCTATTGCGGTGCGCTGGATAAACCGGCGTTGCAGATTGCGAATTTACTGGTGGGCAACGATCCGAATACGGCGGCGCTGGAAATAACACTGGGTCAATGCAGCGTCGAGTTTGAGCGCGACAGCTGGTTCGCCCTGACCGGCGCAGGTTGCGACGCGACGCTTGATGGCGCAGCGGTCTGGACCGGCTGGCGATTAAAGGCTAAAGCCGGGCAGCGCCTGACGCTGAATCGCCCGTTGCACGGGATGCGCAGCTATCTGGCAGTTGATGGCGGCATTGACGTACCGGAAGTGATGAATTCATGCAGCACCGATCTCAAAACGGGAATCGGCGGGTTTGAAGGCCGTTTGCTGAAAGATGGCGACAGAGTGCCGCTTCGTCCAGGTTTGCGGGAATTTGCTGAAACGCAGGGGGTTAAGCAACTGCTGTGGACCAACCGCATTCGCGCGCTGCCGGGGCCGGAATACCATGAGTTTGACCAGCCTTCGCAGGATGCTTTCTGGCGTCTGCCGTGGAAGCTCAGCCCGCAAAGTAACCGCATGGGTTACCGTTTACAGGGCCAGCAGCTGGCGCGCACTACCGATCGCGAAATGCTGTCACATGGTCTGCTGCCGGGCGTGATTCAGGTACCGCACAACGGCCAACCGATTGTCCTGATGAATGATGCTCAGACCACGGGGGGATATCCGCGTATCGCCTGCATCATCGAGGCGGATATGTACCATCTGGCGCAAATTCCGCTGGGTCAGCCGATTCACTTTGTGCAATGCACGCTGGAAGAGGCGCTCGAAGCGCGACGCGTACAAAAGCAACATATCGAACAACTGGCATGGAGGTTGAATGATCGTCGTTGATTTGAATGCGGATTTAGGTGAAGGCTGCGCGAGCGATGCTGAATTATTGACGCTTGTTTCTTCCGCCAATATTGCCTGCGGCTTTCACGCCGGGGACGCGCAAACCATGCAGACGTGCGTTCGCGAGGCGTTAAAAAATGGTGTGGCACCAGGCGCGCATCCGAGCTTTCCCGATCGGGAAAAATTTGGTCGGACGGCGATGAACCTGCCGCCGGAAACGGTGTACGCCCAAATGCTGTATCAAATTGGTGCGCTAGAGGCTATTGCGCGCGCCGAAGGAGGGCAACTTCGTCACGTTAAGCCGCACGGGATGCTCTATAACCAGGCGGCAAAAGATGTCGCGCTGGCGGATGCTATCGCGCGTGCGGTTCATGCCGTTAGCCCGACGTTGATTCTGGTGGGGCTGGCGGGCAGCGAACTGATTCGCGCCGGGGAACGCTATGGTTTGGTGACGCGCGAGGAGGTGTTTGCCGATCGCGGTTATCAGGCAGATGGAAGCCTCGTGCCGCGCACTGCGCCGGGCGCGCTGATTGAGGATGAAGAACAGGCGCTGGCCCAAACCCTGGAAATGGTGCAACAGGGTCGGGTGAAAAGTATCACCGGGGAATGGGCCAGCGTGCAGGCGCAGACCGTCTGTCTGCATGGCGATGGCGAACACGCCCTGGCGTTTGCCCGTCGCCTGCGCAAAGAATTTGACGCTAAAAATATAAAAATCAGTGCATAACGCACAAACGCAAACACAACTTAACAACAGGAAAGAGAACATGGCAGAGACGCTATCGCTCTGGCCACTCATCGGTATTGCGGTGATTGTGGTCGGGTTTTTATTACGTTTTAATCCGGTGCTGGTGGTGATTGTCGCCGGTATCGTGACCGGTCTGGCGGCGCATATGCCGGTCGCCACTATCCTCGAAAAACTCGGCGAGGGGTTCCTGAACACCCGTAATCTGCCGTATATCCTGCTGATTCCTCTTGCGGTGATCGGTCTGCTGGAGCGCCACGGGCTGAAAGAGCGCGCGCAGGCGTGGATTGCCAAAATTCACAGCGCCACCGCGGGCCGCTTGCTGATTGTCTATCTGTTCGTGCGCGAAGCGTCAGCCGCGATGGGTCTCACCAGCCTCGGCGGTCATCCGCAGATGGTGCGTCCGCTGCTGGCCCCGATGGCGGAAGGTGCGGCAGAGAAAAAATACGGCGAACTGCCGGGCGCGGTGCGTTACCGTCTGCGCGCCATGTCGGCGGCGACCGATAACGTCGGGTTGTTCTTCGGCGAAGACATTTTTGTCGCCTTTGGCGCGATCATCTTTATGCATAACTTTATGCTCGAGTCTGGCGGTATTCAGACCGAGCCGCTGCACATTGCCTTGTGGGGCATCCCGACGGCGATCTGTGCCTTTATCATTCACGCCACTCGCCTGTGGCGGCTGGATAAGCATCTTGAACGTGAGCTGGCGAAAACCTCGCCTACGCAGGGAGATGCCTCATGAATTTCCAGCAAAGCTATTTGTACTGGCTGGCGGGGCTGATCCTGCTGATCGTCGCGGTGATGTCATTTCGCGATAAAGCTAACCCGCGCCGCGTGACGACCGGAATGTTCTGGGGTATTTACGGCCTGATGTTCCTGTTGGGTGACTGGACGTATCAGCTGGTGGGCGATAAGCGTACCGTGCATATTGCGGTGGGCGTTGCGGTGGTGGGGCTGGCGCTGATTGCCGGTTTCGGCGGCGTGCGTCTGGGCAGCTATCATCAACGCAAGCAGGAAGAACGTGAAGCCAGCGCAACGCGTCTGGGTAACAGACTGTTCTTTCCGGCGCTCGCCATTCCCGTGGTGACCGTTGTCGGCGTGCTGATGTTCAACAATATTCCTGGAATGCAGGAAACGCTGTTTGGACCGGGCAACCATTCGACGCTGGTGACGCTGTTTTCCATGACCGTTGGCTCGCTGATTGGTCTGGCGATGGCGGTAAAAATGACGCACGAAAAAGTGCATCAACCGCTACAGGAAGCGCGTCGTCTGCTGGACTCCATCGGCTGGGCGTTTATCCTGCCGCAAATTCTGGCGACGCTGGGGCTGTTGTTTACCGCCGCAGGCGTGGGCGATGGAATTTCCTGGCTCACGAAAACTTATCTGGCGGTGGATAGCCGCTTTATCGCCGTAGCGGTCTACGCGATTGGCATGGCTGTGCTGACGATGGTGATGGGCAATGCGTTTGCCGCGTTCCCGATTGTGACGGCGGGGATCGGTATTCCGATTCTTGTGCTGCAACACGGCGGTAATCCGGCCGTGATGGCGGCGATTGGGATGTTCTCCGGCTATTGCGGAACGCTGATGACGCCGATGGCGGCGAACTTCAATATTGTGCCCGCTGCGCTGCTGGAATTGCCGGATAAAAATGCGGTGATCAAGGCGCAGATACCGACCGGCGTGCTGTTGCTGATCGTCAACGTGTTCCTGATGTACTTCCTGATGTTCTTATAAGGAGGCGCGATGCGTCATATTTTAGTCACCGGTTTTGAGCCTTTTGGCGGTGAGACCCTGAACCCTTCCTGGGAAGTGGTTAAACAGCTCGAGGGGATGACCATTGATGACTGTCGCGTAGTGACGCGGCAGTTGCCTTGCGTGTTTGGCGAGTCACTAACGTTGCTCAATTCTGCTATCGACGAACTGAATCCGACCGTGGTGATTGCCGTAGGGCAGGCGGGCGGTCGTGTAGATATTACCGTCGAACGTGTCGGCATTAACGTCGATGATGCGCGAATTCCTGATAATCGTGGGCAGCAGCCGATTGATGTTGCTATTGTGCCGGACGGGCCTGCGGCATGGTTTAGCTCGCTGCCCATCAAAGCAATGGTGGCGGCGATGCGCGAAAAAGGCATTCCCGCTTCAGTGTCGCAGACGGCGGGGACATTCGTTTGTAATCACGTGATGTACGGTTTGCTGCATAAAATCCGTGAACGCACGAACGTGAAGGGCGGGTTTATTCATATTCCGTACTTACCTGAACAGGCCGCGGCGCATGCTGGCGCACCGAGTATGGCGACGCAGACGGTGAAAGCGGCGCTGGAAATCGCCTTGACCGTGGCGCTGCGTCAGTCATCTGACATCAACGCCGTGGGCGGCGCGACGCACTAACGATGTATTAAAAAAGGATGTAAACATGCCAGAAGGACCGGAGATCCGCCGTGCGGCGGATAGCCTGGAGGCGGCGATAAAGGGCAAACCCCTCACCAATGCGTGGTTTGCTTTTCCTCAGTTAAAATCTTTCGAGTCGTCGTTAATTGGGCAAAAAGTCACGCAGATTGAAACGCGTGGCAAAGCGTTGCTGACGCATTTTTCCCATAACCTGACGTTATATAGCCACAATCAACTTTATGGGGTCTGGCGGGTGGTTGATGCAGGTGAGCACCCACAAACCTCAAGGATATTGCGCGTCAGGCTGCAAACGGCGGATAAAGCGATTTTGCTCTACAGCGCATCTGACATAGAGATGTTAACGCCGGAGCAACTCCTCACTCACCCCTTCCTGCAACGCGTCGGGCCGGATGTACTGGATATGCGGTTGACGGCAGAAGAGGTGAAAGCGCGGTTGTTGTCGCCGAAATTCCGCAATCGACAGTTTTCAGGATTGCTGCTGGATCAGGCCTTTCTTGCCGGATTGGGCAATTATTTGCGTGTCGAAATTCTCTGGGAAGTGGGGCTGGCGGCGCAGCGTAAGGCTTCGCAGCTCAGCGAGGAACAGCTTGATGCGCTTTCACATGCCTTGCTGGAAATTCCGCGTCTGTCGTACAACACGCGTGGCGTGGTGGATGACAATAAGCATCACGGTGCGTTGTTTCGCTTTAAGGTGTTTCATCGAGAGGGTAAAGCCTGCGAGCGGTGCGGCGGGGTGATTGAGCGCAGCACGCTTTCTTCACGACCGTTTTACGGGTGTCCGGTGTGTCAAAAGTAAAACGACAACCTAAGGGTTACCGTTTTTGATGTTTTCACCTTATCCCGGTGAGAGGGCATCAGACCGTACAATTAAAAAACGCGCCAGCCGGCGCGTTTTTAACAGACAAATCGAATTATTGCTTGATGTCTGATTTGAAATCACGCTGCTCGTAGCCTGTGTACAGCTGACGAGGACGGGCGATTTTCATGCCGTCGGTGTGCATTTCGTTCCAGTGTGCAATCCAGCCCACTGTACGCGCCATGGCAAAGATCACGGTGAACATGGTAGACGGAATGCCCATCGCTTTCAGAATAATGCCAGAGTAGAAATCGACGTTCGGGTACAGTTTTTTCTCGATGAAGTACGGGTCGTTCAGCGCGATGTGTTCCAGCTCCATCGCCACTTCCAGCAAATCATCTTTCGTACCCAGCTCTTTCAGCACTTCATGGCAGGTTTCACGCATGACGGTTGCGCGCGGGTCGTAGTTTTTGTAAACACGGTGACCGAAGCCCATCAGACGGAAGGAGTCATTTTTGTCTTTCGCACGACGCACGAATTCAGGAATGTGCTCAACAGAGCTGATCTCTTCCAGCATCTTCAGTGCGGCTTCGTTTGCGCCACCGTGCGCTGGTCCCCACAGGGAAGCGATACCGGCAGCGATACAGGCGAACGGGTTCGCGCCTGAAGAGCCTGCGGTACGGACGGTGGAGGTCGATGCGTTTTGTTCGTGGTCGGCGTGCAGGATCAGAATACGGTCCATCGCGCGCTCAAGCACCGGATTAACCTCGTAAGGCTCGCACGGCGTAGAGAACATCATGTTCAGGAAGTTGCCTGAATAGGAGAGGTCGTTGCGCGGATAAACGAATGGCTGACCGATAGAATATTTGTAACACATCGCCGCCATGGTTGGCATTTTGGACAGCAGGCGGAACGCTGCGATGTCACGATGGCGTTGGTTATTGACGTCCAGCGAGTCATGGTAGAACGCCGCCAGCGCACCGGTAATACCGCACATCACAGCCATCGGGTGAGAGTCACGACGGAAGGCGTGGAACAGACGGGTAATCTGCTCGTGAATCATGGTGTGGCGGGTGACGGTCGTCTGGAATTCATCGAACTGTGCCTGCGTCGGTTTTTCGCCGTTCAGCAGGATGTAGCACACTTCCAGATAGTTGGATTGAGTGGCTAATTGATCGATGGGGAAACCGCGGTGGAGCAGGATACCTTCGTCACCGTCGATGAAGGTGATTTTGGATTCGCAAGATGCGGTAGAAGTGAAACCAGGATCAAAGGTAAACACCCCTTTTGAGCCCAAAGTACGAATATCAATAACATCCTGACCGAGCGTGCCTTTTAGCACATCCAGTTCAATAGCAGTGTCACCATTTAGGGTGAGCGTTGCCTTTGTATCAGCCATTTACGGTCTCCTTAGCGCCTTATTGCTTAAGACTGCCAAAACACTTCGTTTTCACGCTATCTCTGCGTTGGCAACGCCACGAAACCGGGTCACACCGCGATGGATGATGCCTCGGATTCACCGACTTGCCGCCTTGATCTAGCGCGAATGACGCTGTGTTGGGATTTGCATTCAGCTGTTAATCACCGTTACCAGTTTGTTATTTGGCTTGCCGCTCAGCTCGCGAGGAGAAACCAGGGTACAGAGCTATGGCGCCTTGCAGGTAAACGAATGAAAAATCAGAGAAACAACAGCAAATCAGTGTCTTCGCAGTCCGAATTATTCAAACCTGTATACCACTAATAACTGTCCTGATAACTTCGGTCAATACCATCACACTGTTACATAACTAAATCTCAGGTGAAAGAGAGACCTCATAACTTTTGCGCATTATATGCCTTTTCCGCTGACGTTTGTAACAATATTGTTTAATCTTTGTCAAATCCGATGATTAAAATTTAAAATAATGTTGTTATCGTGACTGTGATCACTGTTCCGCATAAAACCCGACAAACTGTATGTAGGTTAATTGTAATGGTTTTGTGAACGACCTATACTGCCGCCAGGTCTCCGGAACACCCTGCAATCCCGAGCCACCCAGCGTTGTAACGTGTCGTTTTAGCATTTGGAAGCAATGTTTTGCATGACGCGCAGTTATAGAAAAGGACGCTGTCTGACCCGCATCGCAGCCGGAGTAAGGAAATCCCATAGTCTTTCACGCTACAGGTGCGTTGGCTGCGCCCGCTCACCCCGGTTACATAGTTCACTATGATCTCGGGTCTCCCGGACTTGCCGCCTTCCTGTTACGCGAAATCCAAAGGGAATAATAAGAACAGCATGTGGGCGTTATTCATGATAAGAAATGTGAAAAAACAAAGACCTGTCAATCTGGATCTGAAAACGATCCGGTTCCCTGTAACGGCAATAGCGTCCATTCTCCACCGTGCATCCGGTGTGATTACGTTTGTGGCGGTCGGCATTTTGCTGTGGTTACTGGGAACGAGCCTCTCTTCTCCTGAAGGATTCCTCCAGGCTTCGGCCATCATGAGCAGCTTCTTCGTGAAATTTATCATGTGGGGCATTTTGACCGCGCTGGCATTCCACGTGGTTGTGGGTGTTCGCCATATGCTGATGGACTTTGGTTATCTGGAAGAAACATTCGAAGCAGGGAAACGCTCTGCCTATATTTCGTTTGCCATTACTGTCGTGTTTTCAATTCTCGCAGGAGTCCTCGTATGGTAAGCAACGCCTCCGCATTAGGACGCAACGGCGTACATGACTTTATTCTGGTCCGCGCTACCGCCATCGTCCTCACGCTTTACATCATCTATATGATCGGTTTCTTTGCGACCAGCGGCGAGCTGACGTGGGAAATCTGGAGTGGGTTCTTCGGATCTGCCTTCACCAAAGTGTTCACCCTGCTGGCGCTGTTCTCAATCCTTATTCATGCCTGGATTGGCATGTGGCAGGTGTTGACCGATTACGTTAAACCGTTGGCGATTCGCCTGCCTCTGCAACTGGCTATCGTCGTTGCTCTGGTGGTTTACGTTATTTATGGATTTGTTGTGGTGTGGGGTGTGTGATGAAACTGCCAGTCAGAGAATTTGATGCTGTTGTGATTGGTGCGGGTGGCGCAGGTATGCGCGCAGCACTGCAAATTTCCCAGAGCGGCCAGACCTGTGCGCTGCTCTCAAAAGTTTTCCCAACCCGCTCGCATACGGTTTCTGCCCAGGGTGGCATCACCGTTGCGCTCGGTAATACCCATGAAGATAACTGGGAATGGCACATGTATGACACGGTGAAAGGCTCCGATTATATCGGTGACCAGGACGCCATCGAATATATGTGCAAGACCGGCCCTGAAGCGATTCTCGAGCTTGACCATATGGGCCTGCCATTCTCCCGTCTGGATGATGGCACCATTTATCAGCGTCCGTTTGGCGGCCAGTCGAAGAACTTCGGCGGCGAGCAGGCGGCACGTACTGCCGCAGCGGCTGACCGTACCGGTCACGCGTTGCTGCACACGCTCTATCAGCAGAACCTGAAAAACCACACCACGATTTTCTCCGAGTGGTATGCACTCGATCTGGTGAAAAATGAAGATGGCGCAGTGGTCGGGTGTACCGCGCTGTGTATCGAAACCGGGGAAGTGGTTTACTTCAAAGCGCGCGCAACGGTGCTGGCCACCGGCGGCGCAGGCCGTATTTATCAGTCCACCACGAACGCGCACATCAACACCGGTGACGGCGTTGGTATGGCGATCCGTGCCGGTGTTCCGGTGCAGGATATGGAAATGTGGCAGTTCCACCCGACCGGTATCGCCGGTGCGGGCGTACTGGTCACAGAAGGCTGTCGTGGTGAAGGCGGATATCTACTGAACAAACACGGCGAGCGCTTCATGGAGCGTTACGCGCCAAATGCTAAAGACCTGGCGGGTCGCGACGTGGTGGCGCGTTCCATCATGATCGAAATCCGTGAAGGTCGCGGCTGCGACGGCCCATGGGGTCCGCATGCCAAACTGAAACTCGATCATCTGGGTAAAGAGGTTCTGGAATCCCGTCTGCCGGGCATCCTGGAATTGTCCCGTACCTTTGCTCACGTTGACCCGATCAAAGAGCCTATCCCGGTTATCCCAACCTGCCACTACATGATGGGCGGTATTCCGACCAAAGTGACCGGTCAGGCGTTGACCGTGAATGAGCAGGGCGAAGACGTGGTGATTCCAGGCCTGTTCGCAGTCGGTGAAATCGCCTGCGTATCGGTACACGGCGCTAACCGCCTGGGCGGTAACTCTCTGCTCGACCTGGTGGTGTTCGGTCGTGCGGTGGGGATACATCTGCAAGAGTCGATTGCCGAGCAAGGTGAACTGCGTGATGCGACTGAGGCGAATATTGACGCTTCTCTTGAGCGCCTGAACCGCTGGAACGGTAATCGTGACGGTGAAGATCCGGTCGAAATCCGCAAAGCGCTGCAGGAATGTATGCAGCACAACTTCTCGGTCTTCCGTGAAGGTGACGCGATGGCGAAAGGGCTTGAGCAGTTGAAAGCCATCCGCGAGCGTCTGAAAAATGCGCGTCTGGACGATACCTCCAGCGAGTTCAACACCCAGCGCGTTGAGTGTCTGGAGTTGGATAACCTGATGGAAACCGCCTACGCGACGGCTGTATCCGCAAACTTCCGTACTGAAAGTCGTGGCGCGCATAGCCGCTTTGACTATCCGGATCGTGATGATGCTAACTGGCTGTGCCATTCCCTGTATCTGCCAGAGTCGGAATCCATGACACGACGTGAAGTCAATATGGAACCGAAACTGCGTCCGGCGTTCCCGCCGAAGATTCGTACCTATTAATGCGGAGACAGGACAATGAAACTCGAATTCTCAGTTTATCGTTATAACCCGGATGTAGATGACGCTCCGCATATGCAGGATTACGTCCTGGAGGCGGAAGAAGGTCGCGACATGATGCTGCTTGACGCATTAATGCTGCTGAAAGAAAAGGATCCGACACTGTCGTTTCGTCGTTCCTGCCGTGAAGGGGTGTGTGGCTCCGACGGTCTAAACATGAACGGCAAAAATGGTCTGGCCTGTATCACCCCGATTTCAGCGTTGCAGCGTGCGGGACAGAAAATTGTTATCCGTCCTTTGCCTGGTCTGCCGGTCGTGCGCGATTTGGTGGTGGACATGGGACAATTCTATGCACAATATGAGAAGATTAAGCCTTACTTGTTGAATAATGGGCAAAATCCACCGGCTCGCGAGCATTTACAGTCTCCAGAGCAGCGTGAAAAACTCGATGGCCTGTATGAGTGTATTCTTTGTGCATGTTGTTCGACGTCTTGTCCGTCATTCTGGTGGAATCCGGACAAGTTTATCGGTCCAGCGGGTCTGCTCGCTGCGTATCGTTTCCTGATTGATAGCCGCGATACCGAAACCGATAGTCGTCTGGAAGGGTTGAGTGATGCTTTCAGCGTATTCCGCTGCCATAGCATTATGAACTGCGTCAGTGTATGTCCTAAAGGACTGAACCCGACGCGCGCCATCGGCCACATTAAGTCGATGCTGTTGCAACGCAGTGCATAAGTAAGAAGAGGGGAGCGTTTTCCCCTCGCCTGACCCTCTCCCAACAGGAGAGGGGACGGAAAGCAGGAAATCTTTAAAAACCGCCACATGGCAGTTCCAGTCATCGAGTCGTTCTGAGCGAGACAAGGCGGCAACTGAGCGCATTCCCAGGAGCATAGTTAACTATGTGACTGGGATAAGCGAAGGCAGCCAACGAAGTCGCAGCCTGAACGACAAAGATGAATGGCAGTTTTTAAAGGTTCCTTCGCGAGCCGCACAAGAGCTCGCAGGTGAACCCCGGCACGTACACGAGGTGTGCGTGGTAGTTTCTACGGCGAAATAAGCATAAACATGCTTAAGGGATCACGATGCAGAACGGCGCAATGAAAGCCTGGCTGGACTCTTCTTTCCTCTCTGGTGCAAACCAAAGCTGGATTGAACAGCTCTATGAAGACTTCTTAACCGATCCTGACTCAGTGGACGCTAACTGGCGTTCCATGTTCCAGCAGTTACCTGGAACGGGAGTCAAACCGGATCAATTCCATTCCAAAACACGTGATTATTTCCGTCGTCTGGCGAAGGATGCCTCACGTTACTCCTCCTCGATCTCTGACCCTGATACCAATGTGAAGCAGGTTAAAGTCCTGCAGCTCATCAATGCTTATCGCTTCCGCGGTCACCAGCATGCGAACCTCGATCCGCTGGGACTGTGGCAGCAAGAACGTGTCTCGGATCTCGATCCGGCTTACCACGATCTGACCGAGGCCGATTTCCAGGAAACCTTTAACGTGGGCTCTTTTGCCAGCGGCAAAGACACGATGAAGTTGGGCGAACTGCTTGACGCGCTCAAACAAACCTACTGCGGCTCTATCGGTGCGGAATACATGCACATCATGTCTACCGACGAAAAGCGCTGGATCCAGCAGCGTATTGAGTCAGTAGCCGGTCGTCCGAGCTTTAGCACGGATGAGAAAAAGCGCTTCCTGAATGAACTGACTGCTGCGGAAGGCCTTGAGCGTTACCTCGGTGCGAAATTCCCGGGTGCAAAACGCTTCTCTCTGGAAGGCGGCGATGCATTAGTGCCGATGCTGAAAGAGCTGATCCGCCATGCGGGCAACAGCGGTACTCGCGAAGTGGTGCTGGGTATGGCGCACCGCGGTCGTCTGAACGTGCTGGTCAACGTGCTGGGTAAAAAACCGCAGGACCTGTTCGACGAATTTGCAGGCAAACATAAAGAACATCTCGGTACGGGCGATGTGAAGTACCACATGGGCTTCTCGTCTGATATCGAAACCGACGGCGGTTTGGTTCACCTGGCGCTGGCGTTTAACCCGTCGCACCTGGAGATCGTCAGCCCGGTGGTTATTGGTTCCGTGCGTGCGCGTCTGGACAGACTCGACGAGCCAAGCAGCAATAAAGTGCTGCCAATCACCATTCACGGTGATGCAGCGGTAACCGGCCAGGGCGTGGTTCAGGAAACCCTGAACATGTCTAAAGCGCGTGGTTACGAAGTGGGCGGTACGGTTCGCATTGTTATCAACAACCAGGTGGGCTTTACGACCTCTAACCCACTGGATGCGCGCTCCAGCCCGTACTGTACCGATATCGGTAAAATGGTGCAGGCGCCGATCTTCCACGTTAATGCCGACGATCCGGAAGCGGTCGCTTTCGTGACCCGTCTGGCGCTGGATTTCCGTAATACGTTTAAACGCGATGTGTTCATCGACCTGTTCTGCTATCGCCGTCATGGCCATAACGAAGCGGACGAGCCGAGTGCAACCCAGCCGCTGATGTATCAGAAAATCAAAAAGCATCCGACGCCGCGTAAGATCTACGCTGACAAACTGGAAGCTGAAAAAACCGCGACGCTGGAAGATGCCACTGAGCTGGTGAATCTTTACCGTGATGCGCTGGACGCGGGCGAATGTGTGGTGAAAGAGCTGCGTCCGATGAATATGCACTCCTTTACCTGGTCGCCGTACCTCAACCACGAATGGGATGAGAGCTACCCGAACAAGGTTGAAACCAAGCGCCTGCAAGAGCTGGCGAAGCGTATCAGCACCGTGCCAGACGCTATCGAAATGCAGGCGCGCGTGTCGAAAATATACACCGATCGTCAGTCCATGGCGGCAGGTGAGAAGCTGTTCGACTGGGGTGGCGCAGAAAATCTGGCCTACGCCACGCTGGTAGATGAAGGCATTCCGGTACGTCTTTCCGGTGAAGATGCGGGCCGTGGCACGTTCTTCCACCGCCATGCGGTGATTCACAACCAGACTAACGGTTCAACGTACACCCCGCTGCAGCATGTGCATAACGGTCAGGGCTCGTTCAGAGTCTGGGATTCCGTGCTGTCTGAAGAAGCGGTGCTGGCCTTCGAATACGGTTACGCCACGGCTGAGCCGCGCACGCTGACCATCTGGGAAGCGCAGTTTGGTGACTTTGCCAACGGTGCGCAGGTGGTTATCGACCAGTTCATCAGCTCTGGCGAGCAGAAGTGGGGCCGTATGTGTGGCCTGGTGATGCTGCTGCCGCACGGCTACGAAGGACAGGGCCCAGAGCACTCCTCTGCGCGTCTGGAACGTTATTTGCAACTCTGCGCTGAACAGAATATGCAGGTTTGCGTGCCGTCAACGCCAGCGCAGGTTTACCACATGCTGCGTCGTCAGGCGCTGCGCGGTATGCGCCGTCCACTGATTGTGATGTCGCCGAAATCTCTGCTGCGTCACCCGTTGGCAGTGTCTACGCTGGATGAACTGGCGAACGGCGCCTTCCAGCCAGCGATTGGCGAGATTGACGCGCTGGATCCGCAGGCCGTGAAGCGTGTTGTGATGTGTTCTGGTAAGGTTTATTACGACCTGCTTGAACAGCGCCGTAAAAACGATCAGAAAGATGTCGCCATCGTGCGCATCGAGCAGCTTTATCCGTTCCCGCACCAGGCGGTGCAGGAAGCGCTAAAACCGTACGCACACGTACATGATTTTGTCTGGTGCCAGGAAGAGCCGCTTAACCAGGGCGCATGGTACTGCAGTCAGCATCATTTCCGTGATGTGATTCCATTTGGGTCTGGTCTGCGTTATGCAGGTCGCCCGGCCTCCGCTTCACCTGCGGTAGGGTATATGTCCGTTCACCAGAAGCAACAGCAAGATCTGGTCAATGACGCGCTGAACGTCGATTAATTAAAGGATACATAATGAGTAGCGTAGATATTCTTGTTCCCGACCTGCCTGAATCCGTGGCTGACGCAACGGTAGCGACCTGGCATAAAAAACCGGGCGATAGCGTTAAGCGCGATGAAGTGCTGGTAGAAATCGAAACTGACAAAGTGGTACTGGAAGTACCGGCATCGGCGGATGGCATTCTGGATGCAGTGCTGGAAGATGAAGGCACGACCGTGACCTCTCGCCAGATTCTGGGTCGCCTGCGTGAAGGCAATAGCGGTGGTAAAGAGTCCAGCGCCAAGTCTGAAAGCAAAGAGTCCACGCCGGCTCAGCGTCAGCAAGCCTCTCTATCCGAGCAGAGCAACGATGCACTTAGCCCAGCGATCCGTCGCCTGCTGAGTGAACATAACCTCGAAGCCAGCGCTATCAAAGGCACTGGCGTGGGTGGCCGTCTGACGCGTGAAGATGTTGAAAAACATCTGGCGAAAGCACCAGCCAAAGAAGAAGCCGAAGCGCCGGCAGCCGCGTCTGCTCCAGCTACCGCTACCGCACAGCCTGCTCTGGGTGCACGTAGCGAAAAACGTGTGCCGATGACGCGCCTGCGTAAGCGTGTGGCTGAGCGTCTGCTGGAAGCGAAAAACTCCACCGCGATGCTGACGACCTTCAACGAAGTCAACATGAAGCCGATCATGGATCTGCGTAAGCAGTACGGTGATGCGTTTGAAAAACGCCACGGTATCCGTTTGGGCTTTATGTCTTTCTATGTGAAAGCGGTTGTTGAAGCGCTGAAACGCTATCCGGAAGTCAACGCGTCTATCGATGGCGAAGACGTGGTGTATCACAACTATTTCGATGTGAGCATGGCCGTTTCTACACCGCGTGGCCTGGTGACCCCAGTTCTGCGTGATGTGGATACCCTGGGCATGGCTGACATCGAGAAACGCATCAAAGAGCTGGCCCTGAAAGGCCGTGACGGCAAACTGACCGTGGAAGACCTGACTGGCGGTAACTTCACCATTACCAACGGCGGTGTGTTTGGTTCGTTAATGTCTACGCCAATTATCAACCCGCCGCAGAGCGCGATCCTGGGCATGCATGCCATTAAAGATCGTCCAATGGCGGTCGACGGTAAAGTAGAGATCCTGCCAATGATGTACCTAGCACTCTCTTACGATCACCGTCTGATTGATGGCCGTGAGTCGGTTGGTTATCTGGTGGCGATTAAAGAGCTGCTGGAAGATCCAACGCGTCTTCTGCTGGACGTGTAGTTTTTGCAGTATTGCCCGGCGACACAGCGTTTGCCGGGCCTATAAAAAGCCTCACCTAACGATTACCTGAAGGATGGATAGAACACATGAACTTACATGAATATCAGGCCAAACAGCTGTTTGCCCGGTATGGCTTACCGGCTCCGGTGGGTTATGCTTGTAATACCCCACGCGAAGCAGAAGAAGCCGCATCTAAAATCGGTTCCGGCCCTTGGGTAGTTAAGTGTCAGGTTCACGCTGGCGGCCGCGGTAAAGCGGGCGGCGTGAAAGTGGTTAAGAGCAAAGAAGAGATTCGTGCTTTTGCCGAGCATTGGCTTGGCAAACGCCTGGTGACGTATCAAACAGATGCGAACGGCCAGCCGGTCAATCAGATTCTGGTGGAAGCGGCGACCGATATCGCCAAAGAATTGTACCTCGGCGCAGTGGTAGACCGTAGCTCACGTCGCGTGGTATTCATGGCGTCTACCGAAGGCGGCGTGGAAATCGAAAAAGTAGCGGAAGAAACGCCGCATCTGATTCACAAAGTGGCTATCGATCCGCTGGCAGGCCCTATGCCTTACCAGGGTCGCGAGCTGGCATTCAAACTGGGTCTGGAAGGTAAACTGGTTCAACAGTTCACCAAAATCTTCATGGGCCTGGCGAAGATTTTCCTCGAACGCGATCTGGCGCTGATCGAAATCAACCCGCTGGTTATCACCACGCAGGGCGACCTGATCTGCCTCGATGGCAAACTCGGCGCTGACGGTAACGCCCTGTTCCGCCAGTCTGACCTGCGCGAAATGCGTGACCAGTCTCAGGAAGACCCGCGTGAAGCGCAGGCTGCACAGTGGGAACTGAACTACGTGGCGCTGGACGGTAACATCGGCTGCATGGTTAACGGTGCGGGCCTGGCAATGGGCACCATGGACATCGTTAAACTGCACGGCGGCGAGCCGGCAAACTTCCTCGATGTCGGCGGTGGCGCGACCAAAGAGCGCGTGACCGAAGCGTTCAAAATCATTCTCTCTGACGACAAAGTCAAAGCCGTTCTGGTGAACATCTTCGGCGGTATTGTGCGTTGCGATCTGATCGCTGACGGCATTATCGGTGCGGTCGAAGAAGTGGGCGTGAACGTCCCGGTTGTGGTTCGTCTGGAAGGGAACAACGCTGAACTCGGCGCGAAAAAACTGGCTGACAGCGGCCTGAATATTATTGCAGCGAAAAGTCTGACGGATGCAGCTCAGCAGGTTGTTGCCGCCGTGGAGGGGAAATAATGTCCGTTTTGATTGATAAGAACACTAAAGTTATCTGCCAGGGCTTCACCGGTAGCCAGGGGACTTTCCACTCCGAACAAGCGATTGCTTACGGTACGCAGATGGTTGGCGGCGTAACGCCAGGCAAAGGCGGCACCACGCATCTGGGACTGCCGGTGTTTAACACCGTGCGTGAAGCCGTAGAAGCAACGGGCGCTACCGCGACCGTTATCTACGTTCCGGCTCCGTTCTGCAAAGATTCCATTCTGGAAGCCATCGACGCAGGCATCAAGCTCATCATCACCATCACCGAAGGCATCCCGACGCTGGATATGCTGACCGTGAAAGTGAAGCTGGATGAAGCGGGCGTGCGCATGATTGGCCCGAACTGCCCAGGTGTTATCACCCCAGGCGAATGCAAAATCGGCATCATGCCGGGCCACATTCACAAGCCGGGCAAAGTGGGTATCGTGTCTCGCTCCGGTACGCTGACCTATGAAGCGGTTAAACAGACCACGGATTACGGTTTTGGCCAGTCCACCTGTGTGGGCATCGGCGGTGACCCGATCCCTGGCTCTAACTTCATCGACATCCTGAAGCTGTTCCAGGAAGATCCGCAGACCGAAGCGATCGTGATGATCGGCGAGATCGGCGGTAGCGCGGAAGAAGAAGCGGCTGCGTATATCAAAGACCACGTGACCAAGCCTGTTGTGGGTTATATCGCGGGTGTGACTGCGCCGAAAGGCAAACGTATGGGCCACGCGGGCGCTATCATCGCGGGTGGTAAAGGCACTGCGGATGAAAAATTCGCTGCGCTGGAAGCGGCAGGCGTGAAAACCGTTCGCAGCCTGGCGGATATCGGTGACGCGCTGAAAGCTATCATTAAGTAAATCCTCTCTGCTCTCCGGAAGGGGAGCTTTGACATAATAAATGTCCGTTTCGACATGGTTGGCCGCTGAAGAGCGGCCTTTTTTATTGATAGCTTCGCAATTTGGTGCGAATAAAATGTGTTAATTAACAAGTTAAGAAAGGTGAATTATTTGTTATTAAATTTAGATAAGGGAAAAGAGGAAAAAGTCACGTAGCGTCACTAATATGAAAAGTTGTTTGTTTTTTTAAAAAAGGGACAATTTACAGAGTTAATAAAAATGACTTCTGTTTATATGAATTCCTGCACTTGATAACCTCAGCACCTGGCAGGCATACATATCATTAACATGGCCTTTACCATGATCACCTGACTTATACACCTTTTAACATTAAGCAGTGACATTGATTTAAATCAATGTTTAATCCTTGGAAAAAGGCCACAAAAGGCGTTAAATTGTCCCCGATCAAATTGGCTGAAAAGTAGTAAATTCGCTATATATTGATCACCGTCGTAAAACGTAAATCTGATTCAATAAAAACCTGTTTATTGTAAGGGCTTTGCAGCGTATTATATTTACGGGATCAATTTGAGTTTTTAATTAACGTATTTGCAACCTTTCATCATGACTTTCTTCTTTTGCTGAAGTGAGTGACGAAGTAGGGACGCAGATAATTTTGTATTGGGGCATGTGTGTGAACCGCTTTAGGGCGTGATTCACTCTCGGAGTCTTCATGCGATGAGCAAGGAGTCATGATGTTAGATATAGTCGAACTGTCGCGCTTACAGTTTGCCTTGACCGCGATGTACCACTTCCTGTTTGTGCCACTAACGCTCGGTATGGCGTTCTTGCTGGCTATTATGGAAACGGTCTACGTCCTCTCCGGCAAACAGATTTATAAAGATATGACCAAGTTCTGGGGCAAGTTGTTTGGTATCAACTTTGCGCTGGGCGTGGCTACCGGTTTGACCATGGAGTTCCAGTTCGGGACTAACTGGTCTTACTATTCTCACTATGTTGGGGATATCTTCGGTGCGCCGCTGGCCATTGAAGGTCTGATGGCCTTCTTCCTCGAATCCACCTTTGTAGGTCTGTTCTTCTTCGGTTGGGACCGTCTGGGCAAAGTCCAGCATATGGCCGTAACCTGGCTGGTGGCACTCGGTTCGAACCTGTCCGCACTTTGGATTCTGGTGGCGAACGGCTGGATGCAGAACCCTATCGCGTCTGATTTCAACTTCGAAACCATGCGTATGGAGATGGTTAGCTTCTCTGAGCTGGTCTTGAACCCGGTCGCACAGGTGAAATTCGTCCACACCGTAGCATCTGGCTATGTGTGCGGCGCGATGTTCGTTCTGGGTATTAGTGCCTACTATATGCTGCGCGGTCGTGACTTCGCTTTCGCTAAACGTTCTTTCGCCATTGCGGCGAGTTTCGGCATGGCGGCAATCCTCTCCGTTATTGTTCTGGGTGATGAATCCGGTTACGAAATGGGCGACGTACAGAAAACCAAACTGGCCGCTATCGAAGCAGAATGGGAAACCCAGCCTGCACCGGCAGCCTTTACCCTATTTGGTATTCCTGACCAGGATGCGCAGGAAAACCGCTTTGCTATCCAGATTCCTTACGCGCTGGGCATCATCGCCACCCGCTCGGTCGATAAGCAGGTGACTGGCCTGAAAGATCTGCTGGTGCAGCATGAAGAGCGTATCCGTAACGGGATGAAGGCTTACGCGCTGCTCGAACAGCTGCGTTCTGGTTCTACCGATCAGTCTGTTCGTGACCAGTTTAATGATGTGAAAAAAGACCTGGGTTACGGCCTGCTGTTGAAACGTTATACACCAAACGTTTCCGATGCGACCGAAGCGCAGATCCAACTGGCCACCAAAGACTCGATTCCTCGCGTTGCACCGTTGTACTTCGCCTTCCGTATCATGGTGGGCAGCGGCATCATTATGTTGCTGATTATTGGTGCATCGTTCTGGTCCGTGATTCGTAACCGTATCGGCCAGAGAAAATGGCTGCTGCGCTCCGCGCTGTATGGTATGCCGCTGCCGTGGATTGCTATCGAATCAGGCTGGTTTGTTGCAGAGTATGGTCGTCAGCCATGGGCGATTGGTGAGGTGCTGCCAACGGCAGTGGCTAACTCGTCCCTGACCGCAGGCGATCTGATCTTCTCAATGCTGCTGATTTGTGGTCTGTACACCCTGTTCCTGGTGGCTGAACTGTTCCTGATGTTCAAGTTCGCACGCCTTGGTCCGAGCAGCCTGAAAACCGGTCGCTATCACTACGAACAGTCCACTGTGGCTACTCAGCCGGCACGCTAAGACAGGAGTCGTGAAATGATCGATTATGAAGTATTGCGTTTTATCTGGTGGCTGTTGGTCGGTATTTTACTGATTGGTTTTGCGGTCACTGACGGTTTCGACATGGGGGTGGGCATGCTCACCCGTTTCCTCGGTCGTAATGACACCGAGCGTCGAATCATGATCAACTCCATCGCCCCGCACTGGGACGGTAACCAGGTGTGGCTGATCACCGCAGGCGGCGCGCTGTTTGCTGCCTGGCCGATGGTCTATGCCGCTGCGTTTTCTGGCTTCTATGTGGCGATGATACTGGTGTTGGCGTCTTTGTTCTTCCGTCCGGTCGGTTTTGATTACCGCTCCAAGATTGAAGACACTCGCTGGCGCAACATGTGGGACTGGGGCATCTTCATCGGTAGCTTTGTGCCGCCGCTGGTGATTGGCGTGGCGTTCGGCAACCTGTTGCAGGGCGTGCCGTTCCACCTCGACGAGTATATGCGTCTGTACTACACCGGTAACTTCTTCCAGTTGCTGAACCCGTTCGGCCTGCTGGCAGGCGTAGTCAGCGTAGGGATGATCATTACTCAGGGCGCAACTTATCTGCAAATGCGTACTGTTGGTGAACTGCACCTGCGTTCACGTGCTACTGCGCAGGTTGCTGCGCTGGTGACACTGGTTTGCTTCGCACTGGCTGGCGTTTGGGTTGTATACGGTATTGATGGTTACGTGGTGACATCTGCCATTAATCACGCGGCGCCGTCTAACCCGCTGACGAAAGAAGTGGCTCGCCAGGCGGGTGCATGGCTGGTGAACTTCAACACTATGCCAGCGCTGTGGGCTATCCCTGCTCTGGGTGTGTTGCTGCCGTTGCTGACCGTACTGATGTCTCGTCTGGAAAAAGGTGCGTGGGCATTCGTGTTCTCTTCACTGACCCTGGCATGCATCATCCTGACTGCCGGTATTGCGATGTTCCCATTCGTGATGCCGTCCAGCACGATGCTTAATGCAAGCCTGACCATGTGGGATGCGACATCCAGCCAGCTGACGCTGAACTTGATGACCTATGTTGCTGGCGTGTTTGTACCGATTATTCTGCTGTACACCTCCTGGTGTTACTGGAAAATGTTCGGTCGAATCACGAAAGAAGACATCGAAAGCAACACCCATTCCCTGTACTAAGTAAGGAGCTGAATATGTGGTATTTCGCATGGATTTTAGGGACGCTTCTTGCCTGTGCATTTGGTGTCATCACTGCCCTGGCGCTTGAACATGTTGAAGCGTCTAAAGCGGGCGAAGAAAATCACTGATGATGAAAATTATCGCAATGCTTTATGCGGTAATGGATAAGCGCCCGTTAAGGGCGCTTTCCTTAGTGATGGCATTACTGCTGGCAGGTTGTATTTTCTGGGATCCTTCGCGCTTTGCAGCGAAAACAAGTGACCTGGAAATCTGGCATGGTTTACTCATCATGTGGGCGGTTTGCGCAGGTATCATTCACGGCGTGGGATTTCGTCCAAAAGCGGTACACTGGCAGGGGATCTTCTGCCCACTGATCGCAGATGTGGTGCTCCTTGCAGGATTGATCTTTTTCTTCAGCTGAATAAGAACTGTCCGTTAATCTTATGGGCTTACCTGAGCCCATAAAAATTTACTCTCCGTTTACTTTCCCCCATTCCAAACCATCATTCCCGCGCGTATAGTAGCGAAGTTTGAAAGCTCCAACTTTTGTTGCATTACCGGGATGTAAAGTGAATACAACGCTGTTTCGATGGCCGGTTCGGGTCTATTACGAAGATACTGATGCCGGTGGTGTGGTTTACCACGCCAGCTACGTTGCTTTCTATGAACGAGCACGCACTGAGATGCTGCGCCATCATCATTTTAGCCAGCAGGTTTTGTTGGCTGAGCGTGTTGCCTTCGTGGTACGCAAGATGACGCTGGAGTATTTTGCACCCGCCAGACTCGACGATATGCTCGAAGTCCAAACGGAAATAACATCTATGCGCGGAACCTCAATGGTGTTCACGCAACGGATCGTCAATGCAGAGAACACAGTGCTGAACGAAGCAGAAGTACTGATTGTTTGTGTTGATCCACTCATTATGAAGCCTCGTGCGCTTCCTAAGTCTATTGTCGCGGAGTTTAAGCAGTGACTGACATGAATATCCTTGATTTGTTCCTGAAGGCTAGCCTTCTGGTTAAACTTATCATGTTGATTTTGATTGGTTTTTCAATCGCATCCTGGGCCATCATTATTCAGAGAACCCGTATCCTCAACGCGGCCAGCCGTGAAGCTGAAGCCTTTGAAGATAAGTTCTGGTCTGGTATTGAGCTTTCTCGCTTGTATCAGGAAAGCCAAGGGCGTCGCGAAAATCTTTCAGGCTCCGAACAAATTTTCTATAGCGGTTTCAAAGAGTTCGCTCGTCTCCATCGCGCTAACAACCATGCGCCGGAAGCCGTAGTCGAAGGTGCGTCGCGCGCGATGCGCATTTCCATGAACCGTGAGTTGGAAACGCTTGAAAACCATATTCCGTTCCTCGGCACAGTGGGTTCTATCAGTCCGTATATCGGCCTGTTTGGTACCGTGTGGGGGATTATGCATGCCTTTATCGCGCTGGGCGCGGTGAAGCAGGCAACGCTGCAAATGGTTGCACCGGGTATCGCAGAAGCACTGATCGCGACCGCAATTGGTCTGTTTGCCGCTATTCCTGCAGTTATGGCTTATAACCGACTGAACCAGCGCGTGAACAAACTTGAGTTGAACTACGACAACTTCATGGAAGAGTTCACTGCGATTCTGCACCGTCAGGCGTTTACCAGCACCGAGAGTAACAAGGGGTAAACCATGGCCAGATCGCGTGGACGGCGAGGTCGTCGCGAACTCAAGTCCGAAATCAATATTGTACCGTTGCTGGACGTACTGCTGGTGTTGCTGCTGATTTTCATGGCGACAGCGCCCATTATCACCCAGAGCGTGGAAGTTGATCTGCCGGATGCAACAGAATCACAGGCGGTCAGCTCCAATGACAATCCACCGGTGATCATTGAGGTTTCCGGCGTAGGGCAATACAGCGTTGTGGTCGAAAAAGATCGTATGGATCAGCTTCCACCAGAGCAGGTTATCGCTGAAGCGCAGCGTCGTCTGGGAGCCGATCCGAAAACGGTCTTCCTGATCGGCGGGGCGAAAGACGTGCCTTACGATGAAATAATTAAAGCGCTGAACTTGCTTCATAGCGCGGGTGTTAAGTCGGTTGGCTTGATGACGCAACCTATTTGATCATCTGCACAGTTTTTGGGAACCGATAGTGTCAAAGGCAACCGAACAAAACGACAAGCTTAAGCGAGCGATAATTATCTCGGCAGTGCTGCACGTCATTTTATTTGCAGCACTGATCTGGAGTTCGTTCGATGAGCATATAGATGCAGCAGCTGGCGGTGGCGGTGGATCTTCCATCGACGCCGTCATGGTAGATCCTGGTGCGGTAGTGCAAAACTATAACCGTGAGCAGCAGCAACAGGCGAGTGCGAAACGTGCTGAAGAGCAGCGTGATAAACAGGCGCAACAGCAAGCCGAAGAACTGCGTGAAAAGCAGGCCGCGGAGCAAGAGCGTCTGAAACAGCTCGAGAAAGAACGTTTGCAGGCGCAAGAAGCGGCAAAAGAGCAGGCGGATCAGCAAAAACAAGCTGAAGACGCCGCGAAGAAAGCACAACAGCAGCAGAAGCAAGCTGAAGAGGCGGCCGCCAAAGCTGCAGCGGATGCAAAAGCGAAAGCAGATGCTCAGGCAAAAGTAGCCGCTGACGCAGCGAAGAAAGCTGCTGCCGATGCGCAAAAACAAGCCGAAGCTGAAGCCGCGAAAAAAGCTGCCGCTGATGCGCAGAAAAAAGCGGAAGCCGAAGCCGCTAAGAAGGCTGCTCAGGAAGCCGAGAAAAAAGCCACTGCTGAGGCGGCTAAGAAAGCTGCAGCAGCAGAGAAAGCCGCCGCAGAAAAAGCGGCTGCTGCTGAGAAGGCTGCCGCCGATAAAAAAGCCGCGGCTGCCGAAAAAGCTGCCGCAGATAAGAAAGCGGCTGCTGATAAAGCTGCTGCAGCAAAAGCCGCCGCAGCCAAAAAAGCCGCGGCGGATAAAGCCTCTGCGTCAGATGTTGACGACCTTTTCGGTGATTTGAGCTCAGGTAAGAATGCACCGAAAACGGGCGGTGGGGCGAAAGGAAACAATGCGTCACCAGCAGGAAGCGGTAACACTAAGAATAACGGCGCTTCGGGTGCTGAAATCAGTGGTTATGCCGGGCAGATTAAATCCGCTATTGAAAGTCGATTTTATGATGCCTCATCTTACGCCGGCAAAACGTGCACGTTGCGTATAAAACTGGCGCCAGATGGTATGTTGCTCGATATTCAGTCCGAAGGGGGCGATCCAGCCTTGTGTACTGCAGCTCTTGCTGCGGCACGCCAGGCGAAAATGCCAAAACCACCTTCGCAGGCGGTTTATGAAGTCTTTAAAAATGCACCGCTGGACTTCAAACCTTAAGTCATTTTTTCTGTGCAAAGTAGAAAAAATAGGCCAGGTTTAGTCGCAGGGTGTCGGTAGTTTTGTTTATTTGAGTTTGTTAACATTCTGCTAATTATCGTGGGTAATGTTACTCAGATAAGGGAGATATAATGAAGCAGGCATTACGTGTAGCTGTGAGTTTCTTTATGCTGTGGGCAGCTGTGCTGCACGCAGAAGTACGTATTGAGATCACCCAAGGGGTGGACTCGGCACGTCCGATTGGTGTTGTTCCGTTCCAGTGGGCGGGCCCTGGCGCCGCACCTGAAGACATTGGCGGCATCGTCGCTGCTGACTTACGTAACAGCGGGAAATTTAACCCATTAGATCGCTCTCGTTTGCCACAGCAGCCGGGAACCGCGCAGGAAGTTCAACCTGCTGCATGGTCTGCGCTGGGTATTGATGCGGTGGTGGTAGGGCAAGTTACCCCAAGCCCGGATGGCGACTACAACGTGACTTACCAGCTGGTGGATACCGGTGGCGCGCCAGGTACAGTGCTGGCTCAGAACACTTATAAAGTGAACAAGAAATGGCTGCGCTATGCGGGTCACACCGCGAGTGATGAAGTGTTCGAGAAACTGACCGGTATTAAAGGCGCTTTCCGTACCCGTATCGCTTATGTCGTTCAGACCAACGGCGGCCAGTTCCCGTACGAGCTTCGCGTTTCTGACTACGACGGTTACAACCAGTTTACCGTGCATCGCTCTCCGCAACCACTGATGTCACCGGCCTGGACTCCAGACGGTTCTAAACTGGCATACGTGACTTTCGAAAGCGGACGTTCAGCACTGGTTATCCAGACGTTGTCCAATGGCGCTGTCCGTCAGGTCGCTTCGTTCCCGCGTCACAACGGTGCTCCAGCATTCTCTCCGGATGGCTCCAAGCTGGCGTTTGCCCTGTCTAAAACAGGCAGCCTGAATCTTTATGTCATGGACGTTGGTTCCGGTCAGATTCGTCAGGTGACGGATGGTCGCAGTAACAACACTGAGCCAACCTGGTTCCCGGACAGCCAGAATCTGGCGTTTACGTCCGATCAGGCGGGTCGTCCACAGGTTTACAAAGTTAACGTCAATGGCGGCACACCGCAGCGCATTACCTGGGAAGGTTCACAGAACCAGGACGCTGATGTTAGCAGCGACGGTAAAACGATGGTAATGGTGAGTTCAGCTGGTGGTCAGCAGCACATTGCCAAACAAGATCTGGTGACGGGTGGCGTACAAGTATTGTCGTCAACGTTCCTGGACGAAACGCCAAGTCTGGCACCTAACGGCACGATGGTAATCTACAGCTCTTCTCAGGGGATGGGATCCGTGTTGAATCTGGTTTCTACAGATGGGCGTTTCAAAGCGCGTCTTCCGGCAACTGATGGACAGGTAAAATCACCTGCCTGGTCGCCGTATCTCTAAATAATAATTAATTGATTACTAAAGGAATCTTAGAAATGCAACTGAACAAAGTGCTGAAGGGGCTGATGATCGCTCTGCCTGTAATGGCAATCGCAGCGTGTTCTTCTAACAAGAATGCAAGCAACGACCAGAGCGGCGAAGGCATGATGGGCGCTGGTACTGGTATGGACGCTAATGGTAGCGGCAACATGTCTTCTGAAGAACAAGCTCGTCTTCAGATGCAGCAGCTGCAGCAGAACAACATCGTTTACTTCGATCTGGATAAATTCGATATCCGTTCTGACTTCGCTGCGATGCTGGATGCACACGCTAACTTCCTGCGTAGCAACCCATCTTACAAAGTCACCGTAGAAGGTCATGCTGACGAACGTGGTACACCAGAGTACAACATCTCCCTGGGTGAACGTCGTGCTAACGCCGTTAAAATGTACCTGCAGGGTAAAGGCGTTTCTGCTGACCAGATCTCCATCGTTTCTTACGGTAAAGAAAAACCTGCAGTACTGGGTCACGACGAAGCGGCTTACTCCAAAAACCGTCGTGCTGTACTGGTTTACTAAGAGAATTGCATGAGCAGTAACTTCAGACATCACTTGTTGAGTCTGTCGTTACTGATTGGTATAGCGGCCCCCTGGGCCGCTTTTGCTCAGGCGCCAATCAGTAGTGTCGGCTCAGGCTCGGTCGAAGACCGTGTCACCCAACTCGAGCGTATTTCTAATGCTCACAGTCAGCTTTTAACCCAACTTCAGCAGCAACTTTCTGATAACCAAAATGATATCGATTCTCTTCGTGGACAAATCCAGGAAAGTCAGTATCAGTTAAACCAGGTTGTCGAACGTCAGAAGCAGATTTTGTTGCAGATGGATAGCCTCAGCAGCGGTGCTGCGGGTGCGCAACCTGCGGCTGGAGATCAAACAGGCGCTGCAACAGCAACGCCTGCACCGTCAACAGGTGCGTCGGCCTCTGCTGGCGCACCTGTACAAAGCGGTGACGCGAATACTGACTACAATGCAGCGATTGCCCTGGTTCAGGACAAATCTCGTCAGGACGATGCAATCGCGGCGTTTCAAAGCTTCGTGAAGAAATACCCTGATTCGACTTACCAGCCAAACGCAAATTATTGGCTCGGTCAGCTGAATTACAACAAAGGGAAAAAGGATGATGCGGCGTTTTATTTTGCCTCAGTGGTAAAAAACTACCCCAAATCACCTAAAGCATCTGATGCAATGTTTAAAGTCGGCGTGATCATGCAGGATAAAGGCGATACTGCAAAAGCGAAGGCTGTGTATCAGCAGGTGGTCAGTAAGTACCCAGGTACTGAAGGCGCTAAACAAGCGCAAAAACGTCTTGGTTCGATGGGATGAGTATCGCATGACCAGAAATCGCGTTTTTTCTGGTCGTGCCGCCTGATTCGTAAGCAGTTAAGTGATCTTCATCGAAATTTTTGTTGCGCTCAATTCTTAAATCAGTAATATATGCCGCCGTTGCCAAGGGATATCAAACACCCCAAAAGCAGCAAAATAGTGGGTCGTTAGCTCAGTTGGTAGAGCAGTTGACTTTTAATCAATTGGTCGCAGGTTCGAATCCTGCACGACCCACCAATCGTTCTGGTGGAACGCGATAGTAAAACGTGAAGGATAACGTTGCGTCAGCAACGGCAAGTAGGGCGAGGCGGAGCCGAGTCATCCTGCACGACACACCACAAAGAATTACAGCAGTACAAGGGTGATTAGCTCAGTTGGTAGAGCACCTCCTTTACACGGAGGGGGTCGGCGGTTCGAGCCCGTCATCACCCACCATTTGGGTCGTTAGCTCAGTTGGTAGAGCAGTTGACTTTTAATCAATTGGTCGCAGGTTCGAATCCTGCACGACCCACCAATTTAATATCTGATTAAGATGTTAAACGTGAAGGATAATGTTGCTTTAGCAACGGCACGAAGGGCGAGGCGAAGCCGAGTCATCCTGCACGACCCACCAATTTAGATTGGTAAAATGTAAAATTCAGGCAGCACCCGAATGGGTCGTTAGCTCAGTTGGTAGAGCAGTTGACTTTTAATCAATTGGTCGCAGGTTCGAATCCTGCACGACCCACCAGCCTGAATAAAGAGAAGTAAATCCCGAAAGGGGTCGTTAGCTCAGTTGGTAGAGCAGTTGACTTTTAATCAATTGGTCGCAGGTTCGAATCCTGCACGACCCACCAATGTAAAAAAGCGCCCTAAAGGCGCTTTTTTGCTATCTGCGATTTGAGCAATTCGAATCTGCGGCAGGTTCGAGTCAAAAGAGGTGAGCCACCGTTTCCATTGGCGATGCCCCTGTTCTAGAGCAGAATCGGGTCCCTCCCACACGACTCACCAATGTAAAAAGGCGACTTTTTGCTTTTCAATTTCTGTGACTTTTCACCTCAAATTCGCTATCTTGTTTAGTATATAAAACATGGTTGCTGACCTTTTTGCTAAGTTCACAGGAAATAACGCAAAACGGTTAAGCCAGCAAAACGAGATACAATTGATGAGCGTGATGTTTGATCCTGAAGCCGCAATCTATCCTTTTCCGCCTAAACCTTTGCCGTTAAATCTGGACGAAAAACAGTTTTATCGTGAAAAAATCAAACGTATGCTGAAAGAGCGTGATGCCGTGATGGTGGCGCATTATTACACCGATCCTGAAATTCAACAGCTGGCTGAAGAGACCGGCGGATGTATTTCTGATTCTCTTGAGATGGCACGTTTTGGGGCAAAGCATTCTGCGTCAACGCTTCTTGTGGCAGGCGTTCGATTTATGGGCGAGACGGCGAAAATATTGAGTCCGGAAAAGACTATTTTGATGCCAACGCTGAATGCGGAATGCTCGCTTGATCTGGGCTGCCCGATCGAAGAGTTCAGCGCATTTTGCGATGCGCATCCTGACAGGACCGTCGTGGTGTATGCCAATACCTCCGCTGCGGTCAAAGCCCGTGCTGACTGGGTTGTTACCTCCAGTATTGCCGTCGAGCTGATCGAGCATCTCGATAGCCTCGGCCAGAAGATCATTTGGGCACCAGATAAACATCTGGGCAACTATGTGCAAAAGCAAACGGGCGCGGATGTGCTTTGCTGGCAGGGAGCCTGTATCGTCCATGACGAGTTTAAAACCCAGGCGCTGGTACGCATGAAGGCGCTGTATCCCGAAGCCGCCATTCTGGTTCATCCAGAGTCACCCCAGTCGATTGTCGACATGGCAGATGCCGTCGGTTCTACCAGCCAACTGATCAACGCGGCGAAAACGTTACCGCAGCAGAAGCTTATCGTCGCGACCGATCGCGGTATTTTTTATAAGATGCAGCAAGCGGTGCCGGAAAAAGAGCTGTTTGAAGCACCCACCGCCGGGGAAGGGGCAACTTGCCGCAGCTGTGCGCATTGTCCGTGGATGGCGATGAACGGGCTTAAAGCGATTGCCGATGGCCTGGAGTCTGGCGGCGCGGCACACGAAATCCATGTTGATGCAGCTTTACGTGAAGGCGCATTACTTCCGCTTAACCGGATGCTGGAATTTGCGGCTACACTACGTTCTTGATTTAAGACAACGCGTTATACGCGCTCAGGGGAAGAGATGGATTTTTTTAGCACGCAGAACATTCTGGTTCATATTCCGATCGGGGCGGGTGGCTACGACCTGTCATGGATTGAAGCTGTTGGCACGATAGCGGGCCTGCTCTGTATCTGGCTGGCGAGTCTGGAGAAGATCAGTAACTATGCGTTCGGCCTGGTCAACGTGACGCTCTTTGCGATTATTTTTTTCCAGATTCAGCTCTATGCCAGTCTCTTGCTGCAACTTTTTTTCTTTGCTGCCAATATTTACGGCTGGTACGCGTGGTCACGGCAAAACAGTCAGCAGGAGGCCGAACTGCAAATTCGCTGGCTACCGCTGCCTAAGGCTATCGCATGGCTTGCGGCTTGCGTCGTCGCCATCGGTCTGATGACGGTCTACATTAACCCGGTATTTGGCTATCTCACGCACATCGCCGTCTCGGTAATGAGCAGCCTTGGACTCAACGTAACAATGCCTGAGCTGCAGCCTGACGCCTTCCCGTTCTGGGATTCCTGCATGATGGTGCTTTCCATCGCAGCGATGATTTTGATGACGCGAAAATACGTCGAAAACTGGCTGCTGTGGGTCATCATCAATGTGATAAGCGTGGTGATCTTTGCCTTGCAGGGCGTTTACGCGATGTCGCTGGAATATCTGCTTCTCACGTTTATTGCCCTCAACGGCAGTCGGATGTGGATTAACAGCGCGCGTCAGCGTGGCTCACGCGCACTTTCCCGTTAATGATGGTGATGATGTGAATGATCGGGCTGCGTCTCATTGAGATGGCAGTCCGGTCCATTACAGGGCTGATACTCCATCTGAATGGTGACGTGTGAAATAGTGTAGTGATGCTCAAGAAAGTGCTGAATACGGCCCAGCAACGCATCATGGTCATGCGGAGGAATAACCTGAACATGCAGCGTCATGACGGGTTTCTCGCCCACCTGCCAAACGTGAACGTGGTGAACATTACGCACTTCCGGAATGGAGCGAGACAGATTGCGTTTTAGCGCAGGAATATCCATCGAAACCGGCGCGCCTTCCAGCAGTTCATTTACGCTCTCCCGCAACAAACCCCAGGCGCTACGTAAGACCAGACATGACACCAGCACCGACAAAATCGGGTCAATGGGTGTCCAGCCGGTATAGATAATCACCAGCGCCGCCACAATGGCCCCCACCGACCCGAGCAGATCGCCCAAGACATGCAGCGCTGCTGCGCGCACGTTCAGGTTCTTCTCTCCGCTGCCACGATGCAAAATCCAGAATGCTGCGATATTTGCCAGCAACCCGGTAATGGCAATCACCATCATCGTCATTCCGGCGATGGGTTGCGGATGGCGAAAACGCTGGAAAGCTTCCCACACAATCAAAATCGTTATGACGACCAGCGCGATAGCATTGACGAAAGCCGCGAGCGTCGTGAGCCTAAGCCAGCCGAAAGTATGGCGCGTATTGGGCGGGCGGCGGGAAAAATGCACTGCAATGAGGGCGAACAGCAGAGCGGCGGCGTCGGTGAGCATATGGCCCGCATCAGCCAGCAAAGCGAGCGAGCCAGAGATCAACCCGCCTATCACCTCGACCACCATAAAGGTCGCGGTGATGCCAAAAGCGAGCATCAAGCGCTTAGCGTTGTCGTCCTGCGGCGAATCGGAGTGAGAATGTGCATGCGCCATGAAAATGTCCTGATGAGTGAATGTATTACACCTTGAATTTTTAACACTTTGCACAAAATTTTGCACAAAAAAAGGAGAGCTTCAGCTCTCCTTTTATCTTCAGGCGACACGTTCGTAAAACAACCCGTTATTGAGTTGTACCGTCCGTTTTGGTGTCTACTTCGCTGTTGTCCCCGCTGCCGGTTTCCACTTTTTTGTTCATGTCTGGGCATTTACCGTCTTTACACATTGAGTTTTTGTGCATTTCGTCTTTGGTCATGCCTTCATGATTCATCGTGCCTGAATCGGTACCGTTCGGATGCAGCATCGTTCCGCTGCTATTGCCGCTCCCGGTGTTGATATTGTTGTTATCAACATTATTAGGGGCTACGTTCTGTTTAGCATCCGGTGCGACCTGACCCGCGTCAGCTGCAGCATTTGCTTGTCCATTACTGTTTGAACCTACGGAATCGGCCGCGAGTGCGGCGCCGCTTGCCATTGTCAGCGTTGCTGTCAGGAAAAGCGTTGCCAGTTTAGTCATTTTCATCATGATGCTCCTGTTCTGGTTGTTATTTGCTGGATAACTTCGTCCAACAGTGCAAAGGCGAAAGAGGGTTTCGCTCAATGGTGAAAGATTCTGAAGTCTGGCGTTATGTCAGAATAGAATCATGTTAAAACATATGAATAGAGTGGTTACCTTTAAAAAGTGTAGGGTACATCTCGCTTTTCGCTACTTTGTGGCGTTTATTAGCGTAATTCCAGGAATTATCCGTGAGAAGTGTAAAACCCCGTTTACACTTCCTGGCCGACAAGTTAGATTGAAAGGATTGCATTCATTACCAAATATATGGCTAAGCCGGAACGATCATGAATTATCAGAATGACGATTTACGCATCAAAGAGATCAATGAGTTATTACCTCCTGTAGCGCTCCTTGAAAAATTCCCCGCCACTGAAAACGCTGCGAACACCGTTTCTCATGCCCGTAAAGCGATCCACAAAATCCTTAACGGCAATGACGATCGTTTGCTGGTCGTCATCGGTCCCTGTTCCATTCACGATCCCGCTGCAGCGAAAGAGTATGCCGCGCGTCTGCTCACGCTTCGCGAGGAATTAAAAGGTGAGCTGGAAGTGGTCATGCGCGTCTATTTTGAAAAGCCGCGTACCACGGTGGGCTGGAAAGGGCTGATCAACGATCCGCACATGGACAACAGCTTCCAGATCAACGACGGACTGCGTATTGCGCGCAAACTGCTTCTGGAAATTAACGATGCTGGCCTGCCTGCGGCAGGTGAGTTCCTGGATATGATCACCCCGCAATACCTTGCCGATTTGATGAGCTGGGGTGCAATTGGTGCCCGTACCACCGAATCCCAGGTGCACCGCGAATTGGCGTCAGGCCTGTCTTGTCCGGTTGGTTTTAAAAACGGAACGGACGGCACGATTAAAGTGGCTATCGATGCTATCAACGCAGCGGGTGCGCCGCACTGCTTCCTGTCCGTGACCAAATGGGGTCACTCCGCGATTGTGAATACCAGCGGTAACGGCGACTGCCACATTATTCTGCGTGGCGGCAAAGAGCCAAACTACAGCGCTAAGCATGTCGAAGAAGTTAAAGCGGGGCTGGAAAAAGCAGGCCTTTCAGCGAAAGTGATGATTGATTTCAGTCATGCCAACTCCAGCAAACAGTTCAAAAAGCAGATGGAAGTCGGCGCAGACGTTTGTCGGCAACTGATTAGCGGTGAGAATGCGGTGATTGGCGTGATGATTGAGAGCCATCTGGTAGAAGGTAATCAGAATCTGGAGAGCGGCGAACCGCTGGTCTACGGCAAGAGCGTGACGGATGCTTGTATTGGCTGGGATGATACCGATACGATCCTGCGTCAGTTGGCAGATGCGGTAATAGCGCGTCGCGGATAATTATCCGGCCAAATAAAAAAGCGTGGATTGCTCCACGCTTTTTTTTACTCTGGTGAAAATTACTTCGCTTTACCCTGGTTCGCTACGGCCGCTGCTTTTGCTGCGATTTCGTCAGCGTTACCTAGATAGTAACGTTTGATAGGTTTGAAGTTTTCATCGAACTCATACACCAGCGGTACGCCAGTCGGGATGTTCAGTTCGAGAATTTCTTCTTCGCCCAAGTTGTCCAGGTATTTCACCAGCGCACGCAGGGAGTTACCGTGAGCGGCAACGATCACGCGCTCACCGCTTTTCACGCGTGGCAGAATCGTGTCGTTCCAGTAAGGCACAACGCGATCGATGGTCAGCGCCAGGCTCTCGGTCTGTGGCAGCTCGGCATCGGTCAGTTTAGCGTAACGCGGATCGTGGCCCGGATAGCGCTCGTCGTCTTTGGTCAGCTCTGGTGGAGTCACCGCAAAGCCGCGACGCCACTGCTTAACCTGCTCGTCACCGTATTTTTCAGCGGTTTCAGCTTTGTTCAGACCCTGCAGCGCACCGTAGTGACGCTCATTCAGCTTCCAGGATTTCTCAACTGGCAGCCAGGCTTGATCCAGTTCATCCAGCACGTTCCACAGAGTATGGATGGCACGTTTCAGCACTGAGGTGTAAGCAAAATCAAAGCTAAAGCCTTCATCTTTCAGCAGTTTACCTGCAGCTTTTGCTTCGCCCACGCCTTTCTCAGACAGATCAACATCATACCAACCGGTGAAGCGGTTTTCGTTGTTCCACTGACTTTCGCCGTGGCGCACCAGAACCAGCTTAGTTACAGCCATATCTCACTCCTCATAAGCTTTATTTGCGCTTCATCTCTCACGCTGCCTTTGGTTGGCGTCGCTCTCAAAACCCAGTCACAGATTTGCTCCTGGTTTTTTCAGGCTATCCGGTTTGACGCAGCATGAATGATTGTACGCGTTGAATGATAACAATTCTCATTATATTGCCATGGCGGGGCCAGCGGCAACGCTTAACCCTAACCATAGCGAAAATAGTGGCCCAGTGTAAGCTGCTTGTGAATTGCGGGTTATGATTTTGTCTGTGAATGACGCTATTTTCAGCAAGATGGACAAAAAAAGCCCTCCGAGCGGAGGGCTTGAGATTAATGCGTTATAAACTGATATTCCGTCAGGCTGACGTACTCCGAACCCGGTCGCAGAATGCAGTCCGGCTGCGGGTATTCTGGATGATTCGGGCTATCAGGCAAAAACTCACTTTCCAGCGCCAGACCCTGCCAGTCACTGTAATCACCTTGCTCGCGCGCTGGCGTTCCGCCGAGGTAGTTACCCGAATAGAACTGCAACGCAGGGGCATTGGTGAACACCGTCATTTGCAGTTTTTCATCTGCAGACCACACCTGCGCGGCGGGCTGGGTGACATCCCCTTTCGCCTGCAGCAAGAACGCGTGATCGTAGCCTTTCACCTTGCGCTGGTCATCATCGCTCAGGAACTCTTTCGCGATGGTTTTAGGTGTGCGGAAGTCAAAGCTCGTACCGGCAACGGCTTTTAGCCCTTCAGAAGGAATACCCATTTCATCGACCGGCAACCAGGCATCGGCCAGCAGCTGGAGCTTATGCTGACGGACGTCGGACTGGTCGCCATCCAGATTGAAATACGCATGATTGGTCATGTTCACCGGGCATGGCTTATCGACTGTCGCACGGTACTCAATTGAGATGCGGTTATCTTCTGTCAGCGTAAATTTCGCTGACGCGGACAGGTGGCCGGGGAAGCCCTGATCGCCATCAGCAGATTCCAGCGCAAACAGGACCTCACAATCATTCTGCTGCACGATACGCCAGCGGCGTTTGTCGAACCCTTCAGGCCCACCGTGAAGCTGGTTTTCACCTTGGCTTGGTAAAAGCGCGTAATCTGTCCCATCGAGCGTAAAACGGCTTTTCGCGATGCGGTTCGCGTAACGGCCCACGGATGCACCGAGATACGCGGCCTGATTCAAATACTGCTCCGGCGACGCGCAGCCGAGCAACGTTTCGCGCACGCTGCCGTCAGGCATCGGAACGCGAGCAGAAAGTAAAGTTGCGCCCCAATCCATGACCGTGACCACCATCCCCGCGCTGTTGCGCAGGGTTAACAGGCGGTACGGCAGGCCATCGGCGGCAAGCGTAGGTGTTTCGTTTAGCACTGACCCGCTCCTTGTGAAGGTTTGCAGACGTAGAAGGTTTCTTTGATTCCGGTTTTCGCTTCATATTGCTGTGAAACGGCGTCCTGAACGGCAGGGACCCACTCTTCCGGGATGAGGGCGACAACACAACCGCCGAAGCCGCCACCGGTCATGCGTACGCCGCCTTTGTCGCCGATAGTCGCTTTGACGATCTCCACCAGCGTGTCGATTTGCGGAACAGTGATTTCGAAGTCGTCGCGCATTGACGCGTGCGATTCAGCCATCAGTTCGCCCATCCGTTTCAAATCGCCCTGCGCCAGTGCTGACGCGGCTTCAACGGTGCGTGCATTTTCGGTTAACACGTGGCGAACGCGTTTGGTCACAACGGGATCCAGCTCGTGAGCCACTTTATTGAACTCGTTTAGAGAGACATCACGCAGCGCCGGTTGTTGGAAGAAACGCGCCCCGGTTTCGCACTGCTCGCGGCGGGTGTTGTATTCGCTGCCCACCAGCGTGCGTTTGAAATTACTGTTGATGATCACCACCGCCGCGCCTTTTGGCAGGGGAACCGCTTTGGTGCCGAGCGAGCGGCAGTCGATCAGTAGCGCGTGCTCTTTTTTACCAAGAGCAGAGATCAGCTGGTCCATGATGCCGCAGTTGCAGCCCACGAACTGGTTCTCAGCTTCCTGGCCATTCAGGGCTATTTGCGCGCCGTCCAGCGGCAGGTGATACAACTGCTGGAAGACCGTCCCAACGGCCACTTCAAGAGACGCAGAAGAGCTTAACCCCGCGCCCTGCGGCACGTTACCGGCGATCACCAGGTCCGCGCCGCCAAAGCCCTTATTACGCATTTGCAGATGCTTCACCACGCCACGTACGTAGTTAGACCACTGCTGCGTATCGTGTGCCACGATCGGCTCGTCGAGCGAAAACTCGTCGGTTTGATTATCGTAATCTGCCGCAATGACGCGCACGATACGGTCATCGCGTTTTGCACAGCTGATAACAGTTTGATAATCGATCGCACATGGCAGCACAAAACCGTCGTTGTAATCGGTGTGCTCACCAATCAGGTTCACGCGGCCAGGCGCCTGAATTGCGTGGGTGGCAGGGTAGCCGAATGTTTCAGCAAACAGGGATTGTGTTTTATCTTTGAGACTCATTTTTTAGACTCCTGATTCGCGGTAATGCACATCGCTAACGGCACGCAGACGTTCAGCTGCTTGTTCTGCCGTCAAATCACGCTGGGTTTCTGCCAGCATCTCGTAGCCGACCATAAATTTACGTACCGTGGCTGAGCGCAGCAGCGGCGGGTAGAAATGGGCGTGCAATTGCCAGTGCTGATTATCTTCACCATTAAACGGCGCGCCGTGCCAGCCCATCGAATACGGGAAAGAGCACTGGAAAAGATTGTCGTAGCGGCTGGTCAGTTTTTTCAGCGCTAGCGCCAAATCATCGCGCTGCTCTTCCGTCAGATCGGTAAGGCGCAGAACGTGTGCTTTTGGCAGCAGCAGCGTCTCGAACGGCCACGCTGCCCAGTACGGCACCACAGCGAGCCAGTGTTCAGTCTCGACAACCGTACGGCTACCGTCGGTCATTTCACGCTGCACGTAATCGGCCAGCAGCACGGAGTGATTTTCGGTGAAATAGTCTTTTTGCAGGCGGTCTTCGCGCTCAACTTCGTTCGGCAGAAAACTGTTCGCCCATACCTGGCCGTGCGGATGTGGGTTAGAACAGCCCATCGCCGCACCTTTATTCTCAAACACCTGCACCCAGGGATAGGACTGGCCAAGCTCAGCGGTCTGATCTTGCCAGGTTTTGATCACGTCGGTCAGCGCATTGACGCTCAGTTCCGGCAGCGTTTTGCTGTGATCGGGCGAGAAACAAATCACCCGGCTGGTGCCGCGTGCGCTTTCACAGCGCATCAGCGGATCCGCACTTTCCGGCGCGTCCGGTGTGTCGGTCATCAGCGCAGCAAAATCGTTAGTGAAAACGTAAGTGCTTTGATAATCGGGGTTTTTATCGCCCGTGACGCGGGTATTGCCCGGACATAAGAAACAATCCGGATCGTGCTGTGGCAACGTCTGTTTCGCCGGCGTTTCTTGCGCCCCTTGCCACGGACGCTTAGCGCGATGTGGCGAAACCAAAATCCACTGGCCGGTTAACGGGTTAAAACGCCGATGCGGATGATCGACGGGATTGAATTGCGTCATGACGGATGATCCTTAGTCCGGATAGCCCTGGGGATGGCGTGACTGCCAGCGCCAGGTATCTTGTGCCATTTCATCGAGCGTGCGGGTCACACGCCAGTTAAGTTCTTTATCGGCCTTGGTGGCATCAGCCCAGTAAGCGGGAAGATCGCCATCGCGGCGTGGCGCGAAGTGATGGGCTACTGGCTTACCGCAGGCTTTGCTGAACGCGTTGATGACATCCAGCACGCTGCTGCCAATGCCTGCGCCGAGGTTATAAATATGCACACCAGGCTTGTGCGCCAGCTGCTGCATCGCAGCCACATGTCCGTCGGCCAAATCCATGACGTGGATGTAGTCACGCACGCCCGTGCCGTCTTCCGTTGGGTAATCATTGCCAAAGACCGCCAGAGAATCACGACGACCCACGGCAACCTGCGCGATGTAAGGCATCAGGTTATTAGGAATGCCCTGCGGGTCTTCGCCCATATCTCCTGATGGATGCGCGCCAACCGGATTGAAATAGCGCAGCAAGGCGATGCTCCATTCCGGCTGCGCTTTTTGCAGGTCAGTCAGAATCTGCTCCACCATCAATTTACTTTTCCCGTATGGGCTTTGCGGCGTGCCAGTCGGGAAGCTTTCAGCGTAAGGAATTTTTGGCTGGTCGCCATAGACGGTCGCAGAAGAGCTAAAGATGAAGTTTTTCACGTTCGCGGAGCGCATCGCAGCGACCAGACGCAGGGTGCCGTTAACGTTGTTATCGTAGTATTCAAGCGGCTTCGCGACGGATTCGCCGACGGCTTTCAGACCGGCAAAGTGGATAACCGTATCGATCGCGTGATCGTGAAGAATTTCGGTCATCAACGCTTCGTTGCGGATATCGCCTTCCACAAAAGTGGGCTGCTTACCGCCAAGGCGTTCGATAACGGACAGAACGCTGCGCTTACTGTTGCACAGGTTATCGAGGATGATGACGTCATGGCCATTTTGCAGCAGTTGTACACAGGTATGACTTCCAATGTAACCGCTACCACCTGTTACCAGAACTCGCATTTTTCGCTCCATTAGGCTTATGGTATGTATTAACCATAGCATAACAGAGACGCGAAAAGTGTGACATGGGATAAAATAGTGGAATCGGTTACACCGATTGTCATGCACGCTTTCTGCCGATGTTCAGGCATTTTAAATCAAAGAGATAGGGATGTAATGATGCCACTTGTCTGAAAAAGGGGCCGAGGCCCCTGTGTGATGTCAGCCAATGCGGGTGAATTCGTAGCGATAGCCTTCGCCCTCCGGCACAAAGGCCAGGCGGTGGGTAATGCAAGACGGGGCGTCTTCTGCATGGTGTGAAACAAACAACAGCTGCGTTTCACCCTCGCTAATCAGAATGTCCACAAAGCGACGGACCAGCTGCCGGTTAAGCGGGTCAAGACCCTGTAGCGGTTCGTCGAGGATCAGCAGCGTAGGGTGCTTGACCAGCGCGCGCACAATGAGCGCCAGACGCTGCTGCCCCCACGACAAACTGTGAAACGGTGCATCCGCCACGCGTTTATCCATGCCCAGAATATCCAGCCACTGCTGCGCCAGTTTTTGCTGCCTGTCAGACACCGCCTGATAAATTCCGATAGAGTCGAAATAGCCTGACAAAATCACGTTTCTCACCGTGGTGCTAACGCGGTAATCCAGATGCAGGCTACTGCTGACGTAGCCAATATGTTTCTTAATATCCCAGATGGTTTCACCGCTTCCGCGACGGCGGCCAAACAGTGTTAAATCGTTGCTATATCCCTGGGGATGATCGCCCGTGATCAGGCTCAAGAGCGTCGACTTACCCGCGCCATTGGGGCCGGTAATTTGCCAGTGCTCGTGCGGATTCACGGTCCAGGTGAGCTGATTAAGAATAGGGCGATCGTCGTAGGACACGACGCCATTGTGCAGTTGAATGCGCGGCTGATGGCTATCTAATTCGTGCTGAGCCGCGGGCGCGTCCGGTTCCGGAAGTGCGATACCGTCCAGCTTTTCGCTGTGTGCCAGCTGCGAGATCAGCGCTTGCTGCAAAAGCGCCGCTTTTTCACCGGTTTCCACCAGGGCGCAATCGGCCAGCACGCCTGCAAATTGCACAAAATCGGGGATCTCGTCAAAACGGTTTAACACCAAAACGAGGGTATAACCTTCCTGATTCAGCGTGGCTAGCAGGGACGCCAGCTGCGCGCGGGATTGCACATCCAGCCCGTCAAAAGGTTCATCAAGAATCAGCAGGTCAGGGGCGCTCATTAGCGCCTGGCATAGCAGGGTTTTTCGGGTTTCACCCGTGGAGAGGTATTTAAAACGCCTCCCCAACAGCGCGGATATACCGAATTGCTCTCCCAGCTGTCGACAGCGGGCGTCGTCTTTAATCTCGTCCTGGATAATCTGCGCCGTGGTACGGCCGGTATCGTCTTCGCCAGGACTGAGCAGATCGGTGTTGTTGCGCTGCCATTCGTCGCTGACCAGTTTTTGCAACTGCTCAAAGGAAAGACGCGTCAGGCGCGTAAAGCTGCACTGACGTTCGCCTTTCAACTGCGTCAGTTCGCCTGCCAGCGCACGTGCGAGTGCGGATTTTCCGCTACCGTTAGTGCCCACAAATGCCCAGCTTTCGCCTGCGCGCAAAGTGATATCAGGAAGGGCCAGCGTCTGGGTGTCGCTAAGACGAAACGTGCCTTGCGAAATATGCAATGATGACATGAAGTATCCCATTTAGTGCAGCGATAATCTTCAGGGATACGCACTGTCCGCAGGTTTGTCAATGCACTCAGCACAACGTGGCGATAATCACCCGGTCAGCATTGAAATATGCGGTCACTTCGCCACCTTCTGTCAGATCGTCTGCGCCAGCGGCCGGGATCGTCGCGCACAGGGTCTGTCCGTCTGGCAGCGTCATCAGCACTTCTGATTGCTCTTCACCGCGTTCTATCTGGCTGATCGTGCCGCGCAGCTGGTTATCCGCCGTTTTGGCCTGTTCGGCATCTCGCGTGATATTCACCCACGGTGCCTTGAGCAGCACCAGCACCTCTTTGCCTTCGTCGAGTCCGAGTCGTTCACCGCTTTGTGCCGTAATCGCCACTTTCAGACGCGTGGTGCCATCGGCGAGAAGAATATCCACGTGCTGTTGCACCTGAGCGCGATCGCGCGCTGTCACGGTGCCAAACCACTGATTGCGTGCACTGGTTTGCAGCGAGAAGCGGGAGATGGCTGCCAGCAGGCTGTCGAGTGGAAGGGCATCGTCATCGCTCAGAACATCGAAGGCTTTTTGCTGAATTTGCGCCAGCAGATCGTATAGCTTAATCAGGCGTTGGCCGTATCGCGTTAACACCGCGCCACCGCCCCCTTTACCGCCCGTTGCTCTATCGACCAGCGTTTGCTCGCTCAGGGTATTCATCTCATTGATGGCGTCCCACGCGCTTTTGTAGCTGATACCAGCGTTTTTCGCCCCCTGGCTAATTGAGCCGGTTTGCTCTATTTGTTTAAGCAGGGCAATGCGTCGCGGATCGGCGAAAAGCTTCTGCTGAAGTCGAAGGGTAAGGAGAATTTCGGCCTGCATAACAAAGTCCTGGCAAAAAGAGTATTGTGACCCAATTGCTCGGATGCGCAAAGACTACCGCACAAAAGGGGATGTTTTTCTCACTTTTCAGGGTAGAATACGTGACTCACAATGTCTGGAGAACACCATGTTAGAGTTGTTGAAAAGTCTGGTATTCGCCGTGATCATGGTACCCGTAGTGATGGCCATCATCCTCGGCGCCATCTACGGCCTGGGTGAAGTGTTCAACGTATTTTCGAACATCGGTCATAAAGACCACCCTAAAAAGCAGCATTGATTCCTTTCTAAACGCCCGGTCTGACCGGGCGTTTTGCTCTCAAGTTTCTCCCTCCTGCGCCGATAGTATTCCCAATGTCAGAACGCGTTACTCATTAATCGGTACGATTTAACGCTAGGACTTCCCTGCAGATATCGTTATATTTATTTGTATATAACGAAGCTAACAGGAGATAAAAATGGCACGTACATTACTACGCCTTCTTGCAGGGGCAACGCTGACGCTTTCTCTCACCGGACATGCACTGGCAGAAGAAAGCAAAATCACGGTCTTTGCCGCGGCATCGCTGACCAATGCCCTGCAGGATATCGCGGCGCAGTACAAGAAAGAGAAAAACGTCGATGTGGTCTCTTCTTTCGCATCCTCGTCAACGCTGGCGCGCCAGATTGAAGCGGGCGCACCTGCCGATCTGTTTATTTCTGCCGATCAGAAATGGATGGATTATGCGGTCGAGAAGAAATCTATCGACACCACAACCCGTGAAACGCTGCTGGGCAACAGTCTGGTTGTTATCGCACCTAAAGCGAGCGCACAGGGCGAGGTAGCGATTAACAAAGAGACCCACTGGACCAGCCTGCTGAAAGACGGGCGTCTGGCGGTGGGCGATCCGGATCATGTTCCAGCCGGGATCTATGCCAAAGAAGCGCTGCAAAAACTGGGTGCCTGGGATACATTATCTCCGAAACTGGCACCCGCCGAAGATGTGCGCGGTGCGCTGGCGCTGGTCGAACGTGACGAAGCCCCGCTGGGTATCGTTTACGGCTCTGATGCGGTTGCCGGTAAAGGCGTGAAAGTGGTCGGTACGTTCCCTGAAGACTCTCATAAGAAAGTCGAGTACCCGATTGCGATTGTTGACGGACACAAAAATGCGACGGTCAGCGCCTTCTATGACTATCTGAAGGGGCCTGAAGCGTCAGCTATCTTTAAACGTTACGGATTTACGACTCACTGATGATATTGACCGATCCTGAATGGCAGGCTGTGATTCTCAGCCTTAAAGTCTCTTCCCTGGCCGTAGCCTTTAGTTTGCCCTTTGGGATCTTTTTTGCCTGGCTGCTGGTTCGCTGCCAGTTTCCGGGCAAAACGTTGCTCGACAGTATTCTTCATCTTCCCCTGGTGTTACCGCCGGTGGTCGTCGGCTATTTACTGCTGATCGCCATGGGTCGCCGTGGTTTTATCGGCGAATGGCTGTATGACTGGTTTGGCCTGACGCTGGCGTTCACCTGGCGCGGTGCGGTGCTGGCAGCGGCGGTGATGTCTTTCCCGCTCATGGTGCGGGCGATTCGCCTCGCGCTGGAAGGGGTGGATATCAAACTTGAACAAGCTGCGCGTACGCTTGGTGCCGGGCGCTGGCGCGTCTTCTTCACCATCACGCTGCCGCTGACCCTGCCGGGAATTATTGTTGGTACGGTGCTGGCTTTTGCCCGATCGCTGGGCGAATTCGGTGCGACCATTACGTTTGTGTCAAACATTCCTGGCGAAACGCGCACCATCCCGTCGGCCATGTATACCCTGATCCAGACGCCTGGCGGCGAAAGCGCGGCGGCCCGACTGTGCATTATTTCCATCGTCCTTGCGCTGGTGTCACTGTTGATTTCTGAATGGCTGGCGCGTCTTAGCCGCGAGCGGATGGGGAAATAATCATGCTGGAACTCAATTTCACCCAAACGCTGGGCGACCACACGCTGACGCTCAACGAAACGCTGCCTGCATCAGGGATCACCGCTGTTTTTGGCGTATCGGGTGCGGGTAAAACGTCGCTTATCAACGCGATTAGCGGCCTGACGCGTCCGCAAACGGGCCGCATTGCGCTTAATGACCGCGTGCTGAACGACGTCGAAAAGAAGATTTACCTGGCCCCTGAGAAGCGTCGCATTGGCTATGTGTTCCAGGATGCCCGACTGTTCCCGCATTACAACGTGCGCGGCAATCTGCGCTACGGCATGGCAAAAAGCATGGCCGGGCAGTTTGATAAGCTGGTGGCGTTGCTCGGGATTGAAACCTTACTTGAGCGTCTGCCGTCGTCGCTTTCTGGCGGTGAAAAACAGCGCGTCGCCATCGGTCGCGCGCTGCTGACTGCGCCAGAACTGCTGCTGCTGGATGAGCCACTGGCCTCGCTCGACATCCCGCGTAAACGTGAGCTGTTGCCGTATCTCCAGCGTCTGGCGCGCGAAATTAACATTCCGATGCTGTATGTCAGCCATTCTCTGGATGAGATTTTACATCTGGCAGATAAGGTGCTGGTGCTGGAAAACGGCAGCGTGAAAGCCTTTGGCAATCTGGAAGAGGTGTGGGGTAGCAGCGTCATGCACCCGTGGCTGCCGAAAGAGCAGCAAAGCAGCGTGCTGAAAGTGAGCGTGCTTGAGCACCACCCGCACTATGCCATGACGGCGCTGGCGCTGGGCGATCAGCATCTGTGGGTCAATAAGATTGAAAAACCGTTGCAGACTGCGCTGCGGATCCGCATTCAGGCGTCTGACGTTTCGCTGGTGCTGCAGCCGCCGCTGCAATCCAGCATCCGAAATATTCTGCGCGCCAAAGTGGCGCAATGTTTCGATGATAACGGGCAGGTGGAAGTACAGCTTGAAATCGGCAGCAAGACGCTCTGGGCGCGTATCAGCCCGTGGGCCAGGGATGAACTCGGTATCAAGCCTGGCCTGTGGCTTTACGCGCAAATCAAGAGCGTCTCGATCACCACCTGATTACAGCAGGTGAGTATAAATATACTGCGCGATGCTATCGGTGGTGTTGTCGCTAATCACCACGTTAGCGCGCGCTTTCACCGCATCGTCGGCATTGCCCATCGCCACACCCGTACCCGCTGCTTCCAGCATGCTGATGTCGTTATAGTTATCGCCAAAGGCAATCACATCGCGCATTGAACCGCCCTGAGATTCGACAAACTGCGTCAGACGTTTACCTTTGCTGTTGCCTTTGCGGGCGATATCCACCTGATCGTGCCACGACCACTCGCACTCCAGCCCCAGCGTTTGCTCCACGTGCGCCGCGAATTCGTTCAGCTTTTGCGTGTTTTCATCCGTCAGCGCGAATTTCCAGATAGCGTTCACATCCTGCGCGGCCTGACGCAAAGTAGACACCTGGGTAAACACCGGACGCTGGGCTTCGGGCAGCGTCAGCGCCCAGTTGCTGGTGCGGATCACATGCCCGGTTGGGCGTTCGTACAGCATCGCATCGTCGACGTACATCAGCCCGTGAACGTCATGTTCATCCAGCAGGTCAATCAGTTGCAGCGCCTGAGTGACAGGCAGCGGATCGGACTCAAGAACCGTTTTTGTTTGATAATCATACAAATAAGTCCCGTTACAACAAATTGCAGGTGTATCTAACGCCAGTGCCTGATAAAAAGGATGAATGGCAACGTGATGTCGACCCGTGACGATCAGGAGTTGATATCCCGCTTCCTGGGCACGTTTAAGTGCTTTAAGCGAAGAGGGAAGCAGGGTTTTTTGAGGGGTTAGCAGTGTACCGTCTAAATCCAGTGCAATCACACGCGAGGTCATTTGTTCTTCCGGGTTAATATTGAATTTAACGTCTTCTGGTATGGTACACCGAGAGAGGATGCCGGCAAAATGCCAGGCTAGAATTCAGCATTCACCGTTAAAAGTTAATTACTTTCACGCGCAGTGAGGAAAGGAGAATTCATGAAACAAACCGTTTATACCGCCAGTCCTGAAAGCCAGCAGATCCACGTCTGGCGTCTGAATACCGAAGGTTCGCTCACGCTGGTGCAGGTTGTCGATGTGCCTGGGCAAGTCCAGCCAATGGTCGTCAGTCCGGATAAACGTTTTTTGTATGTTGGCGTGCGTCCTGAATTCCGCGTTCTGGCTTACCGTATTTCCCCGGACGATGGCGCGCTGACCTTCGCCGCCGAAGCGCCACTGCCGGGCAGCCCGACGCATATTTCCACCGATCGCCAGGGGCGTTTCATTTTCAGCGGCTCTTACAATGCGGGCAGCGTCAGCGTGACGCGTCTGGAAGACGGCATTCCGGTTGAAACCGTGGATATTGTCGAAGGTCTGGAAGGTTGCCACTCCGCCAATATCTCGCCGGATAACCGCACGCTGTGGGTTCCCGCGCTGAAGCAGGATCGCATTTGCCTGTTTACCTTGAGCGACGATGGCCACCTGCAGGCGCAAAACCCAGCAGAAGTGACCACGGTTGAGGGCGCAGGTCCGCGTCATATGGTGTTCCATCCGAATCAACAGTACGCCTACGTGGTGAATGAGCTAAACAGTTCCGTTGACGTGTGGGAACTGCACAATCCGAACGGCCAGATCGAATGCATCCAGACGCTGGATATAATGCCTGCGGACTTTGCCGACACCCGCTGGGCGGCAGATATTCATATCACCCCGGATGGCCGTCATCTGTACGCCTGCGATCGCACCTCGAGCCTGATCACCGTGTTCAGCATTTCTGAAGACGGCAGCGTGCTGGCTATCGAAGGCTTCCAGCCAACCGAAACCCAGCCGCGCGGCTTTAATATCGATAACAGCGGCAAATTCCTGATTGCGGCGGGGCAGAAATCCCATCACATCGCGCTATATGAAATCAAAGGCGTGCAGGGACTGCTGGAAGAGAAAGGGCGCTACGCCGTCGGCCAGGGCCCAATGTGGGTGGTGGTTAACGCGCACTAAGCGCGAGAAAATAAAAAACCTCGCTAATGCGAGGTTTTTTTATGTCCGAATGTCGGATTACTTCTTAGGCTCAGCCACGACTTTACTGCCCACGCCGCGGTTATTGAATTCCCACATGCGGTTGAAGTTAGCGTCGTTCAGGTTGCGCTGCACGTTGCCTTTATCATCCACCGCGCCGGTGTTGCCAGAGAACGGACGTTTGGAGATAGCGGCATCGGCCCATGGTTTTGCCATGTTGAAGCCTTCGTTGATCACGCTGTCGCGAATCACCACCTGACCGTTCGTCGCTGAATCCACATCCAGAGAACGACCCAACTGCGCCACGCCGTCACCGGACGCGGTGAAGCGGCTGTTCACGGCCAGGAAGCCGTAGAACATGTTCGACAGCGTTGCCGGCGCAAACACGTAACCTTCCTGCTGAGTGCGGGTGTTCACGACGCGGAATTCGGTGTTATCAAACACCACTGCGCCACGACCAGAGACAATATCCACATCGCCTTCAATGTAGCTATTGGTCACCTGCGTGCGCGTCAGACGGTTATTTTGCAGCGTATTCTGCACACCGCTGTTGGTCACAAAGAAGGTGTTCTGGCGACCCAGAATGTTCACGTTGTTGATCTGCACTTGATCGCCGTCGGTACGCAGGGCAACCGCTTGGTGATTCCCCGCATCCACGCTGTCACCCACGGTGTTCTGGATGGTCAGGTTTTGCAGTTGCAGACCGTTGTTCTGTGACCAGACTACCGCAGAACACATTACGCCCACGGTCGCGCTCTGCTTGCTCTGGCAGTTATCAAACATATACCACGCCGGTTTGCCTGGCATGTATTTACCGGCCGGATTCACCAGATGACGCCAGGTGTTACGGTCGATTTCGGAGTCGATCGCCAGGCCAATTTTCACGTCGACCGCTTTCTCACCGGTACCATAAATTGTGATGCTGCCCGGTGCGGCAGGAACATAAACGGTTCCTTCGTATTCACCCGGTAAAATCGCAATGTACTGGCGAGACGCGCTGTGCTTGGTGATAGCCGCGTCAACAGCAGCCTGAATGCTGGTGTGTGTCACGCCCTGTGTGCCTGCTGGGCCAACCACGAAGTTTGGCTGCTCAGGCAGACGAATAGAGGACGGCGTCCACGGCGCAGCGTTTGGATCCATGGCTGAGTAATAATGTGCAGCGGTGAAGTTCTTAGCTTCGCCAGCAGACAGAATCGGGCGAGACGCCGTACCTGGTGCGGCTTGCTCAGAAGGCAACTGATCCGCAGGCGTTGAGCTACAGGCGGATAACGTCACGCCAAATGCGAGCGCCAACGCCAGACGGGAAATCCTGGAAATGTTCAAGGGAAAGCTCCTTGCTTCGCGAGTCTTAACGGGATAATCGAAATAGCCTGCTTTTTTATACTAAGTTGAGCGAAACGGGAAGACGAATTGGCAAAAAGTTGCATTTTTCACCTGTAGTTGGCGCGGAAGTCGTCACAAATAAATAACATTTTCGATAAAGCGGGTTGACAGGGGCGATCGAATGAAAATAAATGTCTATACAACTCATGACAAGCGGACGCCCTATGCAGCAGCTTCATCCCGATGACGTTATCTGGCATCACGCACGGCTGGCAACCCTGAATCCGGCCAATCCTGAGCCTTACGGTATGCTGGAAAACGTCGCGCTGATTGTGCGCGGCGAGAAAATCCTGGCGCTGATTCCTGAAACAGACGTTCCAGCAAATCATGTGAATCAGGTCGATCTTGAAGGCCGATTGGTTACGCCAGGCCTGATTGACTGTCACACCCATCTGGTGTTCGGCGGCGACCGGGCCGCCGAGTGGGAGCAGCGGCTGAACGGCGTTTCGTATCAAACCATTAGCGCACAAGGCGGCGGGATTAACGCCACGGTCGCGGCGACGCGCGAAAGCTCAGCGGAAACCCTGCTGGCGCTGGCGCAACAGCGGCTGCAACGTTTGATGCAAGAGGGCGTCACCACGCTTGAGATCAAATCCGGTTACGGTCTGAATCACGAGGCCGAAGCGAAAATGCTGCGCGTGGCACAGCACCTTGCGCAAAGCCATGCGGTCGAGATCAGCCCGACGCTGCTGGCGGCGCATGCCGTGCCAGCGGAATACCGTCACGATCCGGATGCTTATCTGACGCTGGTTTGCGAGCAAATCATGCCCGCGCTCTGGGCGCAGCGCTTATTTGAAGCGGTGGATGTCTTTTGTGAAAACGTCGGGTTCACCCCCACACAAACCGAGCGGGTTTTTCAGGCCGCTTCGGCGCTGGGTATACCCGTCAAAGGCCACGTCGAGCAGCTTTCAAACCTCGGTGGTGCGGCACTTGTCAGCCGCTATAAAGGTTTGTCCGCCGATCATATTGAATATCTCGACGATGCGGGCGTTGCCGCGATGGCGCAAAACGGCACGGTCGCGGTGCTACTCCCGGGCGCGTTCTATTTCTTACAGGAGCGCCAGCGTCCACCGGTTGCACAGCTTAGAAAGCAGGGCGTGCCGATGGCCGTGGCGACCGATTACAACCCCGGCACCAGCCCGTTTGCCAGTCTGCATCTGGCGATGAACATGGCCTGCGTCCAGTTTGGCTTAACGCCGGAAGAGGCGTGGGCTGGCGTCACGCGCCATGCTGCACAGGCGCTGGGACGCGGAGCCACGCACGGGCAATTAGCCGCGGGTTTTGTCGCCGATTTTATTGTCTGGGATGCCGAGCGTCCGGTGGAAATGGTGTATGAGCCGGGACGCAATCCACTTTATCAACGTGTTTTTCGCGGGAAAATAACATGACGCTCTGGCGACCGACGCCTTCCGATATCTGGCAAGGGCGAGACGATCGCGCTGAGGCCAGCAACGCGCTGCGTATTTTCCAGACGCTGCGCCAGTCTGAACATTTTATTCCGGCAAATTCCGGTATCGCGCTGATGGGCTTTGCCAGCGATGAGGGTGTGAAGCGCAATCACGGCAGAACCGGCGCGGCACAGGCACCTGACGTGCTGCGCAAGGCGCTGGCGAACATGGCCAGCCATCACGGGCACGATCGGCTGGTGGATATGGGGACGTTCACCGTTGAAGCCGACCAGCTTGAAGCCGCGCAGCACGCGCTCAGCGATGGGGTTCAGGCCTGCCAGCAAGCGGGGATGCGTACGCTGGTTTTCGGCGGCGGGCACGAAACCGCGTGGGCGCACGGGCGCGGCGTGCTGGAGGCATTCCCGGATGATCGCGTTGTCATCATTAACCTCGATGCGCATCTCGATCTGCGCAACGCCGAAAGGGCCACCTCCGGTACGCCATTCCGCCAGCTTGCGCAGTATTGCGCAGCGCGTCAGCGTGAATTTCAGTACGCCTGCTTTGGCGTCAGCCGCGCGGGGAATACGCAGGCGCTGTGGGACGAAGCGGGTCGCCTGAACGTCACGCTGGTGGAAGACCTGCATTTTCGCCGCGATGCGTTATCCACGCTGGATGCCGTTTTAGCACAGGCGGATCGTGTGTATCTCACCCTCGATCTGGACGTCCTGCCCGCAGGCGAAATGCCTGCGGTTTCAGCCCCGGCGGCGCTCGGTATCCCGGCGTTGGATCTTCTGCCGGTGATTGAGCAAATCTGCCGCAGCGGTAAACTGCAGGCCGCCGATTTGGTTGAGTTTAATCCGTTGTACGATCGCGAGGGTCAGGGCGCACGACTCGCTGCGCGTCTGGCCTGGCAAATTGCTCACTGGTGGGCATAACACGTTTAGAGGAGTCACGATGTTTACACGCTCACCGAATCAGCCACCCAGCGCGCCCGCACCTTTTTACGAAAAGGTGAAACAGGCGATCAGCGAGAAAATTGCTGCTGGCGTCTGGAAGCCGCACGACCGCATCCCCTCCGAAGCGGAACTGGTGGCGCAGTTTGGCTTTAGCCGCATGACCGTCAACCGCGCGCTGCGTGAACTGACCGACGAAGGCATGCTGGTGCGATTGCAGGGGGTCGGGACTTTTGTCGCTGAGCCAAAAGGGGAGTCCGCGCTCTTTGCCATCCGCAGCATCGCCGATGAGATCGCCGCACGCAATCATCAGCATCATTGTGAGGTTTTAATTCTTGAAGAGACGCAGGCCAGCGCTGAGCAGGCGTTAGCGCTGAACGTCAATGAGGGGACGCGGATTTTTCACTCGGTGATGGTGCATTTTGAGAACGACCTTCCGGTACAAATTGAAGACCGCTGCGTCAATGCCGCACGCGTGCCGGACTATCTGGAACAGGATTACACCCAGACCACGCCGCATGCCTGGCTGTCGCAGGTCGCCCCGCTGACCGAAGGCGAACACATCGTCGAAGCGGTGCGCGCCACGTTGCAGGAGTGTGAACTGCTGCGCATCAAGGAGCACGATCCATGCCTGCTAATCCGCCGCCGCACCTGGTCTGGCTCGCAAATCGTATCCCACGCGCGGCTGCTGTTTCCCGGCGATCGCTACCGGTTGCAGGGCCACTTTACGTCATAAGTTTTAAAAGCGTGATAGCTAACGCAATATAACAAAATTGTATCTTTTTTGTTAAATCCATTCTTGTGCGGGGTTGTCTATACAAGTATATCTATTTGTATCTTTCATCCCGTATGAGGACCACACAATGTCGTCAGGTAAATACCGCCAGCAGGAGATCCGTGCCCCGCGCGGCACCACGCTGACTGCCAAAAGCTGGCTCACCGAAGCGCCGCTGCGCATGTTGATGAATAATCTCGATCCGGAGGTTGCCGAAAATCCGAACGAGCTGGTGGTGTACGGCGGCATCGGTCGCGCAGCGCGCAACTGGGAATGTTACGACGCCATTGTGGACTCTCTGACCCATCTTGAAAGCGACGAAACGCTGCTGGTGCAATCCGGAAAACCGGTCGGCGTCTTCAAAACCCATGAAAATGCCCCGCGCGTGTTGATCGCCAACTCGAACCTCGTGCCGCACTGGGCGACGTGGGAACATTTTAACGAGCTGGATGCGAAAGGGCTGGCGATGTACGGCCAGATGACAGCCGGAAGTTGGATCTATATCGGCAGTCAGGGGATTGTGCAGGGCACCTACGAAACCTTCGTGGAAGCCGGTCGCCAGCACTACAACGGTTCACTGAAAGGCCGCTGGGTGCTGACCGCAGGGCTGGGCGGCATGGGCGGTGCACAGCCGCTGGCTGCAACGCTTGCGGGCGCGTGTTCCCTGAACATTGAATGCCAGCAGAGCCGCATCGATTTCCGTCTGCGCACCCGCTATGTCGATGAGCAGGCAGACAATCTGGACGACGCGCTGGCGCGCATCAACAAATACACGTCCCAGGGAAAAACCGTGTCGATTGCCCTGTGCGGCAATGCGGCGGATATCGTCCCGGAACTGGTCGCGCGCGGCGTTCGCCCGGATCTGGTCACCGACCAGACCAGCGCCCACGACCCGCTGCACGGCTATCTGCCCACCGGCTGGAGCTGGGAAGAGTACCAGCAGAAAGCGAAAACCGATCCGGAAGGCACCGTTCTGGCCGCCAAAAAATCGATGGCTGAACACGTTCGCGCGATGCTGGCGTTCAGCGACATGGGCGTCCCGACCTTCGACTACGGCAACAATATTCGCCAGATGGCGAAAGAGATTGGTGTCGAAAACGCCTTTGATTTCCCCGGTTTCGTCCCCGCCTATATTCGCCCGCTGTTCTGCCGCGGCATCGGGCCATTCCGCTGGGTTGCGCTCTCTGGCGATCCGCAGGATATCTATAAAACCGACGCCAAAGTGAAAGAGATCGTTGCCGACGACGCGCATCTGCATCACTGGCTGGATATGGCCCGCGAACGTATCAACTTCCAGGGGTTACCGGCGCGTATCTGCTGGGTGGGGCTGGAGTGGCGACAAAAACTCGGCCTGGCGTTTAACGAAATGGTGCGCAGCGGTGAAGTCTCTGCGCCGATTGTCATTGGCCGCGACCATCTGGATTCAGGTTCCGTTGCCAGCCCAAATCGCGAAACCGAAGCGATGCAGGACGGCTCCGACGCGGTCTCCGACTGGCCATTGCTCAACGCGCTGCTGAACACCGCCAGCGGGGCCACTTGGGTGTCATTGCACCACGGCGGCGGCGTGGGAATGGGCTTTTCTCAGCATGCGGGAATGGTGATCGTCTGCGACGGTACCGACGAAGCAGCCGCGCGCATTGCCCGCGTATTACATAACGACCCGGCGACAGGCGTGATGCGCCATGCCGATGCGGGTTACGACATCGCGATTGATTGCGCCAAAGAGCAGGGACTGAACTTGCCGATGATCGCCGCCACACAAGGAAAGCACTGATGAATGCGTTAACCCTAACTCCTGGCGCACTGACGCTGAAACAGCTGCGCGGCGTCTGGCGTCACCCGACGCCGCTGGTGCTCGATGAAAACGCCCATGAAGCCATCAACCAAAGCGTGGCCTGCGTCGAAGCGATCGTGGCTGAAGACCGGACCGCCTACGGGATTAACACCGGTTTTGGCCTGCTGGCGCAAACGCGCATTGCCACGCACGATCTGGAAAATCTGCAGCGCTCACTGGTGCTGTCGCATGCCGCGGGCGTAGGCGCTCCGCTGGACGACAACATGGTGCGTCTGATGATGGTGCTGAAAATCAACAGCCTGGCGCGCGGCTTTTCCGGCATCCGACTGAGCGTGATTCAGGCGCTGATTGCACTGGTGAATGCTCAGGTGTATCCGTGGATCCCGTCGAAAGGCTCCGTGGGCGCGTCGGGCGATTTGGCTCCGCTGGCGCATATGTCGTTGCTGTTGCTCGGCGAGGGCAAAGCCCGCTGGCAGGGCGAATGGCTGCCCGCTAAAGACGCGCTGAAAAAGGCCGGACTGGAGCCGATCACTCTTGCTGCGAAAGAGGGGCTGGCGCTGCTGAACGGAACACAGGCGTCAACCGCGTTTGCGCTGCGTGGATTATTCGAAGCCGAAGATCTGTTCGCGTCGGCGGTGGTGTGCGGCGCGTTAACGACCGAAGCGGTGCTTGGCTCGCGGAGTCCGTTTGATGCGCGGATTCATGCGGTGCGCGGTCAGCGCGGGCAAATTGATGCGGCGGCTATGTATCGTCATGTTCTGACGGACACCAGTGAAATCGCGGATTCCCATCATAATTGCGACAAAGTGCAGGACCCGTATTCGCTGCGCTGTCAGCCGCAGGTGATGGGCGCGTGTTTAACCCAGTTGCGCCACGCCGCAGAGGTTTTACTGGTCGAATCCAACGCGGTGTCCGATAACCCGCTGGTCTTTGCCGAGCAAAATGAAGTGGTTTCCGGCGGCAATTTCCACGCCGAGCCGGTGGCGATGGCGGCGGATAATCTGGCGCTGGCGATTGCCGAAATCGGCGCATTATCCGAACGCCGTATCGCGTTGATGATGGATAAACACATGTCGCAACTGCCGCCGTTCCTGGTGCGCAACGGCGGCGTGAACTCCGGGTTTATGATTGCCCAGGTTACAGCGGCGGCGCTGGCGAGCGAAAACAAAGCGCTGTCGCACCCGCACAGCGTCGACAGTCTACCGACATCGGCGAATCAGGAAGATCACGTTTCCATGGCACCGGCCGCAGGGCGTCGCCTGTGGGAAATGGCGTCGAACACGCGCGGCGTGCTGGCGGTGGAATGGCTCGCGGCGGTGCAGGGTATTGATTTGCGTGAAGGGTTAAAATCCAGCCCACTGCTGGAGCAGGCGCGCCAGACTCTGCGCGAGGCGGTTTCGCACTACGATGACGACCGTTTCTTTGCACCGGACATCGAAAAGGCCATGGAACTGCTGGATGACGGACGCCTGGTGGCGCTATTGCCACCGGTGTTATAAAAAGATGCCCGGCAGAGCTATCTGACCGGGCATCTTTTTGCGTCCTGGATTACATCACAAAGTGGTCGGGATACTTCACCGCGTGGACCACGGCGTCAGTCAGTTTTTGCAACTGCTCATCGGTGATGATGTAAGGCGGCATCAGATAAATCAGCTTGCCGAACGGACGCACCCACACGCCTTGCTCGACGAAGAAACGCTGCAACGCTGCCATGTTCACCGGATGACGGGTTTCTACCACGCCAATCGCGCCCAGAACGCGCACGTCGGCCACAAATTCAGACGCTGTTGCCTTCGCCAGTTCCCGTTTAAGCTGCGCTTCGATAGCCGCCACCTGTGTCTGCCACTCGCCACTTTCAAGGATCGCCAGGCTTTCACTGGCCGCTGCGCAAGCGAGCGGATTGCCCATAAACGTTGGGCCGTGCATAAAGCAGCCCGCGTCGCCGTCGCTGATGGTTTCGGCAACATGACGCGTGGTGAGCGTGGCAGAAAGAGTCATCGTCCCGCCCGTCAGCGCTTTACCAAGACACAAAATATCCGGCGCGATGCCCGCATGTTCGCAGGCGAACAGCTTGCCGGTGCGGCCAAATCCGGTGGCTATCTCATCGGCAATCAGCAAAATCCCTTCGCGATCGCACATCTTGCGGATGCGTTTTAGCCACTCAGGGTGATACATCCGCATGCCGCCTGCGCCCTGAACGATGGGCTCCAGAATCACGGCGGCGATGTCGTGACGATGCGCCGCCATCGTTCGCGCAAACCCCACCATATCGGCCTCGTCCCATTCGCCGTCAAAACGACTCTGCGGGGCCGGTGCAAACAGGTTTTCCGGCAGATAACCCTTCCACAAGCTGTGCATCGAATTGTCCGGATCGCAGACCGACATCGCGCCAAAGGTGTCACCGTGATAACCGTTGCGGAACGTCATAAACCGCTGTCGCGTTTCGCCCTTCGCGTGCCAGTACTGCAACGCCATTTTCATCGCCACTTCGACCGCGACTGACCCCGAATCGGCAAGGAAAACGCACTCCAGATTTTCTGGGGTCATCGCCACCAGACGGCGGCAGACATCAATCGCCGGTTGGTGAGTGATCCCGCCAAACATCACGTGTGACATCTGGTCGATTTGCGTTTTCATTGCCGCATTCAGGCGCGGATGGTTGTAGCCATGAATCGTCGCCCACCACGATGACATCCCGTCGATCAGCGTTTCACCCGTCGCCAGATGCAGCTCGCAGCCGTGCGCGGACGCCACCGGATAAACGGGCAGGGGCTGAGTCATAGAGGTGTAAGGATGCCAGATATGGCGTTGATCGAAGGCGAGATCGTCTTGTAACATAATCGACTTGTAAACCATTTTGTATTAATTTAGGTTTACCATTATAAACTGAACCGACAATTAACAAAACCCTTTGGAGAAGCCCAATGGCTCACCACCCGCGCTGGACAATGTCGCAAGTCACCGAATTATTCAACAAACCTTTCCTGGAACTGATGTTTGAAGCGCAGCAGATCCACCGTCAGCACTTCGACCCACGCCATGTGCAGGTCAGCACGCTGCTGTCGATCAAAACCGGCGCTTGCCCGGAAGATTGCAAATATTGCCCGCAAAGCGCGCGCTACAAAACGGGGCTGGAAGCCGAGCGCCTGATGGAGGTGGAGCAGGTGCTGGACTCGGCGCGTAAAGCCAAAAATGCCGGATCGACCCGTTTCTGCATGGGTGCCGCGTGGAAAAACCCGCACGACCGCGATATGCCTTATCTGGAACAAATGGTTCAGGGCGTCAAAGAGATGGGGCTGGAAGCGTGTATGACGCTTGGCACGCTCAATGACAGCCAGGCGCAGCGCCTGTCGGCAGCGGGGCTGGATTACTACAACCACAACCTCGATACCTCGCCGGAATTCTACGGCAATATTATTACCACCCGTACCTATCAGGAGCGTCTGGATACGCTGGAAAAAGTGCGCGAGGCGGGTATCAAAGTCTGTTCTGGCGGTATCGTTGGCTTGGGCGAAACGGTGAACGATCGCGCCGGTCTGCTGTTACAGCTGGCCAATTTACCGACGCCACCGGAAAGCGTACCGATCAACATGCTGGTCAAAGTCAAAGGCACGCCGATGGCCGATAACGACGATGTGGACGCGTTCGATTTTATTCGCACCATCGCCGTGGCGCGCATCATGATGCCAACCTCGTTCGTGCGCTTATCCGCAGGCCGCGAGCAGATGAGCGAGCAGACGCAGGCGATGTGCTTTATGGCGGGCGCGAACTCAATTTTCTACGGCTGCAAACTGTTGACCACGCCAAATCCGGAAGAGGACAAAGACGTTCAGCTGTTCCGCAAACTCGGATTGAACCCGACGCAAACGGACGTGCTGACGGGCGATAACGAACAGCAGCAACGCCTTGAGCAGCAGCTTTTCAACGCCGATACCGAACAGTATTACAACGCGGCCACCGTATGACCTGGCAGCAGCGCATCACGACCGCGCTGGAGAAACGTCGGGCGACAGATGCGTTTCGCGTGCGTACGGTAGTCGAGGGCGGCGCAGGCCGCTTTCTCATCCGCGACCAGTGTCAGTTCTGCAATTTCTCCAGCAACGATTACCTCGGCCTGAGCCAGCATCCGGCGATTGTTCGTGCCTGGCAAGATGGTGCTGAACGGTACGGCGTCGGCAGCGGCGGCTCCGGTCACGTCAGCGGTTACACCACGGCGCATCATGCGCTGGAAGAATCGCTCGCCGACTGGCTCGGCTATTCCCGCGCGCTGCTGTTTATCTCGGGGTTCGCCGCGAATCAGGCGCTCATTGCCGCCCTGATGGAGAAAGACGACCGGATTGTTGCTGATAGGTTGAGTCACGCCTCGCTGCTGGAAGCGGCGAATCTCAGCCCGGCTCAATTGCGCCGTTTTGCGCACAATGACGCGTCGCAGCTCAATACGCTGCTGGAAAAGCCCTGCGACGGGCAACAGCTGGTGGTGACGGAAGGGGTGTTTAGCATGGACGGCGACAGCGCGCCGTTAGGCGATGTGCAGGCAACCGCTCAGCGACATAGCGCCTGGCTATTGGTCGATGATGCCCACGGAATTGGCGTGCTGGGGGACGAGGGGCGCGGCAGCGCGTTCAGCCAGCATGTTCAACCGGAGGTTTTGGTGGTGACCTTCGGCAAAGGCTTTGGCGTGAGCGGTGCGGCGGTGCTGTGCAGCGATTCCGTTGCTGATTATCTGCTGCAGTTCGCGCGACATCTGATCTACAGCACCAGTATGCCGCCCGCGCAGGCCGTGGCCCTCCAGGCCGCGTTGAAGGTTATTCGAAGCGATGACGGTGAGCAGCGGCGGCAAACGCTGGCGGCGCTCATTCAGCGTTTCCGCGCAGGCGTTCGGGATTTACCCTATCAGACCACCGATTCGCACAGCGCGATTCAACCGCTGATTGTGGGTGAAAACAGTCGTGCGCTGACGCTGGCGGAACAGTTGCGCGAGCGCAATATGTGGGTGACGGCGATTCGCCCGCCAACCGTCCCGGCGGGAACCGCTCGGCTGCGTCTGACGCTGACGGCGGCGCACCAGACGCAGGATATCGATAACGTGCTGGAGGCGCTGTATGCCGCAGGTTAACAAGCAGGCCATTGCGTCCGCCTTTGGCCGGGCGGCGCGATGCTATTCTCAACACGATGAACTCCAGCGCCAGAGCGCGCAGGGGCTGCACGCATTTCTCGGTGATCAACGCTTTAACGCCGTGCTGGATGCCGGGTGTGGACCGGGGACAAACAGCCGCGTCTGGCGGGAAAGAGGCAGCCACGTCACGGCGTTCGACCTTTCCCCGCAGATGATCGAGCAGGCCCGTTATCAGCAGGCAGCGGACGATTATCAGGTGGGGGACATCGAATCCATGACCCTGTCTGACGCCCAGTTTGACCTGGTCTGGAGCCACCTGGCGGTGCAATGGTGCGCCAGCCTGACGCAGGCGCTGCGGGAGCTGTATCGGGTGACGCGTCCAGGCGGTACGCTGGCCTTTACCACGCTGCTGGCCCATTCCCTGCCGGAACTCAATCAGGCGTGGCAGGCGGTGGATGAGCGGCCTCATGCCAACCGGTTTTTGTCCGAGGCAGAGGTGATTTCCGCCCTGCAGGGTTGGCGGTATCGGGCGACCACGCAGACCGTGACGCTGACCTTCGTGGATGCGCTCAGCGCTATGCGATCGCTGAAGGGCATTGGTGCAACGCATTTGCATGACGGGCGCGGGCGCAAACCATTGACGCGCGGTGAGCTTCAGCGACTGGAGTTCGCCTGGCCGCAGCAGCGGGGTGAATTCCCGCTCTCTTATCAACTTTTCCATGGAATTATCGAACGTGATTGAACGCTATTTTGTCACCGGGACAGATACCGAAGTAGGGAAAACCGTGGCCAGCTGCGCCTTGTTGCAGGCCGCGCGTTTACAGGGATTCGAGACCGTTGGATACAAACCGGTCGCCTCTGGCAGCGAGATGACGGCAGAAGGGCTGCGCAATACCGACGCGTTAGCGCTGCAACGAAACAGCAGCGTGGCACTGTCGTATCAGGCCGTGAATCCCTACACCTTTGCGGAACCGACCTCGCCGCACATTGTGAGCGCCGATGAGCAGCGCCCAATCTCGTTTTCTGTGCTTTCTGCGGGTCTTCGGTCGCTCGAAGAACAAGCAGAATGGGTGCTGGTTGAAGGGGCGGGCGGCTGGTTTACCCCGCTCAGTGATGACCTGACGTTTGCCGACTGGGTGGCGGGCGAACAGCTGCCGGTAATTTTGGTCGTCGGGATAAAACTCGGCTGTATTAACCATGCGATGCTCACCGCATTAGCGGTGAAACAGTCAGGTCTGCGTCTCGCAGGCTGGATTGCCAACGATGTGGTTGCGCCGGGAAAACGTCATCATGAGTATCTGGCGACGCTTAAGAACAGCATTCATGCGCCATTTCTCGGCGAAATTCCCTGGCTTGCCGACGCGGCTGAAAACGCAAAGACGGGACATTATCTCGATCTCAGCGCCTTGCATCCAGCGTCATCCAGTGGGCAATAAGTTCGTCATTCAGCTCAGTAACGTGGCCCTGTGCCACGTTACGTCCGCGATACAGCATGCAAAAACGGTCGGCGACACGGCGGATAAACGACAGCTGTTGTTCCGCCAGTAAAACCGTCATACCCAAATCTCGATTTAAACGCGCCAGAAGTAGCCCCAGCCTGTGGGCAAACGTCGGGCTGGCCCCGTGCATCGGTTCGTCCAGAATCAGCAGGCGAGGGCGACTGACCAGCGCATTCGCCAGCGCCAGCTGGTATTTGTCATCCGGTGATAACCCCATCGCACGAGCCTGTCGCAGCGGCCACAGTTGCGGCAGCAGGTCGTACATTTCGCTGCTGGCCGTCGCGTCAGATTTCCCCTGCGCGCGCATTGCGACATGCAAATTTTCCTCAACCGTGAGCTGCGAAAATATCCGCCGATCCTGCGTAACATATCCGATCCCCGGTAATTCGCTGCGCTCACGCGTAGCGCCCAGCAGATCCTGCGGTGGTGCGCCCGCTTCATGCCAGATAATGGAACCGCTCTCTACCGGAAGTTGCCCGGTGATGCAGTTGATCAGGGTGGTTTTTCCCATTCCGGGCAGCCCGACCACGCCTGTACACATCCCTGGCGGCAAATCGAGATCGATGTTCCACAGCGTGTGTTCGCTCCCGTAAAACTGATTTATTGCACGCAGACTCAGCATAATTCACTCCTTAAAAAACGCGTGGGCGAGATGTCATAATGATTCTGCAAAACCCTTGCCATATCCGAAAATCGACTTGAATAAGCTGTTTTTTTCGGACTATGTCACTGCTAACGCGATGCACAGGAGCGGATTTGCACACCTTCGGTGCTACAGAGGATGGGTCGTGGTGCAGCGAGGATCGCGGAAATGTGAGTAAGATCTCACCAGTCGTATATGATCCGCTCAACTGTTAATCATCGAAAAAGAGCTATAAATATTTTTTACGGACAGGCTTTTGGGAAAAACCGGGACTTTGCGGAGTGGCTGTCTACTTGGGCTGGAAGCAGTTATCCACTATTCCTGTGGATAACCATGTGCATTAGGGTTAGAAAACTTCAGGTAAGCGAGAGAATACGCGGCCTGCGCATGAATTGATGCGAAACGCGGCTTTAAGAAATATCTTCTATTAATTAATGCGTTAGACAAAAGCAATCATCGTAATGAAAGTGTCATCTGCGGGCTTAAATCTGACTTTACCCTGCTTGACAAATGTTAAAAATGGAAATGTTCTGGGGATAAACCCCTCAGGCTGGTGTTTTATAGTGCCGTAGTCTGGATATTGACCACTTTTTCGCTGATTCACCGGATGCAGTACCAAATATCGTTACATGCCACTGGATTTACATCCAGTATTTTTTACTGGCAAATTTGCCAGTCACGCGTAAAATTACTCACCTGCCGCTTTTATCGTCATCAGGTTGTTGCCCATGAGTAAAATGTTCAAATTGAATTCTGCCTTCCGTCCTTCTGGCGATCAGCCAGAGGCGATCCGTCGCCTGAAAGAAGGGCTGGAAGACGGGCTTGCACATCAAACGCTGCTGGGCGTAACCGGATCGGGTAAAACGTTTACCGTCGCCAATGTGATTGCCGATCTGCAGCGCCCCACGATGGTGCTGGCACCCAACAAAACGCTGGCGGCGCAGCTTTATGGTGAGATGAAAGAGTTCTTCCCGGATAACGCCGTGGAATATTTCGTCTCCTACTACGATTATTATCAGCCCGAAGCCTACGTCCCGAGCTCGGATACCTTTATCGAGAAAGATGCGTCTGTGAACGAGCATATCGAACAGATGCGTCTGTCGGCGACCAAGGCATTGCTTGAGCGTCGAGACGTCATTGTGGTGGCCTCTGTGTCCGCTATTTACGGCCTGGGCGATCCCGATCTGTATCTGAAAATGATGTTGCACCTGACCAACGGGATGATCATCGATCAGCGCGCCATTTTGCGGCGACTGGCGGAGCTGCAATATGCCCGTAACGATCAGGCGTTCCAGCGCGGGACGTTCCGCGTGCGGGGCGAAGTGATTGATATCTTCCCGGCAGAATCCGACGATCTGGCGTTACGCGTTGAGCTTTTTGACGAAGAAGTCGAGCGGCTGTCGCTTTTCGATCCGCTCACCGGCCATGTTGATTCGGTTATTCAGCGCTTCACCGTCTATCCGAAAACCCACTACGTCACCCCGCGCGAGCGTATTGTGCAGGCGATGGAAGACATCAAGGTCGAACTGGCTGAGCGACGCAAAGTGCTGCTGGAAAATAACAAACTGCTCGAAGAGCAGCGTTTAAGCCAGCGTACGCAGTTCGATCTGGAGATGATGAACGAGCTGGGCTACTGCTCGGGTATCGAAAACTATTCACGCTACCTTTCGGGCCGTGGGCCTGGTGAAGCGCCACCTACGCTATTTGATTATCTGCCTGCCGATGGGCTGCTGGTGGTGGACGAATCCCACGTGACGATTCCGCAAATTGGCGGCATGTACCGTGGCGACCGTGCGCGTAAAGAGACGTTGGTGGAGTATGGTTTCCGCCTGCCCTCGGCGCTGGATAACCGTCCAATGAAGTTTGAAGAGTTCGAAGCTCTGGCCCCGCAGACTATCTATGTCTCTGCAACGCCGGGCAACTACGAGCTGGAAAAATCAGGCGAAGATGTGGTGGATCAGGTGGTGCGTCCGACCGGCCTGCTGGACCCCATTATCGAAGTCCGTCCTGTGGGAACCCAGGTGGACGATCTGCTTTCTGAAATCCGTGCGCGTGCCATTATCAACGAGCGCGTGCTGGTCACTACGCTCACCAAGCGTATGGCGGAAGATCTGACTGAATACCTCGAAGAGCACGGCGAACGCGTGCGTTATCTGCACTCGGATATCGACACCGTCGAGCGTATGGAGATCATCCGCGATTTACGACTCGGTGAATTTGACGTGCTGGTCGGGATCAACCTGTTACGAGAAGGTCTGGACATGCCAGAAGTGTCGCTGGTGGCGATTCTGGATGCGGATAAAGAGGGCTTCCTGCGTTCTGAGCGTTCGCTTATTCAGACCATTGGCCGTGCGGCGCGTAACATCAACGGTAAAGCCATTTTGTATGGCGATAGAATTACGGCGTCGATGGCGAAAGCGATTAGCGAAACAGAGCGTCGCCGCGAGAAGCAGCATCAGTACAACCTGGATAACGGCATTGTGCCGCAGGGCTTGAACAAGAAAGTGGTGGATATTCTGGCGCTGGGCCAGGGTCTGGCGAAAACCAAAGCCAAAGGCCGTGGCAAATCGCGCTCACCGGTTGAGGCCGATCCGGTTGAACTGGTGCTGACGCCAAAAGCGCTGCAGCAGAAAATTCATGAGCTGGAAGGGCTGATGATGCAGCACGCACAAAACCTAGAGTTTGAAGAAGCCGCGCAAGTCCGCGATCAGCTTCATCAGCTACGGCAACTGTTTATTGCGGCGTCGTAGCTCAAAGCAAAATGGCAGCGCGAGGCTGCCATTTTTAGTGTCCCAGAGGGCTAAGAAATCCCCGCAAAGTGATCATTTGCACAATGACTCGCGCTAACCCAATTCCTGAATGGCTTTTTCCAGCGCCAGGCGCAGTAAATGGCGGTCATGGCGATACTTGATATCGCTTGCTTCCAGCGGCTCCTGAACCACGACACGGCCTTCCATGCCGGAAACATCGACGTTTGGCCCTACGACGACACCGTCGATAATTTTCTTCCCGACATACTGTTCCATTAGATGCAGTTTATCTGCCAGCGACAAGCTGGCGGCGGCGGGACTCAGTTCGCGCCCCAGATTGCCGATATAGACCATCGGCGCAGGGGTTCTGCGCAGCGCTTGTGCCAACTCTTTGACCAGCAAAAGCGGCATCAGACTGGTGTAAAAGCTGCCAGGACCAATCAGGATCAGGTCGGCTTCGGCAATGGCTTCGATCGCTTCACGCGTGGCGGGAACATTCGGATAGGTCATCAGCTCTTTTGGTGGCACGACAAGCTGATCGATATTCACTTCTCCGTAGACTTCATGGCCATCCACATCAATCGCCATCAAATCGACCGGTTGTTCTGACATTGGGATAAGGAATGCATCGACTTTCAGCAGATTTCTGATCAAATTGATCGCTTCAAGGGGCCTGACGCTCAGGTGATCCAGCGCCTTTAACATCAGATTTCCGAGGTTATGCCCCGAAAGTTCACCGTTACCGCTAAAACGATATTCAAACATCGCCGACGCGACGCTTTGCTCGGTAATTAATTGATTAAGACAGTTGCGCATGTCGCCCCAGGCAATACCGCCTTCCGCACGACGAATACGTCCTGTTGAACCACCGTTATCCGTGGTGGTCACGATACCGGTCAGCCGGGAACCCAGCGACGATAACGATGACATAACGCGTCCCAGCCCGTGCCCGCCACCGAGAGCGACGACACGGTCAAGATCCGCAAAAGTGCGATTGCGCATACCTATTCCTTATCCTAATGATCAGCGTAACAGTAACCCAACTACCCCTAAAAGACGATGCCCCACACCCGTCAAAATGACGTATATCAATGTGAAACGTTGAGTTTTACGTATCCTGTAGTGAAAGTGCACGATAATGTCGCTATGTATAGAATTATACAGCGAAAGCAAAATGGCGGAAGCGTCATTTCCGCGCTACTATCGGCATAACCACGTTTTCGCTGATGAAAACATACACTCTAGCCTTGACGCCTGTGTCACATGATATGGCGCCCTGGCCGTGGCGGTTTCGCCACCAGGGTACAGAAAGAAATGACTGTGCCTCCCGTATCTGGAAAGGTGTACATGGCTTCACAACTCACTGATGCTTTCGCGCGTAAGTTTTTCTATTTACGTCTGTCGATTACCGATGTGTGCAACTTCCGTTGCACCTATTGCCTGCCGAACGGTTACAAGCCCGGCAGCGTCACCAATAACGGATTTCTCTCCGTGGCAGAAGTGCGGCGCATCACGCGCGCATTCTCTGAACTCGGCACCGAAAAAGTGCGCCTGACGGGCGGAGAACCCTCACTTCGTCGTGACTTTCCTGACATTATTGCGGCTATTCGTGAAAACGAGAGCATTCGTCAAATCGCCGTCACCACCAATGGCTATCGTATGGCGCGCGACGTCGCAAGCTGGCGCGAGGCCGGATTAACGGCGATTAACGTCAGCGTCGATAGCCTTGATGCACGCCAGTTTCACGCCATTACCGGGCAGGATAAATTCCAGCAGGTGATGGACGGCATCGACGCTGCTTTTGAGGCCGGCTTCGATAAAGTCAAAGTCAACACCGTACTGATGCGCGATGTGAATCACCATCAGCTAGATACCTTCCTGGCGTGGATCAAACCGCGCCGCATTCAGCTGCGTTTCATTGAGCTGATGGAGACAGGCGAGGGCAGTGACCTGTTCCGTCGCCATCATATTTCCGGGATGGTGTTGCGTGATGCCCTGCTGAGACGCGGTTGGATCCATCAGATTCGCCAACGTAGCGACGGCCCGGCGCAGGTCTTTTGTCACCCGGATTATGAAGGGGAAATCGGTCTTATCATGCCCTATGAGAAAGACTTCTGCGCCAGCTGTAATCGTCTGCGCGTCTCGTCGGTTGGCAAGCTGCACCTGTGCCTGTTTGGCGACGGCGGCGTCGATCTCCGTGATTTGTTGGAAGACGATGCGCAGCAGAACGCCCTTGAAGCGCGTATCTCTGCTGCGTTGACGCACAAAAAGCAGACCCACTTCCTGCACCAGGGCGACACCGGAATCACACAAAACCTGTCCTACATCGGCGGGTAATTGGCTTAAAAGGAATCAGAAAATGAGTCAGGTCAGCGCAGAGTTTATCCCGACGCGTATTGCTATTCTTACGGTTTCAGAACGCCGTGGCGAAGAGGACGATACTTCCGGCCACTGGCTGCGTGACGCCGCGCATGAAGTGGGACACCATATCGTCGATAAAGCCATCGTCAAAGAGAACCGCTACGCCATCCGCGCGCAGGTTTCACAGTGGATCGCCAGCGACGACGTGCAGGTGGTGTTAATTAACGGGGGAACGGGGTTGACCGCAGGCGATCAGGTCCCGGAAGCGCTGCTGCCGCTGTTTGACCGTGAGGTTGAAGGGTTTGGCGAAGTGTTTCGCATGCTGTCGTTTGAAGAAATCGCCACCTCGACGCTGCAATCGCGTGCGGTCGCGGGGATTGCCAACAAAACGCTGATTTTTGCGATGCCTGGATCCACCAAAGCCTGCCGTACGGCCTGGGAAAATATCATTGCCCCGCAGCTTGATGCCCGCACCGGTCCGTGTAATTTCCATCCTCATTTAAAGAAATAATTATGTCGCAACTCACCCACATTAACGCCGCGGGCGAAGCCCATATGGTGGATGTTTCTGCCAAAGCCGAAACAGTGCGCGAAGCGCGTGCCGAAGCTTTTGTCACCATGCTGCCTGAAACGCTGGCGATGATTATCGACGGTAGTCACCACAAAGGCGACGTGTTTGCCACGGCGCGCATCGCCGGGATTCAGGCGGCGAAACGCACCTGGGATCTCATCCCGCTGTGCCATCCGCTGATGCTGAGCAAGGTCGAAGTAAATCTGTTGGCAGATCCCGAACACAGCCGCGTGCGTATCGAATCGTTATGCCGCTTGACCGGTAAAACCGGCGTAGAAATGGAAGCCTTAACGGCAGCCTCCGTCGCGGCACTGACCATTTACGACATGTGCAAAGCAGTGCAAAAAGATATGGTGATTGGTCCGGTTCGACTGCTGACGAAAAGCGGCGGGAAATCCGGCGATTTTAAGGCCGACAGTCATGATTAAGGTTCTGTTTTTCGCGCAGGTTCGCGAGCTGGTGAATACCGACGCTCTGACTGTGGACGGCTCTTTCGATACCGTTGACGCGCTGCGTGCGCACCTGGCGACGCAAAGCGACCGTTGGGCGCTCGCGCTGGAAGAGGGTAAATTATTAGCCGCCGTTAACCAGACGCTGGTGGATTTCAGCCATCCCGTTAAGACTGGCGATGAAGTGGCGTTTTTCCCGCCAGTGACAGGGGGTTAACGATGAGTGACACGCGAATCATCGTCAGTCCCGCGCGTTTTAGTGTCGGGGAAGAATACACCTGGCTTGCCGAGCGCGATGAAGACGGCGCGGTCGTCACCTTTACGGGCAAAGTCCGCAACCATAATTTGGGCGACAGCGTCAAAGCGCTGACGCTCGAACATTATCCTGGGATGACCGAAAAATCGCTGGCGGATATCGTGCAAGAGGCGCGCACGCGCTGGACGTTGGGGCGCATTACGGTGATTCACCGTATCGGTGAAATGTGGCCGGGTGAAGAAATTGTTTTTGTTGGCGTCACCAGTTCTCACCGCAGCAGCGCGTTTGAAGCGGGGGAATTTATCATGGATTATCTTAAAACCCGGGCACCATTCTGGAAGCGCGAGGCCACGCCGGAAGGCGAACGCTGGGTCGAATCACGCGACAGCGATAAAGACGCCGCCAGCCGCTGGTAACCGACGCCCGCAGATGTGTTAATCTTAACGGTAAATGTCCACTTAATGAGGAGTTATCATGGACCGATTTCCACGTTCGGATTCAATCGTTCAGCAGACCCGTAGCGGCCTGCAAACGTATATGGCGCAGGTGTACGGCTGGATGACCTGTGGCTTGCTGTTAACCGCGTTTATCGCATGGTATGCCGCAAATACGCCCGCAGTGATGATGTTTGTCTTCTCCAGCAAAATCACCTTCTTTGGGCTGATTATCGCGCAACTGGCGCTGGTCTTTGTGCTCTCTGGTCTCGTGCAAAAGCTCAGCGCGGGAATGGCGACCACGCTGTTTATGCTCTATTCCGCGCTCACCGGCCTGACGCTTTCCAGCATCTTTATCGTCTATACCTACTCGTCTATCGCCAGCACCTTCGTGGTTGCCGGCGGGATGTTTGGTGCGATGAGCCTTTACGGCTACACCACCAAACGTGATTTGAGCGGTTTTGGCAACATGCTGTTTATGGCGCTGATCGGTATCGTGCTGGCATCACTGGTGAACTTCTGGCTGAAAAGCGAAGCGCTGATGTGGGCTGTCACGTACATCGGGGTGATCGTCTTTGTCGGTCTGACCGCATATGACACCCAAAAGCTGAAAAACATCGGCGAGCAAATCGACGTGCGCGACAGCTCAAACCTGCGCAAATACGCCATTCTTGGCGCGTTAACGCTGTATCTGGACTTCATCAACCTGTTCCTGATGCTGCTGCGTATTTTCGGCAACCGTCGTTAATGTTGTTTTGCCGGGTGGCGGTGCGGTCTCGCGCTCTCGCCCTGACCCTCTCCCACGGGAAAGGGAACCAACACGAAAAACGGCAACGAGGTTGCCGTTTTGCTTTTATTTCGCCATCGCCTTCTCGTTTTTCGCTCGCAATTTCTTCGCCCGACTCTCCAGAAGCAGATAGCAAATCGTCGCCAGCGCCAGCGGTAAGAAGTAGTACAGCATGCGATAGGCCAACAGCGCGGCAATAATCTTGCCGTGAGAAACATGTTCCCCTGCCAGCAGCGCGATAAACACCGCTTCGAGTACGCCGATCCCCGCCGGAATATGCACGATGACGCCCGCGATACTGCTCACCAGCAGCACGCCAAGGACAAAGAAATAGTTCACGTCTTCACCGATCAACAGCCAAATAATCGTGCCCATCACCATCCAGTTGGCGCTGGAAATCGCCATCTGCATCAGGGCAAATTTCCACGTCGGCAGAACCAGCTTTTGCCCTTTGATGGTCATGTGACGGTGTTTTGCGAACGCGCAGGCCCACAGATACACCGCGATAATCAGTAGCAGAACGATGCCCAAAATCCGCAGCGTGGTTTCGTCGACATACCAGTGCGGCGGTAACTGCACCACGCCGATGGTAAAGATCACGCCGCCGAGCAGAATATAGCCCAGCCAGTTGGTGGTAATACTCAGTGAGAAAATGCGCGTGATGGTGCTGCTCGGCAGCCCAAGCCGCGAATAAAGCCGGTAACGCATTCCGATACCGCCCACCCAGGTACTGAGCGTCAGGTTAAAGGCATAGCAGATAAACGACACCAGCATGACCTGGCGTTTCGCCAGCTTATGCCCGCAATATGCGCGTCCAAGTAAGTCGTAACAGCCATAAATCAGATAGCTCACGACAACCAGCCCGACGGCGCTGAGCAGCACCGTACGGTTATAGTTGCGGATGACTTTCCAGACCTCTTCCCAGTCAATTTTTTGCGCGTACACCACCAGTAGGACGATGACCGCCACAAAAAAGAGCCAGGTGAGGATTTTTTTGGCCATTCGCCAGCGAGGATGTGATTTGCTCATTACGGCTTCGCCCCCGTGTTTTCGGCTTCGACGCGATCCTGGGTTTCCATGGCAGGTTGAACCGGTGCCGGGACCTGCGCCAGTTTAGGCGTGTGGGCGGGCAGCCAGCCGACGAGAGCCGGGAAGTGGCGCAGGAAGTGGAACACCACCACGCTTTTGGTCAAATTCCACCAGGTCCGTTTGGGCACCATTGAATCGTCCACCCGCACGCAGTCGCGGGCGATAATCCCGCTCAGGTTATCGCGCAAGGTCTGGTTAAATTCGCGATCGTGGATAATCAAGTTAGCCTCAAGATTCAGCGACAGGCTTAGCGGATCGAGATTACTGGAGCCGACCGTCGCCCAGTGATCGTCCATCAGCGCGACTTTGCCGTGCAGGGGACGACTGCGATATTCGTAAATCTGTACGCCGCCTTTGACCAGATAATCGTACAGCAGTCGCGCGCCGACGGTGACAATCGGCATATCCGGCTCGCCCTGTACAATCAGTTTGACCCGCACACCGCGTCGTGCGGCATTGCGCATAGCGTGCAGCAGGCGGTAGCCCGGGAAGAAATAGGCGTTCGCGATAATCACTTCACGCTTCGCGTTGGCCAGCATTTTCAAATAATGCCGTTCGATATCGTCACGATGCTCATCGTTATCACGCCAGATGAACAGCGCCTGCGCTTCGCCCGGCTGACGGTTTTCTTCCGGACGGTGACGGCGTTTCCACCAGCGACGCGTCACGGATTCGCCGGGCAGGTTTTCCAGTTCGAACTGCAAAATATCCAGAACCACCGGGCCTTCAACGCGTATCGCGTAATCCTGTTTGGCTTCAGGACCGTAATCGGACATGTGCTCATCGGAATAGTTAATCCCGCCGACAAACGCAACAGTATCATCCACCACCACAATTTTGCGGTGCATACGGCGGAACACGTTGGTGCGCATGCCCAGCAGAGGAGGGCGTGGATCGTAATAACGAAACACCACGCCCGCCGAGGTGAGTTCGTTGACAAACGCGTCGCTCAGATCGGGTGAGCCGTAGCCATCGAGCAGCACTTCAACTTTGACGCCGCGCTGCGCAGCACGCAAAATGGCCTCATGAAGCTGACGCCCCACGCCATCTTCGAACCAGATAAACGTTTCCAGAATCACCCTGTGCTGGGCCTTATCAAGAGCGGCATACACGGCTGGATAATACTCGTCACCATTTTCCAGCAGCGTGATCCGGTTTCCTTCTCGCCATGAACTTTTCATAAGTGGATCTCCGCACTTAAAGGGGCGTGGTCGGATAAATGACGCCATGTGCGCAGCGCCAGCGCGGTTGGGCTGCTGGCGTGCGCGTTTTTGACATAAATTCGGTCGAGGCGAAGCACCGGGAAACTCACCGGGAAGGTGCGGGCCGGGCGGCCGTGTGCGCGAGTAAAGATTTCATCCAGCCCAGCCTGAGCTTTCAGCGGATGATTGGCGCGCTGCCGCCAGTCGTTGAAATCGCCCGCGACGACCACCGGTTCGCCTTCCGGCAGGGCATTCACCCATTTCGCCATCATGTTCAGCTGCGCCTGACGGTGTGCTTCGCGCAGACCCAGATGCACGCACCCAACGTGAATCGGAAACGCCAGTTCTGGCGGCGTAATCCGACAGTAAAGTAGCCCGCGTTTTTCGCTTTCGCCCACCGAAACGTCGCGATTTTCATAATGTTCGATGGGAAAGCGTGACAGGACCGCATTGCCGTGATGCCCTTCAGGGTAGACGGCGTTGCGCCCGTAGGCATAGTCGCTCCACATAGTGTCGGCCAAAAATTCGTAATGGGTGGTATCCGGCCAGTTTTCGACATGCATGGGGTGAATCTCATGCGCGCCCATGACTTCTTGCAGGCACACGATATCTGCACCGACGGTACGTACCGCATCCCGTAGCTCGGGTAAAATGAAGCGGCGGTTAAATGCCGTGAAGCCCTTGTGTGTGTTTATCGTCAATATTTTTAATGAAAAATGCCGGTTTTTTTGCGTCATATTTTCCTGCCAGCGTCACTATCCTGATGAAAATAAAGTGTAGTCGGCGTCACAAAAAGATGCGGCGTTACGGAATTTTCCGTAAAGTGCGGTACTCTGAACTAGCAGAGAAATATCCTTCAGGAGAGAAGCCATGAAGTGGCAACAACGCATTCGCGTCACAACTGGCCTCAGTTGCTGGCAGATTATGTTGCATTTACTGGTCGTGGCGGTACTGGTAATGGGCTGGATGAGCGGCGCGCTGGTGCGTGTCGGCTTAGGGCTATGCGTCATGTATGGCGTGACCGTGCTGTCGATGCTGTTTTTACAGCGTCACCACGAAGCACGCTGGCGCGAAGTGGGTGATGTGCTCGAAGAGCTCACCACCACCTGGTATTTTGGTGCGGCAATGATCGTACTGTGGCTGTTGTCACGCGTGCTGCAAAACAACCTGTTGCTGGCCCTGGCGGGTCTGGCAATCCTTGCAGGACCCGCAGTGGTTTCGTTACTGACCAAAGAGAAAAAGTTACGCAATATTTCGTCTAAACATCGCGTACGCCACTGAGCCTGTCGTGGCCGCTATGACCAGTAGCGGCCACAAACTTCCCCACACAATATCCATGCTCGCATCCTTCAGATAAATTTGCTTCGTGATATCCGTAAAGTGCCTGATGGGATTTACCCACGTCAGATTTTGCAGCCAGACCGGCATGTTTTCGACCGGCGACACGTATCCCGACAGCAAAATCGCTGGCATCATAAAGACAAATACGCCGATAAACGCCTGCTGCTGCGTAGAACACAGCGCTGAAATCAGCAGACCGAATCCCACCAGCGATAACCCGTAGATAAGCATCGTGAAATAAAACAGCGCCAGCGATCCGGCAAACGGAATCTGATACGCCCAGATACCAATTCCCAGCACAATGCTGGCCTGGAACGTGGCGACGATCAGCGCGGGAACCGCTTTTCCGACAAATATCTGCCACGTGGCGAGCGGTGACACCAGCAGCTGGTCGAGCGTCCCTTGTTCACGTTCACGTGCTACCGACAGCGACGTCACGATCATCACGCCAATGGTGGTGATCATGGCGATCAGCGACGGCACGACAAACCATTTGTAATCCAGATTCGGGTTGTACCAGTTGCGCACTACCAGCTCGCTGTTATTCGGTTTCGGCTTACCGTCCATCAGCTCCTGCTGATAATTTTTCACCACCTGTTGCAGGTAATTCGCCGCAATCTGCGCGCTGTTGGAGTTGCGCCCGTCAAGAATCAGCTGCATTGGCGCGGTCTGGAAGGTATCCAGGTTCCGCGAGAAATCAGCCGGGAAACGCACCAGCAGCAGCGCCTTTTGCGTGTCGATAGTCGGCTTGATCTCCTGCGGACTTTTCAGCAGCAGCACGTGGGTAAAGGCTTTGGCGCGAGCAAAACGCTGGGTCAGCTCGACCGAGTGTTTACCGTTGTCTTCGTTGTAGATCGCGATGGTGGCGTTGGTGACCTCAAGCGTGGCGGCAAACGGAAACAGCAGCACCTGAATCAGCACCGGCAGCACCAGAATCGCACGGGTCTGCGGCTCACGCAGCAGGGATTGCAGCTCTTTGCGAATTAACGTCCATAGACGATGAAACATAATTTCCCCTTAATCCAGCCGCCGCTTGGTTTTCATCCATGTCAGGCCGATAAACATCACCGCCGACGCCATCAAAAACAGAATATTGACCACTAACACCGAAGGAATATTGCCCGCCAGAAACAGGCTTTGCAGCGTGTTGACGAAATAACGCGCCGGAATGATATAGGTCACCGCGCGGATAATCGCTGGCATGCTGTCAATCTGGAAAATAAAGCCGGACAGCATAATCGACGGCAGAAATGCGGCGTTCAGCGCCACCTGTGCAGCGTTAAATTGATTGCGGGTAATGGTCGAAATCAACAGCCCCATCCCCAGCGTGCTGAGTAAAAACAGGCTGGTTATTAGGAACAGCAGAATCAGCGAGCCGCGGTAGGGCACGCCGAGGATAAACACCGAGACCAGCATGCAGAGCAGCATCGCCAGCATGCCGAGAAAATAGTACGGAATCAGTTTACACAGCAGCAGCTCCACGCGGGTGACTTCGGTGGAGAGCAACGCTTCCATCGTGCCGCGCTCCCATTCGCGGGCGATCACCAGCGAGGTCAGGATCGCGCCAATCACGGTCATGATAATCGTCACCGCGCCGGGAATAATAAAGTGCTGGCTGATCGCCGCCGGGTTAAACCAGTAGCGGGTTTGCACGTCGATCAGCGGTTCAAATTTTTCCCCGCGATCTTCGGCGCGCTGCATTTGCCACAACTGCCAGATCCCCTCGGCGTAGCCCTGCACAAAGTTAGCGGTATTCGGCTCGCTGCCGTCGGTGATCACCTGAATCGGTGCGTCGGTATTTGCCCGCGCCATATTGGCGGCAAAATCTACCGGAATGACGATCAGCCCGCGAATGCGCCCGGCCTGCATTTTCTGAACCAGTTCCTGCCGGTTATCGCTGATGGTGGCGTCGATATACGGCGAGCCTGTGAGGGCGTGGGTAAAATCGAGCGCGTCTTCGCTCTGCTGTTCCAGCAAAATCCCCACCCGCAGCTTGCTGGAGTCGAGGTTAATGCCGTAGCCGAAGATAAACAGCAGCAGCAGGGGGATCACCACCGCAATCAGCCAACTGCTCGGATCGCGGACGATCTGACGCGTCTCTTTGACGCACAAGGCGCGCACCCGGCGCCAGGATAAGCTGTTATGACTCACTGGCGTGCTCCTTATCCCAGTCATTGATAAGCGTGATAAACGCCTGCTCCATGGTGAGGTCTTGGTTGTCGTCATCAGCGGCCTGGGCTTTTAAATCGTCCGGCGTACCGTGCGCAATCAGCTTGCCGCGATAGACCAGCCCGATGCGATCGCAGTATTCCGCCTCATCCATAAAGTGAGTGGTCACCATCACGGTCACGCCTTTCTCGACCATGCTGTTGATGTGCAGCCAAAACTCGCGGCGGGTGATGGGATCCACGCCGGACGTCGGTTCGTCGAGAAACAGAATGTCCGGCTCGTGCATCAGCGAACAGGCCAGCGCCAGCCGCTGCTTAAACCCGAGTGGCAGTTCATCCGTGGCGTGGGTCGCAATGTTGGTCAGGCTAAACGCATCGCTCATGCGGGCGATTTTCTCGTTCTGCGCTTTCCCGCGAAGGCCATACACGCCGGAGAAAAATCGCAGATTTTGTTCAACGGTGAGGTTGCCGTACAGCGAGAATTTTTGCGCCATATAGCCCAGATGCTGGCGCGCTTTTCCTGAGCTGACCTTCAGGTCCATGCCCAGTACCAGCGCTTTGCCGGAGGTCGGCACCAGCAGGCCGCACATCATTTTAAACGTAGTGGATTTCCCCGCACCGTTCGGGCCCAGCAGGCCGAAAATCTCCCCGCGCTTGACGGCAAAATCCACGTTATCGGTCGCGGCGAAATCGCCGAATTTTTTGGTCAGGGCTTTCGCCTCGATCACCGTTTCGCCGGGCGTGCCTTCAACGGTATGTAAAATTGCGCCGAGCGGTGACTCTGACGTGCCCGCACCGCCGAGCAAGTCGATAAACGCATCTTCAAAGCGCGGGGCGGTTTCGTCCATTTCAATGGGCGGCATATCCGGGGCATGACGAATGTCGTCGGCAGTGGCCTCTTTTTTGAGGATCACTCGCACCGAACGCCCCTGAATCATGCCGTCGCTGACCTGAGGGAGTTTCAGTACGCGCTGCAATAATTTGCGGTTGGTTTCCTCCGGGCTGTGCAGCAGAAAGCAGCGTCCCGCCATCTGCTGCGTCAGCGCCGTTGGCTCGCCCTGATACAACAGCTCGCCTTCGTTCATCAACAGCACGTCGCGGCACTGCTCGGCTTCATCCAGATAAGAGGTGCTCCAGAGAATGAGCATCCCGTCGCCCGCCAGCTCGTGAACCATCTGCCACAGCTCGCGGCGCGAAATCGGGTCCACGCCCACGCCGGGTTCATCCAGCAGCAGCACTTTGGGTTCGCCGACAAGCGTACAGGCCAGCCCCAGCTTTTGCTTCATCCCGCCCGAAAGCTTGCCCGCCAGTCGGTCAGTGAACGGACCCAGAGAGGTAAATTCCAGCAGCCGTGCAAACGTGGTTTTCCGCGTTTCGCCGGTAACGCTGCGCAAATCGGCGTATAAATTCAGGTTTTCCATTACCGTCAGATCTTCGTACAGACCAAACTTCTGCGGCATGTAGCCCATGATGGCGTGCAGCTCACTGTCGTTTTTAATCGGATCAAGCCCGAGCACCGTGGCGCTGCCTTCATCCGGTTTTAGCAACCCGGCGAGCATACGCATGAGCGTGGTTTTCCCCGCGCCGTCCGGGCCGACCAGCCCGGTCACGTAGCCTTTTTGCAACGTACAGTTCAGCGGCGCGACGGCGGGTTTATCCATTCCCGCAAAGCGTTTTACCAGACTGTTGAGTTGAATAACCGCGTCATTCATGTCCTTCCCCATCGTTGAATTTGACGGTGATTGGCATGCCCTGACGCAGCGCATCGTCGGCGTCAGTCACGATAATACGCAGGCGATAAACCAGGTCGGTGCGCAGATCCGGCGTCTCGACGGTTTTTGGTGTGAATTCAGCCGTCGGGGAAACAAATCCGATTTTGCCGTGATACGGCTTATCCGGACGGCCATCGGTATACAGCAAAATTTCGCGTCCCGGCTGCGCCTGGCTGAGATTCGGCTCGTCAATATAGGCGCGCACCCACACCGGGCGGGTAAGCGAAAGCGTCAGCACGGTGCTGCCCGCGCTTAACATGCTGCCCGGCTCGACGGCGCGGGTCATCAGCGTGCCGTTTGATGGCGCGATAAGCGTCGTATCGTGCAGATCCAGTTCCGCCTGCGCCAGCTGCGCCTGTGCCTGTTCGAGGTTGGCTTTCGCCTGGGCAATATCCTGCGGGCGGTTACCGGTGCGGTACTGGCTCAATTTATCCTGGGCAGATTTGAGCGTGGCCTGGGCCTGATCGCGTGAGGAGCGAGCGTTTTCCAGATCGTTGGCGGAAATCGTGCGGCTTTTCCACAACCCCTGCTGGCGGTTATAGAAGTTTTGCGAATAATCGTAAGCCGCTTTCGCCTGTTTGACGGCGGCTTCTGCCTGCGCGACCTCTTCGTCACGGTAGCCCGCCAGCATCAAATCATACTGGGCCTGCGCCACCGACACGCTGGCTTTGGCCTGCATCAGCGCATTTTCATACGGGGCTTTATCAAGCTGGCCGAGCAGTTGCCCACTTTTTACCGTATCGCCCTCGTCAACGGCGAGCGATTCCAGACGCCCGCCCACGCGGAAACTCATATTCAGCGTGCGAATATCGACGTTACCGTAAAGCGTAAGACCTCGATCCTGCTGGCTTTGATACCACAGCCAACCGCCGATACCGGCTGCCAGCAGAACAACGACCGCCAGTATGACCACGACAGGTTTTTTCATGACTCCAGGCTCCTTAGCGTTAAACCGTGCAGGATAAGATCGAGATGACAGGTGATAACCTGGCTAATCTGCGCGGCTTTATCCTCATCAAATTGTGTCCAGCCAGTGCGTAACAAAATCGTTTCTCGTCCCAGGCGAAAGGCGAGGATTTCGCCGAGCAGCGCATGGGTGTGCAAAATGGTTTGCGTATCGTTGGGGTCGCGACCGGTATAAGCCGCGATCAGCCGGGTCAAATGGGTGTGCATCGGGGAAATGACCTGGTCGTGAACCAGTTGATAGGCGGCCGTGGGCGAAAGTTGTTCCCGTGAGATAAACTTACTGAGGTTCATCGTATCGTCATGGGTCAGCAGCCGAATCATGTTGTTGCACGCGTCAAGAAGCAGCCCACGAATGGCATCGCGATCCGGCGATGGCGCGTCAAGCAGCGCCGTGGCGGCTTCGACGTGTGGGCGAAAATTGCTGCCAATGAAATCAGCAATAGACTGCGCGCAGGCGAGATACAAATCTTCCTTTGAACCGAAGTAGTACGGAATAGCCGCGATGTTTTGCCCGGCTTGCGCAGCGATATCGCGCGTTGTGGCGTGCAGTCCGTATTCGCCGAACTGGGCCAGTGCCGCCGCAATCAGCTGGCTTTTCGCCTGTTCCCCTTTGGTGGTGGTCGGTGTCGGATTCATCTCGTCATTAAAAGTTAATCAATCGATTGATTAAGATTATGTATAAATTTTCACCTTGTCCAGTCGCATGGTGCAATATTTCGCTGAGGAATCACGGAGGGATATTTTATGCGCCGTGTCACAAAATCTGCTACACTCCGAAGCTTCGTGACATTGTGGTTTTTGTCCTCTTCTATTCGTCTTATCTCCCTGAAAACTACACCTGTGACGGTCGGGGCGGTTCGGAGTTTTTATGTCTTTTGATACCCTTGGCCTGAACCCGGAAATTCTGCGCGCCGTCGCAGAACAGGGCTACCTCGAGCCAACCCCAATTCAGCAGCAGGCGATCCCTGCGGTGCTGGAAGGCCGTGACCTGATGGCCAGCGCACAGACCGGTACCGGCAAAACGGCGGGCTTTACGCTGCCGCTGCTGCAACGTCTGGTGCAGAACGAGCCGCACGCGAAGGGCCGTCGCCCGGTGCGTGCGTTGATCCTGACGCCAACCCGTGAACTGGCGGCGCAGATCGGCGAGAACGTGCGTGAGTACAGCCGCTATCTCGATATCCGCTCGCTGGTGGTTTTCGGCGGTGTGAGCATTAACCCACAGATGATGAAACTGCGCAGCGGCGTTGACGTTTTAGTCGCGACGCCAGGCCGTTTGCTGGATCTGGAACATCAAAACGCGGTCAAACTGGATCAGGTCGAAATCCTGGTGCTGGATGAAGCTGACCGTATGCTGGACATGGGCTTTATCCATGACATTCGTCGCGTGCTGGCGAAACTGCCTGCTAAGCGTCAGAACCTGCTGTTCTCCGCCACCTTCTCTGATGAGATCAAAGGCCTGGCGGAAAAACTGCTGCGTAACCCGCTGGAAATTGAAGTCGCGCGTCGTAACACCGCGTCTGAGCAGGTTTCACAGTACGTTCACTTCGTGGACAAAAAGCGTAAGCGGGAACTGCTCTCGCAGATGATTGGCGAAGGCAACTGGCAGCAGGTGCTGGTCTTCACCCGTACCAAACACGGCGCTAACCATCTGGCTGAACAGCTAAATAAAGACGGCATTCGCAGTGCGGCAATCCATGGCAACAAGAGCCAGGGTGCCCGTACGCGTGCATTAGCTGATTTCAAATCCGGTGACATTCGCGTGCTGGTGGCAACGGATATCGCCGCGCGCGGTCTGGATATCGAAGAGCTGCCGCACGTTGTGAACTACGAGCTGCCAAACGTACCGGAAGATTACGTACACCGTATTGGCCGTACCGGTCGTGCTGCGGCCACCGGTGAAGCGCTTTCACTGGTTTGCGTCGATGAACACAAACTGCTGCATGACATTGAGCGTCTGCTGAAGAAAGAGATTCCGCGCATCGCCATTGAAGGCTATGAAGTGGATAAGTCCATCAAAGCTGATCCGATTCAAAACGGTCGTCAGGGCGGCGGTGGTCGTGGACAGGGTGGTGGCGGTGGACGCAGCCAGCAGCCGCGTCGTTCCGAAAGCGGCGCACCGAAAGCGTCAGGTAAGCCTCCGCGCCGTAGCGGTGACGCAAAGCCGGCGGGCGAAAACCCGTGGCGCAGCGGAGAAGCCAAACCCGCAGGCGAAGGCCAACGCCGACGCAAACCACGTAAACCTGCCTCCGCGCAGTAATCTGGAAGCCCGGCTCTGAAGCCGGGCTTTTCTTTTTGCGACAACGCCTCGAACGTGCCACAATAGTGGCTGTTTATACAGTATTTCAGGTTCCCCGATGGCTTTAACCGCTGCGCTCAAAGCGCAAATTGCCGCCTGGTATAAGGCGTTGCAGGAACAGATCCCCGACTTTATTCCCCGAGCCCCACAGCGACAGATGATTGCCGATGTGGCGAAGACGCTCGCCGGGGACGAAGGGCGGCATCTGGCGATTGAAGCGCCGACCGGTGTCGGTAAAACACTCTCCTATTTAATTCCTGGGATCGCCATCGCCCGCGAAGAGCAAAAAACGCTGGTGATCAGTACCGCCAACGTGGCGCTTCAGGATCAGATTTACAGCAAAGATTTACCCCTGCTGCGCAAAATTATTCCCGAGCTGCGGTTTACTGCGGCGTTTGGCCGTGGACGTTATGTCTGCCCGCGTAATCTGGCGGGGCTTGCCAGCAGCGACGCGACGCAGCAGGATTTGCTGGCGTTCCTCGATGACGATTTAACCCCGAACAACAAAGCCGAGCAGGATCTGTGCGCAAAGCTGAAGGTCGATCTCGACGGCTATAAATGGGACGGCCTGCGCGATCACACTGATAAAGCTGTCAGCGACGATTTGTGGCGACGCCTGAGCACGGATAAAGCCAGCTGTCTGAACCGCAACTGTCACTATTACCGTGAATGTCCGTTTTTTGTTGCCCGCCGCGAAATTCAGGAAGCGGAAGTGGTGGTCGCCAACCACGCGCTGGTGATGGCGGCGCTCGAGAGCGAAGCGGTGCTTCCCGATCCCAAAAATTTACTGCTGGTGCTCGATGAAGGACACCATCTGCCGGACGTGGCGCGCGATGCACTCGAGATGAGCGCGGAGATCACCGCGCCGTGGTTCCGTCTCCAGTTCGATCTGTTCTGCAAACTGATCGCCACCTGCATGGAGCAGTTCCGCCCCAAAACGACGCCACCGCTGGCAGTGCCTGAACGTCTTAGCGAGCACTGCGAAGAGGTTTACGCGCTGATTGCGTCCCTGAACGCTATCCTCGACCTTTATCTTCCTGCGGCTCAGCAGGCGGAGCACCGCTTTGCGATGGGCGAGCTGCCGGATGAGGTGATGGAGATCTGCAAGCAGCTGGCGAAACTGCTGGAAAAATTGCGTGGGCTTGCCGAAATGTTCTTGAACGATCTCAGCGAGAAAACCGGTACCCACGACGTGGTGCGCGTGCACCGCGTGTTATTACAGATGAATCGCGCGTTAAGCATGTTTGAAAGCCAAAGCAAGCTGTGGCGGCTGGCGTCAATGGCCCAGGCATCTGGCGCGCCGGTCACCAAATGGGCGACGCGTGAAGTGAAAGACGGGCAAATCCATCTGTTCTTCCACTGCGTGGGCATTCGCGTGAGCGATCAGCTGGAAAAGCTGATCTGGCGTAGCGTGCCGCATGTGGTTGTGACGTCGGCGACGCTGCGTTCGCTGAACAGCTTCTCGCGTTTGCAGGAGATGAGCGGTTTAAAAGAGAAGGCGGGCGACCGTTTTGTCTCGCTGGATTCGCCATTTAACCACTGTGAGCAGGGCAAACTGGTTATCCCAAAAATGCAGCATGAGCCGCTGATGGAGCACGAAGAGCAACATATTGCCGAAATGGCCGCCTATTTCCGCGAGCAGGTGGAGAGCAAGAAATATCCCGGCATGCTGGTGCTGTTCGCTAGCAACCGTGCCCTGCAGCTGTTCTTAACGTTTGTCACCGATCTGCGTTTGCTGCTGCTGGTGCAGGGCGATCAACCACGCTATCGCCTTGTGGAAGCGCACCGTAAGCGTATTGATAACGGTGAGCGCAGCGTGCTGGTGGGCTTGCAGTCCTTTGCGGAAGGTCTGGATCTGAAGGGCGATTATCTGACGCAGGTGCATATCCACAAAATTGCCTTCCCGCCGATCGACAGCCCGGTGGTGATCACTGAGGGCGAGTGGCTGAAAAGCCTGAATCGCTATCCGTTTGAAGTGCAAAGCCTGCCGGCGGCGTCGTTTAATTTGATTCAGCAGGTCGGACGACTGATCCGTAGCCACGGCTGCTGGGGCGAAATCGTCATTTATGACCGTCGTCTGCTGACTAAAAACTACGGTCAGCGTTTGCTGAATGCCCTGCCGGTGTTCCCCATCGAGCAGCCCGACGTGCCGGAAGTCAAAAAGCGTCCGACTCAGGTCGTGCCCGCGTCTAAAAAAAGTCCGCGTACCCGTGGGCGTCGCCCCGCAGGTAAATAAAAACCTGTCGGCGAACGCTTCTTCGGGGCTATATTGTTAAAAAGATGTCGCCAGGAGAAATGTCGTGGATTATCGCAAAATTATCAAAGAGGTAGGGCGCGGGAAAAACCATGCTCGCGATCTGGACCAGGAAACCGCCCGTGCGCTGTATACCCATATGCTGAATGGCGATGTGCCAGAGCTTGAAATGGGCGGCATATTGATTGCGCTGCGCATCAAAGGGGAAGGCGAAGCGGAAATGCGGGGCTTTTACGAGGCGATGCAGGCTCACACCCTGCAACTGACGCCGCCGGTGGGCAAGCCGATGCCGATTGTGATCCCCAGTTATAACGGCGCACGCAAACAGGCGAACCTGACGCCTCTGCTGGCGATGTTGCTCCACAAACTGGGATTCCCGGTGGTGGTGCACGGGGTGAGCGCCGATCCAACTCGCGTGCTGACCGAAACCATTTTTACCCTGCTTGGTGTTGCGCCAACGCTTCATGCCGGTCAGGCTCAGGCCAAACTCGATGGACCTCACCCCGTTTACATTCCGGTTAACGCCTTGTGTCCGCCGCTCGAAAAGCAGCTGGATATGCGCTGGCGGATGGGCGTGCGTAACAGCGCGCATACGCTGGCGAAACTGGCGACGCCGTTCGCGGAAGATGCGGCGCTGCGTCTGTCCAGCGTGTCTCACCCGGAATATGTCACCCGTGTCGCTGGTTTTTTTGCCGATATCGGTGGCAGAGCACTACTGATGCACGGAACGGAAGGAGAGGCGTATGCGAATCCGCAGCGCTGCCCGCAGATGACGTTGATCGACAATGCTGGAACGCGTGTGGTGCTTGAACGCGCGGAAGAATCCGCCGGGGAGATTGCGCTGCCCGAGGCAAAAGATCCTGCGACCACGGCCCGCTGGATTGAGCGTTGCCTTGCGGGAAGCGAGCCGGTACCTCACTCTCTCAAGCTTCAGATGGCGTGCTGCCTGCTGGCTACGGGTGAAGTGGAAACCGTGGATGCCGGGCTTGCGCGTATTGCCCAGACATTTTAAATAAAAAAAAGCCCGTCCAATCCTGAACGGGCAAACAAAGGGTAACAACAACAGGGTCAATGAGGGTTGGAGCAACTCGCCAGAGGGGTTAGCGAGGGTCGAGCATTAAATCGTTTGGCTTACTGGTAAATTACCGCAGTACCGCTGAGTTTGTTGTTGCTGTTCGCAGACGTGATGGTGTAACCACTTGCACCAGCAGCAGACGCTTTCTCAGCCAGTTTCGCTTCCAGACCATCCAGTGTGGTCGCGCCTTCAGCACTGACAACACCCAATTTATTCATGTTTTGTGCCTGGGCTTCAGTCACTGACTGCGCGGCGAATGCGCCGAAAGAAAGGGTAGTCAGGGCGATAGCGGCAACAGCATATTTGATGGTTTTCATAGTTAATCTCTCGCAGGTTGTTCTGTTAAGGGGACGATGTTCCGTCGATGTGATAAGTATCACGTTTTTTTGCGGAAGATATAATCTAAGAGAATTGACAGCATTGCTCAAAAAAACTGAATGACAAATAACTTATTGAATATTAATAAATTCATATCCTCGCTTTACCGTTCTTGCCTTTTCGCTTTACATGACGCGCATCGAGGGCACGTTTTGCTACGCGACACGGAAAAAAGCGTGAGCGTAAAGCTAAATGTGGGTGACTTTGTTTAAGGTAAAGAAGAGTCAGCGCAACTGGCTGTCTTTCGATCCCCTGCGATTATATCCTGAGTGTGAAGTGTTTTTTGAATCTTTATTCTGCTGACAAGTAATGCAAAGCCGCACACCTGGCACGGCTTTACGCCGGGCTTCAGGGATGGGGTCGCCGCATTCCTCGCACTCACATAAACTCTCGCCCTGCGCTAATTCACCGCGAACACGCGCGACAGCATCTTCAATAGTACTGTTGATCTGTTCGTTGACGGCGTCATCATTGGCCCAACCGGATGCCATGCCAGCCTCCTCATGCACGATAGACACTCATATAATGAATATGGGGTTAAAAAATAGACAGTCAAGGTGGGGGTCAGTGAGAACTGCATCTGTTGGGGGCAGATGCAGCTATATGAGCATTAACTCTCATTTATAGATCGTGGCCGTGCCGAACATGCGGTTTTCACCGCCAGCAGAGTTCACCACAAATCCGCTAGCGCCTTCATCTTTGGCTTTTTCAGCGAGCTTAGACTGCAGGTCGTCGAGGTTTGCTGCGCCGGTGACGGAGACAGTGCCTGCCGGACGAAGCTGCCCGGTATCGCTGCGGGAGAGTGATTCAGCTGACCAGGCGGAGAACGAGGCCGACGCCAGCGAACCAGCAAGTACAAGTAGTGTCAGGTATTTCTTCATAATCACATCCTCTGAATGACAACGGGTAATGCAGACTAAGTTTAGAAGTAATCCTGATGTGATTTAGCGCAAAAATTTGATGGTGATCTGCGTGTTTTTTGAACGATGTTTATTGACAAAATATTGACATATCATAGACATACAGGTTGCTGATTTTTGACGGATTATTGTGCACGGAAGAGAGTTATTTACCGTTGCGCCGCCAGAGGGTATCTTACGCCGCTGTTAAAAGGAGAATACCATGACTGCCGAAAAGCCGGGATTACACCCGCGTAACCGCCACCGCAGCCGCTACGACATGAATGCCCTGTGTCAGAGCTGCCCTCAACTGCAAGCGTTCATCGTGCAGACGCCTGCAGGTGAACCCTCAGTGAATTTTGCCGACCCGCTGGCGGTAAAAGCGCTGAACAAGGCGCTGCTGGCCCATTTTTACGGCGTTACGCAGTGGGACATTCCGGAAGGTTTTCTCTGCCCGCCTGTTCCTGGACGTGCTGATTACGTTCATCATCTCGCCGATTTGCTGGCGGAAGATAATGCCGGGACGATCCCGCCGCAAGCGACGGTGCTGGATATTGGCACGGGCGCGAATCTGATTTATCCGCTGATTGGTGTCGCGGAATACGGCTGGCGCTTTACCGGAAGCGAAACCGGGAAAGATGCGTATGCCAGCGCACAGGCGATCGTGAACGGGAACGAGGGGCTGACCCGCGCGATTCGATTACGTCGTCAGAAAGAGGCGTCCGACATTTTCAACGGCATCATTCATAAGAATGAAAGCTACGACGCCACGATGTGTAATCCCCCTTTCCATGATTCAGCTGAGACGGCCCGCGCAGGCAGCGAACGTAAGCGTCGCAACCTCGGTCAGGCAGAAGATGGTGCGCTGAACTTTGGCGGTCAACAGCACGAGCTGTGGTGTGAAGGTGGCGAAGTAGCTTTCATTGAGAAGATGATTGCGGAAAGCAAATTGTTTGCCCGTCAGGTGAAATGGTTTACGACGCTGGTTTCTCGTGGCGATAATTTACCGCCGCTGTATCGTGCGTTGACTGCCGTAGGCGCGGTAAAAGTGGTGAAAAAAGAGATGGCGCAAGGGCAGAAGCAAAGCCGCTTTATCGCCTGGACGTTTATGGACGACGCCAAACGCCGCAAATCGTTTTAAGCGTGATGTATTGGTGATGTGCCGGGCAACAATGCCCGGCCTGTTTTAAAGCGTCGGTTCCTGCGGTGGCGGAAGTGCGCCAGCAGGCGAGAGCACCTGATACGTCTGAACGGGTGTTCGCACTTCTGCCAGATCAAAGTGTTTCTTCACCATGCTGTCGAGCGCAAAACGCACCGTCCACTGTTTCAGCGGCTGGGTAGTGAATGAGACGCGCAGCGTAAAGGCGGTATTCGTCAGCCCCACAATCCCCGCAAACGACGGTTCACCGATCACCAGCCCTCGGATATCCTCCATCTCCATCAGCTCCTCTACCGCCGATCTGAGCGCCTGTTTGGCTTTGTCTGCGTCCTCATGGCGATCCACGTCGTAATTTGCCACCACAGACCCGATACCTCGCACGAAGTTGGCGAAGGTGGTAATCGAAGACCACGGAATGATGTGATACGCGCCAGTGTCTTGTCGTACGCCAACGGAACGGATCGACATCCGCTCCACGGTGCCGGTTAATGGCCCAATGGTCACCAGATCGCCGGTGTTCATCCCGTTCTCAAACTGAATGAAAATCCCGGTAATGATGTCTTTCACCAGCGTTTGTGACCCGAACGAAATCGCCAGGCCGAGTGCACCCGCACCTGCCAGCAGCGGCGCGATATTCACGCCAATTTCAGAAAGCACAATCATGATGGTGATGGTACTGATAATAACGGCCAGCGCATTGCGGAATAACGTTAACAGCGTGCGGGCTCGCGCGCTGGGCAGAGGGCGTCCGTGAATATCTGACACCAGCCGGTTCTCAATCAGACTCGCCAAAAGTGTCCAGCCAACCGCCGAGAAGAACAGGATCAGCGCGATACGAATCAGGATATCCACCGTTTTCTCGCCCGCGCCGTTGTGCAGCCAGTTCCAGAAGTCAAACAGCCCCCAGGCGTTAAGCAGCAGCATAATGGACACGCAAACTGTCAGAATGCGCGCGACTTTCAACGACGTTGAGATCCAGCTGTTCACACGTTTCTGCAATTCGGGATAATTTCGCTGTACCTGTGGAGAAAGCGTGACGGTTTTCGAAATCCAGCGCGACAGCAAACCCGACACAAACGCTGCGATACCAATAATCGCCAGGCTGTGGAATGTCGCCCCCATCATAAACTTCAGGCTGTTGCCCGGATCGAACAGCGAGAAGAAGCACAGCACAATAAAATAGGCGCTGGCGAGCCAGTGCCATATCAGCGCAAACGCACGGATAAACAGGCTAAAAAAAGAGAGCGAGCGATCGGCGAGATGCAATAGCCCGTCGGTGATGGCTTTTTTGTTGTGAAAAATCAGGTACAACGCCCAGACGGTAATGCAGATCATGATAAGCACGTTGGCCAGCGCGCCAATTTGGACATTGACCTGGTTTGAGATAATCGGCACTGCGACCAGCAGACCGTAACCAATCAGCCCGCTGAGAATGCTCAGGCGAAGCGCCCAATATTTTGCGTGCTCATCGCTGAGGGTGAAAGGCCGTAAATCCGCCACGCGTGGGCAAAATAGCAAACGTAAAAGCGCTTTGAAAAATTCAATCAGGGCGAAGGCGTTAAGAAATAGGCTTTGCTGAAAGGCGATGGTGTGGTTCCCGGCATCGAGATTATCACTGAGAATTTGACCGACAAACAGCGTCAGCGCCAGTAGCAGCAAATCGATAATGAACGCCCCGGCAATCATCAGCGGTAAGTGAAACCAGCTGCTTCTTTCCCGATTCTTTTTGCGTCCCCATTGCCCCATTTTGCGGTACAGCGGCCAGGCGCACAGACGCACCAGCCAGTAAAAGGCAAAGACCATGGCGGCCAGCATCAGAAAATGGCTGGCGGCGTTATTGAACGTTTGCGGATTAAAGGCCTTATGCGGGGAACCGATCAGATTGCGATAGAGCTGAGCGAAGCGTGCTGATAGCGCGTCGCCATAATGACGGCCCACGTCGGTGACGTTTTCCAGCACGGTTTTTTGTTCAACCACGTCCGGAGGCGTGATTTTTGGGATCGGATCCTGCGGTGGCGTCGCAGCAACGGTACGGAGCTGTTCGATCAGCTCCTGGCGCGAGGTGTCATTCTCGAGCACATCCGCGAGCGCACTGTAGGCGGCTTTCTTTTGTTCAACGTCAGGTTCAGGGGCTGGCGTGGTTTGCTGGGAGGTTGACGCGCCGGTCGTGACGCCCGGAATAGTGACCGCCTGCGCGGGCGCGCAGAACAGACAAAACAGTAGCAGCAGGATCCACGGCACGGCTTCCTCCGATGAAGAAAATGTTCAGCAAAATGATAAGTATAGAAGGAGCACGGGGGAGGGAAGTTTTTGGGAACAATCTGGCATTAAAAAGCCGGGCGATAATGTGCCCGGCTTTGGATGATTAGCGTGACAATATCAGGAGACGTGCTGCAAGAATTCCTGCAAACGCTGGCTCGGCGGATTTTCGATCAGCGCCTGCGGATTGCCATCTTCGGCAATGCGGCCTTTATCAATGAAAATCAGACGGGACGCCACTTTCTCGGCAAAGCCGATTTCGTGAGTCACGATCACCATCGTCATACCTTCTTCCGCCAAATCCTGCATAACTTTCAATACTTCATGACGCAGTTCTGGATCCAGCGCAGAGGTCGGCTCATCGAAAAGCATCATTTTCGGTTTCACCGCCAGCGCACGGGCGATCGCCACGCGTTGCTGCTGACCACCGGAAAGCTCAGAGGGGTAGTGATGAGCACGTTCTGCAAGGCCGACTTTCGCCAGCAGTTCTTTCGCCAGTTTCTCAGCTGCCGCTTTGTTGGCTCCGCGCACGCGCAGTGGACCGAACATCACGTTTTCCAGCGCCGTCAGGTGCGGGAACAGATAAAACTGCTGGAACACCATACCCGCTTCCTGACGAATCAAACGCTCGTCCACTTTCGGGTCGTTCACTTTCAAACCATCGACAAACAGATCGCCGCTGGTGATCTCTTCCAGCTTGTTGATGCAGCGCAGCAGCGTTGATTTACCGGAACCTGACGGTCCGATAATGACCACCACTTCGCCCTGTTTAATATTCAGATCGATATCGTGCAGCACTTTCGTGGGACCGAAGTGCTTGGAAACGTTTTTAAATTCAATCACAGGATTTTCATCCTTCTTTCAAGACGGCGCAGAACAAAGCTCAGCAGCAGCGTAATAATCAGATAAACCACCGCAACGGCGCTCCAGATTTCCAGTGCACGGAAGTTACCGGCAATGATCTCTTGGCCCTGACGGGTTAATTCAGCCACCCCGATAACGATAAACAGCGAGGTATCTTTGATACTGATGATCCACTGGTTGCCCAGCGGTGGCAGCATACGACGCAGCGCCAGCGGCAGAATAACGTGGCGAATGGTTTCGCGACGGGACAGGCCCAGCGCCAGACCGGCTTCACTAAAGCCTTTATGAATCGACAGCACCGCGCCACGGGTGATTTCCGCAATGTAGGCGCCGGAGTTGATCATAATGGTCACGACCGCAGCGCTGAACGGATCGATGCGCAGATCGTTAAATGCCATAGGCAGGGCGAAGTAGATAAACATGACCTGTACGACGATGGGCGTACCGCGGATCACTTCGATGAAAACCAGTGCGATATGGTTTGCAATCCAGCCACCGTAGCTGCGAGCGAAACCGGCCACAAGACCGATAATCAACCCGCCAGCCAGACCGAGGACCGAAATCCACAGGGTCATTTTAGCGCCTTCAAGCAAGAGAGGAATGGCAGGCCAGATGGCGCTCCAGTCAAACTGCATGATAATTTCCTGTAACCGTGGTTCTAAAAAATGCAGGGGCGAAAGCCGCCCCTGAGCGTACAACGTCTTTAATAATAATTATTTTGGTTCAGTACCGAACCATTTTTTGTAGATTTCGTTGTAAGTGCCGTTTTCACGCAGCGTTTTCAGCGCGCCGTTCACTTTATTACGCAGCTCGTCGCTGCCTTTAGGGAACGCGATGCCGTACTGCTGTGCTTCCAGTGACTCACCAACCGCTTTGAACTTGCCGTTGCCCGCAGTTTTGATGAAGTAAAGAATGTTAGGGGTATCGTGCAGTACCGCGTCAGCGCGGTTAGTGCCGAGTTCCATATAGGCGTTGTCGATGTTAGGGAACTGGCGCAGGTCTTTGGTTTTGATATTCGCTTTCGCGTAATCAACAGAACCGGTGCCACTCTTCACTGCCACGATTTTGCCGTCGAGGTCTTTCACGCTTTTCACGTCGTTGTTGTCGGCTTTAACCATCAACAGCAGACCGCTTTTGTAGTAGCCGTCAGAGAATTCGATCGCTTTTTTACGTTCTTCGGTGATCGTGATACCCGCCAGCGCCAGGTCGATATTTTTGGTTTGCAGAGCCGGGATGATGCCGCTGAAATCCATTGGCTTCAGGGTGTAATCCAGTTTCAATTCTTTTGCGATTGCCGCCCACAAATCAACGTCAAAACCAACGTACTTATCACCCTGCTTGAATTCGAAAGGAACGAAAGCGGTGTCAGTTGCCACAACGAGTTTGTCTGCGGCCTGAGAAGATACCGCGAACGCCAGGGTAAGTGCAGCCAGTGAAACTTTTAATACAGACTTCATAGTATTTCCTTTTATATCCACGGGGCGATCCCCTGCGGGAGCAAACGGCTATATGAAAAAATCGTGCCAACTTTACAACCTATTGTTTTGCAAAGAGGATATATACTTACGTTGCACAATAATCGTTGCAAGAGTATCGATTTGCACCAAAGTGAGGCACTGTTTTGGTGCGTTTCAATGTAGTCAACAGACGGAAGGATATTAAGCGCAATTAACGACGATAAAACAATCGTTCGTTAACGATTTTGTGAGGTGATTATTACAACTTTTTTACTTTTGCAGGCGTCGCAGGAAAAATTGTGCACCATAAATGTGCAAAACCCCCACCGTAAGGCGAGGGTTTGATTGAAATTCCGTATGGATTATTCGATGTTAGATTCGATAAACCACAGGAACTGATCCAGGTCGCGGGAAGCCGCAGTCAGGATATCGGCTGTGTCTTCATCTTTCGCTTCGCCAATAGCTTTGCGCACGTCGTTAGCAACGATGGCATAGCGATCGGCCAACTCTTTCAGGTGATCCTGTACAGAGTGAATGTCCAGCGGATAGCTTTTCAGCGCCGTTTTGCTGTTAATCACCTGGGTCGTACCCAAGGCCACACCGCCAAGCTGTACAGCCCGCTCCGCCATGGTATCAAGGTGAGTCACCAGCGCAGTACGGAATCCATCCAGCATTTCATGGACGGCAATGAAGTTTGCGCCGCGCATGTTCCAGTGGGCCTGTTTGGTGATTAATGACAGGTCAATGAACTGGATCACCTGGCGATTCAGCAACTCAATCGTCGCTTTCTTATCACTGTCCGATACATCGTTGCGGGTATAAAGCAGATTAGACGCTTTCGTTTTTACCAGTTTAGCGGTACTCATAATCTCATATCCTCTTGATGTTTTGTGTTCCAGGTAATTACCGGAAATAAGTATAGCACCGCTTTTTCATTCTGCAGGGTTGTCTGTGCCTATCGATTTAATAGTGATAATAATGTTATTTTTTAATTCGTTGAATTTATTAGTGTTTGTTTTATTTGTTGCGGATGAGTCTTAATTTCATGAAGTCATGTGAAATGCACAAAAATATTTCATTATGATGACAAAGTATGTGCGGAAATAACGTATGATAAGAATTGGCGTATATTCTGCATGGCAAGAAACCATGCAGAATAGGGCATATTAATGTATGTCGATTTCTTTGATTTTAGGTTCAGATCGCATGGTCAGCGTTGAACCCATTGAGGCGGCAATAATCGAGCACAGCGCCAGCACCTGAACCAGCGTCAGGCTTTCGCCCAGAAATACCATGCCGGACATAGCCGCCAGTGCGGGTTCCATACTCATCAGCGTGCCGAAAATACGCGTGGGCAGCCGCGTCAGCGCAATCATTTCGAGTGAATAGGGCAGCGCGGTAGAGAGCACGGCGACCGCAAGGCCGATCGGCAACACAGACCATTGCCAGATAGATTCTGTCGCCTGCGCCATGCCGAGCGGAACAAAAATGATGGCGGCAATCAGTGAGCCTAACGCCACCGTGGCGGGCCCATGCTCTTCGCCAGCGCGTTGTCCTGTCAGGATATACACCGCCCAACAGGCGCCTGCACCCAGCGCCAGCGCGGCACCGGTTAAATCGACGTGGGAAATATTCTGCCCAAGCGGCAACAGGAACCACAGCCCAAGCACTGCGAGTACAACCCACACAAAATCTACGGGACGACGGGAAGAAAATAGCGCGACCGCCAGCGGTCCGGTGAATTCCAGCGCGACGGCTACCCCGAGCGGTACGGTTTGTATCGACAGGTAGAAGAGATAGTTCATCGCCCCCAGCGACAGGCCATAGAACAGCAGCGGCAGACGTTGCTCTTTTTTAAACCGCAAACGCCAGGGTTTAAAAATAATCACCAGAATCAGGGTGCCAAGCGCGATACGCAGCGCGGTCACGCCGGGTGCACCTATAATAGGGAAGAGCGATTTTGCCAGCGACGCGCCGCTCTGGATTGAGAGCATAGCAATAAGTATTACGACGATGGGCAACCAGACCGGCGCTTTACGAGACAAACCAGGCATCCTTTCTCCTGTCAATTTATGTCAAAGGGAGTAAAAGCCGCAGTGTAATGGAAATAAAAGGTGAGCGGTTGAGACTTTGTTGAAAAAAAGTTGCCGTAAATCCGTAAAATGGCGGCGAGTTGATGAATTTATCAGCTAATAGATTAGGAATAATCTGGATGAATGTAACGTCATTGACGCGCAAAATTAGCGAATAAATGTGGAAATTCAGAGTTATTTGAACGAGATAGCTGCTCGTTGAAATGTTCTGTTACATCAAAGACTCGGTTAGACATTACGAATCACAAAGAGTTTCACCAGATTTTTTGATATATTTAAAACTTACGGATTTACTTGAAGCACATTTGAGGTGGTTATGAAAAAAATTGCATGTCTTTCAGCACTGGCCGCTGTTCTGGCTGTTTCCGCAGGTACTGCTGTAGCTGCTACTTCTACCGTTACCGGTGGTTACGCTCAGAGCGATATGCAGGGCGTTGTCAACAAAGCTAACGGTTTCAACCTGAAGTATCGTTACGAGCAAGACAATAACCCGCTGGGCGTGATCGGTTCTTTCACTTACACCGAGAAAGATCGCTTTGAAGATGGCGCATATAACAAAGCTCAGTACTACGGTGTTACCGCAGGTCCAGCTTTCCGCCTGAATGACTGGGCAAGCATCTACGGTGTTGTAGGTGTTGGCTACGGTAAATTCCAGCAGACCGAGAACGAAAGCCTGAACCGCAGCGCAAGCACTAGCGATTACGGTTTCTCTTACGGCGCAGGTATGCAGTTCAACCCAATCGAAAACGTTGCTCTGGACTTCTCCTATGAGCAGAGCCGCATCCGCAACGTTGACGTTGGCACCTGGATCGCAGGCGTGGGTTACCGCTTCTAATCACTTCGGTGATGAAATAAAAATCCGCCCACTGTGGCGGATTTTTTTTGAAGGTAACAGCAAAAACGGCAACCCTTGGGTTGCCGTTTTGTATTTGTACTTTCTCACACCTGGAGAGAGTAGCAGGCCGCACAAGTTAGCGACTTTTTATCTCAAACGCATCGGTCCCCAAATGCGTGTACTCCACTTTCTGTAACTTAAAGTTGGTAATGTAGGCGGGGGGCGCTTTCTTGTTTGATACAAACGGATAATTGTTGGCGATCTCTTTTGCTGAAATCCCGGTCCACTGCGCGAAAAAGTTCAGGAAATCGTTCGCTGACCGGCGCGCTTTAATCACACGATGCTTTTTATCATCGCTCGACAGCACCATAAACGGCACCTGAAAGTTCTGCTGAAACTTATCATCGTGCGCCAGGTACTGCACTGCTTTACCCCGTTCTTTGAACGCCAGACCATGATCCGAGAAGTACACCATAGAGAAGCTGTCACCCGTGTTTTGTAACTGGGTGTACAGTTTGCTCAACAGATCGTCGGTTTGCGTCATCGTATAGAGATAGCAGGACGTCTCTTTTGATTGCACGAATTCTGCGTATTTCCCCTGCGTGCGATCGCACGCTTGCGGGTGCGATCCCATCAGATGCAGGACGATCAGCTGAGGCTGGGTGCGCTGAGAAGCAAATACCTGCGACGTCATCTTTAACAGGGCTTCATCTTTGGTGTTTTTATCCGCCTCGAAATCGCCATTTTTCAGAAACTGGGCTTCGTCTGCACGTTTGGCAATGCTGGCAATCGCCGTGTCATATTCACCGATTTGGCCCTGATTGGAAAACCACCACGTCTGGAAACCGGCACGGTTGGCCAGCGTGACAAAGTTATCCTGATACTGCGGTTTCCCATCGACCACGCGGCTTAACGTCAGGCCGAGTGACTTTTGCGTTGATCCGCTTGCTGCGATGTAATCCGTAAACAGCGTGCCGTTCACTGAGCTGGCAAACGGTGTGTTATTCCAGTGACCGCCAAAGGCGCCCAGCGCATCGCGGCGTGCACTTTCGCCAATCACGACCACATAAGTATGGTACTTCGGCTTAACCGCCAGCACGTTCCAGGTGTCTTTCATATTCGAAAGCTCAGCCATACGCGCCTGCTCGTCGATCACTTCTTTATTGTTCACCACGATATCTTTTACGAAGCGGAAAACCGGATAACCCGTGTCTTTCAGCTTGAAAACACCGCCCCATGCCAGGTTTTGTACCGGTGCGACAAAAAATGCCGCGATGCTTACGATCAGGCACAGGTTATCAATTTTGCTCCATGACTTTTTCTCTTGCGGCTGACGACGCACGGCAATCACGCCCAGCGCAAAAATGAACAGGCCAATGACGTAGCTGTACCACGGGAAAATCGTCAGGATCTCCGTCGACTCTTCCATATTCGTGGAGTGCAGTGCGAGCAGGGTATTAAAGTTGGGTGCGCCATAAGCCTGACCAAACGGGTAATACATCGCGGCAACCACAGAGCAAATTCCCACCACCACTTTTTGCACACGCGGTGCGCTTCGCCACATCAGATGCAGCAGGCAGGTAAACGCGACGGCGTATAGCAGGCTATAGGGATAGCCAAGCGCAAAGTTAATCAGCAGTGATTGCAGAAAGTAGAATCCCGTCCACGGGCTTAAGGCCCGGCTGCGGGTAACGATCGTGTCTTTCAGGGTTAAATTCATAGGTCACTATCATAAAACGCCATGTGCTCACCCTGGCGTCGAGGGTCAAAGCCTGCCTGACAGTGCGTGGAGAGGGAATGAGGGTCCGCTTCAGCGAGCCGCAAATGGTGCAGGGCTGCAAGAAGATAGAGCCAGTCGGCAATTAGGTCAACAGTTGCTAATAAGATGTTTTGCGAGAGGGGCTGCAAATCCGTAAAAAAGATCGGGGAATGGGGGGCAAACGACCAGAATACGTGGGGAATATGACAGAAAAATGAAGCGGCGTACCGCAACGCCGCTTAGTGATTGGGTTTGTCGTTCTGCTGTGGCTTGCCGTTAAAAATGTCGCATAGCATGTTCAACAGCATTAACCGCACTTTAAAGGGGGAGTGGCTAAACACGTTCATGCACCTCTTGAATTCGTTCATGTGACCTCCTGATTTCAGATCCCTTCGATCCGTGAAGGGTGACTGCATTACATACAGATATAGCACAGGCTATATTGTATAGCTATGGCTAATTCGTTAATTTTTTGTGCTTGTAGAGCTATGGTTTACACTGTGCGCTCTCGTTATAGGACGCCATGGGCGTCACCCCACTGAGGAAGTACAATGAACAGTCGCGCAGGTAAGCCAACTACAAAAAAAAAGACGCAACTGGTGAATGTTGAAGAGCATGTTGAAGGGTTTCGTCAGGTGCGTGAGGCGCACCGTCGCGAATTGATTGATGATTACGTCGAGCTGATTTCCGATCTCTTTCGTGAAGTCGGTGAAGCCCGTCAGGTGGATATGGCCGCGCGCCTTGGCGTTTCTCAGCCTACGGTCGCGAAAATGTTAAAACGCCTGGCGTCAGTAGGACTGATCGAAATGATCCCCTGGCGCGGTGTTTTCCTGACACCGGAAGGTGAAAAACTGGCCCAAGAGAGCCGGGAGCGCCATCAGATCGTCGAAAACTTTTTGCTGGTGCTGGGTGTGAGTCAGGATACGGCCCGTCGTGATTCGGAAGGGATCGAGCATCACGTCAGTGCAGAAACGCTGGAGAGATTCCGCGAATTTACCCTCAAATACGGTGCGCCCGCAGAATGAACATCCCTGGACTGCAGGCGCTTGCCCGAGATCGGTTTTTCCACCTTCTATTAGTCATTGGTGTCGGGCTGAGCTTTTTCGTGCCCTTTGCGCCAAAAACCTGGCCGGAGGCCATCGACTGGCACACGATCATCACCCTCAGCGGGCTGATGATGCTCACCAAAGGTGTAGAACTCAGCGGTTATTTTGACGTGCTGGGGCGCAAAACGGTGCGTCGGTTTGCCACCGAACGCAAATTAGCCCTTTTTATGGTGCTGGCCGCCGCGCTGCTATCCACGTTTCTGACCAATGATGTGGCGCTTTTCATCGTGGTGCCGCTCACCCTGACGTTACGCAAGCTGTGCGAAATCCCGGTTAACCGACTGATTATCTTTGAAGCGCTGGCCGTTAATGCCGGATCGCTGCTGACGCCAATCGGCAACCCGCAAAACATTTTGCTGTGGGGGCGTTCGGGGCTGTCGTTCGCGGCCTTTACCTGGCAAATGGCGCCGCTGGCGCTGGCCATGATGGCGTCGCTGCTGGTGGTGTGTTGGTTCGCTTTTCCCAATAAAGCGCTGAATTATCATAGCGGAAGCGTCACTCCCCAGTGGAAGCCGCGCCTGGTATGGGGTTGTCTGGCGCTGTATATCGTTTTCCTGACGGCTCTTGAACTGAAGTTCGCCCTCTGGGGCGCGTTGCTGGTGGCGGCGGGCTTTTTGGTGCTGGCGCGTCGTGTACTGATAAGCGTCGACTGGACGTTGCTGCTGGTGTTTATCGCCATGTTTATCGATGTGCATCTGCTGATTCAACTGCCCGCTTTGCAGGGCGCGCTGCACAGCGTGACCGATTTATCCCCCTTCGGGCTGTGGCTGACGGCAATCGGATTGTCGCAATTCATCAGTAACGTGCCGTCTACCATTTTGTTGATCAACTACGTGCCGCCAACCGTGCTGTTGGCCTGGGCCGTGAACGTCGGAGGATTTGGCCTGTTGCCAGGGTCTCTGGCGAACCTGATCGCGCTCAGAATGGCGAACGATCGGCGTATCTGGTGGCGTTTTCACGTCTGGTCGCTGCCGATGCTGATTTGGGCGGCTTTGATTGGCTTTATGCTGGTTTAGAGAAATGGGCAAGAAATAGACAGGAACGACACATTCGCAATCGGGGCCAGAGAGGTATAACTCTCTGGTAGCTTTTAAACGAAGATTGCGAGGAGCGTCGTATGCGTTATCAAAAACTGGGTAATACGGGTCTGTTTGTTTCCGAGCTGTGCCTTGGCACCATGACGTTCGGGGGTGAAGACGGCATGTGGGGCAAGATTGGCCAGCTTCAGCAAAGCGATGCCGAAAAGCTGGTGGGGCGTGCGCTGGATGCGGGTATCAACTTTATTGATACCGCCAATGTCTATTCGGAAGGACGCTCGGAAATCATCACCGGGCAAGCGCTGAAGAACCTGAAAATTCCGCGTGAAAATGTGGTTGTCGCCACCAAAGTCTTTGGCGAAACCGGCACGGCGGGCGTTAACTCTCGCGGCAGCTCGCGATATCACATCATCAATAGCGCGAAAGAGAGCCTGCGACGCATGCAGCTCGATCATATCGATCTCTATCAACTCCATGGTTTTGACCCGGCCACACCAATCGAAGAGACACTTTACGCTCTGGATAATCTCGTCCAGCACGGTCATGTGCGCTACATCGGCGTGTCAAACTGGGCGGCCTGGCAAATCACCAAAGCGCTGGGGATTTCTGAGCGTCTTGGGTTGGCCCGTTTTGCGTCGTTGCAGGCGTATTACACCATCGCCGGGCGTGACCTTGAGCGTGAGCTGGTGCCGATGATGCAAAGCGAAGACGTGGGGTTAATGGTCTGGAGTCCATTAGCAGGGGGATTGCTGAGCGGCAAATACGATCGCGACGGTAAAAGCGAAACTGGCGGACGCCGCCTTGAGTTTGATTTCCCGCCGGTGGATAAAGACCGTGCATTCGACTGTGTTGATGTGATGCGCACCATTGCTGACAGCAAGGGCGTCTCCGTCGCGCAAATCGCGCTGGCGTGGCTGCTGCATCAGAAAGTGGTCAGCAGCGTGATTATTGGCGCAAAACGCGTCGATCAGCTCGACGATAACATTGCTGCAACGGACATTCGCCTGAGCGACGATGAGTTAAAACAGCTGGATGCTGTCAGCGCATTACCGCGTGAATATCCGGGCTGGATGCTGGAGCGTCAGGGCGAATATCGCCGTCATCAGTTAGCCCAGCAGTAATATTGAGTTCTGATCTTCAAGCCGGATCCGCATTGCGCATCCGGCTTTTTTATTTCTATCCCGCTCACAAAAAACGATCCTTATCTTTGATTGATTTTTCATCTTTAGCTATATGACTAGTCATGAAATTTAAATGACTAGTCATATAGGGGCGCACATGAATCAATCACTACCGGCGAATTTTTTATGGGGAAACTCAGTTTCCAGCATGCAGACGGAAGGCGCGTGGAACGAGGGCGGAAAAGGGATGTCGGTGTATGACATTCGCGAAGCTGGAGAAAACGTATCCGACTGGAAAGTGGCGACCGACTCGTACCACCGCTACAAAGAAGACTTTGATTTAATGCAGGATCTGGGCATGAACTGCTACCGTTTCCAGATCTCCTGGAGCCGCGTCTGCCCGCAGGGTGACGGCGAGTTTAATGAAGAGGGCATCGCCTTTTACGATCGGTTCATCAACGATCTAATCGCGCGCGGTATAGAGCCGATGGTGTGCCTGTATCACTTCGATATGCCGCTGGCGCTGGCGAACGAATACAACGGATTTATGGACAGGCGTGTGATGGACGCATTTATCCGTTACGGCAAAAAAATGATCGACTGCTACGGCGACCGCGTGAAGTACTGGTTGACCTACAACGAGCAGAATATCTTCCATATGCCGGAAGCGTTCCGTGTTTCAGGGTATATGAAAGGCGAGCAAACCTTACGCGAGCTGTATCAAATCCAACACCATACGATGGTGGGGCATATGGCGCTGACCGAATATTTGCATCAGGCGAAACCGGGTCAGTTGATGGGCGGTATGCTGGCGCATCAGCTGATTTATCCCGCCACCTGCAAGCCGCGCGACATCTTTTGCGCGCAGCAATATGACGAATTCCTCAACCAGAATCTGCTGCGCGTCTTTGCCGGGCAGGGCTACAGCCCCGCGGTGATGGCGGTGGTGGAACAGCAGGGTTTCAGCGATATTTATCGCGCAGAGGATCTGGCGCTGCTGGCGCGCACCAAAAATGACTACATGGCCTTTAGCTATTACGCCAGCAAAACGCTGGACAGCGATCCGATCCCAGAAGGTACACCCGTTAATTATTATCTCGCGCACGGCGAAAAAAATAACCCGTTCCTGAAGGCCACCGAATGGAACTGGCAAATCGATCCGCTGGGCTTTCGCACCATTATCACCCGCTATTACAACGACTGGCGTTTGCCGGTATTCCCGATTGAAAACGGGATCGGTGTTATCGAATCCTGGGATGGGGTCAATCAGGTCGAAGACGATTATCGCATCGACTATCACCGTAAGCATTTTGACGCCATGAAAGCGGCCATGTTTGAAGACGGCGCGCAGGTTATCGGTTATCTCGGCTGGGGGTTGATCGATATTCTCAGTTCGCAGGGTGATATGCGTAAGCGCTACGGTGTGGTGTATGTCAACCGTGAAAACCACGATCTGAAAGACCTGAAACGCGTGCCGAAAAAGAGCTACGCCTGGTTGAAACAGGTTATCCGTAGTAACGGACGCGAGTTGTAAGTCGTACGCTGCCGGACCGTTTTTGTGACTGATTGATGGGAATATCCGCTATGTCTGATACAAAAATTACACCTGCGATGCAGTCTTTTGTCGATAAGTTTGTTGAGTTCTCAGCGCGCCTGGCAAATCAGGTGCACTTACGTTCTCTGCGCGACGCTTTTGCCACGGTCATGCCCATTTTCATTCTCGCCGGACTTGCGGTGCTGGTGAATAACGTGGTGTTTCCGTGGGTGCTGGAGGGCGACACGCTTGCCCAGTTTAAAGTGTGGGGCGAGGCGATCATTAATGGCACGCTGAATATCGCGGCGCTGCTGTTAGCGCCGATGATTGCCTGGTCGCTGGCACGCAACAAAGACTTCGACAATCCGGTCTCGGCAGTGGTTATCGCTGTCAGCAGTTTTATCATTATGATGCCGATGCAGTTACAGCTGGTTCCCGTGGGGAGTCAGACGGCGGTGAACGTCACGCAGGTGCTGACGTTCACCAATATTGGCTCGACGGGGATCTTTGCGGGTGTGCTCATTGGCCTGCTTTCTACCGAAATTTTTATCGCCATATCACGCTTAAAATCGCTGCATATTTCGCTGGGAGAGAACGTGCCACCCGCGGTGAGTAAATCGTTCACCACGCTGATCCCGACGATTATTACGCTCTCTCTGTTTGCCGTACTGGCGGCGCTGCTCGCCAACGTGCTGCACACGGACCTGATTCACCTGATCACCACGTTTATCCAGCAGCCGCTGCGGTTGATCAATACCAGCCTGCCGGGCACGCTTTTTATCTACAGTTTTGGTAATTTCTTGTTTACGCTGGGGATTCATCAGTCGGTCGTGAACAGCGTGATTCTGGAACCGTTCTTATTGATCAACACCAACGAGAACATGATCGCGTTCGCTAACGGACAGCCGATTCCGCACATTATCAATAATATCTTTGTCCCTACGTTCGGCATGATTGGCGGAACCGGGAGTACCATTTCCCTGTTGATTGCGATTTTTATCTTTGCACGTCAAAAGTCATCAAAGCAGGTGGCGCGGCTGTCGCTGGCGCCGGGATTGTTCAATATCAACGAGCCAGTGATTTTTGGCTTGCCGATCGTGTTCAACCTGCCGCTGATGATCCCGTTTGTCCTGCTGCCGGCCATCGGCATTTATTTTGCCTGGCTCTGTACCACGCTAGGGCTGATGTCGCGCTGCGTGGTCATGATCCCATGGACCACGCCGCCAATACTCAGCGCCTGGCTGGCGACGGCGGGGGACTGGCGCGCGGTGGTGGTGCAGTTGGCAATCATTGTATTTGGTGTATTCTTCTACCTGCCTTTCCTCAAGATTGCTGAGCGAGTGGCGTTAAAAAACAGTGTGATAGCGGATCAATCATAAGGAAAAGGCGATGGCGGCGAAGTACATCACCATAGCGCGGGAAATCAAAAAACGCATTATTAGTCAGCAGTATGCCGCCAACGAACCGTTGCCCGACCAGTTTGCGCTGGCGGCGGAGTTCAGCACCAGTCGCATGACGATTCAGCAGGCCATGCGTCAGCTGATTGTGGAAGGGCTGGTGTATACGCGCCAGGGGCAGGGGACGTTTATCCGTAAAAACTTCCTGCAGCTGTCGCAGTGGGATCTTTCCGGCAGCGACTATTTTGGTGCGACCAAAACCTGGGAACATCTTGGAACTGTCAGCAGCAAAGTGGTGCATTTCGAACTGCGTTTTCCGAATGAGAAAGAGCAGTCTTCGCTGATGATTAATGTCGATACGCCAGTGTATGATTTTATCCGTTTGCGTTCGCTCAACGGCGAGCCGATGTCGCTGGATTCAACCGTAATGCCGCTGAATCTGGTGCCGGGCCTGAATAAAACCCACCTAGAAAGTTCGGTGTTTCAGTACGTTCAGGAGACGCTGGGGCTGAAAATTATGGGGTCGTATCGGGTGGTTCGTGCGTTAAAACCGACGGCGCTCGATATGCAGCATTTGATATGTGAACAAACCGACCCGGTGCTGGAAGTCGAGCAAGTTATCTATCTGGAAGACGGTACGCCGCTGGAATATGCTCACTGCCACTACCGCTACGATCATGGCGGGATAGTCATCGTGAATAACGGCTAATAAAAAAGCGGGCTAAAAAGCCCGCTTTTTTTATGTCGCGATTCGAATCAGTTCAAACGAACCGGCATCCCTGAGCGGTTCTGCACGGCCTGATCAACAACCGTCGCTTCAACGTCTGGCTGGGTAGTAACAGCCTGCACGTTGCTCTTCAGATTAATCGGTACGATTTCATTGTTATTAATCTGGTCTTCGCTGGTGGAGAGCGGGTTATGCACTTCAATGTAGCGGCTGCCATCCGGCTCGGAAGTGGCTTTGACAGGCTCATTGATGAACTGTACGCGCGTCCCAACAGGCACGTTCTCGAACAGGAATTTGATATCTTCGTTACGCAGACGCACACAGCCGTGGCTGACGCGCAGGCCGATACCAAAGTTAGCGTTGGTACCGTGAATCGCATACAGACGGCCAATGTACAGCGCGTACAGACCCATCGGGTTGTCCGGGCCAGCAGGCACCACGGCTGGCAGTGGTTCGCCGGCAGCGATGTATTCTGCGTGCATTTTCGCGGTTGGTGTCCAGGTTGGACCCGCTTTCTTACGTTCGACTTTGGTGGTCCAGTTCATTGGGGTATCTTTGCCCAACTGACCGATACCAATCGGCAGAACGATCACGGTGTTAGTGCCTTTCGGGTAATAGTACAGACGCATTTCCGCGCTGTTGATCACGATGCCTTCATGAACGGTGTCCGGCAGAATCAACTGCTGAGGAATGTTCAGCACGGTGCCCGCTTTCGGCAGATACGGGTCAACGCCCGGGTTTGCTTCCAGCATGTTGGACAGGCCCAACTGATATTCAGCTGCAAAATATTCCAGCGGCTGGTCGTTGCCTTCCGGCACGATAACCACCTGGTTTTGACCCACCAGACGGCTACCGTCTGTCGGCAGCGGATAAGTTACCGCAGAAGCGGTATTGCAAAAACCTACTACGGCTAACGCCGCCGCAAAAAGCGTTGATAATTTCATATTCATGTTATGCGAGGTATCTTTGCCACTCTGGCGATTAGTTGATGAGTCTGAGTCAGTGATGGGAGCGCATTATATGTGCATTCCCGCCCACTGGGAATTCAGATGTGTACGAAATCACATTTTTTTCACTTTTGTTAAAGTTTAGTGGTTCGTTGCAACACGGGATCTCATTTAGGAATTGTGGCATAATGACGTGTTTATCACACTTTTTCGCAGGAATCTCCCGTGTTAGTTACCAGCAACATCACTATGCAGTTTGGCAGTAAGCCGCTGTTTGAAAACATTTCCGTCAAGTTTGGCGGCGGCAACCGTTACGGCCTGATTGGTGCCAACGGTAGCGGAAAATCCACCTTTATGAAGATTCTCGGCGGCGATTTAGAGCCAACGCTCGGTAACGTGTCGCTGGATCCGAACGAACGTCTCGGTAAGCTTCGCCAGGACCAGTTCGCCTTTGAAGAGTTTTCGGTGCTCGACACTGTGATCATGGGGCACGGGGAACTGTGGGAAGTGAAACAGGAGCGTGACCGCATTTACGCTCTGGCAGAAATGAGTGAAGAAGACGGCTATAAAGTGGCCGACCTCGAAGTCCTCTACGGCGAAATGGACGGTTACTCTTCCGAATCCCGCGCAGGCGAGCTGCTGCTCGGTGTCGGCATTCCCGTTGAGCAACATTACGGCCTGATGAGCGAAGTCGCGCCAGGCTGGAAGCTGCGTGTGCTGTTAGCACAGGCGCTGTTCTCTAACCCAGAAATTCTGCTGCTTGATGAACCGACAAACAACCTGGACATCGATACCATTCGCTGGCTGGAGCAGGTGCTGAACGAACGTGGCAGCACCATGATCATCATTTCGCACGACCGTCACTTCCTGAACATGGTCTGCACCCATATGGCTGACCTGGACTACGGCGAACTGCGTGTTTACCCAGGCAACTACGATGAATACATGACGGCTGCGACCCAAGCGCGCGAGCGTTTGTTGTCTGATAACGCCAAGAAAAAAGCGCAGATTGCCGACCTGCAATCCTTCGTGAGCCGCTTTAGCGCCAACGCCTCTAAATCTCGTCAGGCAACGTCTCGTGCCCGTCAGATTGACAAAATCAAGCTGGACGAAGTGAAAGCGTCCAGCCGTCAGAACCCGTTCATTCGCTTCGAGCAGGACAAGAAATTGTTCCGTAATGCGTTAGAAGTCGAAGCACTGACCAAAGGTTTTGATAACGGTCCGCTGTTCAAAAACTTCAATTTGCTGCTGGAAGTGGGCGAGAAAATTGCGGTTCTCGGGGCCAACGGCGTCGGTAAATCCACGCTGCTGAAAACCCTGGTGGCTGAGCTTCAGCCCGATCACGGTACGGTGAAATGGTCTGAAAATGCGCAAATTGGCTATTACGCGCAGGATCACGAATATGAATTCGAAAATGATCTGACCGTATTTGACTGGATGAGCCAGTGGAAACAGGAAGGCGACGACGAGCAGGTTATTCGCGGCATTCTTGGCCGTCTGCTGTTCAGCCAGGACGATATCAAAAAGCCTGCGAAAGTGCTTTCCGGTGGTGAGAAGGGGCGCATGCTGTTTGGCAAGCTGATGCTGGAAAAACCAAACATTCTGGTGATGGATGAACCAACGAACCACCTTGATATGGAATCTATCGAATCGCTGAACATGGCGCTGGAGATGTATCAGGGGACGCTGGTCTTCGTTTCTCACGACCGTGAGTTTGTTAGCTCGCTGGCGACCCGCGTGATTGAGATTACGCCAGAGCGCATCGTGGACTTCACCGGTAACTACGAAGATTATCTGCGTAGCAAAGGCATCGACGGCTAATTTCCCGTCGTCTTTCGCGCTGCAGAGGCGTTGGCTGCACCTGCTCGCCCCGGTCACTGACTTATGTAAGATTCCGGGGATTTGCAGGTTTGTCGCCATACTGCAGCGAGAAATACGAGGAAAATCAACGTGTCCTTTTCCCTCTCCCCGTGGGAGAGGGTTAGGGCATCAGACCGCTTTACAACACCCACTCACTCCCTTCAACGCCATTCACCAGTAGCTTACGTTTCTCGCCCGCCGGTAACGACACGTTCAGCGTATTCCACGCCGGACGATAATCTCCGCGCGCTTCCACCTTCAGATCAATCGTTGACCCTTCACACACCATTTCCCAGTTCAGCCACAACGCGTTGCCCTTTTGATAACCCCAGCTTTCGCCGTCGTCTTCAAACAGCAGGCCAGACGTCGTCCCCACACCTTTCAGCGGGAACAATTTCAGCTCGCGCATATCATCTTTTTCAGCTGACACATGCGTAATGCGTTCGCTCAGCGGCAGACCCGCCCCGGCGCGCACCAGCAATGGCAGTTTTTCCAGAGGCGCATCGCGGGTAATCCACTGACCGCCGGAGAACCATTCGTGGGTGTAAAAATCATACCAGCCAGTTTCGTTGTCTGGCAGCCAGAGGCGGCGCTCACGTTGTCCCGCTTCGACGACGCTCGCGACAAGCACATCGCGGCCCAGCAGGAAGTCGTCACACTCTTCGAACGTCTGCGCATCATGCTCGTGATCGAGGAACGTTGGACGTAGCATCGGCTCATCGTCAGCGTGAGCCTGCCAGAGCAGGGTGTATAAATATGGCAGCAGCCGATAGCGCAGCTCGATGGCACCGCGAATGGCTGGCGTCACGCCCGGATACATCCACGGCTCATTTACCGTCTGATCGTCATTCCACGAGTGAATGGTGAAGCGTGGATGCATCACGCCGTTCTGTACCCAGCGCACAAACAGCTCGGCATCAGGTTTATCGCCTGAGAAACCGCCCACATCGTGGCCGACGTTAAACAAGCCAGACAGGCTCATGCCCAGACCCATGCGGGTGTTATAGCGCAGTGTCTCCCAGTTGGTCCGATTATCGCCGCTCCAGGTCTGGACGTAGCGCTGCATCCCGGCGCAGCCTGAACGCGAAATCAAATACGGCCGTTTTTCTGGTGCAAATTTCTGTTGCGCTTCCATCGACGCGCGCATCATCAGCAGCGGCATCACCGGGCGAATGTGCTTGATCGCAATTTCCTGACCGAAGCCGTGACAGCGCGCCTCTCCATCCCAGACTTCAAACTCGTTATTATCATTCCAGGTGGAATCGATCCCCATTTCCAGGATTTGAGTCGTGACACCGTTCTGCCACCACTCGACCGTTTGTGGGTTCGTAAAGTCGAGGTGCGAGCCTTCGTCGTCCCAGAAACTTGAGCGTTCTGGCGCATCGGTTTCTGAATCGCGGATAAACAGGCCTTTTTCCGCCACTTCGCTGTAGCGCGGGTGATCCTGTAGCAGGCACGGTTTGATGTTCGCCGCAAGTTTGAGACCCGCGTCGTGGAACGCCTGAGTCATCACTTTGGGCTGCGGCACTTTGTCATAGTTCCAGTTAAAGACGTAGCGCTTGCCGTTTATCGAGGTATACCCGGACGACAGCTGGAACGAGTCGCACGGGATCGCGTGTTCTTCGCACAGGCGGATGAAGTTCATCAGCTGATTTTGCGCGTCGGGTGCGTCGGTGTAGTGCATGGTCGAACCGCTGTAGCCCAGGCTCCATTTCGGGCCAAAAAGCGTTTTCCCGGTCAAGCGCACGAAGGCTTTGGTGACGTCCAGCACGCGTTTGCCGGTAAAAATGTAGTAATCAATATCACCCGCTTCGGCCTGCCAGCGGCGATAGGCGGTGTGGTAATTGTCGATTTCGTTGCCCAGATCCAGCCAGCAGCTGCTCAGGTTGTCGTAAAACACACCGTAGCTCACGTCATCGCGGCGGGCGATGGTAAACGGAATATGCTTGTACAGCGGATCGGTGCTGACGGCGTTGTACCCCATCGCATCCAGATTGCGCATCTCATAGCGTTTACCGTTGCGCTGCAAATCACCTGCTTTCTCACCCAGGCCATAAAAGCGCTCATCTTTACGACGGCTCAGGTAGTGGGCCGCGCCGTCGCCGTGGGCGTTCAGCAGATAGGCACTTGTTGGCCGGTCATTCACCAGCGCCTGCCATTCACCCGCGTCGTTGCGATAATGCCACTCCAGCCACAGCGGCTGATGCACGGTGACGCGCAGCTGTTGGGTGGCAATTACCAGCGCGTCGCCCTGCTGCGTGAGCGTCCACGTCGGGCAGCTAAATCCGCTGAGATCTTCACGATGCCGACCTTCCCACGGCACGTCCTGTTCTGGCGCAATGCTCCAGGTTTTCTCCAGCGCCAGCTCGCCTTTGCGCTTAATCAGCACGCGGAACAGATTCTCTTCCAGCACATACAGATTCAGGTAATGTTGAGAATCAACCAGCAGTTCCAGATGATTCGCTGACTGCTTCGCCAGCGTCCAGTTTTTCAACGTTTTCATATGCAATACATCCAGTATCAGGCGCGCTTAGCGCGACGTTCAGCAATAAATGCGACCAGGAAAAATGCGCCAACAAGGTCAAAGAAACCCATGGCAATGAACAGCGGGTTAAAGCCGATTTTGTCGGCGGTGACGCCGATTAACAGTGAGAACAGGAAGCTGGCGATCCAGGCCGCCGATCCGCGCATGCCGTTGACGGTCGCCATTTGGCCTTTGTCGAACGATTCCACCACCAGGGCGCTGAGCATGCAGGAGATGATCTGATGGCCGAACCCGCCGATAGAGATAAGCGCAATCGTGATATACGGGTCGCGGGTGATAGCAACCGCAGCCAGAGAAATCATCAAGAACGCGCCGGTCACAGAGCTGGCCACCACGGAGTTAACACGCGAGCAGCCGAAAAGACGGGTATAAAGACGAGTGAGATATCCGCTAACCACGCTGCCGAGATCGGCGGCCAGGAACGGCAGCCAGGCAAACATCGCGATCTGTTTCAGGTCCATGCCGTGTTCTTTGGCAAGATACAGCGGAACCCAGAAGCTCAGCACGGCCCAGGCCGGTTCAGCCATGAAAGCGGGAATAGCGATACCGTAGAAACGCTTATTTTTGGACACAGTTTTGAGTGCGGTCAGGAACGGCAGCTTAACGGCTGGTGGCTCGTTATCCTGTTTGATGAACGCCAGCTCGTCTTTGCCCAGATTCGGGTGCTGTTCCGGGTTGTGGTAGAACGCCCACCACAAAATCACCCACAGCAGAGCCAGCACGCCGGTAAACATGAACGCACCTTGCCAGCCGAATGACGCGTGAGCAAAGTAAATAATGGGCGGTGCCAACATCGCACCGATCGAGAAGCCTACGCCTGCCCAACCGGCAGCAATCGGACGCTCAGATTTTGGGAACCATTCGCCAATGGTTTTGGCGTTTGCAGGCGTTGCGGCGGCTTCCGATGCCCCCATGAAGAAGCGCAGGATAGCCAGGTGCACCCAACTGCCCGCACCAGCGTGGAAAATACACATTAATGCCCAGATCCCGGCGCAAACCATAAAGCCAATTTTCAGGCCAATCACGTCGATCAGCCAGCCGCATAAGGGCTGGAAAATGGTATAGGCAATCTGAAACGCGCCGACAATCCAGGAGTATTGCTCGGTGGTAATCCCCATTGTCGCTTTCAGCTCGGGTGCCAAAATGCCCAGGGAGTTACGGGTAATGTAGTTAACGGTGACGCCCAGCAAAAACAGCACCAGTACATACCAGCGCAGGTTTTTGATGACGCGGCGGGTTTTGCTTGCCACAACCGGTGTATTAATGTCCTGACTCATTTTCTCTCTCCACAAGACGGACGGTAGGGGGAAGGTACATTTCGGTTGTCACACAGATTATTATGACGTTGAAAGTTATCTGTTTTTCGCTTCAAGTTGATATACAACTAGTATGGAAGTTGTGTGACAAGTTCACCTTATGGCAGAAAATGAGCAGGAAATAGTGGATTTTGTGCAAGCTTTCTCATAAGTGGCATTCATATTTTGGCAAGATGCCATGTAAGCCTGTTTTTATGGGAATTCCACACTATGAAAATTTTTGCATTTAGCAAATGGAGCGAGATCACAAAATGGATAAAAGGCTAAAAATCGCCGAAATTGCCGCCCGTACGCAACTCTCGATCAGCACGGTTTCTCGTGTTTTGGCTGGGAAGGCCAACACCAGCGAAAAAGCCCGCCAGAAAGTGCTGGAATGCGCGCGGGAACTGGGCGTTATGGATGGCATGGCTGCGGGGCGGTTGCTGCTGAATAGCCTGGTGGTCTTCGCCCCGCAGCGGGCATTTGACGAGCGGTCCGACATCTTTTACTACCGCGTGATCCAAAGTGTGAGCAAAGGGCTCGCCTCTCATGAAGTCAGGCTTCGCTACTGCGCGCTGGAGGAGAACGACAGCGACGCGCAGCTCTTTCTCGCTCGTATGAATGAAACGGACACCCAGGCCGCTATATTACTGGGCATTGACGATCCCCATATTCACGATCTGGCCGTTGATATTGCCAAACCCTGCATGCTCATTAACTGTCGTGACAGTCGGATGCGCTTGCCTGTCGTCGCCCCCGATCACCGCGCCATTGGTGAACGGGCCGCGGAGTACCTGTTCGAAATGGGTCATCGTGAAATCATGAATGTACTGTGCCTGCGCCGGTATACCATGGAGCTGCGTCTGGCGGGCATCCGTGATAGCTGGCAGACGCACAATCTGAAATTTAACGACAAACGCGATCTGCTGGTGGTGCCCAGTTTCAGCGCTACAGAAACGGAACAGCAGGTCAGCGAATGGCTCAGTGGAACGCCGGCCAAAAACCTGCCAACGGCGTTTCTGGTGGGGGGCGATTTCATGGCTGCGGGCACCATTAGCGCGTTACAAAAGCATGGTCTGCGGGTGCCGCAGGATGTCTCGGTGATGAGCATCGACGGTTTTAATCTGGCAGCGATTCAGGATGTTCCGCTAACGGCGGTGCATGTTCCGCGCGATGAGCTGGGTACGGAAGCGGTGCATATGCTCCAGCAGCGTCTGATGCGCCCGGATGCGCCGGTGGGAACGTTGTTGCTAAACGGAACGCTGACGGTGCGGGAATCAGTACGGCGGATACGTCAGGGAAAACGACGCACCGCCGTGGAGCGGGAAGGGCTTTACGACGCTTAGACCATGCCGAGCGCGCGCTTGCCGTGGATATTCAGGTCGCTTACGGTAAAGCGGTCCTGCCAGGTTTTTTCGTAATCTTCGCGCGGGAAATCGCCCGGCGATGCGCCCGTTTCCAGCGCCGCTTTGACTTTTTTCGCGTAGGCGAGATTTTTCTCGCACATCGGCGCGGCAGGGATGTACATCACGTTGCCCCAGCCTTGCTGATTCTCCACGGGCGCGACGGAGTGAATCACATCGCAATGCCACCACACCGAATCTCCCGCGTCGAGTGCCGGAATGCTGGTTAACGCGTCGATCAACAGCGGATGCCACTTCTCGGAAATCGGCAGTACGCGTCCCGGTGCCACGCCGCAAAGCTCGTCTTCCGGCACGTCGTCGAGCAGCGGACGCAACAGAATGTACGCCATCGCCTCCGGGATCGGCACAACGTGCAGCAAGCCCTGGTCTGGGATCATATCTGACAGCGCCGTCCAGCCCTGGAAGGTGCGGAACACGGAGCACTTGGTGGTGTTATCCACGGTGTACTCTTCCACTTCCGTGCGATGCGCAGCATTCCAGGGATCGTATTGATCGAGATTCCCGTCAAATACCCGCGCAAAGACCTGCTGATAAGCCGGAAGCAGCCAGCGTTCCAGCGCCCCGGAATCAGTATGTGCGCCCAAACCTTTGGACGTTGTTCCTGGCGGGCGGCGGCGGATGCGATCCGGATAAATCACGCTGACATCCGGGTTAAACCACTGTTTTCCGTTGCTCTCGAACGTCCACAAACGATTCAGGAACGATTGCACCTGCGCCATTTGTTCGCTCTGACGCGCCTGCATTTGCGCCTGCGACCAGTAAATCGGATAAATTTCCGGACGCGATGCGGTTAAGGAGCCAAAGAAGTTATCGCCTGGCCCTTTGTAGACCTCGTCGAACTGGTTGAGATCGAGATAGTCGAGCATGGAATTATCCCACGCCAGCGCTTGCTCGCGCGGGAAATGACCTTTGATGACCGCACAACCCCGACGTTTTACCGCTTCACGCTGTGCAGCCGTTATCTGACCGTTCTTCACATCTTTAAAAGGGATGACCGGCCAGACGGATTCCCCTTTGCTTTTCAGTTCATTAATTTCCGCCACGCGAGTCGCAATTTTATCACTCAGTCGGTCGAAAACCGCCTGAACGTCACCGATCTGCGCGCGTAACTCGCGTTTCATTTGGCTAATCGCGGCTTTAGGGTCCGCAGGCAAAATTTCACTGGTAAACGTTAACGTCATAATCGCCTCGCACCTTTCATTCGAAAGTAAAATTAACTACAAATGATACTTTAAGTTAAAAGTAAGTTAATGCAAGTTTAAAAATTTGACGTGTGCCGCAGGATCGGAAAAGAGTGATGTGCCGGAGCTTGGCCCCGGCCAGAAGGGGATTACGCGTTGAAAGGATCGGTATTGTCGAGCACGGCCTGGATGACATTCAGCGCGCCCTGATGATTGTTATCGTCAGCACGAAAACGGCTGATGGATTTAATGCTTTCCGCTGCATTACCCATCGCAAACGAATATTTCACCAGCTTGAGCATTTCGGCGTCGTTACCGCTGTCACCAATACCTACGCACTCCTGCGGGGAAATGCCCCAGCGTTTGAGCAGGCGGCTGATGCCATTGGCTTTATGCAGGCCAGGGATAATCAGATCGACAAAGCCAAAACCGCTGGTGACGGGCTTCATGATGCCGTCCAGCGACACATGCAGTTGGTCGATGAGATCCGGGATATCGCTATCCGGCAGGTTAAGTGAGAACTTGAACAGGACGTCGTCAATGTCCTGATAATCGCTGATGCGCTTTAAGCGGTGATAGTGTTTTGACATCAGCGCCACAAACTCGTCGGGCGCGTTATTGCTCACGTATGCGCTCTCTAATCCACAGGCGACGAAATTCAGCTGTTTATCTTTGAGCAATTCGCCGATCACGATTTGTGATTCGTGGTGGGTCAGTTCGCCGTGGAAAATCTGCTCGCCGTGATCGAACACCAGCGCGCCGTTTTCAGCGACGAAAGAAATGTGTTCTTTCAGTTCCGGGAAGAACGAGATGAGCTGGTAATACTGGTTGCCGCTGGCGACAACAAATTCAATATCACGTGCCTTAAGCTGCTCGAATTGTGCCTGAAAGCGTTCACGATCGTACTGCTTGGCATCATCAAGGAAAGTTCCGTCCATATCGGTGACGATAACTTTAACGGTCATACATTGTTCTCCAGAATATTACTGCGACCAGAAACATTCTAATAACAATGTGACCCGAACCACAAATCTATTTCATTCGAAACCAAAAGCGAAATGACAACCTTGTGTTGTCATTTTTAGTGTTTGCTCCCTCTCCCGTGGGAGAGGGTTGGGGAGAGGGGCGGGGTGAGGGCATCAAGCCGCAAAGGTTAGAGCGTATGCTCCGTACGGGCGATGATATCGTCCTGCGCGTCTGGCGACAGCGCGGTAAAGAACGCCGAATAACCCGCTACGCGCACCACCAGGTCACGATACTGATCCGGATGCCGTTTCGCTTCCAGCAGCGTTTCACGCGACACAATGTTGTACTGAATATGCCAGCCTTTATGCACCTCGAAGAAAGTGCGCAGCAGGATCATCAGCTTCTGACGGTCCGAATCGTTCTCAAGCGTTGCCGGATTGAGCTTCTGATTTAACAGCACGCCACCCAGAATCGCTTCCGTCGGCAGTTTACCCACGGAACCGATAACCGCGGTCGGACCGAGATGATCGGTGCCCGACGCCGGGCTTGCGCCTTCCGCCAGCGGGGTATGCGCTTTACGTCCATCCGGCGTTGCCATCGTCGCCGCACCAAACGGCACGTTTGCCGAAATAGACGACGTACCCGCGTAATAGTTACCGCCAATCGGACCACGGCCGTAGCGCGGGTTGTGGTACTGCTTCAGCTCTTCGATATAGGTCTGGTAGGCGCGGGCCAGCAGCAAATCAACGCTGTCGTCATCGTTGCCGTATTTCGGTGCGCCGTTAATAAGACGCTGGCGCAACTGCTCATGCGTCAGCCCTTCGTAATCATCCGCCAGCGCGGCTGCCAGCTGCTGCTGACCGATCGTGCCCTGTTCAAAGACCAGCTTCTTCACCGCAGCCAGGCTGTTCCCAAGGTTGGCGATACCGACCTGCAAACCCGACACCCAGTCGTATTTCGCGCCGCCTTCTTTAATACTTTTCGCGCGCTCAATGCAGTCGTCCACCAGCGACGAGCAGAGAATATCGGGGACGTTTTCTTCCAGCATGGTGTCCACCACGTATTCAATCTCGATAGATTTGCGCGTGTAGTAGCGAATCTGGTTATCCCAGGATTCCATCACTTGTTCGAAATTATCGAAGTTACCGGCGGAAAGCGCTTTATCCTGCGGCAGGAAAACCTTGCCGCTGGTGGCATCGCGACCGCCTTCCATCGCCGCCAGCATCACGCGGGCGAAGTTGATAAAGCTCATACCGGTACAGCGATATCCCCATTTGCCGCCCACGGCGGTTTCGATACACCCGATCGCCGCATAGTCGTACGCATCTTCTTTTTCGACGCCGAGTTTGATGAACTCGGAAATCACGATTTCATCGTTATTAAACGCGGGCATGCCAAAGCCGCAGCGGATCACCTGCACGCAGGCGTCGAGGAAATCATTGCTCATACCGGCGTGATAACGCACGCTGAGGTTTGGCTGGGTGGAACGCAGGCGACCGCAGGATTCCAGAATGGCGTACGAGAGCGGGTTCACCGCGTCCATCGCTTCGCCATTGACCAGCTTTTGTCCGCCAATGGTGACGTTCTGATACAGCGGACTGCCCGCCGACGCTTTTGAGTGCGAGCCGGAACGAATTTTGTTCACTTCCAGCAATTTCAGCCAGCAGCTGTGCAGCATTTCAATCGCGTGTTCGCGGTTGAGCGACTGATCCAACTCAACGTCACGGCGGTAGAACGGATACAGATACTGATCCATACGGGCGAAGGAGACGGAGTGACCGTTGGATTCAATTTGCAGAATCAGCTGGATGAAATAGCACAGCTGCAGCGCCTGCCAGAAGGTTTTTGGCGGCTGATGGGCAATCACATCGCAGTTTTCCGCCATCGCCAGCAGCTCGTCGCGACGGCTTTCGCGGATCTCGTTGCTCGCCATTTCACGCGCCAGACTGGCAAAACGTTGGATATGCAGGCTCACGGCGTCCAGCACGATATCAATCGCTTTCAGGAACTGATCGCCGTGCAAATCGTCCAGTACGGTCAGGTTAATGCGAGTACGGCGCTCGGCCACTTTGGCACGCATCCCGTCGAGGCCTTTCTCCAGCAGCAGCGGGAAATTCACCGCCAGATGGGCGTCGCCAGAGGTCATATTGCCTTCGGCTTTGATAATCCCGGTTTCCAGAAGCCCTTTTTGCTCGTCAGTAAACATGCCGTAGCAGCGATCCTGCACCGTCTGGCCGCGCCACCACGGACAAATATCATGCAGCACGCGTTTATTCTCTTCGCTAACGGCAAAGCCCGCGCCCGGACGGTCGGCCAGGTCGTCGATCTCTTTTTCAATCCACGACACGGTATATTCCGGGAAGATCGGCGCGGCGCGGACTTCGCTTGCCTGGTTGCCGATGATTAGCTCGTCGTGTTTGATCCAGAGGGTGCGCTTCGCCAGATGATGCGCCAGCGCCAGCGCGCGACGTACCGGTATAGGTTTGTCCATGTGCTGCTGGTACATTTCGGTGTAATGCTGCGCGCGTTCGGTACAGACGGGCGGCTTAACGATATGCACCAGAGCGGTTTTATGCGCCTTAATACGATCGGTCAGGGTGTTCAGATTCAGCTGTGTCATAACATTATCCTCGTAAGGTCGCGGTTAACCCATTCTGGCCAGCACACGCCAGGGCAAAGTCCAGTAACGCTGGGTTATCGAGCGGTTTATCAGGGGCAGAGTAGGGTTGGCCGAGCAGGGTATATTTGTTCATGCCAAGGGTGTGGTAGGGCAGAAAATGGATCTCGCGGACGTTGAGTTCATCCGCAGCAAAACGGGTAATGGCTTTGATGGACGCTTCATCTGCGTTAAAACCGGGAATCAGCGGGACGCGAATCGTGATTTTTTTGCCCGCTGCCGCAAGGCGTTTCAGGTTTTCCAGTACGCGCTTAGCTGAGCCGCCAGCCCATTGTTTAAATACCTCGCCATCGACATGTTTCAGGTCGGCGAGAAAAAGGTCAACATACGGCAGCGAGGGCTCAATAGCGTGCCACGGGACATGCAGACAGGTTTCGACGGCGGTATGTATGCCTTGTCCATGGCTGGCTTTGAACAGCGAGAGGGCCAGATCCGGGTTCATAAATGGTTCGCCGCCGGAGAGCGTGAGACCGCCGCCGCTGCGATCGTAAAAAGGTTTATCGCGCAGCACGGTGACCATAATATCGGCGACCTGTTGATCCTCACCGCAGACGGTCATCGCTTGCGTAGGGCAACAATCGGTGAGGGCGTTGAGCGTTGCGTCGTCGAGTTTTTCGCGATGAATAATCAGTCCATTCAGCGCACGCTCGATAATCCCTGGCGCCGCCTGCTGGCAAAGGTCACAGCCTTCCAGGCACTGGCGGGCATCAAACAGGACGTCTCGGGTACGAGAGCGGCTCTCAGGGTTTTGACACCAGCGGCAGCTTAATGAGCAGCCTTTCAGGAACACCACGGTACGAATACCGGGGCCGTCATGAGTCGAGTAGCGCTGAATATTGAAGATCATAATATCGCCTCTTGTTGCGTATGAAGATTAAATAACTTTCGAATGAAAGTTATTTTGATGTGCGTCAACTCTGCGGCGGGTTTTTACGTGGTAGTGTTATGGCAGGCTAATTTTGAGGGTTTGATCATGGAACTTTATCTCGATACTTCCGACGTTGCCGCAGTAAAAAAACTGGCGCGTATTTTCCCGCTGGCGGGTGTAACCACTAACCCCAGTATTGTGGCGGCGGGTAAAAAACCGCTGGACGTACTGTTGCCGGAGCTGCATGACGCGCTGGGGGGAAAAGGCCAGTTGTTCGCGCAAGTGATGGCAACCTCGGCGGAAGCGATGGTCGAAGATGCGCGAAAATTACGCGCCATCATTAACGATCTGGTGGTCAAAGTGCCCGTCACGGCAGAAGGGCTGGCCGCCATTAAAATACTGAAAGCCGAAGGGATCCCAACGCTGGGAACGGCGGTGTACGGTGCTGCGCAGGGCATGCTGTCGGCGCTGGCGGGTGCGGAATATGTTGCGCCGTATGTGAACCGCCTGGATGCACAGGGCGGTGACGGCATTCAAACGGTGGTGGAATTACAGCAACTGCTGACGCTGCATGCCCCGCAGGCAAAAGTGCTGGCCGCGAGTTTTAAAACGCCGCGTCAGGCACTGAACTGTTTGCTGGCGGGCTGCGAGGCTATCACCTTGCCGCTGGATGTGGCGCAGCAGTTTATTAGCGCTCCCGCAGTGGACGCGGCTGTGGCGAAGTTTGAGCAGGACTGGCAGAGCGCGTTTGGCCGGACGTCTATTTGATTGTGCAGCCTGATGCCCTCACCCCGACCCTCTCCCACAGGGAGAGGGAGAAAGGTGCCAGCGCGGAAAAATAGAGCAGCGAACAGTTCCCTTCCCATGGGGAGAGGGAGAAAGGTGTCAGCAGAGAAAATAGGGCATCGGACAGTTTCCCCTCCCACAGGGAGAGGGAGAAAGGTGCCAGCGCGGAAAAATAGAGCAGCGAACAGTTCCCTTCCCATGGGGAGAGGGAGAAAGGTGTCAGCAGAGAAAATAGGGCATCGGACAGTTTCCCCTCCCACGGGGAGGGGGAGAAAGATGCCAGCAGAAAAAAATAGGGCAGTGAACAGTTCCCTCTCCCTCTGGGAGAGGGGTAGGGTGAGGGGAAACAGGCACACACAACAATCCGCGTTGCTGTTACCCCCCGCACACCTCGCATCCCGGATGGCGCATCAGTTTCATCTCGCGGAACTGACAGGTCATCGCGTCGTACATCACGATTTTCCCCGCCGCTGGTGTTCCGTAATGCGTCAGCACTTTAATTGCTTCCATCGCCTGCAATGACCCAATCACGCCGACCAGCGGAGCCATCACGCCCGCCTCGACGCAGGTCAGCGCATTCTCGCCAAACAGACGGCTCAGACAGCGATAGCACGGCTCGCCGTCGGCGTAAGTAAATACGCTGATCTGGCCCTCCATACGAATCGCCGCGCCGGAAACCAGCGGAGTTTTATGGGTAAAACAGCCCGCGTTGAGCTGATTGCGAATCGTGACGTTATCGGTGCAATCAAGCACCATGTCGTGCTGCGCGATGTGCGCGAACAGCGCGGTGTCATCGAGCAACGCGTCAATCAACGTGAACTGAACGTGAGGATTAATACGCGCCAGCGCGGCGTGCGCGGAGGCGACTTTCGGCTCGCCAATCGTTGCATCGCTGTGCAGCGTCTGGCGCTGCAAATTGGATACCGACACGGTGTCGAAATCCAGCAGCGTCATGTGCCCGACGCCCGCTGCGGCCAGATATTGCGCCGCCGCACAGCCCAAACCACCCAAACCAACCACTAACACGCGGGCAGCTTTGAGCGCTTCCTGACCGTCAAAATCAAAACCACGCAGGACGATCTGGCGGTTGTAGCGCAGCATCTCCTTGTCGCTCAGTTCAACCGTCATGCTCAGCCTCCGAACAGATGGTTGAAGGCTTCGACCTCAACCCATTCGCCCGCGTCGACGTTCCCGCGCTCGCGCTCAAGGACGATAAAACAGTTGCCCTGGCTGAAGGAGCTGAAAATATGTGAACCCTGATGGCCGGTGGTGCTCACTTCCAAATCGCCCTCGGCGTTTCGCGCCAAAATCCCGCGCTGGAAATCAAGACGCCCCGGTGATTTCTTCAGGCGCGTAGCGGCCCGCACGCGTTGACGCACAGGCAGACCCTGCGCCGTATTCCCGGACAATTTCGCCAGCAGCGGCTGCACCAGCTGATAAAACGTCAGCGCCGCCGACACCGGATTACCCGGCAGGCCGCAGAACCAGCTGTGTTCAAGTTTACCGAAAGCGAACGGTTTTCCGGGTTTAATCGCCAGTTTCCAGAAGCCGATTTCACCCAGCTCATCGAGCATGGTTTTGGTGTAATCCGCTTCGCCAACGGATACGCCGCCAGAACTTATCACCACATCTGCGGATGTGTCCGCTTCGATAAATGCGGCGCGCAGTTTTTCCGGATCGTCAGGAATAATGCCGAGGTTAATGACCTCGCAGCCCAGCTGTTCAAGCATCAGATGTACGGCCAGACGGTTGGTGTCGTAAATTTGCCCCTCTTTCAGCGGCTGGCCCGGCAACTGCAGCTCATCGCCCGTCGAGAACAGGGCAACGCGCACTTTGCGCACCACGTCGATTTCCGCAATACCCAGCGACGCCAGCACCGGCAGTTCAGCGACCGTCAGCGGTTTCCCGGCGGCAAACACAGCCGCGCCCAGCGTGATATCTTCTCCGGCGCGGCGGATGTTCTGGTTCGGTTTAACGCTGGCGGTAAAACGCACGCCGTCGTCGGTTTGCTCGGTCTCTTCTTGCATCACCACCGCGTCGCAACCCGCTGGCACCGGGGCACCCGTCATAATGCGAATACAGGTCCCCTGCGGCCATTCGCCCTGGAAAGGCTGGCCCGCGAAGGCTTTTCCGGCAACCGGCAATGCATTTCCCGCCTGAATGTCTGCAAGACGCACCGCATAACCGTCCATCGCGGAGTTATCAAATCCCGGCACGTTCAGCGGAGAGACGATATCGCTCGCCGTCACGCGACCAAAACAGCGCAGTAAAGGTAGCGTTTCGTGCTCTTTCAGCGGCGAAATCCGGTCGAGCATCTGCGTGAGTGCCGTCTCAAGCGGCATCAGTCCGGCGGTAAAATCCATGGGTCACTCCTGCGGGATTGCAACGAAAGCGGGCATTATGGCAGAAAAGTGCCGCTAACTGTATGACTCCGATGGTGTACGCTTTACATCACAGTTGCGTCTTTCTATATTCAAAAATCATCTGAAGCTCCGGCCACGATAATGATATTTATAGAAAAAGCAGCGCCTTTACGCTGATGGGTGATTGATATGGTGAATGCGGTTATCGCAATACACGGCGGAGCAGGGGCAATTACCCGATCAAAGCTGAGTCCTGAGCAGGAAAAACGCTACGTCAATGCGCTGTCTGCGATTGTCGAAACCGGTCAGCAAATGCTGGAAGCGGGAGCCAGCGCGCTGGACGTGGTCACCGAAGCGGTGCGTCTTCTGGAGGAGTGTCCGCTGTTTAATGCGGGCATTGGCGCGGTGTTTACGCGCGACGAAACGCACGAGCTGGATGCTTGCGTGATGGACGGCAACACGCTAAAAGCAGGGGCCGTTGCGGGTGTTAGCCATCTGCGCAACCCGATTCTGGCGGCGCGTCTGGTGATGGAGCAAAGCCCGCATGTGTTGCTGATTGGTGCCGGAGCAGAAAAATTTGCCGCTGAGCACGGAATGGAAGCGGTTCAACCTGACATTTTCTCCACGCCTGAACGCTATCAGCAATTACTGGACGCGCGCACGGCGGGGATCACCCAGTTGGATCATTCGGCCCCGCTGGAAGAGAGCACCAAAATGGGGACAGTTGGCGCGGTGGCGCTCGATAAAGAGGGCAACCTGGCGGCGGCGACGTCCACTGGCGGCATGACCAATAAATTACCCGGTCGGGTAGGGGACAGCCCTTTACCTGGCGCGGGATGCTACGCCAATAACGCCAACGTGGCGGTCTCATGCACCGGCACGGGGGAAGTGTTTATCCGCACGCTCGCCGCCTACGATATTGCGGCGCTAATGGATTACGGTAATTTAAGCCTCGCTGAGGCCTGCGAGCGCGTGGTGATGGAAAAATTGCCCGCGCTGGGCGGGAGCGGCGGGCTTATCGCTGTCGATCGCGAAGGCAACGTTGCGTTGCCGTTCAACAGTGAAGGCATGTATCGCGCCTGGGGTTATGCAGGCGATGCACCAACAACGGGGATTTATCGTGAATAAGGGGGTTATGGGTGCCGCAACGTAACGATCTGGACAGCCAGCAGGTACTGGCGGTTCACAACCTGAACATTGCGTTTCAGGAAGAGCGGCGGCCCGTACCGGCGGTAAAGCATCTCTCGTTCTCACTCAAACGCGGAGAGACGCTGGCGATTGTCGGTGAATCCGGCTCCGGTAAATCGGTGACGGCGCTGTCGCTCATGCGCTTGCTGGAACAGTCTGGCGCTACTGTCGAGTGTGACAGCATGCTGCTGCGCAAGCGCAGCCAGAAAGTGGTGAGCCTGATGGACATGAGTCAGTCGCAAATGCAGAGCGTGCGCGGCGCGGACATGGCGATGATATTCCAGGAACCGATGACGTCGCTCAATCCGGTGTTTCCGGTGGGCGAGCAAATTGCCGAGTCGATCCGCTTACATCAGGGTTTAAACCGGGAAGATGCGCTGGCAGAAGCCAAACGCATGCTGGAACAGGTCCGCATCCCGGAGGCGCAGACGATCCTTTCGCGCTATCCGCATCAGCTCTCCGGCGGGATGCGCCAGCGGGTGATGATTGCGATGGCGCTGTCATGCCGTCCGGCGGTGCTGATTGCCGATGAACCGACCACGGCGCTGGACGTCACGATTCAGGCGCAAATTTTGCAGCTCATTAAAGTGTTGCAACAGGATATGGACATGGGGGTGATTTTTATCACTCACGATATGGGCGTGGTGGCGGATATCGCCGACCGGGTGCTGGTGATGTATCAGGGCGAAGCGGTGGAGACGGGCAGCGTCGAGCAGATTTTCCATGCGCCGCAGCACCCCTATACCAAAGCGCTGCTGGCGGCAGTGCCACGTCTGGGGGCGATGAACGGTAGCGATTTACCGCGTCGTTTCCCGCTGATCTCCATGAACGATCCGCAGCGTCAGGAAGCCGAAACGGAGCAAGACACGGTGGTGCCAGGCGAGCCGATTTTACAGGTCCGCGACTTAGTGACGCGCTTCCCGCTGCGTGGTGGCATTTTGAACCGCGTGAAGCGCGAAGTGCATGCGGTCGAAAACGTCAGCTTTGATTTGTGGCCCGGCGAAACGCTCGCGCTGGTGGGCGAGTCGGGCTGCGGCAAATCGACCACCGGACGCGCGTTGCTGCGGCTGGTTGAGTCGCAGGAAGGCAGCATTATCTTTAACGGCAAGCGCATCGACACGCTGTCGGCGAGCCAACTGCAACCGCTGCGGCGCGATATTCAGTTTATCTTTCAGGACCCGTATGCGTCGCTCGATCCGCGCCAGACGGTGGGGTACTCGATTATGGAGCCGCTGCGGGTGCACGGTTTGCTGCAAGGCGAAGAGGCCCAGCGGCGCGTGTCGTGGTTGCTGGAGCGCGTAGGGCTTAAACCGGAGCATGCCTGGCGTTATCCGCACGAATTTTCTGGCGGTCAGCGGCAACGAATTTGCATTGCCCGCGCGCTGGCGCTGAACCCGAAAGTGGTGATCGCGGATGAGTCCGTGTCTGCGCTGGACGTCTCAATTCGGGCGCAAATCATTAACTTACTGCTCGATTTGCAGCGTGACTTGGGTATCGCCTTTTTGTTTATTTCGCACGATATGGCGGTAGTGGAGCGCATCAGCCATCGCGTGGCGGTGATGTACATGGGGCAAATTGTTGAAATTGGTCCACGTCGCGCGGTGTTTGAAAATCCACAGCATCCTTACACCCGTAAGCTGATGGCGGCCGTACCGGTCGCCGATCCGGCGCATCGCCACGGCCAGCGCGTACTGCTCCAGGATGAGATGCCGGGCAATATTCGTAAACGCGGTGAGCGCGCGGAACGGGTTGAATTACGCGAGGTTGGCCCCGGCCATTTCGTCGCACCTCCGCGTCAGAACAATGCGTTTTCGCGTTTATAACGTTTGACAGACAGGGAACAACAGGAGAATAAAATGACAAAATTTGTTGCTCGACCATGGCTGTTAGCCGCGAGTGTCACGGCGGCGCTGGCGGCAAGCCCTGCCTTTGCTGCCAAAGATGTGGTTGTTGCGGTGGCATCAAACTTCACCACGCTCGATCCGTATGACGCCAATGACACGCTGTCGCAGGCGGTGGCGAAGTCGTTTTATCAGGGACTATTTGGTCTTGATAAAGAGATGAAGCTGAAAAACGTGCTGGCGGAGAGCTATACCGTCTCTGATGACGGCCTGGTGTACACCCTCAAACTGCGTAGTGGTGTGAAGTTCCAGGACGGGACAGACTTCAATGCCGAAGCGGTCAAAGTGAACCTGGATCGCGCCAGCAACAAGGAGAACAGCCTCAAGCGCTATAACCTGTACAAGAATATCGCCAGCACCGAGGCCGTCGATCCCACGACCGTTAAAATCACCTTAAAAGAGCCGTTCTCGGCGTTTATCAATATTTTGGCGCACCCGGCGACGGCGATGATTTCGCCAGACGCGCTGAAAAAATACGGCAAAGAGATTGGTTTCCATCCGGTCGGAACTGGCCCGTATGAGCTGGTCACCTGGAACCAAACCGATTTCGTGAAGGTGAAGAAATTCGCTGGGTACTGGCAGAAAGGGCTGCCAAAGCTGGACTCCATCACCTGGCGTCCGGTGGTGGATAACAACACCCGCGCGGCGATGCTGCAAACCGGCGAAGCACAGTTTGCCTTCCCGATCCCTTACGAGCAGGCGGCGATTCTGCAAAAAAACAGCAAGCTGGAGCTGGTCGCCAGCCCGTCGATCATGCAGCGTTATATCAGCATGAACGTCACACAAAAGCCGTTTGATAACCCAAAAGTGCGTGAGGCAATCAACTACGCGATTAACCGTCAGGCGCTGGTGAAAGTGGCCTTTGCGGGTTACGCGACGCCAGCCACCGGCGTTGTGCCGCCGTCAATTCAATATGCCGAAACCTTCAAGCCTTGGCCGTACGATCCGGCCAAGGCGCGCGAGCTGTTAAAAGAGGCCGGATTCCCGAACGGCTTCAGCACCACGCTGTGGTCGTCGCACAATCACAGTACCGCGCAGAAAGTATTGCAGTTCACCCAACAGCAGCTGGCACAGGTGGGCATCAAAGCGCAGTTAACCGCGATGGATGCGGGGCAGCGTGCCGCAGAAGTAGAAGGCAAAAGCCAGAAAGAGAGCGGTGTGAGAATGTTCTACACCGGCTGGTCAGCCTCAACGGGCGAAGCAGACTGGGCGCTGTCGCCGCTGTTTGCTTCGCAGAACTGGCCGCCAACGCTGTTTAACACCGCGTTTTACAGCAATCCGCAGGTGGATAAAGATCTGGCTGACGCCCTGAAAACCACTAAACCGGAAGAGAAAGCGCGGCTGTATAAAGACGCGCAGGGTACTATCTGGAAAGAGTCGCCGTGGATCCCGTTGGTGGTGGAAAAACTGGTTTCCGCGCATAACAAAGCGCTGACGGGTTTCTACATTATGCCGGATACGGGCTTTAGCTTTGACGATGCGGATTTGAAATAACAGAACTCATTCCCGCAGGCGACGGCTTGCGGGATGAGAGGGAAAGGCATGCTGAATTACGTTATTAAACGCCTGCTGGGGCTGATTCCAACGCTACTGATCGTGGCGGTACTGGTGTTTTTGTTTGTCCATATGCTGCCGGGCGATCCGGCGCGATTGATTGCCGGGCCAGAGGCGGATGCCACGGTCATTGAGATGGTGCGCAAGCAGCTGGGTCTCGATCAACCGCTGTATGTCCAGTTCTGGCATTATATCACCAACGTTTTACAGGGCGATTTCGGCACGTCGATGGTGTCGCGTCGTCCGGTGTCCGAAGAAATTGCCAGCCGCTTTATGCCGACGTTTTGGCTCACCATCGCCAGTATGTTGTGGGCCATGGTGTTTGGTCTTGCGGCGGGGATTATCGCTGCCGTCTGGCGCAACCGCTGGCCGGATAAACTCGGCATGGCGCTGGCCGTGACGGGGATTTCATTCCCGGCGTTTGCGCTGGGCATGCTGTTGATGCAGATTTTCTCGGTGGAACTGGGCTGGTTGCCCACGGTGGGGGCGGATACCTGGAAGCACTACATTCTGCCGTCGATCACGCTGGGCGCTGCCGTGTCCGCCGTGATGGCGCGCTTTACGCGCGCCTCGTTCGTGGATGTGCTGAGTGAAGATTATATGCGGACCGCGCGCGCCAAAGGCGTGAGCGAAAAGTGGGTCATCCTCAAGCATGGTCTGCGCAATGCGATGATCCCGGTGGTCACGATGATGGGCCTGCAGTTTGGCTTTTTGCTGGGCGGCTCGATTGTGGTCGAGAAGGTGTTTAACTGGCCGGGGCTGGGTCGCTTACTGGTCGATTCGGTCGACATGCGCGACTATCCGGTAATTCAGGCGGAAGTCCTGCTGTTTTCACTGGAGTTTATTCTTATCAATTTAGTGGTGGATGTGCTGTACGCCGCCATTAATCCGGCAATCAGGTACAAGTAAATGAGATTGTTGCACTGGCGCCGTCAGGCCATGTTAAACGCGATGCCGGGGATAAAACCGGACCATATCCGCACGCCGTGGCTCGAATTCTGGCGGCGATTTCGCCGTCAACCCGTGGCGATGACCGCAGGGCTGTTCGTTTTGCTGTTGATCGTCGTGGCGATTCTGGCGCCCTGGATAACGCCGTTTGATGCGGAAAATTATTTTGACTACGACCGCCTGAACGACGGCCCGTCAATGATGCACTGGTTTGGCGTGGATTCGCTGGGACGCGATATCTTCAGCCGCGTGCTGGTGGGGGCGCAGATTTCGCTGGCCGCAGGTGTTTTCGCTGTGCTGATTGGCGCAGCGATAGGCACGGTGCTGGGGCTGCTGGCGGGGTATTACGAAGGCTGGTGGGATCGCATTATCATGCGCATCTGCGATGTGCTGTTTGCCTTTCCGGGTATTTTGCTGGCGATTGCGGTGGTGGCGATTATGGGCAACGGCATGGCAAACGTGATAATTGCCGTGGCAGTGTTTTCCATCCCGGCGTTTGCCCGTCTGGTGCGCGGCAATACGCTGGTGCTCAAGCAGCAGACGTTTATCGAGTCGGCGCGAAGCATCGGCGCCAGCGACGCGACCATCCTCTTCAACCACATTTTACCCGGCACCGTGTCATCCATTGTGGTCTATTTCACGATGCGCATCGGCGTGTCGATTATCTCGGCGGCGAGTCTGTCGTTCTTAGGATTGGGCGCACAACCGCCGACGCCAGAGTGGGGTGCGATGCTGAACGAAGCGAGGGCCGATATGGTGATTGCGCCGCACGTCGCGCTTTTCCCGAGCATGGCCATTTTCCTGACGGTGCTGGCGTTTAACCTGCTGGGCGACGGACTGCGCGATGCGCTGGACCCCAGAATCAAAGGCTAAGCGCGGGGATGATTTCCCCTGTGTCAGAAAAAGCATTAGCACGAAAGTGTTAACATTGTAAAAGATGTTAAACAGTTGCCATTTATTGATCTCAGGCAGTGATCTGTACAAAAAATGAACTTATGCTTTCTGTGCACAATGGCTGATTAGGGAGGAAATAGCATGTCCGTTGACAGACTGAAACGCGATCTGCTGAACAAGCTGATCAATGCCCGAATTGACCTTGCAGCTTATCTGCAGTTAAGGGTGGCAAAAGGGTATATGTCAGTCAGCGAAAGCGACCATCTGCGCGAAAATTGTTTTGAACTGAGCGCCTACATGCGTCAACACGCGCCGATCCTGAAGGATCATTATGATGCGAATGAACAACTCGTTCTGCGTCGCGCGGCAGACGCGCTTTCTAAAGCCGCCGTCTGTTTGATGACCGGGCACCATGATTGCCCAACGTTTGTAGCCGTTAGCGCAGATAAGCTTGAAAACTGCCTGACAACACTCACTCTCTGCATTATGTGCCTGAAAGAGCACACTCCGCTCCAACAGCACTAAGCCACGGGGGAGGCAACTCCCCCTTCTGATTAAGCTTTTGTAAAAACGCTAACGCGCCCGTGCGATCTGGCTAGTCTTTATGCCATACGTCGAAAAAGGAGTGCGTTATGCGTCGATCCTCGCTTATTTCTTTATCTGTCTTATTAATTTCCACGTCGGTAATCGCGGCTCCCGCAGCGGTTAAGGTCGATGTTCTCCAGACTAAACTGGATCACCCCTGGTCGCTGGCCTTTTTGCCCGATAATCAGGGCATGCTGATCACTCTGAAAGGCGGGCAGCTTAAGCACTGGCAGGCGGGTAAAGGGCTATCCGATCCGATTGTGGGCATTCCCAAAGTGTGGGATAGCGGGCAGGGTGGGCTTTTCGACGTGGTTCTCGCACCCGATTTTGAACAATCACGCCGCATCTGGCTGAGTTACGCCGAAGTCGGGAATGACGGCAAAGCGGGCACGGCGGTGGGATATGGCCGTCTTAGCGATGATCTGTCGCGCATCGAAGCATTCCAGGTGGTGTTCCGCCAGATGCCAAAACTGTCCACCGGCAACCACTTCGGCGGGCGATTAGTCTTTGATGGTAAGGGCTATCTGTTTATCGGACTGGGTGAAAACAACCAGCGTCCGACCGCGCAGGATCTGGATAAACTGCAGGGCAAAGTGGTGCGTCTGACCGACCAGGGCAAAGTGCCTGCCGACAACCCGTTTGTCGATAAAACCGGTGCGCGGCCAGAAATCTGGTCCTACGGCATTCGAAATCCGCAGGGGATGGCGATGAATCCCTGGAGCGATACGCTGTGGCTGAATGAACACGGCCCGCGCGGTGGCGATGAAATTAATATTCCGGAAAAAGGCAAAAATTACGGCTGGCCGCTAGCGACACACGGCATCAACTACAGCGGCCTGAAGATCCCAGAAGCGACAGGCGAGCACCACGACGGCACCGAGCCGCCGCTGTTTGTCTGGAAAAAATCGCCGGCAGTCAGTGGGATGGCGTTCTACAACAGCGACGTATTCCCGCAGTGGAAAAACACGCTGTTTATCGGCGCGTTGAAAGAGAAAGACGTGATTGTGCTGAGCGTGAACGGCGATAAGGTGACGGAAGACGGCAGGATTCTGGGCGATAAAGACTCCCGTATCCGCGATGTCCGCGTCGGGCCAGATGGATATTTATACGTGCTGACAGATGAATCAGACGGGCAGCTTTGGAAAGTCAGCCCGTCTAAACAGTGATTAGCTGACGGGGATCATCACCACGTTCTGATACGCAGGGCGCTCGCTGAGCTGTTTCAGCCAGCGCTCAAGATTCGGGCGTGGTGCCCAGGTCAGGCCAATCTGGGTCAGGTTCCAGACGAACGGTGCCACCGCAATATCACCCACGCCGAAGTTTTCCCCGGAGAACCATGGTTTGTCGGCCAGTTCGGCATCCATCATCGCGAACAGCGTTTCGCAGGTGTCTTGCGCCGCGTGAATGGCGGGATAATCGCGGTCGGCTTCCGGCGTTCTGACCAGCCCCATCAGGATCACGCGGTGGGCAGGAGAAAGCGTCTGGTTCGCCCAATCCATCCATTTTTCACCCTGAGCGCGTTGCGCGGGGGCGTCGACCCACAGGCGATTCAGGCCGTACTGCGCCGCCAGATAACGCACAATGGCATTGGATTCCCACAGTGTTAAATCTGTTTCATCGTCACGTAACAGCGGCACCAGGCCGTTCGGATTCATTGCCAGATAGTCGGCGTCTTTATTCACGCCGAACTGCAAACCTGCCATCACCAGGTTAAACGGTAAATCCAGCTCTTCCAGCGTCCAGAGGACTTTCTTGACGTTGGTGGAATTATTCCTGCCCCACAGCGTAATCATACTGACTCCTGAAATCATCAAACCATCGGTTTTGTGAATGAAATCTAACGAATTCCATGGTGAGATAAACCCAACAATTACGCAACAGGTGACAAAAAAATCGTCTCTATCAAAGCGTATCTGAATGTTATTGCGTAAACTTTAAAAACTTTACCTCGTTTAGGTTTCTTTGAACGCATTTGTGCGCTATTACTCATCGCTTCTTGCGACACGGTGATGTGACGTGATTTTTAGAATGGACACTCGGGTGGGCATGTATGACGCAACTAACTTCTTCTCTGCGCGGCCTGGCAGCTGGCTCCGCGCTACTTTTCCTGTTCTCTCCAACACTTTATGCAGCTGAACAAGCCGCGCCTGAAGCGCCTCCAGTTGACGCGCGCGCCTGGATTTTGATGGATTACGCCAGCGGCAAAGTGCTGGCGGAAGGCAACGCGGACGAACAGCTCGATCCGGCGAGTCTGACCAAAATCATGACCAGCTATGTGGTGGGTCAAGCGCTGAAAGCAGGCAAAATCAAACTCGACGATATGGTCACCATCGGCAAAGACGCCTGGGCCACCGGCAACCCGGCGCTGCGCGGATCGTCCGTTATGTTCCTGAAACCGGGCGATCAGGTGTCCGTTTCCGACCTGAATAAAGGCGTAATCATTCAGTCAGGCAATGACGCCTGTATCGCGCTGGCCGATTATGTAGCGGGCAGTCAGGATTCGTTCATTGGTTTGATGAATGGTTACGCGCAAAGACTGGGCTTGACCAAAACCACGTTCAAAACCGTTCACGGTTTGGATGCCCCAGGCCAATTCAGTACCGCGCGTGATATGGCGTTGCTCGGCAAGGCGCTGATTCACGATGTGCCAGAAGAGTACGCCATCCATAAAGAAAAAGAGTTTACCTTCAACAAGATTCGTCAGCCGAACCGCAACCGCCTGTTGTGGAGCAGCAACGTGAATGTGGACGGGATGAAAACCGGCACCACGGCGGGCGCGGGTTATAACCTTGTGGCCTCGGCAACGCAGGGCGATATGCGCCTGATCTCCGTTGTGCTGGGGACCAAAACGGATCGTATCCGCTTCAACGAATCAGAAAAACTGCTGACCTGGGGCTTCCGCTTCTTCGAAACCGTCACCCCGATTAAACCGGATGCGACGTTTATCAGCCAGCGCGTGTGGTTTGGTGATAAGAGCGAAGTCAATCTGGGGGCGGGTGAAGCCGGTTCAGTGACCATTCCGCGCGGGCAGCTGAAAAACCTGAAAGCCAGCTATACGTTGACCGACCCGCAGCTCACTGCGCCGCTGAAAAAGGGCCAGGTAGTCGGGACAATCGACTTCCAGCTTAACGGCAAATCCATCGAGCAGCGTCCGCTGATTGTGATGCAAGCGGTGGACGAGGGCGGCTTTATTAGCCGGATGTGGGATTTTGTCCTGATGAAATTCCACCAGTGGTTCGGGAGCTGGTTCTAGGTAAAAGCAAACGGCAACCTTCGGGTTGCCGTTTTAGTGTTTACTCGCTCTACCTGTGGGAGAGGGCTGCGGTGAGGGCATCAGCCTAGTACATCAGCTTAATTTGCTGCTCTTTTGCATGCGCGACCAGTTCGTCGTCCGGGCGGCAGTCACTGATAATTGCGTCAAAACGCGACAGTTCACCCATTCTTGCCGAACGCACTTTCCCGAACTTGCTGTGATCCACCACCAGCACATGATATTGCGCGGCGTTCATCGCCCAATGCTTCACCGTCAACTCTTCGAGATTAAAACAGGTCGCACCCTGGCGCACGCTCACGCCTGCCGCTGAATAAAAGGCGATATCCGGGCACAGGTTGCTCAGGGTGTCTTGCAGATTCAGCGGCTTGAAAATCGCGTTGCTGGCGTGGAATTCTCCACCGCAGAGAATCACCCGGCACTCGGGCTTTTCCTGTAAGGCCAGAAAAGTGTTCAGCGAATAACAGACGCCGGTAAACGGCAGTTCGCTGTCGATGGCTTCGATAATCCAGGGCGTGGTAGTACCACAATCAAAAAACAGAGTTTGATGCGGCTGGACTAACGACGCTGCCTGGCGCGCGGCTTTGCGTTTTTCTTCAACCAGACGGGTTTTTTGATCGCTGATCAGATAATGACTACCGCTGCGCGGTTCGAGAACGATATACCCACCCAGCAGCACCACAGGGGCACTTTCGCTGTTCAGATCGCGACGAATAGTCATCTCAGAGACGCCAAGCAGCGTCGCGGCTTCTTTGAGATGCAGCTTATCGCTGCGCTTCAGCGCCTGCAGTAGCTGGGCAATGCGGTCGTCGCGTCGTGTTTCCATAGGTCCTCAGGATCAAAAGTGAACCCCGCAACGCGGGGGCTCAAGTGTAACCTGTCGCACCGGGATTAGTCACGTACCCAGCCTTTGCGGATAGGAAAGGCAAAGCAGATGCGGTAGACCTGCTGGAGCCCGCGATACAGCTGCTGACCAAACAGATTCCACAGGATTTGCGCGCTCAGGCAGCCAATCATGCCGACCAGCAGACCGCCGAGCATATCGAGCGGCCAGTGAACGCCCAGATAGACGCGCGACCAGGCGATAGCTATCGCGATGCCCATCATGACAACGCCAGACCAGACGCGATGCCAGAACAGGAAAGCCAGCGCGAAAGTGAAGATCACCGTACCGTGATCGCTTGGGAAGGAGTCATCCGCCGAATGATGCAGGAAATTGGAGCCGATATGGTCGACAAACGGACGATCGTGCGGGAACAGATGCCCCAGCATCCACGAGGCCGTCATGCTGACAGCAAGCGCCATGGCAACTTTAATCACCAGTTGGCGCTGCGCGCTGACCTGTTTACGCGGCCCCCACAGCCAGAGGATCACCACCAGCGCCGGGACAATGTTAATCAGATCTTTGGCGATAAATTTGGCGAAGACGATAGTCCACTCTGGCGAGGCCGGGGTGGCATTAATCAGATAAAACAGTCCTAAATTGAGATTCTCTAGCATTCCATCATCACTCTTTTGCAAACCAGGCAGAAACAAGGCCATAGGCCAAAACCTGAGAAAACCACACCCACCAACCTGACCACAGGTTGTGAGAGAAAAAATGCGCGCCGCGCATCACCTGGCCATAACCCATCAACAGTCCAAAGATGATGCCGAGTGCGACAAAGCCCCAGGCCAGACGTGGACGCTCGCGCCAGAACGCAAAAAACAGCCCCATCACCATAAAACCGCTGGACGCGTGCCCGCCGGGGAAACAACGGCCGGGGCCGCTATCAACCGGTGTGCTGCCGAACAGGGGATACGAAACCGCCTTACCGCCGTATTCCACCAGATCCCACGGGCAGCTGTGATGGCTCATGCTTTTCAGGACGCCAACCACCAGCGTGCCGAGCCCCATCAATAACGCACCGGTTACCAGCGGCGCGTTGCGACGATAAGCGCCGTAAATCAGCGCGACGGCAGCCAACGCAATGGCGATGTACTTTGCCAGTCGGTGATTGAGTAAATCGAGCAAGGGGTTCTGTTGCAGCGGAAAACGGTGCGTTGCCGCGTCAAACCAAAAGCCCGTTATCCAGCGGTCCAGCATTTCGTCGCGCGAAAGCCAGGTAAACAACACCGCCAGAACGCCTAGCACGAAAAGCTGATAACCATAAAAGCGTGCCGGCAAACGGTAAAGCGGTTTTGTCTTAGTTGTCTGTGACTTAGATAATTCTGATGCGACAGGTAATTGGGCCATGATGACATTCAATGACGAGAAATAGGGTTATCATAGGGGGGGCAACTTAAGGAAACCTTAAACGACAGCGATATGTGCTGTATTTCTGTTTATCTTCAATAATTCACTATCTCGATAACGGCCAATTCATTAAAATCATCGCGATTTTTCATCATAAAGAGACCGCATGTTAAACCGTTCTTCTTCTTCCGGTCATCGTCTGGGTCGCCAGGCGTTACTGTTCCCGCTGTGTCTGGTGCTTTACGAATTCTCGACCTATATCGCTAACGATATGATCCAGCCCGGTATGCTGACGGTCGTCGCGCAATACAACGCCGGGATCGAGTGGGTACCCACATCCATGACCGCCTATCTGGCGGGGGGCATGTTTTTGCAGTGGTTGCTGGGACCGCTGTCGGACCGTATTGGCCGCCGTCCGGTGATGCTGACGGGCGTGGTGTGGTTTATCGTCACCTGCCTTGCCATTTTGCTGGCGCAAACGATCGAACAATTCATGGTGCTGCGCTTTTTGCAGGGCGTTAGCCTGTGCTTTATCGGTGCCGTGGGGTATGCCGCCATTCAGGAGTCGTTTGAAGAGGCGGTGTGCATCAAAATTACCGCGCTGATGGCGAACGTAGCGCTGATAGCGCCGCTGCTCGGCCCGCTGGTGGGTGCGGCCTGGGTACACGTAGCTCCGTGGGAAGGGATGTTCATCCTCTTCGCGCTGCTAGCCGCGATCTCTTACTTTGGGCTACATCGCGCAATGCCAGAAACCGCGACCCGACTGGGCGAAAAATTGTCGCTCAAAGAGTTAGGCCGCGATTACAAAGAAGTGCTGAAAAACGTCCGCTTCGTGGCGGGCGCTCTGGCAACCGGCTTTGTCAGCCTGCCGCTGCTGGCGTGGATTGCGCAGTCGCCAGTGATCATTATCAGCGGCGAGAAACTCAGCAGCTATGAATATGGCCTGTTACAGGTGCCGATTTTTGGCGCACTGATTATCGGTAACCTGGTGCTTGCGCGTCTGACGTCACGCCGCTCGGTGCGCTCGCTAATCATCCTGGGCGGCTGGCCGATTGCAGGCGGTTTGATTCTCGCCGCTGTTGCCACAGTAGCTTCTTCGCATGCTTATTTGTGGATGACCGCTGGCCTGAGCATCTACGCATTTGGGATTGGTCTTGCCAACGCAGGCCTTGTGCGCCTGACGCTGTTTGCCAGCGAGATGAGTAAAGGAACGGTGTCGGCTGCGATGGGTATGCTGCAAATGCTGATTTTTACCGTCGGTATCGAAGTCAGTAAACATGCTTACATCATCGGCGGTAACGGCCTGTTCAGCCTGTTTAATCTGGCGAACGGCGTGCTGTGGGTAGGGCTGATGGTGATATTCCTGAAAAATAAACGCGTCGGCAACGCGCTACAGCCGTAACAGTATGAGTAGCCCGATCAGCATTTATGTGCGACCGGGCGAATCCATCAGTTGAACGGCGCTTCTTTAGTTAACACTTTCTCGATCACGTCCAGCACGCCTTCTTCGTTATTGTGCGGCGCCTCAAAACGCGCGACATCTTTGATATGCGTTTTGGCATTCGCCATCGCAAAGCTTAAGCCTGACTGACGCAGCATTTCGATGTCGTTCCCGCTGTCGCCGAAGGCCACCACTTCACTGTCCTCAATGTCCCACAGCTTCTGCAAAATACGCAGACCGTTCGCTTTGTGCACACCCGGAATAATCATGTCGATATTGCCGTGCCCGGTGGTAACCGGCACCATAATATCGCTGAGCTTCGCATGAATCATGGCCTGTATGCGTGGGATCTCGCTGTCTGGCAGGTTCAGTCCAAACTTAAAGAAGATGTCGTTCAGATTCTCGAAATTCTCGACCATTTCGAGACGATGGTAATATTTCGCCGCCATCTCTTTCAGTGAATCATCGTAAGATTTCAGGGTGTAAGCGCTGTTTTTCCCGCAGGCGATAACGTCCACTTCGGGGAGGGAACAGAGAAAGCGCGCAACCGTGTCAAACTGCGTTTTGCTCAGCTCGCCGTTGAACACATCTTCACGGGCATTCACCACCCAGCCGCCATTTTCGGCGACGAAGGCGATTTCATGCGCGATCTCAGGGAAGAAAGAGATCAACTGATAATACTGATTTCCACTGGCGACCACGAAGCGAATGCCTTGCTGTTTCATGCGTTCATACTGCGCCAGAAAGCGTTCGCGATTGTAGGTTTTGGCGTCGCTTAAAAAAGTGCCATCCATGTCGACTGCAATTAACTTAACGCTCATATCCCTTCTCCATAGCTGAGTCTTGCGAATCCGGTTTGGCGACAGCTTTGGCCACCAACGCGGCAACGATGACTAACGCTAACACCACCAGCATGGCGCTGCGTAACCCGTAATGCTCGCCGAGGAAACCGAGCAGCGGCGGGCCGACCAGGAAGGCCAGATAGCCCGTCGTCGCCACCACGCTGACGCGCGTCGGCGCATCCGGGCCGGTGTCGCTGGCGGCGGAAATGGTCAGTGGGAAGCCCAGCGATGCGCCTGCGCCCCAAAGAATCACCGATACGCCTGCTATCCAGTCCACGTCGACAAAGATAATTAATGCGATGCCCAACGCACCCATCAGCGCACTGGCGCGGACCACGGCCACGCGGCTGTAGCGATCGATAAACCAGCCGCCGGTAAAGCGCCCGACGGTCATACCGAGCGTGAATCCAGCGTAAATCAGCGAGCCAGAGGTCGGGCTAAAACCGTGGCCGTCGACCATCAGCAGCGGGAGCCAGTCGTTAGCAGAGCCTTCGGCAAAGGCCATCGCCAGAACCACGACGCCAATCAGCATCAACTGCATATCGCGATAAAACGGTAAACCTTTCTCCGCCGATTTTTGCTCTTCCGCCGTGTTTTTACCGGTGCCGTCAGGAATGGCGGTGATGCCGGTGAGAATCGGGATAATGCAGACCAGTGCCGCCAGTAAAATATGTAAATTCGCTGCGACGCCGAACGCTGTCAGCGCCATACCCACGCCAGCGCCTGCCAGCGTGCCGAGGCTGTAAAAGCCGTGCATCATCGGCAGCACGGTTTTATTCATCTCGCGTTCAACGGCGGCGCCTTCTACGTTAATGGCCACTTCTGCCGCGCCAAAGCTGCCGCCAAAGACCGTCAGGCCGAGGGCAAACATCAGCGGCGAGGCAAACCACAGCGCCACGCTCAGGAACACCATTCCCAGTACCGCGCAGCACATGGTGGTGCGGATGACGGTGCGTGTGCCAAAGCGCTTAACCAGCCACGCGGAGCACAGAATGCCGCTCATCGAGCCAATCGACAGGCCAAACAGCACGATGCCCATTTCTGCGGTAGATACCGTCAAAATGTCGCGGATGGCGGGTGTGCGCGTGGCCCAGGACGCCATCAGCAATCCGGGAATAAAGAAGAACATAAAGAGCGCCCACATGCGTCGCTGCAGGGCCTTGCGTGGAGAAGTTAAGGTCATTCGAATCACACCAGAAGCATAACAATAGCGACAACACTAGCAAGGTTGTGTACATTTGTACACAAAGTGAAAGAGGAATTTATGAGCAGACGACCGAACGATCCACTGCGCCGTGAAAGAATACTTCAGGCGACTCTGGAGACCATAGCAGAGCATGGGATAGATGCCGTCACGCACCGTAAAATCGCCACCTGCGCGGGCGTGCCGCTAGGGTCGATGACCTATTATTTCGAGGGCATGGATTCACTGCTGGAAGAGGCGTTTACGCGTTTTACCTGTGATATGTCACAGCAATATTGCGACTTTTTTGCGGGCGTGACCGGGCCGGAAATGGCCTGTGAATCCATTACCACGCTGATCCACAGTTCCGAAGTCACCACGCCACATAATATGGAGCTGATGTATCAACTTTACGCGCTGATGAGCCGTAAGCCCGCGTTAAAAAAGGTGATGCAGGACTGGATGCAAACCAGTCAGTCGACGCTTGAGCAGTGGTTTGATCCGGTGACTGCGCGTGCTCTGGATGCCTTTATCGAAGGGATGACGCTGCATTTTGTGACGGACAGGCAGCCGCTCTCGCGAGACGATATTCGACGGATGGTGGGACGGATCGCGGGTGAAAATTGTTGATGCTTATGCCAGGATTGGGTTGCTTATCGCTTCCTGATTTTGGCATGAATTCGTCACGTTGCTCGGGTTTTATATGTGATAAGTACCCCGCACAATAAAAGAGCCTCGTCTGGCAAACACTATTACTTTTGGGTATCGTACGTGAAAATGATAAATGCAGCTCACAGAATGGATGATATATGTACAGGCTTTGCAAGCCGTTTGATACACGCGTCCCTTCGGCAATTGAGTGGTTCAGAGACCATCTGAGTAATCGCTATTAGCGCTTTGAAATTTTCGTCAGGAAGCCGTAAGCATGATTGAGCAACAAAATAATCGCAACACTCAGATCGATAATATTAAAGGATTGCTGATATTGCTTGCGGTTCTAGGGCATATTGTTGAGCCGCTTACTGGGCCTCAACCTTATCTCTATCAATTTTATGCCTTCATCTATATTTTCCATATGCCAGCCTTTTTATTGTTATCAGGGTATTTATCTAAAGGTGGTGAGTCGTTCAATGCTGGTAAGATAGTTAATCAACTCATAGTGCCTTTTTTAGTTTTTAATTGTATTTATGAAATTCTTTATTATGCGCAGAATGGTGAAGTTTCAAACTATGTAAAAGGATTAGCACCTAACTGGATACTGTGGTTTTTAGTCAGCCTTATTTTCATGCGTATAATTTCGCCTATAATAATGCAATTTAAATATCCTGTTGCTCTTTCAATACTGATTGCACTAATAGCCTCTGTCGTTTCATATAACGGATTTACGTTTAACGCGTCCAGAACATTAGTGTTCATGCCATACTACATTGCTGGATGTGTACTGTTTAAAAGCACAAATGGTAATCTGATTTTTTCAGAAAAACCTACTGGACTCTTAATCGCTTCAGTTTTCCTCGTCGTATGTTATGCTCTGGCTGATCATCTAAACTTGATTGCACTTTATGGGAACACTCCACTTGTAGCAACAGGAATGACTTTTTCTAATGTTATTATTGTTCGATTAAGTTATTACATATTGACGGCGCTGGCTATTGGTAGTGTGTGTTTGATTGCTTCAAGATTCCACTGGTTTAATAATTTCGGACGGAAATCTTTATACATCTATCTGTGGCATGGATTGGCTGTTAAATACTTAATTTGGTATATGCTACCGTTCTTGAGTAATAATGTAATAATACAAACTCTCTTTTTTTTAATCACTGGGGTTCTAATGGCATTCTTGTTATCACGTCATGCAGTTTCTCGTTGTACGCAGATCTTATTTGTACCTGTAAAAACGTTATTACTAAAAAAAGACAAATGAACTACCCCTTAATTCATATCAACTCCGCTCCGCTACAAAGCCCTTTAGAGCGTCCCTATTTAGGTTGTAAGAATATGGTGGCGATCTCTTTAGGAGAATCACTCTATGATTCAAGATTTTCAACACGAGGTGCGCCGTATCGCAATCAACGATGGCAGCCGCTCCCTTCCCACGGTGAGCGCCACTAATGTTCGCATGATCCGCACCGGCGGCGATGGTCCGTCTCAATATGATTGCCACTGTGCCTGAACTGAATAATCAGTCTTGTTATTAGTCGAGAGTGTTTTGATATCAGGCTATTTACAGTTTTTCCTGATATTGATGGTTTTGGCTATGCCAACAGCGTCCGTTTAGAGATCCATGATAACGAGCTATGGGAGCGAGGAGTTTTGTCTGTCCCCCTTCGTCGCCACAATGGAAGCAGTCGTGCTATAAGCGATTGATTATGAGTTGTCCGAATTTCAGGCAACAAAAAACCCATTTATGTAAACGGGTTAGTGAAAACAACGAGTTACAAGATAATCAATAAGTTAGGTTAGTGGTAAAGAGTGGCGATTACGGGGCAATGCCAACCGCTGCCGCCATTTTGTCGCCACTATGTGTAACTAATGGATACCTCTATTCTTTGCTTCCATATCCATCATAAAGTCGGTCATATAGTCTGGATTAAAATCTAGACCCTTAGCTTTCCAGTATGCCGCTCTCTGAATATCTTTAACTTTTTGATCCATCATGAAGCTAGTCATGTAATCAGGATTGAAGTTGTATCCTTTGTTTTTCCAATAGTTAGCTCTCTGTATATCCTTAACTTTCTGATCCATCATAAAGCTTGTTGTATAGTTCGCGTCAAAGTCATAACCCTGTGATTTCCAGTAGCGCGCCCTCTCAATATCTTTAACTTTTTGATCCATCATAAAGCTGGTCGTATAGTTGGGATCAAAATTGTAACCCTTCTTTTTCCAATACAATGCTCGTTGAACATCATTCCTTTTTTGAATTTCCATATAATTTTCGCCTGTATATGGATATTGTTTAGCTGGCGAAAATGACCTTTGGGAAGGCGAATTTTTTTGGTTAGGGCTAGAACCACTGAGAGTATTGGTTACAGTGCCCGAATGCTGGTAAGAGTATGAGTTGGTAGGAGATTCTTTCGTACCAATTTTTCCTGTGTAGGGGTTCGTATTTCCTTTTGTGCTCCAGTTATTATAAAAATTATGATCTGGAGCTGAGCGATAGTGAGGCTGTACGTAGGTTCCATTACTGCGAAAATACCCATTAACATGAACATTACTTCCTTTTGAAAAGGTGCAAAAGGATAAAATGGATGTCAACATTAAGATTAAGTAATTAATAGTCTTTGTTTTTAACATGTTTATTATAAATACCAATAAAGAAAAACACTGAATCTGAGACACTTAATATTCTCTGATGCTATCATTTTCTTTTACTGGAATCACAAGAATATTATTACTCTTATCCCTTTGTCATCGTGGCGAGTGGATTGAGATGCAATGCAGTTTCAAGGTGTTCTGGCGAAAGGTGCGCATAACGCATGGTCATTTTGATATCGTGGTGACCAAGTATGCGCTGCAGTGCGAGAATATTTCCTCCCGACATCATAAAGTGCGCTGCAAACGTATGACGCAGAACGTGGGTCAATTGCCCACGTGGGAGCACTATCGAGGTTTTGTCCATCACAGACAAAAACTGGAAGTAGCAATCCGTAAAGAACTTGAAGCCGTCCAAGGCAATGATTTCCTCGTAAAGCTCTTTGCTAATTGGAATACTGCGGTTCTTTTTGCCTTTGGTCCTGACGAAAGTGATCCGGTATTTGGTGACCTGCGAACGGGTTAGGTTCACCGCTTCGCGCCAGCGTGCACCGGTACTCAAGCAGATTTTGACAACCAAAGCGAGAAGGGGGTTTTGGCGATTGCAGTCACAGAGTAGTTCAGTTATTTGCTCATGTGTCAGCCAGGCCATTTCCTTCTCGGCAATTGTGAATTTGCGCATGTTCTCCAGTGGGTTTGGTGCTGTCCATTCGCCAAGTCGGGCCAGCTCGCTAAACACTCCGCTGAGGTAGCTTTGCTCAAGATTGATGGTCACCGGGCTGGCTCCTTTCTTCCACTTCTCACTAAAGTAGATTTCACCCGTCAGGCGTTTGTCACGGTAATGGGCGAATAATTTGGAACTGAGATCAGTAGCGAGAGGGTTTCCGAGTGCATCGACCATAAGGACCAGCTTGTCGTAAATATTCTCGCCAGCAGTCAGGGATTTACCGTGGAGCTTGAACCAGAGTTCAACGACGTCTTTCAGAGTACGACGGTCAACTGATTCTCCCAGCCAAGGCTTAGCCTCTGCCTCATCCATCGTGTGACGCTCAAAAGCCAGCGCTTCGCCTTTGGTAGCGAACTGTTTGCGCACACGTCGCCCGCTGCGGCCGGAGGGATAGCATTCGCAGATCCATTTTCCTGTGGTGAGTTTACGTACTGCCATAAAAAAGCCCTCATGTCTGAGGGCTAAATTTAACTGTATATATGAACAGTGGTCAATGTATGTTTACGTGAAATCACCCATGTCAGGCAACAACAAGTTCTTCGTTTGCGACCTGCATTGTTGTACGTTCATTCTCAATTGCCAGAGATTCCCTATATTCCTTGGCATCGGCAAACATAGTCCAATGCGCATCGATATTCATATTGGCTACAGTGGATTTAATATCTTTAATGCCGACATTGAAAAATTCTTTCCGAGAATTAACCTTGTTAACTTGTTTTTCATTAAACACTTTATGCAAGTGATTCTCTAATGATGGTGCGTCATCACTGTAGATCATTGCATGTACATCAAAGGCGAATGGAACACTGGCATCACCAAGTTCACGAACACGGTCTAGAGGTTCAAGGCGACGCGTCATCCCTATTTTGTATACATTCTCACCAAACGAACCTATATTACTAATAACATAGACATGACCTGAACGTGTTTGCTGTGCCATCGAAATGGCTCGTTGGTTTTTGGCCTCAGCTGCTTCGAATTTAATTTGTAACTCAGCCAGTTTCTGCTCAAGAGCAAGTCGTTGCTCTTCACCTGCAAGCATCAATTCTTTAGTCGCCTTGTCTATAGCCTGCTGAATTGTTTTCTCTTCTTTCTCGGCTTCTTTTATCGCTCTTTCGTATTCTCGACGTGCTTTTTCTTCTTCGCGCAACTGCTCTTTGATGCGCCTTTGTTCTTCTTTTTCTTCGAGCATAATTTCATTAACTGCAACGCCCCATTTCAGTTCGTTGAGTCGAGCCTGTAAGTATATATCAGTGATCTTAGCCGACCTAAAAGCTGAGCCGTTATAATTTACAAGCTGAAATGCGTCTTTAATTTCCTGGGAAAGCTTACCGTAATTGTTATGTTTAACTTTAGAAAGTGTACTATCAACTTTTCCATTGAACGCATCTAATACAAATTTTATTGCAGTATTACGCCTATTAGGTTCGACATAATCACAACTTGCCGCTTTGCTTGTTTTGATTAGAGATTTTGTTAACTCTCTGGCTTTTTGAAGTTCTCTGCCTGCATCAGTAAATTCATAATTCTCTGCAAGTTCATCCAGAACGCTTCTGTTTGGAACAATCCATTCATCACCGTAACCTTCAATTTTATTTTTCATTGATTTGGCTACAGCTTGGTAGGTTTCTGCAAATTCTTTCGCTTCATATGCAGATCCAGCGATATCTTTTGCTCTGCTCTCTGCATCTGCGACTATTTTCATTGCATTATCGTTAGCATTGGAGATTAGCTCATCGGCCCTACTATTGGCGTTATCCAATCGTTCCTTGGCTTTTAAGCGAGCATCGCGAGCATCTTTAGTTATTACAACTGCTTCGTTGTTGGCATTACTTATCGTTAGTCGGGCTTGATTATTTGCTTCTAAAACGATGCTGGAGGCTTTAATTTGTGCTTCATTTACTGTGCTTTTAGCAATTGAGTCTGCTGTTTTTATCGTCTTTTCTGCATCCAGAACCGCACTATGCAGTTCTTCATATTGCCACAAAGGAGCAGCTCTTCCTTCCAGCTCTGAGAGCTCTCGAATAGCGTTCGCTAAATGTTCTTGGCTTTCACTCAATTCATTCGAAAGAGCTATCTTTTGATGATTAAGTGCCTCGACCTCAATCTTATGTTGTTTGCTCTTCTTGAGCAAAATGACAGCAAGGATGGGGGCGAGTAAGGCGAACAGCAAAACTACAACAAGAAACAAATCCATTTCTAAATCCTTTTACCGAATCAGTGTGAAACTGTTGTGCTTCTTATACATGCAATAACTTCTATATCTGAAAAAGCACACTCAAAACTATTTTCTGCAGTAGAGATTTTAATCATGCCTTTCGGCAGTCTTGTAATCAGTCTAACGGAATAGGTCCCATCGATATTGATCAACCAATGCCCATCTAACACTTCCGTGAATTTTTGATCACAGATGTATGTGGTACGGCCATCACGAACAACAATCGGGGATGAAAGATTGGTAGGAAGAAATGATGCGTCAAAAACGCAAGAACCATCTTCAACCATTTTGCCAGCAGTGAAGGAAAACTGCGCCAGTTCTTCAGTAGTCGCTGTTTTCGAGCTTTGCTTAAGGCCCTGCCCAGTGGTTAACCAATTGAGAGATACACCAGTTTCGAGGGCGCACTGGATTATCCAGTCGGCAGGGAACGTGTCCCGCATATACCTGTTAGCCAAAGTGCTCTTTGAGACATCTAGGTGATCAGCTAATGCCTGCCGAGTTGTAAAACCATACGCCTCTACCAATCGTTCAATCGCAGCCTTCCCACCCTGATTGGGATTTATTTTGATCTCACTTGGGTACTTTGATGTTGACATATCTCTTATGCGATCCTAGTATCTGTTTTGTTCCCATTTGGGGACTTGTCACGATTACAAACGGCTCACCACAAGCCAATAGGAGATGTTGCATCATGACCCCTAATATTTCAATCACTCTGAACACACCGCACGTCACAATTGAACGTTACAGCGAGCTAACTGGGCTGCCTGTTGACACCATAAACGACATGCTTGCAGATGGTCGGTTGCCTCGTCATCGCCTGCGTAAAGATAAGAAGCGTGAAAAGGTAATGATTAACATCGTTGCTTTAACCGTTGATGCACTCTCAGATTGCAACGTGACTATCAACTAGTTCCATTTTGAGACTTCACGGAGCAACTGACTATGTTTGACTATCGCATATCAAAACATCCTCATTTCAATGAGGCCTGCCGGGCCTTCGCGCTGCGTCACAACATGGCAAAGCTGGCAGAACGTGCAGGTATGAATGTTCAAACCCTGCGTAATAAGCTCAACCCGGAGCAACCGCACCAGCTTACAGCGCCAGATATCTGGCTGCTGATCGATCTCACCGAAGATTCAACGCTGGTTGATGGTTTTCTGGCGCAGATCCATTGCCTGCCATGTGTACCAACCAATGAAGTCGCACGAGAGAAAATGCCTCAGTACGTCCTGAAAGCCACCGCTGAGATCGGCCGTGTCGCCGCCAGCGCAGTATCTGGCGTTCAGATGAATGCAACCACACGCCGTCAGGTTGTGGAAAGCGTCAATTCTGTTACTCGGCTGATGGCTCTTACTGCCATTTCACTGCAGGCGCGGCTACAGGCTAACCCGGCAATGGCAAGTGTTGTCGATACCGTGACGGGCATTGGCTCCTCTTTTGGGCTGAGCTGAGGTGCTTATGCTGAACAATGAACCCTCATTTGCGTCGCTTCTCGTTAAGCAAAGCCCGGCAATGCACTGCGGCCACGGCTGGATTATCGGGAAGGATGGGAAGCGCTGGCATCCATGCCGCTCGCAGGATGAGCTTCTGGCTGACCTGTCCACTATCAAACAGGGGAAACCATGGCTATTGAAGGCCCTGCGGCGACTGTTCCATTAAGTGCCGGTAAACGCCTGGATGGACTGAACCATATAGCGGAGCTGCGAGCAAAAGTGTTTGGTCTGAATATTGAGCACGAGCTGGAACGGTTTATTCATGATATGCGCGATCTCCGTGACATTAATCATAAACAGAACGAGAGGGCACTGGCCGCCATATTCTTCATGGCAAAAATTCCGGCAGAACGTCACAGCGTCAATATTAATGAACTGACCACTGACGAAACGCGGGAGCTGATTAAAGCAATGAATCATTTTCGTGCAGTGGTGAGCTTATTTCCCAAACGGCTAACCATGCCGAATTAACCCAAAACAGAAATTAATGGCGTAAACCCGCCGGGCATTCTTTTGCCCAAATTCAGGAGAATTGATTATGCGAAATAGTGAAACCCGCACCACAAAAACAGGACCAGATGATGCTGGTTTGTTCCAGCTGTTTAACGAGACTCGGCTTGATGAACGTAAAAACTGTGCCTTTGCCGTATCCATCCGCATGGAGGCACTGGCGATCCACATCCTGCAGAAGGAAATGACCGGAGTAGAGGCGGCGGAGTTGCTGCGCCGTGAAGTTGCCAGCTATGAGGCTGAATCACGCGGAGACTGGCACTAATGGCAGATTCAATGGACCTCGTACAGCAGCGCGTTGAAGAAAACCTGCAGCGCCATATCCAAAACGCCCGTACCAGAAAGCCTGGTACAGCTCGCGTTCTTTGCATCGACTGCGACGCGCCAATCCCAATCGCTCGCAGACAAGCGATTCCGGGTGTGCAGAGTTGCGTGACGTGTCAGGAAATAGCTGAGCTTAAAGGCAAACATTACAGCGGTCGTGCGGTATGAACAACATCGATCCGCGCTGCTTTGCCGCCAGCACCATCAACACCATCAGTATTTCAGGCGGCAAGGATAGTCTTGCCCAGTGGCTGCGGGCCATCGAAAACGATGCTCCTCATATTTCAGTCTTCGCTGATACGGGACATGAACATCCACAGACGATGGACTACCTGGATTATCTGGAATCCCGGTTGGGCAAGGTCATCCGTGTGAAAGCGGATTTCACTCGCCAGATAGAAGGTAAGCGAAAATTCATTGCTGAAAAGTGGCCCGTTTCTTTGGTTGAGGAATGCGGTATGTCTCCTGATGAAGCCGCAGAACGTATCCATCGCGCACTGGAAATTCTTAAACCAACCGGCAATCCTTTTCTTGATTTATGTATGTGGAAAGGGCGATTCCCCTCAACAAAGGCTCGTTTTTGCACATTTGATTTGAAGCATGAGCCTGTCCGTACACAGGTGATTGTTCCTGCATTAGAGGAATATGATGAGGTTATTAGCTGGCAGGGAGTCAGGGCGCAGGAATCGCCAGCGCGTGCCTTGCTACCGGACTGGGAGGAAGATGCTGATAACACTCCTGGCCTTCATGTTTATCGCCCGATCCTCAACTGGCTGCACGAAGATGTGTTCGCCATAGCCAAACGTCATGGAATCAAACCTAATCCGCTTTATCTGCAGGGCTGCAGCCGTGTCGGATGTATGCCCTGCATCCATGCCCGTAAATCCGAACTGGCGGAAATCTTCCAGCGCTGGCCAGAAGAAATTCGCCGTGTCGCTGAATGGGAAAGGATGGTTGCAGAATGCTCACGTCGTGGTAATTCGACATTCTTCCCGTCGACACACGATCCACGTCGCGCCGAGAAACGTATTGAAGTCATCACAGTAGATGCTTATGGCATTGGGACTTATCGCGACTGGGCGTTAACCACACGAGGTGGTGCCCAATTTGATCTGCTGGCAGGCACAAATGATAGCGCGGTATGTAGTAGTGTCTATGCGGGAGTTTGTGAGTGACGGATATCAGTTCAGGCCGTCCTGTCGCACCGCATGTATCTGAAGCCTCTGGTAGCGAAGGTAATGCTGCCGGGGCATATCCATGGACCTCGCCTAAAAAGGCGGTTAACCCCTATCTGGACCCGGCGGACGTTGCGCCGGTGTCCGCGCTTTCAAACCTGATCACTCTCTACGCTGCAGACAACCAGCAGGAACAGCTGCGCCGTGAGGCGCTGAGTGATGAGGTCTGGGAACGCTATTTCTTCAATGAATCCCGCGATCCTGTTCAGCGGGAAATGGAACAGGACCAGCTTACCAGCCGCGCCAAAATGGCCCGTGAGCAGCAGCGCTTTAATTCCGATTTAGTCATTCTGGCTAACGTCAGCGCCGAACCCGCCCACGTCAGCAAACCTCTGCTGGAAAGGATTAAGTTCTTCCAGGGGCTGGGGAGGCCGAAAGCATATTCCCGCTATCTGCGCGAAACCATCAGGCCGTGTCTTGAGCGACTGGATCGTGTGCGTGAAAGCCAGGTGTCTGCCTCTTTCCGATTTATGGCGAGCCACGAAGGGCTGGAGGGGCTGCTGGTTCTGCCAGAAATGAATCAGGAGCAGGTTAAACGCCTGTCCACGCTGGTTGCGGCGCATATGAGTATGTGTCTCGATGCTGCCTGCAGCGATCTGTTTGTGACTGATGACGTGAAGCCAGAACAAATCCGCCAGTCATGGGAAAAGGTGGCCGCTGAGGCTATGCGTCTTGATGTGATTCCGCCCGCCTTTGAGCAGCTGCGCCGCAAGAAACGCCGTCGTAAGCCGGTGCCCTATGATCTTATTCCGGGTTCGCTGGCACGTATGCTGTGTGCAGACTGGTGGTATCGCAAACTGTGGCAGATGCGCTGTGAGTGGAGGGAGGAACAGCTGCGTGCCGTTTGCCTGGTGAACAAGAAAGCGTCCCCGTACGTCAGCTATGAAGCCGTGATCCACAAACGAGAGCAGCGCCGTAAATCGCTGGAGTTTTTCCAGTCGCACGAGCTGGTCAATGCCGACGGTGACACGCTGGATATGGAAGACGTGGTGAACGCCAGCAACAGCAATCCGGCGCACCGTCGTAATGAAATGATGGCCTGTGTGAAAGGACTGGAGCTGATCGCAGAAATGCGCGGCGACTGCGCTGTATTTTATACCATCACCTGCCCGTCACGTTTCCACGCCACCATCAACAACGGTAGGCCCAATCCGAAGTGGACCAGCGAAACGGTCCGGCAGAGCAGTGATTATCTGGTCAATACCTTCGCCGCATTCCGTAAAGCCATGCACAAAGCCGGGCTACGCTGGTATGGCGTGCGCGTTGCTGAGCCACATCACGACGGCACCGTGCACTGGCATCTGTTGTGCTTCATGCGCAAAAAAGACCGTCGCATGCTCACTGCGCTGATGCGTAAATTTGCCATTCGCGAGGACCGCGCTGAGCTGGGCAACAACACCGGACCGCGCTTCAAGTCTGAACTCATCAACCCACGCAAAGGGACACCGACCAGCTATATCGCCAAATACATCAGCAAGAACATCGACGGGCGCGGCCTGGCGAAAGAGATCAGCAAAGAAACTGGCAAATCACTGCGTGACAGCGCCGAGCACGTCAGTGCCTGGGCATCCCTGCACCGTGTTCAGCAATTTCGTTTCTTCGGCATTCCTGGGCGTCAGGCGTACCGTGAGCTGCGCCTGCTTGCAGGGCAGGCCGCGAGAGCGCAGGGCGATAAAAAAGCCGGTGCGCCGGTACTGGAAAACGCGCAACTGGATGCCGTTCTGGCTGCCGCCGATGCGGGCTGCTTTGCCACCTACATCATGAAGCAGGGCGGTATACTGGTTCCACGCAAACACCACCTTATCCGAACGGCATACGAGCTTAACGACGAGCCGGGCACCTACGGCGATCACGGCATCCGTATCTATGGCATCTGGTCCCCGATTGTTGAGGGACGGATCTGCACACACGCAATGAAGTGGAAAATGGTTCGTAAGGCCGTTGATGTTCAGGAGGCGACAGCCGACCAGGGCGCTCGCGCCCCTTGGACTCGTGGCAATAACTGTCCCCCTGTTGAAATTTTGAACCAGACAGGGGGCGAATTACCGGGCAGAGAAGAACTTTCAGCACTGCCGGACTTCGAGAACATGAGCAAAAAGGAACTGCGAGAACTGACGGCAAGGTTGCGGCTGGTAAAACCGAAGCGCCGGAAAGGCTACAAACAGGAAATTTCAGAACACCAGCGGCTACAGCTCGATGCGGAGCTGAAATCCAGAGGTTTTGACGCCAGCGAAACGGAAGTGGATCTGCTTCTGCGTGGCGGCAGTCTGCCATCTGGAGGCGGGCTACGCCTGTTCTATCGGAACCAGCGCCTACAGGAGGATGACAAATGGCGTCAGTGGTACTGAAAATGTCAGGATTGAGGTTATCTATTAATCAAAGGGTTAGCTGAGTAAAAAACCATTTCAGCTTTAAATACATATGTTGTACTGTATATATAAACAGTAATAAGGGGAGGGAGTTGTGAACGATTTGTTCATGGAGTCACTTGCATTGCAGCGGATAGAACTTATGGCCCGGCTGGTCGCCAGCTCAGATTGTAGCGATGACGACAAGGAGGTTGCGATTTCGTGGCTGTCGGAGCTGACGAGCGATCTGGTTACCAGGCTAAATGAATACGGAGTAAGGCAAGATGAAAGCACGCATTAGTGATTTTGCTCCGTGGGAAACTCCCTCCCGTACGGCATTCAACGGCATGACGATGCTGCGCATGTCTATGGTGCATGGATTCGCATGATCTAAATAGGATCGCAACGGGTCGGAGCCGCCAGAACTGGCGCGCTTTCCGGCCCGTCATGCACCTGCATGAAAACCACTACCCAAAGCGGGCAGGCGTGGCGGGGATACGAGCGCGCGCTGTGGCTTTATCAGAATAAAATGTTAAAATGATCGTAAGAGCGCTTTGCTACAGTTGATATAACATAAAGGCTTGTTATATTAACTCTATAACGTATGTTTTGGTGAGGATGAAATGACAAGAAAACTTCCTACACGTCTAAGGAAAGATCTGTTAGTAGGTGTTATATTTGAAATGAGGTTTGAAAGTTTAGTTCCACTTTCAAACATTTTGCCTGGCTTACTGTTTAAGCATCTGCCAGGTGCTTCTATTACTAAAACTCCTGTTTCCGAAATTCCGGAAAGCATTCGGAATAGTGATCCTAATTTTATTTACGCCCCATTAGTGGTATTGGAAACGGAAAAATATCAAGTTCATATTGGTGATAAAGTATTACAGGTTATATATAACGTACCTTATGATGGATGGGATAAATTTAAATCCGTTATAATTGATATCTATGAAAATGTTATGAGTTACTCTCTAATAAATAATATTATTAGATTTTCATTAAAATACATTGACATTATTGAGTCTGAAAGTGGTGTTTCACTTGATAAAATGCTAAATGTAAACTTTTCTATGGGAGCATGTAAGTTAGATTTTAATACATCCCAGGCAAGAACAGAAATACATACAGTTGATAGTGTAGTAGTTATACAAATGGCCGGAGGTGCTAAGGCTGAATTTGCTAATTCTTCGCTTAGAAGCAGAGAAGGTTTTCTTATCGATGTAGATTGTATTAGAAATGTAACTACAAGAGATTTAAAGTATTTTGAAAGAGAACTATCTGGTGGGTTAGAGGATCTACATAATATTACAAAGGAATATTTCTTTTCTTTCTTAACAGATGAGGGGCTAGAACTATTGGGGGCGGAATATGACTAGTTGTGTAAATATACTTCCAACTTCTTTCGAGTCAGGTCGAGGGGCCTCATTTGGCATTTCAAATTCAACTGAAGGTACACGGTCATATGTACGTGGCCTAACCGTTGGGTTAGATATTTTTTGTGCCGTTTCTGAGGTCGAGCATTTCGCTGAATCTAAAGCGGAGACCAAAATAATAAGAGAACGCCTCGACACAACTAGTAGTTTTATTAGCCATGTTAAAGTTAATAATTTTTCCTTTGAGTTTTTATATAAAGATTTGTTTGCCAAGTTATTGAGTGATAGGCAATTTGTCTCAGGGTTTAAATCAAGTCTAATCAATCAATTAGATAGGATTGGATTATTGGTGGATGGTTGGTTAGGACCAGATTCAGTTGCTCCTAACACTGAGGCAATCAATGAAGCCAAATATATTTTGATGGAAATAATAGAAAAAAATGCTTTAACTGTGCCTAAGATACGTGCCGTGGCAGATGGAGAAATTAATTTCTATTGGAATACTGATGGCTATTTAATTGATATGGCTTTCTTTGGTGAGGGTGCATATTCTTACTATTATAAAAACAAACTCAATGGGGAAGAGGAATATGATGATGTTTCCATCGATAAAGGCTTTTCTCAGAAAATGCTGGCGCTTTTATCATGGCGATAACGGTCAGACTCATAAAGTTAAAGATCTTCTTAATGAGGATATTCTCATAAGAACGCTTTTTGATTCTGAGCACTATAACAGAGAGCTAGATGTATTGGATAACAATGCTATACCGACTTCAGACCTAAAAGAGCGAGGCCTGAGCTTGGATATTAAACGTTTGGCAAGCGAACTTGTTGTTTTGCAGAGGGTTAATGTTCAAAAAGGTAAGGCGCAAGATAAACATGGCCTAGATGATCTAACTCGGAAAGACGTGTACTTTTCAGAGGCGGAACATCCAAATATCTCCACCATTATTGATGATGGTGATGGGCAGGTGTTATTTGTAACTAAGTATGCTCCTGTTGATGGTAATGATGCTCATGCCATGCTGACATGTATAAAGAATAAAGAGAAAAGGGCTTATTATGTTATGGCCAGAAACAAGCTCAAACCAGTCTTCTCACAGTGTATAACGCCTGCCCAAGATTACAGATTTACTAATAAGTAGGTGGCGTATGCCACCTCATTCTTTAAAATTGTAATCTTTGAATTTAACTACTTGGATTCCTAACCAATCATTGGTTTCTTCTATTCTTTTTTGAAGTGGAATTAATTCATTCTTAACAAAGACCATACTCGCCTTCTCAACATCCCCAAACCCCCCAACATTACTCGGCATGATCCCCATCATTTGCGGCGGAACGCGGTGCGCTGCCATCATGTCATCCCGGCTCACATTCTTGATGTTCAGAAACTCATCTTTTGCCGCGACCTCTGACAGCGGGATGATCTGAATCCCGTCCTTTTTCCCGTTAGGTGAGTACATAAACAGGTTGCGGAAGTTGCCCGGCCCTTTGGCGCTTTTCATGGCCTGGCGGATGTTGTTCACGTCCTCCTGGTTCTGCGCGGCGTCGGTCATGTACATGATGAACCCCGCATGGCTGCCGTTGATGTAATACTTGCGGCGGAACAGGGTGGCGGATTCATTTAGCAGTGCGGAAGGAATGGCGGACAGGTATTCCGGCAGACCGTAAATCTCCTGGTTTAAATCCGGCTCCATCAGGTGAAAGATGCTGCCTCTGGTGAACTCATACGGCTGCGTGGTCATGCCGTACTGAACAAACCAGTAGGTATCCAGATCCACACCGCGACGGGTGTATTTCGCCAGTGACGGCTCCAGCGACAGAATGCCGCCGAGCCGGTTGGTGCGCTTCTCCAGATAGGCGTTACCAAACACCAGATAGTCCTGCACAAAGCGGCTGAATGCCTGCTGGCTCAGCAGCGGATGCGGGATAAAGGTGCTGGTCAGAATGTTGCGCTTCACAGCAATCGGTGAGCTGTGATGCACGGCCGCGCGGTAGGTGCGCGCCAGCCCGTCAAAACTCACCGGCGGCTCATACCAGCGATCCATCTGTACGCACTCCACGTAATCCAGCAGCTCGCGGCGGTCCAGCACTGGTATAGGGTCGCCAAAGCTGAAGGCTTCTGCTCTGGTTGCGCCGCTGTGCAGAACATTATGCGCGGCTGCAGCGCGGTTTTTCTTACTCTTGCCCATCAAAAAATCTCCACAATGTTGCTGGTATTGGCGGATTCGCCCTGCAGCGGTTCGTTAAACAGCGCGTGCATCGTTGCCCACGCCAGATCGGCGTGGCTGGCTTCTTCACTGCGGCTGGCTTCGTAGGTCGGGCGGTTGCCGCTGGCGGTGGTGGCGCGGCGGATTGCCATAAAGGACTGCGCGATATCGGTGTGCCCGGCGTCAAACTCCAGACGGCGGTGGCTGATAATGTCGTAGGCCTTGAGTACAAGGGCGTTTTTGACGTTGGGGTTGTAAACAAACTCACGGACGGCAGGAAAGAACGCCTTCACGTTCTCGTACACGCCGTGGCCGACGCCGGTGGAGTCGATGCCGATATAGGTCACGTTGTACTGCTGTGTCAGCTTTTTGATGGCGTCTGCCTGGGCGCGGAAGTCCATCCCGCGCCACTGGTGACGCTCCAGAATGCGGAACTTGCCGCCCGGCACCGTCGGCGGGGCCATGACCACGCAACCGGCGCTGTCGCCGTTCTGCGTGCCTTTCGCCGGGTCGTAGCCGATCCACACTTCGCGCCAGCCAAACGGGCGCAGCGCCAGCGCGTGAAAATCAGACCAGACCTCCCAGCTGTCCACCATGCACACCTGCAGCTCGCTGAGCGGAAACACGGACGCCAGATCGTCGATAAACTCGCACATCAGCAGGTTCTGGTACTCGTCCGGGCTGTACTCCATGCGCAGCTGGTCGATATCAAACAGGTTACATCCGCCGCGCACCGCATCTTCCACGGTGACAATCTGGCGATACTGCCCGTCCGGACACAGCAGGCCGGGATGCGCTGAACTACCTGGACGATAACGCTATGTCAAAAGGCGCGGACATTATCGATGTGTTACAGCGCATGGGGGGCGTGGCTGACCGTCTGGACTATCGCAAGGCCGCCGCGCTCGGCTCCACGTTCCTGTCGCTGGGCGCTGCGCCAGAAATTGCCGCCAGCGCGTCAAACGCCATGGTGCGTGAGCTGTCGATTGCCACTATGCAGAGCAAGCGCTTCTTTGCAGGCATGGACCTGCTGAAACTCAATCCGGCAGAGATTGAAAAGCAGATGACCACGGACGCCATCGGCACCATCCAGCGCGTGCTGGAGAAGGTCAACCGCCTGCCGCAGGACAAACGCCTGTCCGCCATGACGATGCTGTTTGGCAAAGAGTTTGGCGATGACGCGGCGAAGCTCGCTAACAACCTGCCGGAGCTGCAGCGCCAGCTCAGACTCACGTCCGGCGGGGATGCGAACGGCTCCATGCAAAAAGAGTCCGACATCAACAAGGATTCACTTTCCGCGCAGTGGTTACTGGTCAAGACAGGGGCGCAGAACGCCTTCAGCAGCCTGGGCGAAACGCTGCGCGAGCCGCTGCTGTCCATCATGAACACGGTGAAAGAGGTCACCGGTACGTTCCGGCGCTGGGTGGAAGAAAACCCTCGCCTGGCGGGCGGCCTGCTGAAAGTGGGGGCAGCGTTTGCCGCGCTTATGGTGGTGCTCGGGACGATCATGCTGGCGGTGGCCGCGTTGCTCGGCCCGCTGGCACTGATGCGCCTGCAGTTTTCCATTCTAGGCATTAAAGGCGGCGGTGCGTTCGGCCTGATTAGCAGCGCCATCAGTGGTGCCGGGAAAAGTGTTGTGTGGCTGGGCCGCCTGATGATGGCGAACCCTATTCTGGCGGTGATCAGCCTGATTGCCATGGGGGCGATTTACATCTGGCAGAACTGGGAGACGCTGGGGCCGAAATTCAGGGCGCTGTGGGATGCGGTAAGCAATGGCGTCTCGGCAGCGTGGGCCACGGTCAGACAGACCATCAGCCAGAAATGGACGGAAATCCTCAGTGATATTGCCGCGCTGCCGGAGAAATTCAAAGCCATGGGGAGCGCGATTATCGACAACGTGCTCGACGGCATCAATGAAAAGTGGGAGGCGCTCAAAAGCAAACTGGCGTCGGTCACGGATTACTTGCCTGACTGGATGACCGGCAACACCACAACGACACCGCAGGTGCAGATTGTCGGGGCGGCCACACCGCGTGCGATACCGCCGGGCGGCAGTTTTGCGGGGATGTACGACAGCGGCGGGGCGATTCCGCGCGGGCAGTTTGGCATCGTGGGCGAGAATGGCCCGGAAATTGTGAACGGTCCGGCGAATGTGACCAGCAGGCGACGCACTGCAGCACTGGCGTCCGTGGTGGCTGGCGTGATGGGAGTGGCGTCTACACCTGCAGAAGCAGCACCGCTGCATCCGTTCAGCCTGCCGGTCAGGGCATATCAGGCGCAGCCCGCGAAGGCCGACAGCCAGCCAGCAATTATCCGCTATGAGATTAACGCGCCCATTCATATCACCGCCCAGCCAGGGCAAAGCGCGCAGGATATTGCCCGCGAAGTGGCGCGCCAGCTCGATGAGCGTGAGCGCCGGGCCAGGGCGAAGGCCCGCAGCAGTTTCAGCGATCAGGGGGGATACGAATCATGATGATGGTGCTGGGGTTATACGTGTTTATGCTGCGCACCGTGCCGTATCAGGAGCTGCAGTACCAGCGCAACTGGCGGCACGCGGCCAACAACCGGGTGAACCGCCGCCCGTCCACGCAGTTTCTTGGCCCGGATAACGATTCCCTGACGCTTTCCGGCGTGCTGCTGCCGGAAGTCACCGGCGGCAGGCTGTCTCTGCTGGCACTGGAGCAGATGGCGGAGCTGGGCAAAGCGTGGCCGCTGATTGAGGGCAGCGGGACTATCTATGGCATGTTTGTGATCGAGAGTCTGAGTCAGGCCAAAACGGAGTTTTTCGAAAGCGGAATGCCCAGGCGGATTGAGTTTACGCTGACCCTGAAACGGGTGGACGAGTCGCTGTCTGAGATGTTCGGCAGCCTGAGCGATCAGCTCAGTAACCTGCAGGACACGGCGGCGTCTGCGACTGGCGAAGTGAAAAATATGGCGGGAGGATTGCTGTCATGAATCTGAGTTCCAGTCTCATGAACCTGACCAGCAAAAGCCCGGCGTTCAGCATCACCATCGAAGGCAAAGACGTGTCAACGGTGATGGACGCGCGCCTGATGAGCCTGACGCTGACCGACAACCGGGGCTTTGAGGCAGACCAGCTTGATCTGGAGCTGGACGATGCGGACGGAATGATTGTCCTGCCGCGTCGGGGCGCGGTGATCCATCTGGCGCTGGGCTGGAAAGGCCAGCCGCTGTTCCCGAAAGGGGGATTTACCGTGGATGAGATTGAGCACTCCGGCGCGCCTGATCGGCTGACCATTCGTGCGCGCAGTGCTGATTTTCGTGAAACCCTGAACACCCGGCGTGAAAAGTCCTGGCATCAGACTACCGTGGGCGAGGTGGTGAAAGAGATTGCTGCCCGCCACAACCTGAAACTGGCGCTGGGCACAGACCTGACGGAAAAGGCGCTGGACCATCTGGACCAGACCAACGAGAGCGACGCGAGTTTTTTGATGAAGCTGGCGCGCCAGTACGGTGCGATTGCTTCGGTAAAGGACGGAAATCTACTGTTTATCCGCCAGGGGCAGGGCAGAACGGCCAGCGGCAAACGTCTGCCGGTTATCACCATTACACGTAAAGCTGGCGACGGTCATCGGTTTACCCTGGCTGATCGTGGCGCGTATACCGGCGTGATTGCCAGCTGGCTGCATACCCGTGAGCCGAAGAAGAAAGAGACGACGAAGGTGAAGCGACGGCGCAATAAAACCGCTGCACCCAAAGCGCCGGAAGAAAAGCAGGGTGACTACCTGGTGGGAACGGACGAAAACGTGCTGGTGCTAAACCGGACCTATGCCAACCGGGGCAATGCAGAGCGGGCGGCAAAGATGCAGTGGGAGCGCCTGCAGCGCGGGGTGGCGTCGTTCTCCCTGCAGCTCGCAGAAGGGCGGGCAGATCTCTACACCGAAATGCCGGTGAAGGTCAGCGGCTTCAAGCAGCCGATTGATGATGCGGAGTGGACCATCACCACGCTGACGCATACGGTCAACCCGGACAGTGGATTTACGACCAGTCTGGATCTCGAAGTGAAAATTGATGAGTTCGAAAATGAATGATTAGTTCCAAATTGAGAACAATAATGTATCATTATTGCGAACTGGTTAAGAGTGAGGGCTAAACGAAATGATGAATTGTCCGATGTGCGGCCAGGCTGCACATACACGCAGCAGCTTTCAGGTTTCCAGCGAAACCAAAGAACGATACAACCAGTGCACTAACATCGAATGCGGGCATACGTTCGTGACGCATGAAACGTTTGTCCGTTCAGTTTGCCGTCCGCAAAAAATCAGCGCCGCTCCACCTCATCCGAAAGGAATGCAGGAGCAATTAGCTTACTGATATTGACCCGCCGCTGGCGGGTTTTTTATTGCCTGTTGTATTCTAAGTGCCTAAATTTAGCGCGCTGGATTAATCAAGGGCAAGGGAGTGATTGGTACGAGTGAAAATATTTGAAACCGAATTATTTGGCCCTGTCGTAGCACCAGATGAGTTTTGGCAAATTATCGAACTTGCTTCAATAGGTGAATGCGAAACAAAAAACATCTACCTATGGAGGGGGCAGGGCAATGTTGCGTGGCCAATTCATAGTTCGGCTTACAGACGATTAGAGAAAGATAAAACCTTCCCCCCTTCAGAAATGACTATGCGTGATTACGAAAGGGAACTCTTACTAAACGCAAAACACCAGGGCTACCACCACGAAAATGGGCGTACGCTGGCTGACTTTGAACTTTTGGCAAAGCTACAACATCATGGCGCAGCAACGCGACTGGTGGATTTTTCAAGAAACATGCTTGTAGCTCTGTGGTTTGCTTGTAATTCCGAAAGTGACAAAACAGGATTGCTATTCGGTATGTACTGGGCTGGTGTCAGCGGTTTTGAAGGAAGGCCTGAACTTCGAACATATAATGAGCTATTTGGATCAGGAGATCCCAAAGCTGATGACGAATTAGATAATTTCCCAAGACTCTGGCAACCTCCTGTAGTGACAAGAAGGATCGCAGCTCAGAGTGCACAATTTCTGTATAGCAGAGTCGCAGATGAAAGGACTGGCAGCCTGGTTTTATGTGAGAATCCAAACCATCTAAATATGATTGCCATTACGCCTGAACTGAAAAAGAAATGTTTGGTCTTGCTGGAGAGTGTTTTTGATATCAGGCAATTTACACTTTTCCCTGATATTGATGGTTTTTGCTATGCCAACAGCGTGAGTTTTGAAAGCCACAGCAATGAACGCTGGTAGAAAAAAATTTTGCCTGCCGCCACTTTGTCGCCATGTAAGTGAAAGATATGTTGTAAGTGATTGATTTAGCGAGGCCTGAATTTCAGGCAACAAAAAACCCATCAACCTTGAACCAAAATGGCGGGGTTGATGGGCTCCACAAAATGGGGGACATCAAAGAAAAGCAGTGGCACTAATTATGACTGCCTTCCTTCGCAAAAGTTCTGCGCATAGCCAAAATAATTTTATCAATACGCAAACTTGAGAGTTATCCGAGTCCCGGCCAGATGATGATGATCAGCGTACCGGCCAGTGTGAGCAGCACGTTAGCAATGGCGTATGTGCCCGCGTAGCCCAACGCGGGTATGTTACTGCGCGCAGTATCGCTGATGATTTCCATCGCCGGGGCGCAGGTGCGGGCACCCATCATGGCGCCAAATAACATCGCGCGGTTCATGCGCAGGACATAAGCGCCGAACAGGAAACAGATCACCACCGGCAGCAGGCTGACAATCAAACCGGCGACCAGCATCTGCCAGCCGACGGCACCGAGACTGTGCCCAATACCGCTGCCCGCGCTTAAACCGACGCCCGCCATAAAGACCATCAGGCCAAACTCTTTCACCATATTTAGCGCGCCCTGCGGGATATAGCCGAAGGTGGGATGGTTAGCACGCAGGAAGCCAAGCATAATCCCGGCGAATAAGAGGCCTGCAGCGTTGCCGACGCCGAAGCTGAAGTTGCTGAACTGGAACGTGATCATCCCAATCATCAGACCGACAATAAAGAAGGCGCAGAACGCCAGCAGATCGGTCACCTGGCTGTGGATGGAGATAAAGCCGATGCGGTCGGCAACGGTTTTCACACGGCGCGCGTCGCCGCTCACCTGCAGGACGTCACCTTTATTGAGAACCACATTGTCGTCGATTGGCATTTCAATCTGGCTGCGGATCACGCGGTTTAAGAAGCAACCGTGATCGGTCAGCTTGAGTTGCGCCAGGCGGCGGCCCACGGCGTTGTGGTTTTTGACCACAATTTCTTCGGTGACGATGCGCATGTCGAGCAGATCGCGGTCAAACACCTCTTTGCCGTTACGGAAGCTGGGGTCGAGACGGGCATGCGCATCGGGATAACCCACCAGCGCGATATCATCGCCCATCTGCAACACCGCGTCGCCGTCCGGGTTCGCCAGAATGCCGTTGCGGCGAATGCGTTCGATGTAACAGCCGGTCTGGCGATAGATCCCCAGCTCGCGCAAATTTTTACCGTCGGCCCAGGCAACCAGCTCCGGGCCCACGCGATAGGCGCGAATCACCGGTAAGTAGACTTTGCGTTTGGTGTCGGTATCCAGGCCGCGTTCACGGGCGATTTGTTGGGCGCTGGTCTGCAAATCCTGATGCTGTAATTTTGGCAAATAGCGTGCGGCGACAATCAGGCTGACCAGACCGATCAGATAGGTCAGGGCATAGCCTAAACTCAGATGATCGAGCGCAACGGAAAGTTGGCTCCCTTCCATCCCCGAATGGCGCAAGGTGTCGCCAGCACCGACGAGAACGGGCGTCGAGGTCATCGACCCTGCCAGCATGCCTGCGGTTAACCCAATATCCCAGCCAAACAGTTTGCCCAACCCTAACGCGATAATCAGTGCGCTACCGACCATCACCAGCGCCAGCATCAGATAATTTTTGCCGTCGCGAAAGAAAATTGAAAAAAAGTTCGGTCCAGCTTCCACGCCGACGCAAAAAATAAACAGCATAAATCCAAGATTTAGCGCGTCGGTGTTAATGCTGAAATGTTGTTGGCCTAATAATAATGAGACGACTAAAACGCCAATGGAATTACCAAGTTGAACTGAACCCAGGCGTAATTTTCCCAGACACAGACCCAATGCCAGTACAACAAATAATAACAGGATGTAATTCCCGTTTAACAAATCTGCGACGTTTATATTCACGGAGGCTAACTTCTTGTTTACCGTTAAGCTGTTGAAAGGAAGGGTTATTTAGGCTACTGTTTTGTCCCGTGTGCGAGCTGAAAAATACACTTTCCACACACTGAGAATATATCCGCAGAACAATAACTGGCCGATAGTCTAATCGCATTGGATATTCAGAGCCAGTAAAGATCGCATATCACCTATGGGCTTTGGCAAGGAGTGCCACGTTGCTTTATCTGACTGGGCGTCCGCTGGACGAATGTGTATTCGATAGAGATGAAGTCAGGAGGATTTTTGAACATAAAACGGAACTGGGCGGGGGTCGCCTGCTGTTTCTTGTTGTTTACCGCGGTTTGCCTTGTTTTAGCGAATGTGAAGGGCGCATTTCGGTCTTCAGGTCATCCTGAGCTGGGGTTATTGTTTTTCATTCTCCCTGGGATGGCGGCCAGTTTTCTGACGCGCGGTGAAGAGGTATTCAAACCGCTGATTGGCGCGATCCTGGCGGCACCGCTGTGCCTGGTGGTGATGCGTTGGGTGTTTGTGCCGTCGCGTTCGCTGTGGCAGGAACTGGCGTGGCTGATGAGCGGGATATTCTGGTGTGCGCTGGGCGCGTTGTGTTTTCTCTTTGCGCGCAGTTTGATTCGGCGTCTGCGTCACAAATAAAAACGCCCTCCAGAGAGGGCGCTTCACACGTTACTGGGCAGCAAAAAGACCCAGATTCTCTTTCGCATAGGCTTCGAAATCAGTGAAACCACCAATGTGCGTCTGATCGAGGAAAATCTGCGGTACGGTTTCAACCGGTTTACCCACGGTTTTTTCGAGGTCAGATTTGCTGATGCCTTCCGCGTGGATATCGACGTAGCGGAAGTTAAAGTCATCACGCTCAGCGGTCAGTTTTTCTGCCAGTTCTTTAGCGCGCACGCAGTAAGGGCAACCCGGACGTCCAAAAATCACTGCAAACATATCTCTCTCCTAAAACGTAAGCCCGACGGCGAATGACGCTTATAGTGCACGATAACCTACCCTCATGAAAAGCAGGTTTCACCTGTCGCTTTGATACCTTCAGGCTATATTTCGCCAATTACACGTCCGCCATCTTTGCCTATACTGGCTGGAAACCGCGTAAAGAGAGAGAAAAGAGAGACCCAATGACCCCGACGATTGATGTGATCCGTTCCCACCGTTCTATCCGCCATTACACCGACAAACCGATTACGGATGCCCAGCGGGAGGCGATTATCGCGAGTGCACAGGGGACGTCCAGCTCCAGTTTTTTGCAGTGCACCTCGATTATCCGCATTACCGATCCGGCCATGCGCGAACAACTGGTGACGCTCACGGGCGGGCAAAAGCATGTCGGACAGGCGGCTGAGTTTTGGGTGTTCTGCGCAGACTTTAATCGCCATCTGCAAATTTGCCCGGATGCGCAGCTGGGGTTGGCAGAACAGCTTCTGCTGGGAGTCGTGGATACCGCAATGATGGCGCAAAACGCGCTGACAGCCGCCGAATCGCTGGGTTTAGGTGGCGTGTATATCGGTGGCATTCGCAACAACATTGAAAGTGTGACGGAACTCCTGCAACTGCCAAAACATGTCTTACCGCTGTTTGGCCTGTGCCTTGGCTGGCCCGCGGATAATCCGGATGTGAAGCCGCGCATCCCTGCCGCGATGCTGATGCATGAAAATCACTATCAGCCCGTGGATGCTGACGTACTGGCGCAGTACGACGAAGATTTGGCCAACTATTATCTGACGCGCGACAGCAATAATCGCCGCGACACCTGGAGCGATCATATTCGTCGCACCATCATTAAAGAAAACCGTCCGTTTATTCTCGAGTATTTGCATAAACAGGGCTGGGCCGTGCGATAGCGCATTTATCCTGCGCCTGGCTGCGTATATGATACGCAGGCTCTTATTGAGATTTTGGAGAGGTGCAGGGTGAAAATTGCCATTTTGTCCCGGGATGGAACGCTCTATTCTTGTAAGCGCCTGCTTGACGCGGCGAATAAGCGTGGCCATGTGGTTGAGATCCTCGATCCGCTGTCGTGCTATATGAACATCAGCCCGGCGGCGTCTTCTATTCATTATAAAGGTCGTCATTTACCGCACTTTGACGCGGTGATCCCGCGCATCGGTTCGCAAATGACCTTCTATGGCACCGCCGCTTTGCGTCAGTTCGAGATGCTCGGCAGTTACCCCCTGAATGAATCCGTTGCCATCACCCGCGCGCGCGACAAACTGCGCTCCCTACAGCTACTCGCGAGACAGGGCATCGATTTACCGATGACCGGCATTGCCCATTCGCCCGACGACACCAGCGATTTAATTGCGATGGTCGGCGGCGCGCCGCTGGTGGTGAAGCTGGTTGAAGGGACTCAGGGCATTGGTGTGGTGCTGGCCGAAACGCGTCAGGCGGCCGAGAGTGTGATTGACGCGTTTCGCGGCCTGAACGCGCATATTCTGGTGCAGGAATATATCGAAGAGGCGAAAGGGCGCGACATTCGCTGCCTGGTCGTCGGTAATGAAGTGGTGGCGGCGATTGAACGCCAGGCGAAAGACGGGGATTTCCGCTCTAATTTGCACCGAGGCGGTGTGGCGCGAATCGCGGACATCACCGAGCGCGAACGTGAAATCGCCATCACAGCGGCGCAAACCCTTGGACTGGATATCGCGGGCGTGGATATTTTGCGCGCGAACCGCGGGCCTCTGGTGATGGAAGTGAATGCCTCGCCGGGCCTTGAAGGGATCGAGAAAACCACGGGCGTCGATATTGCGGGTAAAATGATCTCATGGATTGAGCGCCACGCCACGCCGGGCTATTACCTTAAAACGGGTGGTTAGGAACGCGCTTTTTGCGTACTCTAAGCAAAGTTTTTTATTAAGAGGCTGCACTGCTATGGATTTACAGGTCGTTCCAACTCTGGATACGTTACGTCACTGGCTCGACGATGCGGGTATCACTTACTTTGAGTGTGATTCCTGTCAGGCGTTGCACCTGCCGCACATGCAAAATTTCGACGGCATTTTTGACGCCAAAATCGACCTGATCAACGACGTGATTCTCTTCTCGGCGCTGGCTGAAGTAAAACCGTCGGCACTGCTGGCCCTGGCCTCTGATTTATCGGCGATCAATGCCGGTTCTTTGACCGTAAAAGCATTTCTCGATATTCAGGATGATAATCTGCCAAAATTGGTGGTTTGCCAGTCTTTCTGCGCCGGAGCGGGGCTGTCATTTCAGCAGTTCGCCTGGTTTATGCGCCAGAGCGAAGAGCAAATCTCGATGGTAATGTTAGAGGCCAGCGCGCATCATCTGCTGTTTACGCCTGAAGATGAAGAAATCGAGAATAACGAGTCACGCGACCCCTTTCTGCACTAAAACACAATGATACTCACGCAGTCGCTACCGCAGCGGCTGCATAACACCCTTTTTTCTGCTGCTTTTAACCTTCCTTTAAAGAATATTTCACCTGTCTCCGGGCCAGTTCGGCTTATCACATAGACCCTTTCTGCATAAAAAATTGATAAAAACCGCTTTTTAATCTGGGCTATAGCCTGGGGCACAGGCTACAGTTATTCTTGCGGAGCTTAAAAAATCGAGCGAAAACTGCCAGAAGGTTTTTTCTTTTGCGTCAGGCAGAGCGACAAAATATGCACGATTCTTGCATATCCCCCAATGCATGCTTTTAGTTCGTTTGTTAACAACAGTTAACGAGCTTTCATAAGGAATAACGATATGGTCGCCTTTAATAAAAAATGGTTATCGGGTCTGGTTGCGGGCGCTCTGATGGCTGTCTCTGCCGGTACGCTCGCTGCGGAACAAAAAACGCTGCACATTTATAACTGGTCTGATTATATCGCGCCGGATACGGTGGCGAATTTCGAAAAAGAGACCGGGATTAAAGTGGTTTATGACGTCTTTGATTCCAACGAAGTGCTGGAAGGCAAACTGATGGCGGGTAGCACCGGCTTTGACTTGGTGGTTCCATCGGCCAGTTTCCTCGAGCGCCAGCTGGCGGCCGGTGTTTTCCAGCCGCTGGACAAAAGCAAGATGCCGAACTGGAAAAACCTCGATCCTGAAGTGCTGAAGATGGTCGCGAAGCACGATCCGGACAACAAGTACGCTTTACCGTATTTGTGGGCGACAACCGGGATTGGCTACAACGTTGATAAAGTCAAAAAAGCGCTGGGAACCGACGTACCGCTGGACAGCTGGGATATGGTGCTGAAACCGGAAAACCTGGCAAAACTGAAAAGCTGCGGCGTCTCATTCCTGGATGCGCCTGAAGAGATTTTTGCCACCGTGCTGAATTACCTCGGCAAAGATCCGAACAGCACCAAAGCAGATGACTACACCGGGCCGGCTACCGACCTGCTGCTGAAGCTGCGTCCAAACATTCGCTACTTCCACTCTTCTCAGTACATTAACGATCTTGCTAACGGCGATATCTGCGTCGCTATCGGCTGGGCGGGTGACGTATGGCAAGCGGCTAACCGTGCGAAAGAAGCGAAGAATGGCGTGAACGTGACGTATACGATCCCGAAAGAGGGTGCGCTGGCGTTCTTTGACGTCTTCGCAATGCCTGCGGATGCGAAAAACAAAGATGAAGCCTATCAGTTCCTGAACTACCTGCTGCGTCCGGAAGTCATTGCCCATATCAGCGATCACGTCTTCTACGCCAACGGTAACAAAGCGTCGGTGCCGCTGATCAGCGCTGAAGTGCGTGACAATCCGGCTATCTTCCCGCCGGCAGACGTGTTCGCCAAGCTGTTCACGCTGAAAGTACAAGACCCGAAAATCGACCGCGTGCGTACCCGTGCGTGGACGAAGGTGAAAAGCGGTAAATAATTCATTCACCGACTTTTTCCAGGCCGGGAATGTGCAGAACATCCCGGCAACAGGCGCACCGAAAGGGTGCGCCTGCACCAGTTTAGATTGATGCCGGAGAGCACCCCGTGAATGAAGCGACCCCCCGCCCGCAGGCGAAAACCCGTAAAGCGCTGACCCCGCTTCTTGAAATCCGTAACCTGACGAAGTCCTTTGATGGTCAGCATGCCGTGGACGATGTCAGCCTCACCATCTACAAAGGCGAGATCTTTGCGCTGCTTGGCGCGTCTGGCTGTGGTAAATCGACGCTGTTGCGGATGTTGGCCGGTTTCGAACAACCTACCGCCGGGCAAATTATGCTGGATGGCGTCGATCTCTCCCGTGTGCCGCCTTACGAGCGCCCGATCAATATGATGTTTCAGTCTTACGCCCTGTTCCCGCACATGACGGTGGAGCAGAACATCGCGTTTGGCCTGAAGCAGGACAAACTGCCTAAAGCAGAAATCACGGCACGCGTGGCCGAAATGCTCAGCCTGGTGCACATGCAGGAATTCGCGAAGCGCAAGCCGCATCAGCTTTCTGGCGGTCAGCGTCAGCGCGTGGCGCTGGCGCGTAGCCTGGCAAAACGGCCAAAACTGCTGCTGCTCGATGAGCCGATGGGGGCGCTGGATAAAAAGCTGCGCGACCGCATGCAGCTTGAGGTGGTGGATATTCTTGAGCGCGTGGGCGCGACCTGTGTGATGGTGACGCACGATCAGGAAGAGGCCATGACCATGGCCGGACGTATCGCGATCATGAACCGCGGCAAGTTCGTGCAAATTGGCGAGCCGGAAGAGATTTATGAGCACCCGACCACGCGCTACAGCGCGGAATTTATCGGCTCGGTCAATGTGTTTGAAGGGCTGCTGAAAGAGCGCCAGGAAGATGGCCTGGTGATTGAAGCGCCAGGGCTGGTACATCCGCTTAAAGTGGATCCTGACGCTTCGGTCGTGGACAACGTGCCGGTTTACGTGGCCCTACGCCCAGAAAAAATCATGCTCTGCGAGGAATCGCCTGCCGATGGTTACAACTTCGCCGTCGGTGAAGTGGTGCATATTGCTTACCTTGGCGATCTCTCGATTTATCACGTTCGACTCAAAAGTGGGCAGATGATCAGCGCCCAGTTGCAGAACGAGCACCGTTACCGAAAAGGGCTGCCTACGTGGGGCGACGAAGTGCGTCTTTACTGGGACGCGGACAGTTGCGTCGTGCTGACGGTATAAGGAGCGGCAATGAGTACACTTGAACCCCCTGTCCGCGAGCCTAAAACCAGCGGATTCGCGAAATGGCTGACGCATATGCAGATGGCGCATGGCCGCAAGCTGGTGATCGCTATGCCGTATGTGTGGCTGATCCTGCTGTTCCTGCTGCCGTTCCTGATTGTCTTCAAGATCAGTCTCGCCGAAATGGCGCGGGCGATCCCGCCGTATACCAATCTGATGGAGTGGGCGGACGGAACGCTGACGATCGCGCTGAATTTGGGCAATTACCTGCAGCTCACCGACGATCCGCTCTATTTCGAAGCCTATTTGCAGTCATTGCAGATAGCTGCGGTGTCGACGATCTGCTGTCTGGCGATCGGCTATCCGCTTGCGTGGGCGGTGGCGCATAGCAAACCGTCGACGCGCAATATTTTGCTGCTGCTGGTGATTCTGCCGTCCTGGACCTCGTTTCTGATCCGCGTGTACGCATGGATGGGGATCCTGAAAAACAACGGTGTGCTGAATAATTTCTTGCTGTGGCTCGGCGTTATCGATCAGCCGCTGACGATATTGCACACCAATCTGGCGGTGTATATCGGCATTGTGTACGCCTATCTGCCGTTTATGGTTCTGCCGATTTATACGGCGCTGACGCGTATTGATTACTCGCTGGTCGAAGCCTCACTGGATCTCGGTGCCCGTCCGCTGAAAACGTTTTTCAACGTGATTGTCCCGCTTACCAAAGGCGGCATTATCGCGGGGTCAATGCTGGTGTTTATCCCGGCGGTCGGTGAGTTTGTTATCCCGGAACTGCTCGGCGGCCCGGACAGCATCATGATTGGTCGCGTGCTGTGGCAGGAGTTCTTTAACAACCGTGACTGGCCGGTGGCCTCTGCGGTCGCGATTGTCATGCTGCTGTTGCTGATCGTGCCAATCATGTGGTTCCACAAGCATCAGCAAAAACAGATGGGAGGTAACGGATGAATAATTTACCGGTCGTACGCTCTCCGTGGCGCATTCTGATTCTGGTACTGAGCTTCACGTTCCTTTATGCCCCGATGTTGATGCTGGTCATCTACTCGTTTAACAGTTCCAAACTGGTGACCGTCTGGGCGGGCTGGTCGACGCGCTGGTACGGCGAACTGTTCCGTGATAGCGCCATGATGAGCGCGGTGGGGTTAAGCCTGACGATTGCCGCCTGCGCAGCCACCATGGCCTGCGTACTCGGTACGATTGCCGCGCTGGTGATGGTGCGATTCGGTCGCTTCCGCGGCTCGACGGGCTTTGCATTTATGATTACGGCTCCGCTGGTTATGCCGGACGTCATTACCGGTTTGTCGCTGCTGCTGCTGTTTGTCGCCCTCGCGCATGCGATTGGCTGGCCGGCGGATCGTGGCATGTTGACCATCTGGCTGGCGCACGTCACTTTCTGCACAGCCTATGTGGCGGTGGTGATTTCATCGCGTCTGCGTGAGCTGGACCATTCGATTGAAGAGGCGGCGATGGACCTCGGTGCCACGCCGGTGAAAGTGTTTTTCATCATCACGCTGCCGATGATTATGCCTGCGGTGATCTCCGGTTGGCTGCTGGCATTCACGCTGTCGCTCGACGATTTGGTGATCGCCAGCTTTGTTTCCGGGCCTGGCGCGACGACGCTGCCGATGCTGGTTTTCTCCAGCGTGCGCATGGGGGTTAACCCTGAGATCAACGCGCTGGCGTCAATCATTTTAGGTGTTGTTGGCGTGGTGGGTTTTATCGCCTGGTTACTGATGGCGCGCGCGGAAAAACAGCGCGTGCGTGATATCCAGCGTGCAAGACGCGGCTGAAGCATTTAAAATTCTCAATGAAGTGCCGCGCGTGTCGCGGCACTGTTTTTCAGGGAAGTAAAAACATTGGGATTCTTTACTAAATCGCGACAAGCACATGCTCGCCTGAACGTACCTGCTTTTGTGCAGGTAGCGGCGCTCGCCATTATCATGATCCGCTGTCTGGATTTGGTGATGCTGTTTAATATGCTGGGTCTGCGCGGCGTGGGGGAATTTATCCATCGCAGCGTGCAAACGTGGAATTTAACGCTCGTTTTTATGGGCAGCCTGGCGCTGGTTTTCGTTGAGATCTACTGCGCTTTTTCCCTGGCGAAAGGGCGTAACTGGGCGCGGTGGGTGTTTCTGCTAACGCAGGTGATTGCCACCGGCTATCTTTGGGCTGCGTCGATCGGCTATGGTTATCCCGAGCTGTTCAGTATTGCCGGTGAGTCGAAACGGGACATTTTCCGCTCGCTGATGCTGCAAAAACTTCCGGATCTGCTGGTGCTTTTCCTCCTCTTTGTTCCCGCTTCCAGTCGACGGTTTTTTCGTCTGCAATAACGTATATACACGTCATCTTTCACGCTGTCGCTGCGTTGGCTACAGATGCTCACCTCAGTCACTGGCTTGAGTAAGCTCCTGGGGATTCTCAGACTTGCCGCCTTGATACAACTTGAATGATTTTGTGTATATAATCGCAGCCCCGTTATTCTTAAGGTTTTCCTATGCAGTGCGCACTCTTTGATGCCGGTCGTTGCCGCTCCTGTCAGTGGATAGAGCAGCCGGTCTCCCAACAACTCTCTGCCAAAATGACCGATTTGCAGCAGTTACTTGCTGCGCACCCGGTGGCGGAGTGGTGCGCACCCGTCAGCGGGCCGGAGCAGGGCTTTCGCAATAAAGCCAAAATGGTGGTGAGTGGGAGCGTCGAAAAACCGCTGCTGGGGATGTTGCATCGCGACGGTACGCCAGAAGATTTGACCGACTGTCCGCTCTATCCTGCTTCGTTTGAGCCGGTCTTCGCGGCGCTGAAACCCTTTATCGCTCGCGCGGGTTTAACGCCCTATAACGTCGAGCGCAAACGCGGTGAACTTAAATACCTGCTGTTAACCGAAAGCCAGCTCGACGGCGGAATGATGCTGCGCTTTATTCTGCGTTCCGAAGCCAAACTTGAACAACTGCGCGCGGCGCTACCGTGGCTACAGCAGCAGTTACCGCAGCTGAAAGTGATCACGGCGAATATTCAGCCAGTGCATATGGCGATTATGGAAGGGGAGAGAGAGGTTTTCTTCACCGACCAGCAGGCGCTGGCGGAACGCTTTAACGACGTCCCGCTGTGGATCCGCCCGCACAGTTTCTTCCAGACCAACCCGACGGTGGCGAGTCAGCTCTATGCCACAGCGCGCGACTGGGTTCGGGCGCTAAATATCCATCATATGTGGGATTTATTCTGTGGCGTTGGCGGCTTTGGCCTGCACTGTGCTACGCCGCAGATGACGCTGACAGGGATTGAGATTTCACCAGAGGCCATTGCCTGCGCCAAACAATCTGCTGCGCAATTAGGCTTAACCGATCTGCATTTTCAGGCGCTCGATTCTGCTGAGTTCGCCACCGGCCAGGGGCGCGTGCCTGAACTGGTGCTGGTGAATCCTCCGCGTCGGGGCATCGGTAAAACGCTGTGCGATTACCTGAGCCAGATGGCGCCTGACTTCATCATCTATTCCAGCTGTAACGCTCAGACCATGGCAAAGGATTTTGGCCATTTGCCGGGCTACCGTGTAGAGCGCGTGCAGCTTTTCGATATGTTCCCGCATACCGCGCACTACGAAGTGTTGACGCTGCTCGTTAAATCTTAAACAAAATGTGAACTCTTCTGCCGCTCAAAATCAGGTAAGCTTTAACGGTTAAACACTGAAAAAGGCTTACTGATGGCGGCGGCAAAACAGATTCTGCTGGTGGAAGACGACGGCGATATCGCGTCTCTCCTGCGTTTACATCTTGAAGACGAAGGTTACGTCATCACCCATGAGGTCGACGGTGCCAAAGCGTTGCTGCTGCTTGAGCAGGCGCAATGGGATGCGGTGATCCTCGATCTGATGTTGCCTCACGTTGACGGGCTGGAGATTTGTCGTCGCATTCGCCAGCTCACCCGATATCTGCCCATCATTATTATCAGCGCCCGCAGCAGCGAAACCGACCGCATCACGGGGCTGGAAACCGGCGCGGATGATTATCTGGCTAAACCCTTTTCCGTGCAGGAGCTGATTGCCCGTATTAAAGCGCTGTTTCGTCGCCAGCAGGCGATGGGGTTGGCGCAAACCAACGGGCAAATTTATGCACACGGCCTGGCGCTGGATCCGCTTTTGCGCAGCGTACAGTTGAACGGGAAAGAGGTGGTGCTCACCCCACGCGAATTTGAGCTGCTGTATTTCTTTGCCCGACATCCCGGCGAGGTTTTCTCGCGTCTGGCTTTGCTTGAGCAGGTCTGGGGCTATCAGCACGAAGGCTACGAACACACCGTCAACACCCATATCAACCGCCTGCGGATCAAGATAGAAAAAGACGCCGCCGAGCCGGAAATCATTCGTACCGTCTGGGGCAAAGGCTATAAATTTGCGGAGTTGACTTATGACGCGGCGGTTTAGCCTCAGCCAGCGGCTCACGCTGCTGTTTATTCTGTTGCTGATGCTTAGCGCGGCCGTGGCCTGCGTGGTGCAGCTCTACACCAGCATGCAGTACGGCAACGCCATGGTTCAGCGCCTGTCGGGCGGGCTGGCGCAGCAGATTGCCCAGCGCGAGCCGATTCTTGATGCGCAAGGCAAGGTCGATCGCAGTCGTCTTAAACCGCTTTTCGATCGGCTGATGACCTTCAACCCCAGCGTTGAGCTGTATGTGATTTCGCCGGACGGCGAGCTGCTGGCCGATGCGGCCCCGCCGGGGCACATTCAGCGGCAACGCATTGCGATTGCGCCGCTGCAAAATTTCCTTAGCGGCGAAACGTGGCCGGTGTATGGCGACGATCCGCGCAGTCTCGATAAGCAAAAAGTCTTCAGCGCCACGCCGCTTCGTCAGGACGGCCAGCTTCGCGGCTATTTGTACATCATCCTGCAAGGTGAAGAATTTAACGCGCTCGCGGACATGGCCTGGCACAAAACGCTGTGGAGCACCGCGATGTGGTCGTTGCTGCTGGTGGCCCTGTTTGGCCTGCTGGCGGGCCTGCTGGTGCGCTATTGGGTGACACAACCGGTCAAGCGACTGACGGCAGAAGTCTCCGGCCTGGAGCAGGACAGCATCAGCGCGATTAAACAGCTTGCAGACCAGCCGCTCGAAAACAGCACGGGTGATGAGGTGACGCTGCTGCGCAACACCTTTATCGAACTGGCGCGCAAGATTACGTCCCAGTGGGATCAGCTGGCCGACAGTGACCGCCAGCGCCGGGAGTTTATCGCCAATATTTCTCACGATTTGCGCACGCCGCTCACTTCGCTGTTGGGGTATCTGGAGACGCTGTCGATGAAATCCGCGACCCTGACGGCAGAAGAGAGCCAGAAGTATCTGGCCACGGCGCTGCGACAGGGGCAAAAGGTGCGGCATCTTTCGCAGCAGCTGTTTGAACTGGCGCGCCTGGAATATGGCGGCATCAAACCGCAGCGCGAACGCTTTGCGATGGGCGAGCTGATTTCCGACGTAGCGCAGAAGTTCGAGCTGACCGCGCAGACTCGCGAGCTTCGCCTGCATATTGATGTGCCTGGGCGGCTGCCGCTGGTCAATGCTGACGTCTCGATGATCGAGCGGGTGGTGACGAATCTGCTGGATAACGCCATGCGGCACACGCCTGCGGGCGGTGATATTCGCCTGGCGGTGTGGCAGGAAAATCAGCAATTGCAGGTAGAAGTGACGGACAGCGGACCGGGAATTGCGGCGGCGTTACGGGACGATCTATTCCAGCGCCCGTCTGCGCTGAGTCAGCAGGCATCGCGAGAAAATCGTGGTGGCTTAGGGCTGCTGATCGTGAAAAGGATGCTGGAGCTGCATGGCGGCGGGATTAACCTGATGGAAGCGGCGAGCGGGGCGCGTTTCCGCTTTTATGTACCGTTGTAAATCGGTAGTAAAAAGCCGGGCGAGTGCCCGGCGAGACGTGATTATTGTGGGAACCACTGGTCACTGATTTTCTGGTAAGTGCCGTCGGCTTTAATCGCTTTCAGCGCGCCGTTCAGTTTTTCCAGTAGGGCTTTGTTATCCGGGCGAACCGCGATGCCAAGGCCTGTACCAAAGTACTGCGCGTCGGTCACTTTTTCCGTCGCTTTACCCAACTGAGGGTTGGTTTTCAGCCACTCATTCACCACGGCGGTATCGCCAAACACACCATCAATACGGCCATTTTTCAGGTCGATAATCGCGTTCTGGTAGCTATCGTAAGCCACGGTTTTGACTTCAGGATGTTGGTCCTGCAGATATTTCTGGTGCGTGGTGCCATTTTCCATCCCGATGCGTTTGCCTTTCAGCTCGGCGAAGGATTTGTAGGTGTCTTTTTTCGCAATAACGACCGCAGAGTTAGCGTAGTACGGGTCGGTGAAAGAGACCTGTTTGCTACGATCTGGCGTGATGTCCATGCCGGAAATGACCGCATCGTATTTTTTAAATTTCAGCGCCGGGATCAGGCTGTCGAACGCGTGGTTGGTAAAAGTGCAGTCGGCCTGCATTTGTTTGCACAGCGCTTTCGCCAGGTCGATATCAAAACCCACGATCTGATTGCTGGCATCCAGCGATTCAAATGGCGGATAGGTGGCGGAAACGCCGAAGCTGATTTTATCTGCGGCTGATGCGCCAGCGGCGAAAGTTGCCAGTAATGCGGCCAGAACGTACTTTTTCATTTTACTGCTCCCGTCTGTCAATCTGTCTTATGCGCCGTGTCTTCGGCATAAATCAACAATGCCATTTATTGAATTTGTATGCAATAAAAATGATTAAATATTATTGAGTTTATAAAAAAAGACGGGCAGTGGTTAGACTTGCCCGTCTTTCAAATTCATGGTTTATGCAGTTTATTGATTAATTCCTGCGCTCAAAGGCCAGCGCTTTGTTCTCGATAAGACGCATCATCAGCGTCAGCAGACCGTTCACAATCAGATAAACCAGACCTGCCGCACCAAACACCATGACGTCATAGGTGCGACCGTACAGCAGCTGTCCGTGACCCATTACTTCCATCAATGTGATGGTGTAAGCCAAAGAGGTGCTTTTAAACACCAGCACCACTTCGTTGGAATAGGAAGAGAGCGCGCGTTTAAACGCATACGGCAGCAGGATCGCCAGCGTGTCTTTCTTGCTCATCCCCAGAGCGCCGCAGGATTGCCACTGGCCTTCCGGAATGGCGCGGATCGCGCCATAGAAAAGCTGTGTGGTATACGCCGCACTGTTTAGCGACAGGGCAATCAACGCGCAAAGCCAGGGTTCAGACAGCAGATGCCAGATAACCGGGTATTCCTGCAGCGTCGGGAACTGGCCCGGACCGTAGTAAATCAGGAAGATCTGCACCAGCAGCGGCGTACCCGTAAACAGCGTGATGTACGCGCGAACAATCCACACCAGCACCGGCGTTTTGAGCGTCAGAACGATGGTAAAAATCAGCGCCAGAATCAGAGCCACCACGATGGACGCCACGGTCAGCGTCAGGCTGGTGTGCAGCCCTTTCATCAGCTCAGGTAAATACTCAAGCATCAGCCGGGTCTCCGTTCAAAGCGCGTGGCGCGTAGGTCAATGCGTTTCAGAACGTACTGACTCAGCAACGTGATCACCAGGTAGATAGCCGCCGCAACGATATACCAGGTGAAGGGCTCCTGGGTGCGGGTGGCAATGCTTTTGGTCTGTAGCATTAAATCGTTCACGCTTATCAGGCTAACCAGCGCGGTATCTTTCAGCAATACCAGCCACTGATTTCCCAGGCCCGGCAGGGCATGACGCCACATCTGCGGCATCACCAGACGGAAGAAAATCGCCGTCTTAGATAAACCCAACGCCTGACCGGATTCCCACTGCCCAATCGGAACCGCTTTCAGTGCACCGCGTAGCGTTTGCGACGCGTAGGCGGAATAGAGCAGAGAAAGCGCGATCACGCCGCACAGGAACGGGCTGACGTCAAAGTTCTCGATCTGCATTTGCACGGGAATCTGGGCAAAACCCAGGTTTAGCGTGAAGCCGTCAGACAGCGTCAGCAGCAGCTGTGAAGAGCCGAAATAGATAAACAGGACCACCAGAATTTCTGGTAGTCCGCGCAGGACAGTGACCAGCGCGGAGCCAATCCATGCGATTGGGCGCCATTTCGCTGACTCCCACACCGCAAAGACCATCGCCAGCGCCAGGCCGATAATGAGTGCACAAACGGCAAGGCCGACGGTCATCCCGGCGGCGCTTGCTAGAGGAAAAAATTCGTTCATCAGATCTTACTTCTGGAACCATTTGGCATAGATGGTTTCGTAGGTGCCGTCTTTTTTCACTTTTTCGAGAGCAGCGTTGAATTTCTGCTGCAATTCAGTGTTGCCCTGACGTACCGCGATGCCCAGACCCGTACCGAAGTAATCTTTATCGGTCACTTTATCGCCGACTGGCGCCAGCTTATCGTTGGCTTTCAGCCATTCGGTGACTACCGCAGTATCACCAAAGACCGCGTCGATACGACCATTTTGCAGATCCAGTTTCGCATTCTGGTAGCTGTCGTAAGGCACGGTGGTGATTTCCGGATGTTTATCCATGATAAATTTCTGGTGCGTCGTGCCGTTCTGTACGCCGACTTTTTTGCCTTTCAGCAGATCAATAGAGGCAAATTTGCCTTTCTGACCGATGAACAGGGCGGAGTTGTCGTAGTAAGGCGTTGAGAACAGAACCTGTTTTTCACGCTCCGGGGTGATGTCCATACCGGCCATCACTGCGTCGATGCGCTTGAATTTCAGGCTTGGGATCAGGCTATCGAAAGACTGGTTGGCGAAGGTGCAGGTCGCGTCGATCTCTTTACACAGCGCGTTGGCCAGGTCCACGTCAAAGCCGACAATTTTGTTGTTCGCATCGATAGACTCAAACGGAGGATACGAGGCTTCAGTGGCAAAGCGGATGGTCTGTGCTGCGGTAGCGGAAAGGCTGATGCTAGCAAGCAGTGCGGCAATCAATACTTTTTTCATTATCATTTTCCCTAACACATCAGTGAGATAAATAGTTTTTAAAGGCGTCAGTTTGCGGAGCGGTGAAGCAGCTCGCATCCCCTTGCTCGACGATAAGACCGTTTTCCATATACACCACGCGGCTGGCGGTTTTGCGCGCCACTTCCACTTCGTGCGTCACGATGACTTGCGTGATATTCGTTTCAGCCAGTTCGCGGATGATGCTGACGATCTGGGCGGTAATTTCCGGATCCAGCGCGGCGGTTGGCTCATCGAACAGCAGTACAGCGGGTTCCATCATCAGCGCACGGGCAATTGCCACACGTTGCTGTTGACCACCGGAAAGATGCAGTGGATAGCGGTCGCTGTACGGTTTCAGGCGCAAACGTTCCAGTAACTTTTCGGCACGCGCCAGCGCCTGATCTTTGCTTAAACCCAGCACGCGGCAGGGCGCTTCAATCAGGTTTTGCTGTACGGTCAGGTGCGGCCAGAGATTATATTGCTGAAAGACCATGCCGACGTTCTGACGCAAATCGCGGATCGCTTTCTCAGACGGCGTTTTGGCAAAATCAAAGTGATTTCCGGCGATAGCAAGCGTGCCGGAACGTGGCATTTCAAGCAGATTGAGGACGCGCAGCAGTGAGCTTTTACCTGCGCCGCTTGGGCCAAGTAAAACCAGCGTTTCGCCCTCGGGGCAGTTCAGCGTGATGTCGAACAGCGCCTGGTGTGCGCCGTAGAAGCAGTTAATGCCGTTTAGTTGAATACTCATCGGGGCAGTCTTTACTCATCCAGGCAATCTATAGCAATTGAGGCCGCAGATAGTACCGTTGACAGAATAGTTATGCAATATTTATGCGTTAAAAGTTAAATATAACCCGTAATTCTATCTAAACATAGCACAAAATAGCGGAAGGCAAATGGGGCGAGAATAAATGTCGGCATTCCTCATGAAATGCCGGACATTTTACGGGGGTAACGGTTTTTACTCAGCGATTTTCAATCGACTGGCGCAGAGTGCCAGCCGGGGCGTGGACGCTGCCACCGATATAGCGGACGTCATCAATTGCCCAGCATTGACCTTCGCGAATCATCAGCACTTCGTCCTGCCAGGACTGGTCGCCTTGAGTCAGTTTCACTCTTAACGGGATGTTTCGCGCGTCGGTATTTGGGATGGTCGAGGCGCTGGCAACCTTCGCACTGTCAGGCGGCGTGGTGCGACTGGAGAACGGATCGGACTGAAGCAGCGCGTTGTGCTGCGGGTCGCGGGTGGCATCGCTCAGCAGTTTCGCCAGGTTGTCGCTCAGATACGGGCGCAGGGCGGTGATGTCGTTGTTGCGATGCTGAATTCGGTAGTCGTAGAACTGCTGGGCTACCACATCAGGACCGCCGTCAATACAAGGGCCGCTGCGGGTTCCGATATCCTTGAAAGCCGGTGTAACAGGCGTGGTGCAGGCGCTGAGCAGCAGCGCGCAGGGCACCAAAAGCGTCAAAGCAGAATAGCGCATGTTGATTTCCTTAATGATTAACTATCCTTTCAATCATAGCGTAACGAACCGATAATGCTGGGGAAGTGATGCGCTAAGGCATTGAACGCTATACCCGTCATTCGTCGGGTTGCCGACGTGTTGTCGCCACACGGCGGGTTCAGGACAGGCAAAAAGGAGAGATACAATGCAATTTTCAACAACCCCTACGCTGGAAGGACAACCGATTGTCGAGTATTGCGGCGTGGTGACGGGTGAAGCCATTCTGGGGGCGAATATTTTCCGCGACTTTTTTGCTGGCATCCGCGATATCGTCGGTGGACGTTCCGGTGCCTATGAAAAAGAGCTACGCAAGGCGCGCGAAATCGCGTTTAAAGAGCTGGGCGAGCAGGCCAAAGCGTTGGGCGCTGACGCGGTGGTGGGGATTGATATCGACTATGAAACGGTCGGTAAAGACGCCAGCATGCTGATGGTGAGCGTCAGTGGTACCGCGGTGAAAACGCGTCGATGAAACGTTTGCTGTCCCTTTCCCTGCTGGCGTTGCTGCTGGTGGGATGCGCGGGAGAAAAGGGCATCGTCGATAAAGGGGCGTATGAGCTGGATACCCGCCATCAGGCGCAGGCAGCGTATCCCCGCATCAAAGTGCTGGTTATCCATTATACGGCTGATGATTTCGACAGTTCGCTGGCCACGCTGACCGATAAACACGTTAGCTCGCATTATCTTATTCCCGCAAAACCGCCTGCACCGGATGGTAAACCACGCATCTGGCAACTGGTGCCTGAAAGCGAACTGGCCTGGCATGCGGGCGTGAGTTTCTGGCGCGGAACGAACCGTATTAACGACACGTCGATTGGCATTGAGCTGGAAAATCGGGGCTGGCAGAAAACGGGTAGCGTGAAGACCTTTACCCCGTTTGAACCTGCGCAAATCGCCGCGCTCATTCCGCTCGCCAAAGACATTATCGCCCGGTACGACATCAAGCCGCAGAATGTGGTGGCGCATTCTGATATAGCCCCGCAGCGCAAAGACGATCCCGGCCCGCTATTCCCGTGGCACGCCCTCGCCCAGCAGGGGATTGGCGCATGGCCCGATCCGGCCCGCGTCGCGTTTTATCTCAACGGAAAGCCGCCGTATCAGAGCGTAGAGCCTGACGCATTGCTCGATCTGCTGGCGCGTTACGGGTATGAAGTGCCGGAAAATAGCACTGAGGCACAGAAGAAACGGATCATTATGGCGTTTCAGATGCACTACCGTCCCGAGGTCTGGAACGGTATTGCGGATGCGCAGTCCATGGCGATTGCCGAGGCGTTATTAGAAAAGTACGGGCAGGGATAATTCGCGTTAGCGGTGCAGCTTGCCGTGATCGCGCAGCCACGCCGCCGTGCGCACAATGCCTTCGTCCAGCGTGACGATCGGCTTGTATCCCAACTCATTTTCAGCACGCGTGGTGTTCAGCGTAAAATCAAAATTGAGCTTCGACACGCCGTAATGGGTCAGTGCGGGTTCTTTGGCCGATTTATTGCCAAAACGCTCCATGCTGCGGGCGATCATGTCCAGCATCGGGTACGGCACAGAACGAATGCGGCAGTGAATATTCAGCTCGTTAATCAGACGCTGCACGATGTTACGCAGGCTCTGCGGTTCGCCGTTGGTGATGTTGTACGCGCGCCCTGAAACAAGATGATCGCACTCCGGCTGACTCGCCAGCCACATCGCATGAATCGCATTTTCAAAATAGGTCATGTCCACCAGCGCATCGCCACCGCGTGGCAACAGCACGCTGCCGTAGTGATGCATCATCTGCGCCAGACGCGGGATAAACACTTTATCGTGCGGCCCAAACAGGCTTTGCGGACGCAGAACGGTAAAGCGCGTATGTGGGTTTGACTGCGCCAGCAGATCGATGACCTCTTCGCTGGCAGCTTTGCTGCGCGCAAATTCGCAGGCGAACCGCGCCGGGCGGAAATCTTCCTGAATATCGCGATGATGGTGATAGTCAAAATAGAGCGACGGCGAGGAGACATGAATAAAATTACGCACCCCCCACGCGACAGACCATTCGCCGAGACGGCGGGTGGCGCGAACGTTCGCGAGGTCAAAGGCTTCCTGCGTTCCCCAGGGCGAGGTAAAACTGGAGCAGTGCCACAGCGTATCGATTCCGGCGAGCATCACTTTTGCCTGCGAAGAAACCAGCTCCGTCAGGTCGGCCTGGATGAATTCAGCCCCCATTTTTTGCAGGAGTTTACCCATCGCTTCGTTGCGACCGGTGGCTCTAACGCTGATGCCTTTGTTGCGCAGAAACTCGACCGCATTTCGGCCTAAGCCGCTGGTGGCGCCGGTAACCAGTACCTTCATATCAATCCACTGTGTTGAAAAGAATTTCGTGCGCATTCTTCCGTGAATCACGCCACGATGCAATGGGAAAGGTGAAAGAATCAGAGTTTTAATCAGACTTTTTCTGACTTGTGTTCTGCAAGATGCGCAATCCGTTTTGCCATGCCACGGAAGATAAACAGGTGCGCCGGGATCATCAACAGCCAGTAAAAAAGCCCCGGCATTCCGTGCGGATGCCACCATGCGCGCACGTCCAGTTCACGGTGATCGCCTTTGTCTTTCAGCGTAAAGCATAACCGCCCAAGGCCGGGCGCTTTCATGCCGAACAGCAGCGCCAGCTGTTTTTCTGGCTCAACGATGATTACTTTCCAGCTATCGACCGTATCACCAGGCTGGAGCATGGCGTGTGCTGGACGGCCTTTAGCCAGCTTGTGTCCCACCAGCAGATCCAGCATCCCGCGCGTTTGCCAAAGAATATTGCCAAAGAAATAGCGCTCTTTGCCGCCAATTTGATTGACCACTTCCCAGAGGGCTTCAAGGCTGGCGCTGGTTTTCACCGTGAATCCCGCCTGTTTGGCGTAATAACCGTACTCCGGACGCCAGCGTGCAAAGGCCTGCGCGTCGTAACCCCAGTCGCTGGAGTTCACCAGTTTTTCTTCTTCTTTTAACGTGTTGCGCACGGCGTCGTCGAAACGAATCAGATCCTGTGGGATCAGCGCACGTAATTCGCGGTCATCGGCCAGCAGATCGTGTTTCAGCCCCTGGATCAGCGCTTTGGCCGTCGTTGGCGGAACGGACGTAATCACATTCAAAAACCAGACGGAGATCCAACTGGTCGGGAAGGGGATGGGCACCAGCAAGCGGCGACGCCCGCTGACCCTCATAAAATGCTCAAACTGTTCCTGATAGCTCAGCACTTCCGGTCCGGCGGCTTCCAGCACGCGATGTTGCGTGCTGGGATGATTCAGCAGTTCCATCAGATAATGCAGCAGATTTTCTAGCGCAATCGGTGTGGTGCGGGAGCGCACCCAGCGCGGCGGCGTCAGAATCGGCAGGTTGTAAACCATATCGCGCATTACTTCGAAAGCCGCTGACCCTGCGCCCACGATGATCCCGGCACGTAATTCGGTGAGCGGAATATCGGCACTGCGCAGCGTTTCCGCCGTAAGCTGGCGCGCGCGCAGGTGATCGGACTGCTCGCTTTCAGGCGCCTGCAATGAGCTTAAGAAAATAATCTGCTTAACGGGGGTTTCCAGCAGGGCATCGCGTACGTTCAACGCCACCTGGCGCTCGTGCGCGATAAAATCACCGCCTTCGCCCATGCTGTGCACCAGATAATAGAGCGTATCGACGCCTTCCAGCAGGACGGGCAGTTCCTTCGGCCAGTTGAGATCGACATTGTGACAGCTGACGTTGGGCAGGTTTAGCTTCTGGAGGCGCTCAGTGTTGCGTGCCGCCGCCAGCACCTGATGTCCTTGCTCACTTAATGCGGACGTCAAATGCTGACCGATATAGCCACTGGCGCCGAGCACCAGAATACGTTGCGGCACGGTGTGCTCCTTAGCGCTGTAAAAAGGCCTGCCAGTGTTTGACCACGTCAGAAAGCTGTTCGCGGCTCACGTCGAGATGCATCACCAGGCGCACTACTGGGGAAGCGTTGATCAGCACGCCACGGGATTTCATGAATTCACCCAGCGCGGCAGCGTTTTCATCACCCACGCGAATGAACAGCATATTGGTGTCGTGACGCATCACGTCCGCGCCGATTTCACGCAGTTGAGTCGCCATCCACGCGGCATTGTCATGATCGTCTTTCAGACGCGCAACGTTGTTTTTCAGCGCATACAATCCGGCCGCGGCCAGAATTCCGGCCTGACGCATGCCGCCGCCGGTCATTTTACGCCAGCGATTGGCGCGCTTGATGTAATCCGCATCGCCCACCAGCAGCGAGCCGACCGGCGTTCCCAGACCTTTGGAAAGACAAATGGTGAACGAATCGCAGTATTGGGTGATCTCTTTCAGCTCGCAGCCATACTCCACCACGGCGTTAAAGATGCGCGCACCGTCGACGTGCAATCCCAGATTGCGCTCGCGGGTAAACTCCCACGCGGCTTTTAAATATTCGCGCGGAAGCACTTTCCCGTTGTGGGTATTTTCCAGACTGAGCAGTTTGGTCCGTGCGAAGTGAATATCGTCGGCTTTGATTTTGGCCGCGACTTTATCCAGTGGCAGGGAGCCGTCAGACGCGGCGTCAATAGGCTGCGGCTGAATGCTGCCGAGCACCGCTGCGCCACCCGCTTCGTACAGATAGTTATGCGCGCCCTGGCCAACAATGTACTCTTCGCCGCGCTCGCAATGGCTGAGCAATGCCACCAGATTGGCCTGCGTGCCGGTGGGCAGGAACAGCGCCGCCTCTTTACCGCTTAATTCTGCGGCGTAGCGCTGGAGTTCGTTGACCGTTGGGTCATCACCGTACACGTCGTCCCCGACCGGCGCGGCCATCATCTCTTCAAGCATGGCGCGACTCGGACGGGTAACGGTATCACTGCGTAAATCAATCATGGCATATCCTTATATACACGCATCTTTCACGCCTTCGCGTTAGCGGCACCCGCAAACCCCAGTCACGTTCTGTGTTCCTGGGGTTTTCAGGCTCGCCGCCTTGACGCATCACGAATGATTTTGCGTATGACTTTAAAAGGATATTTTTACCTGAGCCAGTTGGTTTTTGCTAGCTCCATCACTTCGTCACCGCGACCGCTAATAATGGCGCGCAGCATATAGAGGCTAAAGCCTTTGGCCTGCTCCAGTTTGATTTGCGGCGGGATCGCCAGTTCTTCTTTGGCCACCACGACATCCACCAGCACCGGGCCGTCGATGGAAAATGCGCGTTGTAGTGCTTCGTCCACGTCCGCAGCTTTTTCCACGCGAATGCCCGTGATACCGCAGGCTTCGGCGATTTTTGCAAAGTTGGTATCGTGCAGATCCGTGCCGTCAGTCAGATAGCCACCGGCCTTCATCTCCATCGCCACGAATCCCAGCACGCTGTTATTGAACACCACAATTTTCAGCGGCAGTTTCATTTGCACCACCGACAAAAAATCGCCCATCAACATGCTGAATCCGCCGTCGCCGCACATGGCGACAACCTGGCGCTCTGGCGCGGTGGCTTTTGCGCCCAGCGCTTGCGGCATGGCGTTGGCCATTGAACCGTGGTTGAAGGAGCCGATGAGTCGGCGCTTCCCGTTCATTTTCAGATAACGCGCGGCCCAGACGGTGGGGGTGCCCACATCGCAGGTAAAGATGGCGTCATCAGCGGCGAAATGGCTGATCTGCTGTGCCAGATACTGCGGATGAATCGCCTTTTCGCTTGGTTTAGCGAGGTCGTCCAGCCCTTTGCGTGCGTCGCGATAATCACTGAGCGCTTTGTCGAGGAATTTGCGATCGGTTTTCTCTTCCAGATGCGGGAGCAGGGCCGTGAGTGTGGCTTTGATATCGCCAATCAGCGCCATATCGACCTTGCTGTGCGAACCAATGCTGCCGGGATTAATATCGATCTGGATGATTTTCGCGTCCGTCGGATAGAACGCGCGATAGGGGAACTGCGTGCCGAGCAGCACCAGCGTGTCGGCGTTCATCATGGTGTGGAAGCCGCTGGAAAAACCGATCAGGCCGGTCATTCCCACGTCGTACGGGTTATCGTACTCCACATGTTCTTTGCCGCGCAGGGCATGAACAATCGGTGCTTTCAGTTTGCCGGCAAATTCCAGCAGCTCTTTATGCGCGCCCGCGCAGCCGCTGCCGCACATCAGGGCAATGTTGCTGGAGTAGCGTAAGAGCTGCGCCAGTTTTTTTAATTCTTCTTCCGCTGGCGTGACAACCGGCTGCGGCGCGGGATACCAGTGCGTGCTCGCTCCTTCTGGCGCGGCTTTCAAGGCCACATCGCCCGGCAAAACCACGACCGAAACGCCGCGATTAAGGATCGCTTTGCGCATCGCAATCGCCATCACCTGCGGGATTTGCTCCGGGGTGGAAACCAGCTCGCAGTAGTGGCTACATTCACGGAACAGCTCCTGCGGATGCGTCTCCTGAAAATAGCCGCTGCCAATTTCGCTCGACGGAATATGCGCCGCAATGGCCAGCACCGGAACGTGGTTGCGATGGCAGTCGAACAAGCCGTTAATCAAATGCAAATTGCCTGGACCGCACGATCCGGCGCAAACGGCTAATTCACCTGTCAACTGTGCTTCCGCGCCAGCGGCGAACGCGGCGACCTCTTCATGGCGCGTCGGCATCCATTCGATGGTGCCCATTCGGTTCAGGCTGTCGCTTAACCCGTTCAGAGAATCGCCAGTCACGCCCCAAATGCGTTTCACTCCGGCTTGTTCCAGCGTTTTCGCGACGTAAGCCGCTACGGTCTGTTTCATGGGTGTCCATCTCCGTTATGTGATAACGCTTACAAGCTTAGAAGAAAATGGCCGTTCTGCCCGTCAAATCCCCCTGATTAATAGTTACTTTCATTGTGCAACAATTCGTCATATTCTGATGAAACTTCAAGTAAAAACAGGAATCATTTCAGATGGTTAAATCATTGTTAATTGCTGTTAATAAAACGCTAACGCATGAGGATTTTGGCAAGCTGTTACTGCGACTGGCGGTGGGCGGACTCATGCTGTTTCACGGGTTGCACAAGCTGATTGGCGGCGTGGATGGCATTAGCGGCATGCTGGTGGCTAAAGGATTACCCGGGTTTATCGCTTATGGCGTGTTAATTGGTGAAGTGGTTGCGCCTGTGCTGATTGTGCTGGGCATTCTGACGCGTCCGGCAGCGCTGGTATTGGCCTTCACGATGATTGTCGCCTGGCTGATGGTTGGCACAGGCAAAACGTTCGCGCTGGATGCCGTAGGCGCATGGGCGATTGAAAGCCTGGTGTATTTCTTTATTGGCGCGTTGGCCGTCGCGTTTTTAGGTGCAGGGCGTTATGCCTTAGCCAAAGATCCAGCCTGGAAGTAAGTTTTATCCGAGCTGCGCGAGTTTGATGTCGAGATAAAAACGCGCATCTATAAAGAGGGTTCTTCGGAACCCTTTTTTGTGGGTGCAATTTAAGTTATTGATATTTATAAATGGATTAACCATCCGCGAAAAAAGGGTTTGGCTGGCTGGAATCCAATTTCACTTTGTATATCAAAAAGAAAGGTGTAGATTGCTTCAGTTCACTGCCGTACAGGCAGCTTAGAAAGTTAGCCCGAGGAAATCATTCAGCGTGCCATCGTTCACTGCCGTACAGGCAGCTTAGAAACTCCGGGCCTATCGGTTGGCCCGTCCACTGGTTGTTCACTGCCGTACAGGCAGCTTAGAAATGCGTAAACGCCATTGACGCAGGCAGGTGTCCGTTCACTGCCGTACAGGCAGCTTAGAAAGCTTGGGCGCTTCTCACGCAGCCTGCGGTCAAGTTCACTGCCGTACAGGCAGCTTAGAAATCGAAACAATCACCGCGTGGCTCGCTCGTACAGTTCACTGCCGTACAGGCAGCTTAGAAAATGAGCGTGGCTTCAGGCTCACTGACATTGAAGTTCACTGCCGTACAGGCAGCTTAGAAATGCACCCTTCCGGTGAGTGAATAGAGTATTGCGTTCACTGCCGTACAGGCAGCTTAGAAATCACAAAATCAAATCGATACGGCCTGCGAATAGTTCACTGCCGTACAGGCAGCTTAGAAATCCATTGCGTCCAGTTCGTCCAGCTCCGGATTGTTCACTGCCGTACAGGCAGCTTAGAAATGCTGCTGCTCGCCCAGATAACGCCAGCGTCGGTTCACTGCCGTACAGGCAGCTTAGAAATCCGCCGCTTCGCCTTTAATCACGATCATCAGGTTCACTGCCGTACAGGCAGCTTAGAAATAAACATGCCCCTTTTCCGTCATTTGCCCCCAGTTCACTGCCGTACAGGCAGCTTAGAAAAGTTCAGGCCCTGCGCCTGCTGCTGGAATTGCGTTCACTGCCGTACAGGCAGCTTAGAAATATCTGCGCGTGACCAATGATTCACAGCCGTCGTTCACTGCCGTACAGGCAGCTTAGAAAATCAACCTGTCAGCGGTTACTCAGCGCGGACTGTTCACTGCCGTACAGGCAGCTTAGAAAGCCAGCATCGAGCTGCGACCGAAAAGCCCCTGGTTCACTGCCGTACAGGCAGCTTAGAAATCTGTGAGCTAATAAAAAGGCCGCCTACTTGGGTTCACTGCTGCACAAGCCGCGTAGAAATAATCCCAATAAAAAGGCCAGCTGATGCTGGCCTTTTGCGTTTTAACAGGCGGGAACGACGTTACGCCAGTACCAAATCACCCTGCGGATGGCAGGAACAGGCCAGCACGTAGCCGTCGGCGATTTCTGCCTCCGTCAGTGTCATGGTGCTGTTGACGGTATATTCACCGGAAACCACTTTCGTTTTGCAGCAACCGCACACGCCAGCGCGGCAGGCAGCGACAATCGGAACCTTGTTGCTTTCCAGCGCTTCCAGCAGCGTGGTGCCAACGCGACCAAAAAAGGTCTGCGCCGGTTGCAGCCTGGTGAATTTCACGCCGCTGGTCGCGGCTTCAGCCACGGGCGTGAAGAACTGCTCTTTGAAGAAGCGAGTGACCCCGAGCGCTTGTACCTCTTTTTCGACGATGTCCATGTACGGCGCGGGGCCGCAGGTCATCACCGTACGCGATGCGATGTCCGGCACGCTTTGCAGCAGTTCACGGCTCAGACGACCGGCCACAAAGCCGTGAGTAGCATTATTTTCTGCCACCATCGTCACAGGATAATTGCGCCATTCGTCGGCAAAAATCACATCTTCGGGAGAGCGCACGCTAAAGATAACCTGCACGTCAGCGTGCGGACGATTTTTTGCCAGCCAGCGACGCATCGACATCACCGGCGTCACGCCACAACCCGCAGCCAGCATCAGGAATTTATCATCGGCTTTGTCGTCGCAGGTGAAATCACCCTGCGCGTCGGAGAGCCAAATATAATCCCCGCGCTTGACGTCGTTGGTCAGCCACTGCGAGCCAGCGCCCTCATCAATACGGCGGATGGTGAGCGTAATGTACTCGCTCACGCCAGGCGTCGAGGAAATCGTGTATGCGCGCAGGGTATCCGCCGCGTTGCGAACGCTGACCAGCGCATACTGACCGGCACGGTACGGATAAAAGTCATGGCACAGCAGTGAAAGCGTCCACACATCCGGCGTCTCCTGATGGATGTGATGAACCTGCATCCGCCACGGGCATTGTGAGGTTGGCATCGTCATAAATCCTCCTTACGCGCTCAGCAGTTGCTGCATGTCTTCTTCTACGGTCGTCACGGAACGCAGACCGAATTTTTCGTTCAACACGGCCAGCAGATCCGGGGTCAGGAAGCCTGGCGCGGTCGGGCCGGTGACGATATTGGTGACGCCCAGCGACAGCAGGGTCAGCAGGATCACGATCGCTTTCTGCTCGAACCAGGAAAGCACCAGAGACAGAGGCAGATCGTTCACGCCGCAGCCCAGTTTCTCTGCAAGCGTCACGGCCAGAATGATCGCTGAGTAGGCATCGTTACACTGACCGGCATCAATCAGACGCGGCAGGCCTTCGATATCGCCGAAGTCCAGTTTGTTGAAACGGTATTTACCGCAGGCCAGGGTCAGGATCAGGCAATCCTGCGGGACGCTGGTGGCAAAATCGGTGAAGTAGTTACGTTCGCCGCGTGCGCCGTCACAGCCGCCAACCAGGAAGATGTGACGCAGTTTTTCGCGGCTCACCAGATCGATCAGAGAATCAGCAGCGCCAAGAAGCGTTTCGCGACCAAAACCCACGGTGATCATGTGCTCGATTTCGCTGAACGGGAAGCCCGCCATCTGCTGCGCCTGGGTGATGACCGGTGCGAAATCATCACCTTCGAGGTGACTGACACCCGGCCAGCCGACGATGCTGCGGGTCCAGATACGATCGTCATATGAACCGACGGTCGGATCGATAATGCAGTTTGAGGTCATCACGATTGGACCGGGGAAGCGTGCAAATTCTACCTGCTGATTTTGCCAGCCGCTGCCGTAGTTCCCGACCAGATGTTTGAATTTGCGCAGCTCCGGATAGCCGTGGGCGGGCAGCATTTCGCCGTGAGTGTAGACGTTAACGCCTGTCCCTTCGGTTTGTTGCAGCAAATTGTAGAGGTCTTTCAGATCGTGACCGGAGATCAAAATACACTTACCGGCAGTCGCTTTGACGTTCACCTGCGTTGGCGTTGGGTGGCCGTACGTGTCGGTTTCGCCTGCATCCAGAATGCTCATCACTTTGAAGTTCATCTGGCCAATTTCCATTGAGCACTCCAGCAGAGCGTTCATATCGGAAGGCCAGGTACCCAGCCATGCCATGATTTTGTGGTACTGGGCGTAAATGTCGTTGTCGTACTGACCGAGGACGTGGGCGTGTTCCATATAGGCTGCCGCACCTTTCAGGCCGTACAGGCACAGCAGGCGCAGGCCGAGAATGTTCTCACCGATGGCTGCTTTATCTTTGTTCGGGGTGAATTCTGCCGCCTGACGTTGCAGGTCGCCCAGATCGTCGCTCACCAGCTGCAGGTCAGCCATTGGGTTATCTACCGCAGCATTGGCATCTGCGTTCAGGCTTTGTGCTTTCAGCGCTTCGCGCAGGGCAATGGCTTCACGCGCGTAGCCCACTATGCGTGGAGAGTCGAAGTTAACGTTCGTCAGCGTGGAGAAAAAAGCGCGCGGTGCGAAGTTATCGACATAGTGATCCACAATGCCGTATTCACGCGCTTTTGCGGCCCAGGCGGACAGGCCTTGTAGGGCCGCAATCAGGAGATCTTGCAGGTCAGACGTTTCTGCGGTTTTACCGCACATACCTTGCGAGTAGGAGCAGCCGTTTCCGGCAGGGGTACGGATGGTTTGTTCACATTGCACACAAAACATAATCACACCTGTTAAAGTTATATTTTAGATACATGTTTAAGGTTATGCGCATGGCGGGACGTAGAAAAGGTCTTTCTTCTGTAAAGTAGAGGGATATTGATTTAGCGCAATTTTGGCGGTAGAGAGCTACCGCCAGAGAGGTATCAGGCGGAGAAAACAGCCATCAGAATCGGCACCAGCAGACTCAATATAAAACCATGAACGATGGCGGCGGGCACCAGCTCCAGCCCACCCGAACGCTGTAAAACAGGCAGCGTAAAGTCCATCGACGTGGCTCCGCACAGGCCGAGCGCCGTAGAGCGGCTTTGACGCACCAGCCCCGGAATGAGCATAATCGCGATCAGTTCTCGCCCCAGATCGTTAAAGAACGCGGCGCTACCGATAACCGGGCCAAATGATTCGGTGAGTAGAATACCGGACAACGAATACCAGCCAAATCCGGATGCCATCGCCAGGCCCGTTTTCAGCGGCAGATCGAGAATAAATGCGTTAATGACACCCGCGACCATAGAGCTTGCCACGACGACTACGGCGACCATCATTCCTCGGCGATTCAGCACAATTTGTTTCAGCGTCATGCCGTTATTACGCAGTTGGATGCCGATCAGGAACAGCAGGAAAATCAATGTATATTCACTGGCTTCGGTCGCGTGCTGTAAAAATGCAATCCCCGTCAGGCCGAGCAGAAAACCCAGCAATACAACGCCGCAGAGTTTTAATGATTCGAGCACCATCGCAATCCGTGACGGCAATTTTTCTTGCTGGTGATGATTTCTCCACGGAATCGTCCGTTCCAGCCACAGTAGTGCGGCAATATTACACACCAGAATAACCACAATAGTGACAATGGAATAATGGAGAATAGACAGCAGATTGGCGGCCAAATTATCCAGGAATGCTAGGCTTATCCCCATGAAAAAAAGGATGACGTAAACAATCCAACTCAAAAAGCGATTAATGAGTTTTAATGCGGAGGCGTGACGAAGGGGAATAAGGTAGCCCACTACCAGCGGCAGCAGAATGATTAAAAGTCCTGAAAACATGAACAGCCTGTCCTTTATAAGTAACTGAATAGCGCCAGAGACACTACCCAATAAAGACTGCTCAGTAAAGATGCAAAATAAATGCCGGGTGGCGCAATGGCTACCCGGCAGAGTAAAGAACGGAATTAGTTACGCTTTTCAAGCAGGGTGCGGTACAGCACGCCACCCAAAATACCGCCGATGATTGGCATCACCCAGAACAGCCACAGCTGCTCAAGCGCCCAGCCACCCTGGAAGATAGCGACGGCGGTACTGCGTGCCGGGTTAACCGACGTATTGGTCACCGGAATGCTGATCAGGTGAATCAGGGTTAACGCCAGGCCGATAGCAATCGGCGCAAAACCCGCTGGCGCATTTTTGTCCGTCGCGCCATGAATCACCAGCAAGAAACCGGCGGTGAGCACAATTTCAATCACAATCGCTGATAGCATTGAGAAGCCGCCTGGAGAGTGTTCGCCGTAACCGTTTGAGGCAAAACCGCTCGCTGCCGCATCAAAGCCCGCTTTACCGCTGGCGACAACATACAGAACCGCCGCCGCAATAATGCCGCCGACAACCTGGGCAATAATATAGCCAATCACTTCTTTCGCCGGGAAACGACCGCCAGCCCACAGACCTAATGTCACGGCAGGGTTAAAGTGACCACCAGAAATATGACCGACTGCAAATGCCATGGTTAAAACTGTTAAACCAAAGGCTAAGGCCACACCTGCAAAACCAATTCCTAATTCCGGAAATGCTGCCGCTAGCACTGCGCTACCGCAGCCACCAAATACCAACCAGAATGTACCAAAGCATTCCGCCGCTAATTTTCTAAACATATCCACCTCGTTAAATGCCACACGCTGTTCTGCGTATGGTTGTATATCGCCTAAAGGGATGACGACTCAAAGAGCCGATATTTTAAAAAGCAATAACCTGGACTCGCCACTTAAATAAATTCTGTTAATTTGATTTAAGGCAATGTGATGTTAATCATTATTGGAGTTGGACAAAAATAAAGCGTAGCCCAATTCTGGACGCGTAGTATCTTTCGCGATTGGGCCTATTTCAAACGAAAGCTTGCGAGCAAATTCTGATTTTAACCCAATGGAACAATTAACAAACCGACACCAGAGTGTTCTGTCTTGCCGCTGGGCGCTATACTCCTGATAACTTAAAGGAAAAAGTGGCTGATTCGCGGGGGTTATATGCTTCTCGAGCGTGTGGAGATTGTCGGGTTTCGCGGCATTAATCGTTTGTCGCTCATGCTGGAACAGAACAACGTTCTGATTGGTGAAAACGCCTGGGGTAAATCCAGTCTTCTGGATGCATTAACCTTATTGCTTGCGCCCGAATCGGAACTGTACAGCTTTGTTCGGGAAGATTTCTGGTTCCCGCCCGGGGATATTCAGGGGCGAGAACGTCATCTGCATATCATTCTGACCTTCCGCGAACTTGAACCCGGTCGCCATCGCGTTCGGCGCTACCGTCCGCTTTCCCCTTGCTGGGTGCCGTGTGACGACAATTACCAGCGCATTTTTTACCGTCTGGAAGGTGAACTGGCGCAAGACGACACCGTACTGACGCTGCGCGGGTTTATGGATGCCAAAGGTCATCAAATTGAGCTTGAAAATATCGATGAACAGGCTCGCCATCTGGTGCGCCTGATGCCAGTGTTACGTCTGCGGGATGCGCGTTTTATGCGCCGGATCCGTAACGGTACGGTGCCTCATTTGCCTGAAGTCGAAGTGACGGCCCGTGAGCTGGATTTTCTGGCGCGCGAGCTGGTGGCGCGTCCGCAGAATCTGACTGACGGGCAGATTCGTCAGGGGCTGTCAGCGATGGTGCAACTGCTGGAGCACTACTTTTCTGAGCAGGGAACATCGCAAACGCATATCCGCCTGATGCGCCGCCGTTCGCATGACGAGCAGCGCAGCTGGCGCTATCTGGATATTATCAACCGGATGATCGATAAACCCGGCGGGCGCACGCATCGCGTCATCCTGTTGGGATTGTTCTCCACGCTGCTGCAGGCCAAAGGCAACGTTCAGCTCGACAAAGATGCCCGTCCGCTGCTGCTCGTCGAAGATCCCGAAACGCGGCTGCATCCAATCATGCTCTCGGTGGCGTGGCATCTGCTCAATTTACTGCCGCTCCAGCGCATCACCACCACCAATTCCGGTGAACTGCTTTCATTAACGCCCGTCGAGCACGTCTGTCGACTGGTGCGCGAGTCCTCCCGCGTCACGGCGTTCCGCCTCGGCCCTGGCGGCCTGAGCGCCGAAGATGGTCGCCGCATTGCATTTCATATCCGTTTCAATCGCGCGTCGTCGTTGTTTGCTCGCTGCTGGCTCCTGGTTGAAGGGGAAACTGAAACCTGGGTGATCAACGAACTGGCGCGCCAGTGTGGGCATCATTTCGATGCAGAAGGCATCAAAGTCATTGAGTTTGCCCAGTCGGGGCTAAAGCCGTTGCTCAAGTTCGCGAGCCGTATGGGCATCGAATGGCACGTGCTGGTGGATGGTGATGAAGCCGGGAAAAAGTATGCCAGTACCGTGCGCAGTGTACTGAGTAATAGCGGGGAAGAGGAGCGCGTGCATCTCACGGCATTACCGGCGATGGACATGGAACACTTTATGTATCGTCAGGGTTTTGATGACGTTTTTCACCGGGTGGCGATGATTCCGCTCAATGTGCCGATGAACATGCGCCGGGTGATCACGAAGGCGATTCATCGCTCGTCAAAACCCGATCTGGCGATTGAAGTTGCGGCGGAGGCAGGAAGAAGGGGCCTTGAGTCCGTGCCAACGCTGCTGCGGAAAATGTTTTCCCGCGTGCTGTGGCTGGCACGCGGGAAAGCCGATTAGCTGCGTGCGGCCTGATTGACCTGATCGATCAGGCTGTCCAGAAGCTCATAGCGGCGGCGGTATTCGGAGCGTTTCTTGCTCGCGATATCTTCCATAGGCTTGCGGGGCATTGCGAGCGAGAGCGAGAAATTCCCGGTTGAGTGCTGTTCGCCACCGATGGAGCGCCAGAAACTGTCGTAATCCGCCAGCAGTTTGCCCTCTTTTTTCTTGCGATAACGCCAGCTGCGATAAATATGCGTAGCGTTACTGACCGCTAAAATTTGCTCAACCGGGAAGGCTGCGCCCAGCGTCATGGCGGCTTCCACCAGCAGACGTTTCGGGAACAGGCCGTGGCAGGCTTTGGTTGCACCTTGAATCAGTTCATGCGGCACAAAGGCTTTGGCGCCCTGCATGCCACCGATAAACAGCGTCGATTTCCCCTCAAACTGGCAAAGCGTAAAGGTCATCTCGGCCAGAACGGTGTTTTCCCGATCGCAAAACGCCAGCGTCGCTTCGCCCTCTTTATCGAGGAACGCATCGGCGCAAAGGCGAATGGTAAACTGTTGCTCGTCTTTTCCCGTCAGAGTCAGTAACGTCACACCCTGTTTGGATAAATACCCATTCATCAACGCGGCGGGAAGAACTGAATTCATTGTCTGATAATGCCAGGCCAGTGCGTCGAGGGTTTTCTGACGATTCATGTTCACAGACAGCCACGGGCGATGTAAACGGCACGGCAACCCAGGCTGGACCTGCATCATTTGCATCAGGCGCGGTTGTTTTGCCAGGCTTGCCAGCAGGCGGGTGGTACTGAATGGTGTTGCCAGTGAACGTAACATGAACTTGCGTCGATACGACGGGTTTTGCCAGGCGAGGCCAGGCGTATATTCACCGGATGCAAGACTTTTAAAAAGCTGCCAGCCCGATTTTGGCTGAGGCTGCTGTGAATAAGGTGTATCGACGATGGAAGACATGATGATTACCGGCTTCTGGAAAAGATCTGTATTTCAGCAGGCCTATAATCAACAACGCTTCAACAAAGGTTTCACGAGACAAAAAACAGGGGTTTCGTTGACGAACAGTTTAGATAGAATCAACGGTTATGATTGCCAGAACATTTATTTGGAATATTTATGAACCTTAAGGGAAAACGCAGGAAGCTCTATCTTCTGCTGGCAGTGGTGGTATTCATCGGTGGTTTCTGGCTTTGGCAGCTTCTCAACGCGCCTGTGCCGCAATACCAAACGCTGATTGTCCGACCTGGTGAGCTGCAGCAAAACGTGCTGGCAACCGGAAAGCTGGACGCGCTGCGCAAAGTTGATGTCGGTGCGCAGGTGAGTGGTCAGTTAAAAACGCTCTCTGTCGAGATTGGTGACAAAGTGACAAAAGGCCAGCTTTTGGGGGTTATCGATCCTGAGCAGGCAGAAAACCAAATTCGCGAAGTAGAAGCCACGCTCATGGAACTGCGCGCTCAGCGGGGTCAGGCCGAAGCGGAACGTAAACTTGCACAGGTCACGCTCGGTCGTCAGCAGGCGCTGGCCAAAACGCAGGCGGTGTCCCGCCAGGATCTGGATACCGCAGCCACTGAGCTGGCGGTCAAACAGGCACAGATTGGCACGATTGACGCGCAAATCAAACGTAACCAGGCGTCGCTGGATACGGCCAAAGCGAATCTCGAATACACTCGTATCGTGGCCCCAATGGCGGGCGAAGTGACGCAAATCACCACGCTTCAGGGTCAGACGGTGATCGCCGCGCAGCAAGCGCCGAACATTCTGACACTCGCGGATATGGGCACGATGCTGGTCAAAGCCCAGGTTTCGGAAGCTGACGTTATCCATCTCAAACCGGGCCAAAAGGCGTGGTTTACGGTGCTGGGCGATCCGCTGACGCGTTACGAAGGGGTGCTGAAAGACATCCTGCCGACGCCGGAAAAAGTCAACGACGCTATTTTCTATCACGCCCGTTTTGAAGTGCCCAATCCAAAAGGCGTACTGCGTCTGGAGATGACCGCTCAGGTCCATATTCAACTCACCGGTGTGAAAGACGTTCTGACCGTGCCGCTGGCGGCGCTGGGTGACCCGGTGGGCGCGAATCGTTATAAAGTCAAAGTGCTGCGTAACGGCGAAACCCGCGAGCGTGAGGTTGAAATTGGCGAGCGCAATGATACTGACGTGGTGATAGTCAAAGGTCTGGAAGAGGGCGAGGAAGTCGTCATCGGCGAAAGTCAGCCCGGAGCCGCTAAATGACGGCATTGCTGGAGCTGAATAATATTCGCCGGAGCTATCCTTCCGGGGATGGCGCGGTGGAAGTGCTGAAGGGTATTACGCTTCAGGTCGAGCCTGGCGAGATGGTTGCTATTGTCGGCGCGTCAGGTTCCGGTAAATCCACGCTGATGAACATTCTGGGCTGTCTGGATAAACCAACCAGCGGCACATATCGCGTGGCGGGAACTGATATTTCCACTCTCGACAGCGATGCGCTGGCACGACTGCGGCGCGAGCACTTTGGATTTATTTTCCAGCGCTATCATTTGCTCTCGCATCTGACGGCAGCGCAAAACGTTGAAGTTCCCGCGGTTTATGCCGGTGTTGAACGCAAAAAACGACTCGAACGGGCGCAGGCGCTGTTAACCCGCCTGGGGCTGGCGGAGCGCGTTGATTATCAACCTTCGCAGCTGTCCGGTGGTCAGCAGCAGCGCGTGAGCATCGCCCGTGCGCTGATGAATGGCGGACAGGTGATTCTGGCCGATGAACCGACCGGCGCGCTCGACAGTCATTCCGGCGAAGAGGTCATGGCGATCCTGCATCAGCTGCGCGATCAGGGGCACACGGTGATTATTGTGACCCACGATCCGCAGGTTGCCGCGCAGGCTGAGCGGATCATCGAGATCCATGACGGCGAACTGGTGAGCAATCCACCGGCCAAAAAAAACCACGCGGGCGTGCACAAAGAGGTGCTCCCGCCGCCCACGGGATGGGGGCAGTTTGTCAGCGGCTTTCGCGAGGCGTTAACCATGGCCTGGCTGGCGATGGCGGCGAACAAAATGCGCACACTGCTCACCATGCTCGGGATTATTATCGGCATCGCGTCGGTGGTGTCGATTGTGGTGGTGGGTGATGCCGCCAAACAGTTGGTGCTGGCGGATATTCGTGCGATTGGCACGAACACCATAGATATTTACCCTGGCAAAGATTTTGGTGACGATGAGCCGCAGAATCAGCAGGCGCTCAAATATGACGATCTGGCGGCAATTCAGAAGCAGCCGTGGGTGAACTCGGCGACACCGGCCGTTTCGCAAAATTTGCGCCTGCGCTACGGGAATATTGACGTCGCGGCCAGTGCGAACGGCGTCAGCGGCGACTATTTCAACGTTTACGGCATGACGTTCAGTGAAGGGGCAACCTTCAACGCAGAGCAGCTCGCCGGCAGAGCGCAGGTGGTCGTGCTGGATGCAAACTCGCGTAAACAGCTGTTTCCCACCAAATCCAGCGTAGTGGGTGAAGTGATCCTGGTGGGCAACATGCCCGCAACGGTGATTGGCGTGGCAGAAGAAAAGCAGTCGATGTTTGGCAGCAGTAAAATTTTGCGCGTCTGGCTGCCGTACACCACGATTTCCGGACGCATTATGGGCCAGTCGTGGCTGAACTCTATCACCGTAAGGGTGAAAGAGGGATACGACAGCACCCAGGCTGAGCAACAGATTGAGCGTCTGCTTACGCTGCGCCACGGCAAGAAAGATTTCTTCACCTGGAACATGGACGGGGTCTTGAAAACGGCTGAAAAGACCACACGTACTCTTCAGATGTTCCTGACGCTGGTAGCGGTTATCTCGCTCGTGGTGGGGGGAATTGGCGTGATGAATATCATGCTGGTGTCCGTGACGGAACGCACACGTGAAATCGGCATTCGTATGGCTGTCGGCGCGCGGGCAAGTGATGTGCTGCAGCAGTTTTTGATTGAAGCAGTGCTGGTGTGTCTGGTGGGCGGTGCGCTGGGAATTGCGTTGTCGATGCTGATTGCCTTCACGCTGCAACTGTTTTTACCCGGCTGGGAAATTGGGTTCTCACCGTTCGCGCTGCTGACGGCATTTTTATGTTCAACAGCGACGGGCGTTTTGTTTGGCTGGCTCCCGGCGCGCAATGCGGCGCGGCTCGACCCGGTGGATGCGCTGGCGCGCGAGTAGCGGAAATAAAAATGCCAGCCGATCGGGCTGGCATTTTGACTGGAGGATGTACACAATGAATCAGAGGGCTATGCAACGGCTTCTGCTTCGATGGGCACAATGACGCTGGCATGATTGCCTTTTGGCCCCAGGTGAACATCAAACTGAACCGACTGCCCGGCTTTTAGCGTTCTGTAACCATCCATCTGGATGGTGGAATAATGAGCGAAGATATCTTCGCCGCCGCCTTCAGGGCAGATAAACCCGAACCCTTTGGCGTTGTTGAACCACTTAACAGTACCCATTTCCATGCTTCGACATCCTTCGTATATCTTATTAAGTAAGATGGAATGAACCGGTGGTGGAGTGGGGGCTGTTCAAAACCTCGCCAACTCACGCCTGTACAATTTAGATAAACCAACCATTGCGTCAAGTGTCAGGCGCTGGAGTTGGGACAATAATCAACCAAATTTTTGAAGCAGTTAACGCTAATGACGGGAATGTGACAGATATCGCGGATGGCATTAATAGATGTTTGTTATCTGATATCTGAGGTAGATTCAGAGTATGTACCGACTCCTGTCAGCGAAATGTTCTGCCGGAAACCGTAACCGATGATGACGACTGACAATGAGTAAGAAGAACGACTGGCTGGATTTTGACCAGCTGGCGGAAGATAAAGTGCGCGACGCGCTAAAACCGCCATCTATGTATAAAGTTATGTTAATGAACGATGATTACACGCCGATGGAATTTGTTATTGACGTGCTACAAAAGTTCTTTTCTTATGATGTTGAACGTGCAACGCAACTGATGCTTACCGTTCACTATCGTGGCAAAGCCATCTGCGGCATTTTTACCGCCGAAGTGGCCGAAACCAAAGTGGCGATGGTGAACGAATATGCCAGGGAGAATGAGCATCCGTTGCTGTGTACGCTGGAAAAAGCCTGAAAAGGCATAAAATTGGGGGAGGTGCCTATGCTCAATCAAGAACTGGAACTCAGTTTAAACATGGCTTTCGCCAGAGCGCGTGAGCACCGACATGAGTTTATGACTGTCGAGCACCTGCTTCTGGCACTGCTCAGCAACCCATCTGCCCGTGAAGCGCTGGAAGCGTGTTCTGTGGATCTGGTGGCGTTACGTCAGGAACTCGAAGCCTTCATCGAACAAACGACACCGGTGCTGCCCGTCAGTGAAGAGGAGCGCGACACTCAGCCGACGCTCAGCTTCCAGCGCGTATTGCAGCGCGCGGTGTTCCACGTCCAGTCTTCTGGTCGTAACGAAGTGACCGGCGCAAACGTGTTGGTTGCCATCTTCAGTGAGCAGGAGTCGCAAGCGGCGTATTTGCTGCGCAAACACGAAGTCAGCCGACTCGACGTGGTCAACTTTATCTCTCACGGAACGCGAAAAGACGAGCCGAATCAGGCGTCAGATTCCAGCAGTCAGGCGAGCAATCCTGAAGAGCAAGCAGGCGGGGAGGATCGTATGGAAAACTTCACCACCAACCTTAATCAGCTTGCTCGCGTTGGCGGAATCGATCCGCTGATAGGCCGCGACAAAGAGCTGGAACGCGCGATTCAGGTGCTGTGCCGTCGCCGCAAAAACAACCCGCTGCTGGTGGGTGAATCGGGCGTGGGTAAAACCGCGATTGCCGAAGGGCTGGCCTGGCGTATCGTGCAGGGCGACGTTCCGGAAATCATGTCAGATTGCACCATCTACTCGCTGGATATCGGTTCACTGCTGGCGGGTACAAAATATCGCGGTGATTTCGAAAAACGTTTCAAAGCCTTGCTGAAACAGCTGGAACAAGACACCAGCAGCATCCTGTTTATCGATGAAATCCATACCATTATCGGTGCGGGCGCGGCGTCTGGCGGCCAGGTGGATGCGGCTAACCTGATTAAACCGCTGCTGTCGAGCGGTAAGATCCGCGTGATGGGCTCGACGACGTACCAGGAATTCAGCAACATTTTCGAGAAAGACCGTGCATTAGCGCGTCGCTTCCAGAAAATTGATATTACTGAGCCGTCCGTTGAAGAAACGGTCCAGATCATCAACGGCCTGAAACCGAAGTACGAAGCGCACCACGACGTGCGTTATACCGCGAAAGCGGTGCGTGCGGCAGTGGAGCTGGCGGTGAAATACATTAATGATCGTCATCTGCCGGATAAAGCGATTGATGTGATCGACGAAGCGGGCGCGCGTGCGCGTCTGATGCCGATCAGCAAGCGCAAGAAAACCGTCAACGTAGCGGACATTGAATCCGTGGTGGCGCGTATTGCGCGTATCCCTGAGAAGAGCGTTTCTCAGAGCGATCGCGACACGCTGCGTACCCTCGGCAATCGCCTGAAAATGCTGGTCTTCGGGCAGGATAAAGCGATTGAAGCTCTAACCGAAGCCATCAAAATGGCGCGTGCGGGACTGGGCCACGAACATAAACCCGTCGGTTCCTTCCTGTTCGCCGGTCCGACCGGTGTGGGGAAAACCGAGGTGACGGTTCAGCTTTCCAAAGCTCTCGGCATTGAACTGCTGCGTTTCGATATGTCCGAGTATATGGAGCGCCATACCGTTAGCCGTTTGATCGGTGCGCCTCCGGGATACGTGGGCTTTGATCAGGGCGGTTTGCTTACCGATGCGGTGATCAAACATCCACATGCGGTGCTGCTGCTTGATGAAATCGAGAAAGCGCACCCGGACGTGTTCAATATCCTGCTGCAGGTGATGGACAACGGCACGCTGACCGATAACAACGGGCGCAAAGCGGACTTCCGCAATGTGGTGCTGGTGATGACCACCAACGCCGGTGTGCGTGAAACCGAGCGTAAATCAATCGGCCTGATCCACCAGGATAACAGCACCGATGCGATGGAAGAGATCAAGAAGATCTTTACGCCGGAATTCCGTAACCGTCTGGATAACATTATCTGGTTCGATCACTTGTCTACCGAGGTGATTCACCAGGTTGTGGACAAGTTCATCGTCGAGTTGCAGGTTCAGCTTGATCAGAAAGGCGTATCGCTGGAAGTGAGCCAGGAGGCCCGCAACTGGCTGGCCGAGAAAGGCTACGACCGTGCGATGGGCGCGCGTCCAATGGCGCGAGCCATTCAGGATAACCTGAAAAAACCGCTGGCTAACGAACTGCTGTTTGGTTCTTTAGTGGACGGCGGGCAGGTGACTGTGGCGCTGGATCAGGCGAAGGGCGAACTGACGTATGACTTCCAGAGTGCGGCGAAGCACAAGCCGGAAGCAGCACACTAATTTCTAACGTTGGTCTAAAAACCGGGTTTTTAACCCGGTTTTTTTATGCCTGTCATACGGTGACCTCTCCCGTAATGGATGATTTGCACGATGCACTCCCTCTCCATTTAGGGGGCTTGGGTGAGGGGGAACATGCCGCTCAGGAGGTTATTCCGTTTACTTACAGAGTCGTGCCTTTCTATGATTCCGCAACCGGTGAACGTGTTAGGGCAGCTCAGTCGCCACGCATGGTTTGAGAGTCTCTTCATCATGACGATTTGCACGTTGTACTCCCTCTCCATTTAGGGAGAGGGTTGGGGTGAGGGGGAACATGCCGCTCAGGAGGTTAATCCATTCACTTCCAGAATCATCTTTTTCTATGGTTCATGACAGTCCGTGCATCTCTGCGCGTCGCAAGGCCTTTGGTGAATGACACAGCGATTTACAGCCAGACCATGCCATCGCCGCAAGCCTGGATTCCATTAAAAATTGGCCACCGCTGAAATCTTGCGAGGCGCTTTCCAGAATTTTGATACGGTTATTGCTGGATGGATTCACAGTAATAGAATGGCGACGCACCTGCAAAATCAGGTGTCAGGATTGGCGTCCTGAAAGTGTGCACATTGATCATTCCCGTGCATAAAGGATTATTTATGACTAATGAAAATAATATTTCCCAGCTTTACAGCGAACTCGAGCTTTCTACCCCCGATCTCTCCACTCTTGCTGAGCGCTGCAAATTGCTCACCGAAATCCTGCTCGACTGCACTTCGCATCCGCAAGTACAACCTGTTAGCCGCTGTCTTGCGGCGTATCTGGATGTTTTCCAGACTGAGCTGGATAAATCGATGGCTGACTTCCGCATCGTTGAGTTTTCTCATGAGCAGTCGCTGCCTCAGCCAGGTGCTTGGCTTCTGGAGGATACGGAGACGCAGTGCAACTATTGTCGTGCCTTAAATCATGTGCTGCTGATCTCGCATTTTGACCGCAATATGCTCCCGCATCTGACCGGTTTGCTGCATGATATCGCCCATGCAATGGCAGATGGTCTTGCGGCATCAGCTCAGGAAAAATCCATTAACATCATTCATTGCTAATTTTGTACGCTCCCCGCCGGGAGCCATCTCCCGGCGCGTTTATCAAAACCCTATTTTTTGACGCCTTCGTAACCTATTGATTTTAATCAGCCATAAAAGATTGCAGAAAAAAGGGTTAAAACTCCAAAAGTTGATTATTTTCTTTTGGAACAATAAGATGTCCACGATCCGCTCCAGTTCACTGCCGTACAGGCAGCTTAGAAAGATGGGGTGCCCGTGGTTTGGGACGTTTTCTAGTTCACTGCCGTACAGGCAGCTTAGAAAGTAAACGGCCGCTAATGGCCGTTTATCAGGAGGTTCACTGCCGTACAGGCAGCTTAGAAAGACTCAACAATCCCCGTGTGACCTTTACCGCCGTTCACTGCCGTACAGGCAGCTTAGAAATCGCTGTGATACAGCCCGCTATCGCCCGGTTTGTTCACTGCCGTACAGGCAGCTTAGAAATACACGATCATACGATCCCAGAAATTCAGCACGTTCACTGCCGTACAGGCAGCTTAGAAATGTTATCTGACACGTTTTGATTCATGTTCACGGTTCACTGCCGTACAGGCAGCTTAGAAAGGCAGGCCGCAGCACGTTTCCCAGCGGTTAATGTTCACTGCCGTACAGGCAGCTTAGAAATCGCTGGGTAATTCACGGTTTGTGCGCATAGCGTTCACTGCCGTACAGGCAGCTTAGAAAAGTCATATCCGATGCTGGAAGCAATCAAAGCGGTTCACTGCCGTACAGGCAGCTTAGAAAGTTCTTCAGCGTGAATTTGTGGCCAACGTTCAGTTCACTGCCGTACAGGCAGCTTAGAAAATTCAACACGGGACGATAACGATTCACCGACTGTTCACTGCCGTACAGGCAGCTTAGAAAGGACTCGGAGAGCCCGAATTTAACACCGAGCAAGTTCACTGCCGTACAGGCAGCTTAGAAAAATCAGATAGTGACTAGCCGTGGGGACTACACCGTTCACTGCCGTACAGGCAGCTTAGAAAGCGCGCTCCTGACGATGTTTAAATGCCCAACCGTTCACTGCCGTACAGGCAGCTTAGAAAACCCGGCAAGATAAAAAATATCGTTCTTGATGCGTTCACTGCCGTACAGGCCGCTTAGAAATCATGAGCGGGCCATGCACAACGCTGGACTCTTGTTCACTGCCGTACAGGCAGCTTAGAAAAAAGGAGACAGAGGCAACGACGGTAACGCGGTGTTCACTGCCGTACAGGCAGCTTAGAAATTTGCCTGACGCGCTGAAAGGCTGACACGGGCGTTCACTGTCGTACAGGCAGCTTAGAAAATCAGCGTCAACTTCGATCTCTTCGCCCTCTGGTTCACTGCCGCACAGGCAGTTTAGAAAGCTCAGGAATCTTCCGGAAGATGGGGGGAATTAACTGCCGCCCAGGCAGCAGCCAAAAATACAAACCTCAACTCCATTCTTTAACTCATTAGTTAAACCAAAAATAAACACAGAAAATTATTCACTTAAATATTAATCGCCTCATTAAATTTATATGTAAATAATATATAAGACCAACACCTATCATCTGAGGGATATATAAATTCAATTTTTATTGAAATGAATTACCTATGTTTTATTAAAAGTTTAAGATTGATTTATTTAAGTGACTGCGTTTTAATTCTCAGGCCAGAAAAAAATGACTTTAATAATTATATTAATCAATATTTAATAAAGGTAGGGCTATGTCTGTAAATGGAATTACGCCTTCGGATCTCAAAACCATTCTCCATTCAAAACGTGCCAATATTTATTATCTGGAAAAATGTCGTGTTCAGGTCAACGGTGGGCGAGTGGAGTATGTTACACAGGAAGGTAAAGATTCTTTTTACTGGAACATCCCTATTGCCAATACTACGGCAGTCATGCTCGGAATGGGTACGTCGGTCACTCAAATGGCGATGCGGGAATTTGCTCGCGCAGGGGTTATGGTCGGCTTTTGTGGCACGGACGGTACACCGCTTTATTCGGCTAACGAAGTGGATATTGATGTTTCCTGGTTTTGTCCACAAAGTGAATATCGACCTACCAGCTATTTACAGAATTGGGTGTCATTCTGGTTTGATGAGCAAAAAAGGCTGCAAGCCGCAAAACAATTCCAGTATATCCGGTTGCAACAAATCGAAAAATATTGGCTGGCATCAAAAAAACAGCGTGATAAATCATTTCATCCAGACAGTCAAAATCTGAAAAATAGTCTTGAACGCGCCAGACTGGCAATGGAATCTGCAAACGATCACACCACGCTGATGCTTCAGGAAGCACAGCTGACCAAATCGCTTTATAAACTGGTTAGCCAAACCGTTGGCTATGGCCATTTTACTCGCGCTAAACGTGGCGGTGGCGTGGATATGGCAAACCGCTTTCTCGATCAGGGAAATTATCTGGCCTACGGGCTGGCCGCTGTCGCCACATGGGTAACGGGAATACCGCATGGTCTTGCGGTGATGCACGGCAAAACCCGTCGCGGCGGGTTGGTATTCGATATTGCGGATTTGATTAAGGACGCGCTTGTCATGCCGCAGGCATTCCTGGCTGCCATGGAAGGCGAGGATAATCAAATGTTTCGCCAGCGATGCATAAATGCTTTTCAGCAGGCTGACGCCCTGGACCTCATGATTTCCTCCCTTCAGGAAACGGCGGAAGGGAGTGCGCTGCGATGAACGTTCTGATTATTTCCCGGTGCACCAAAAATGCCCGCGTAGAGAGCTGTCGGATAGTTGATCAGTTTGCAGAACGAACGGGGAATGCCGCCTGGCAAACCGTGATTACGCTGGAAGGGGTCAATACACTCAGAAAGTTGCTGCGTAAAACGGCGCGCCGCAATACGGCGGTGGCCTGTCACTGGCTTAAAAAGAACGGACAAACAGAATTATTATGGATTGTCGGTAATCTTCGCCGGTTTAATGCGCAGGGGCGTGTACCCACTAACCGCACGACGTCAGATGTGGTCAAAAGCGGGGCTGAACATGGCTGGCACAGCGCAGAAAGCATTGCGTTACTGGCCGCCATTGCTGGACTTTTTCATGATTTTGGCAAGGCAGGGCGCTGTTTTCAGCAGACCTTGAAAGGCGCCAGTAAGCATCTTTGCCAGCCTTTTCGTCATGAGTGGATTTCAGTGCGTCTATTTCAGGCATTTGTGGATAAAAAAACGGATGCAGAATGGCTCTCAGAGCTAACGAATCTGAAGGCATCTGATGAAACTGTCATCATGAATGCGCTTGTCACGGATACATCCTCGAAAAGTGACAGCCCGCTCAGCACGTTGCCGCCGCTGGCGAAGACCGTCGCCTGGCTGATGCTGTCGCATCACCGTTTGCCGCAGGCGTTATCGTCGAGGCCGCAACTGGAATATTGTACCGGCTGGATGGACAGGCAACTCAACGCTGACTGGAACTCACTGAATCACAAAATCAGCGACTCGCACAAATGGACAGATCGCGATTTTAAGCAGGTGTGGCAATTTCCTGAAGGTACGCCTCTGCGAAGCGCTGTCTGGCGTGAAAAAGCCAGGCAGATTGGCAAGCGAGCCAGGAATGCGGTTTCGCTCCTTCACTTTGGCTCGCTTGAAAACAGTTTTACCGTCCATATGGCGCGGCTGTCGCTGATGCTGGCCGATCATTTTTACTCCTCTCAGCCACCGTCTGTCGTCTGGCAGCAGGACAACTATGACGTCTGGGCCAACAGCGATCGCCACACCAAACAGCTGAAACAAAAGCTGGATGAGCACAACACTGGTGTCGCGCATCATGCTTTGTTGTTAGGACGTTCTTTACCACAGATACGTCGTTCGTTACCTGCGATAACCCGTCATAAAACCTTTCGCGAACGGGCAAAAGATGCGCGTTTTCAGTGGCAAAACCGGGCCTGGGATGTCGCGTTAGCTTTACGTGATCGCAGTGCAGAGCAGGGCTTTTTTGGTGTCAATATGGCCTCTACCGGCTGCGGTAAAACTTTCGCCAATGCCCGCATTATGTATGCCCTCGCCAGTGAACAGGAGGGTTGCCGGTTCAGCGTTGCTCTTGGTTTGCGTACACTAACGTTGCAAACCGGGCAGGCGCTGCAGTCTCGTCTAGGTCTGGATGACGATACGCTCGCGGTCGTGACAGGGTCCGCCGCCGTGCGTGACCTCTTCCAGCAGGGACACGATGATGAGGATACCAGCAGCGCCAGCGACGAGGCATTTTTTGCCAGTCATCACTACGTGCACTATGAAGGCAGCACCAGTAACGGTGTTGTTCAGCAATGGCTGGCCGCGGAGCCGGCACTGAATCGTCTGGTTAGCGCGCCGGTGCTGGTGACGACTGTTGACCATCTGATGCCCGCGACCGAAGGCGTGCGAGGCGGCAGGCAGATCCCGGCAATGCTACGTCTGTTGACCAGCGATCTGGTTCTTGATGAGCCGGATGATTTCGATATCGATGATTTGCACGCTTTGTGTCGGTTGGTGAACTGGGCGGGAATGCTCGGCTCTCGCGTGTTGCTCTCGTCTGCAACGTTACCGCCGGCGTTAACAGAAGCTTTATTCGAAGCCTATAGGAAAGGACGTGAAGCCTATCAGGCTGCCTGCGGCATTCCTGGAAAACCGGTCAATATTTGCTGCGCGTGGTTCGACGAATATGGCGCGCAGTCGCAAGAGGCTTGCGATGAGACGGTATTTCGACAAGCTCATAATCAGTTTGTAGCCCATCGCGCGCGACATTTACTGGAACAACCCCGCCTGCGCTTTGGCAAGTTGGCAAAAATAGAGCCAGCTTCTGACATCATTAAAACGGTGGCGAGCACGCTTTATCAGCACATGCTGGCGCTACATCAGCACCATCACACCGTTCATCACTGTGGAAAAACGGTGTCGTTGGGTTTGATTCGCATGGCGAATATCAACCCGCTTGTTGACGTGGCACAGTCGCTTATGGCGATGCCTGCGCTAGAAAATTACTGCATCCATTATTGCGTTTACCATAGTCAGCATCCGCTGGCGGTACGGTCGAGTATTGAGAAACGGCTGGATGCGGCATTTACCCGTCACGATCCGCAACATATCTGGCACTTACCGGAAGTGAAACAGGCGCTCGCATCGCCCTTTCAACATCATCTCTTTGTGGTGGTGGGGACATCCGTGCTGGAGGTTGGGCGCGATTTTGACGCTGACTGGGGCATTATCGAGCCCAGTTCGATGCGCTCACTCATTCAATTTGCTGGGCGTATTCAGCGCCACCGCCAACAACTCCCGGAGAGTGAAAATGTGGTGATCCTGAGTCGTAATATCCGTGCGCTACAGGGTAAAACCATCGCGTACTGCAAGCCGGGTTTTGAGACGAATGAACATCTTTTTCCACATCATGATTTAGCTGATCTGCTGCCCGACGCCAATTTTCAGCACATCAACGCTATCCCGCGCATTGTGGACGATGTAACTGATAACGCGTTTGCCAGCCTTGAACATACCCGGTTGCGTGCCGCGTTACTTGATGGGGGCGATAAACGTGACGTTATTGCCGCCCAGTGGTGGCGCTTACCGCTGACATGGAATGGCGAATTACAGAGACGTACGCCTTTTCGCCATGCTTCGCCACAGGAATCATTTTTCCTGACCATGGATCAGGATGACGATACGCCTGTTTTTTGTCTGATGCAGAGTGATGGCGTGCTGAAACCCTCGCATCTGTTTCGCGAACATTCGTTTTTACTGGCTGAAAGAGTGCAGGCGTGGTTTGCCGTTGATTATCAGGCGGTTCTACTTGAGCTGGCAGAATCAAAAAATATGGAACTTCACGCGGTATCACGACGGTATGGCGAAATAACATTACCCGTTGGTAAAGAGAACGCCACGGAGCAATGGCGATATCACCCGATTTTGGGTGTGTTTAGGGAATAACCACCAATATCAGGAGCAAATATGTCTGAAGCCACACTGACGGCTTTTATTGCTGAATATATTGCCGGGCGACGGCAAACTAAGCTGGAAGCGTTTGATAAAGAGGCCGCTAAGCGCAACGATGCCGATATTTATGCGCTTGCTGTAGAGCGTCATGAGCTTGAACTTCGCTATGAGCCAGCAGCCTGGCTAACGGATGCTGCGAAGCGAGCCGGGCAAATTAGCCTTGTTACCCATGTTGCTAAATTCGCGCATGGCGATTCAAGAAGTTCAAGCATACTAATTGAAAAACAGGATTTAGAAGGATATTTGAATAGCTCAACAATACCATCTTTAATTATTGATGCTTCCGGTAACGCAGCAGCATTAGATGTCGCAAAGTTTCTTCAAATTAAAATCGATGGTTATTCACTACTGGATAGAATCAGGTCTGGTAATTATACAGCATTAGAATACTATGCAAAAAATACACATCAACTGGAGAAATGGGTTAGTGGCTTTTTAAGTGCAGTTAATATAACTAAAGTTTCATCACATAAGTTGGCTAAGCAAATTTATTTCCCAGTCGGTACCGGCTATCATTTGCTAGTGCCATTGTTCTCAACTTCCTTTGCTCATGAAATTTATCACATTTTTAAATCTAATTATTTTAGTGAGGAAACCAAGGTTGCGAGGAAAGCATTGCGGGATAAATCATGGCATTCTGGTACTGTTATTTTTTATCCGGAAATGCTAAAGATGCATTTTGGCGGTTCTAATCCACAAGGTATTTCTGCCTTAAATACTGCCAGGCGTGGGGAAATGCATCTTTTGTCTTGTGAACCACCCAAAGATAAAGTAATTAAAACACCACCAAGGATGATTAAGTCGATTTTTGCAGTTCCTGGTTCTTTTAATAATAAGGCAGCGCCGTTGATTAACCACTTAACAGATTTATTGTCGGGTAAAACATCCAAGCGTGGTGCTCATCTTCATAAATTCAGAGATGATTTATTATTGCAAATTAGTAATTTACTTTTTGATGCGTCTTCAGGATTGCAACGTAAGGAATGGCAAGGCTGGACAACACAATGCCCTGATTTAGTTAGGCATCAAAAACTTTGGCTTGACCCTTGGCAATCAAAAATAGATGAAGATTTCAAATTTGAAAGAGAAAAAGGGGATTGGAAAGAATTAGTTATTAAGGATTTTTCATTGTGGGTGAATTACCGTTTAGGTGAATCACTTTCAGATATAGGTGAAACAGAAAGGAGAGAATGGGAAAGAAACGTAGATCTCCTAAGATATTTAAGATTAAGTGAAAAAATGATTGAATGGGAGTTGAAATGAGCTCAATTATTTTACTAAGGCGAATACGTGTTGAAAATGCAAATGCGGTGGCGGGGTTAACTTACGGTTTTCCATCCATAACACATTTTCTTGGGTTCACACATTTATTATCTCGTAAGCTTCCGGATGATGGCTTAATACTTAATAATTGTGCGGTTATTTGTCATGATCATCATGTTCATAAGTATTCTGTCGGCTGGGATAATCATTTTTCATTGACCCGTAATCCACTAAGAAAAGATGCGCGGCCAGCCTCCTTTAATGAAGAAGGCCGCATGCATATGACCGTTTCGCTGCTGATCGAGTGCCACGGTGAAATTGCCAACGGGGAATACGGTCAGCAGGCTCTCACGGAATATCTTCGGCAGATTTGCCCCACGTTGCGGCTGGCGGGTGGAATCATTATCGATATTCAGGATATTACGGTTTTGGATATGCCCACCACTGAAAATGAGCTTTGCGATTTGCAATGGCGTTTGATGCCGGGTTTTGTTCTGCGCGATCGCAGTGCGTGGCTGGTGGAGCACCATCAATCATTACTGGCTAACAATCCGCAGACCACCTTACTGGATGCGTGGCTTGATTTTGCGGCGCTAAAAATGCAGGCAGAAACACCAGAAGAAGGTGATATCAACGAGGGCGATTCGGCGCAATGGAAACATATACCTAAACCCAAACCCGGTTATCTGGTTCCGCTGATGACCGGTTATCAGCGTATTTCTGAGCTCTATGCGCCGGGTGTCGTCGCCAATGCGCGCGATGATCAGACGCCGTTCGCTTTTACCGAAGCGGTTTATGGGGTGGGTGAGTGGTGCGGACTGCACCGCATCAAATCGCTGGAAGAGATCTTCTGGCGTTATCACACCACCGAAACCGGCTATTACTGCCAGGGCGCGGATGCACCGTTGGCAACTCAACATCAAAACTGAAAAGGGACTCTCTCATGGCAAAGGCTCCAACCGCCGTCAAAACGGCTTCTGTACTGGCATTTGAACGCAAGCTGGCAACTTCTGACGCCGTCATGTTTTCAGGTCACTGGCAAAGCGAACGCTGGCAGCCCATTCGTATCCAGGAAAAAGCAGTGCGCGGCACGATATCCAATCGCCTGAAAAATGCCGTCGCCAGCGATCCGGCTAAGCTGGATTCGGAAATCCAAAAGGCGAATTTACAGCGCGTTGATGTGGCGGCATTACCTGCAGACGCAGATACGCTGCAGGTAAAATTCACGCTTCGTGTGCTGGGAAATCTCTCTACGCCGTCCGTATGCAATGACCGGATTTATCAGACTGAATTACAGCAGGTCATTGATGGCTATATCAGCGAGCATGGATTTGCCGAACTCGCGCATCGATATGCAACAAATCTGGCGAATGGCCGTTTTTTATGGCGCAACCGCATTGGCGCAGAAAAAATCACCGTGAAGGTGAAAGGGAGCAAACTCTGGGAGTTTGACGCACATGATTTTGCACTCCGCGATTTTACGGCCAAAGATGACAAGCTGAAAGAGCTGGCAAAGGAGATTGAAAAGGGTTTATGCGATAAGGGGTTTGTTTTGTTGAATGTCGAAGCGCAGGTACTTTTGGGCGCAGGGCAAGAGATTTTTCCGTCGCAGGAGCTGGTGTTGGACAGTAACAGCACCAAGAGCCGCCTGTTGTATCAGGTTGATAATGTCGCGGGAATGCACTCGCAGAAAATCGGTAATGCGGTGCGCACAATTGACACCTGGCATTCTTATGTCGATGAGTTGGGGGCGATTGCTGTTGAGCCGTATGGATCGGTGACCAGCCGCGGCGTTGCCTGTCGTCAGCCAAAAGAGAAAATGGATTTTTATACCTTGCTTGATAATTGGGTGACAAAAGGACAGACGCCGGACGTAGATCAGCAGCATTACGTTATGGCAGTGCTTATTCGAGGTGGCGTATTTGGTGAGAAGAGCGAATAAGGAGCGGGAATGGATCATTATCTGGAGATCCGGGTTCTTTCCGATCCCGAATTCAGTGAAGAGACACTGATGGCGGCACTTTTCGCCAAACTGCATCGTGCGCTAGGGGCGAGAGGCCAAGGTGATATTGGTGTTAGTTTCCCGCGATATTCTCTTAAACCCGGAGACACGCTGCGACTGCACGGCAGCGCTCAGTCGTTGGATGAACTGGAAAAGATGGCGTGGCGAAAAGGGCTGAGCGATTACTGTCTCTGTAAAGGGGTATTGCCTGCTCCAGATGTCAACGCCTGGAGATGCGTGAGCCGCGTGCAGGTTAAAAGTAGCCCGCAGCGTCTGATGCGTCGATCCGTCAAAAAAGGCTGGCTGACCGAGGAGGAAGCTCAGCAAAGGCTGCTGAACCTTCAGGAAGCACGTACCGATTTGCCGTGGCTGAACCTGCAGAGTCTTTCAACTGGCCAATCGTTCCGGTTATTTATTCGCCACGGCGATATTGTCGATATGCCAATGTGCGGCGAATTCTCCAGCTATGGATTAAGCGCAACCGCGACGATTCCATGGTTCTAATATATCCCGGGCGCATCCGTATATCGCCTGCCCGGCATCGTTAATAGCAGCATGTTGTAAAAGCATAATAAAAAAGGCCGGGAATTATCCCGGCCTTTTCAATATTCATCTGCCATTACAGGCGAAAACTATTAGCGACTACGGAAGACAATGCGGCCTTTGCTCAGGTCGTACGGGGTCAGCTCGACAGTCACTTTGTCGCCCGTCAGGATGCGGATGTAGTTTTTGCGCATCTTTCCGGAGATGTGCGCGGTTACCACGTGACCGTTTTCCAGTTCTACGCGAAACATGGTGTTAGGCAACGTATCAAGTACGGTGCCCTGCATTTCAATATTGTCTTCTTTGGCCATCTAATCCTCTGGGGTATCACTACCAAGTTTTGAACCGGCAAGATAATGCCGAAATTCATCAATTAAGTAAAGAATTGCGCGTTTAAAACGCAACAAAACAGTTTCGGCGCATTGCCCAGTCGTCACGGTATAACCGTACGAGAAGCGCATTCGTAAAGGGGTGACGACAGGATAAACGTCAGGACGTTATCTGATGCGAAGAATTCCCAAACGGCGGCGGGGCAACAGGCAGAAGCTACTCTGCGGCACCAATTATAACACTCCTCATCAAAAATGGGCGGAAAACATTTACACCTGAGGCATAAAGAGTGTTCTTGGCACCCAAAAGTTTTGTGGGAGCTTTTGCTGGCGCAGATTGCCCAGTTCATCAAGGTAATGGCGACGGGTAATTTCTACCGCACCCAATGACGCAGTGTGTTCGTTTAGCACCTGACAATCCATCAGTTGGCCGCCGCGCAGGGAAAACTCCTGGCAGAAAACCAGCAATGCCGTTTTAGACGCATTGACGGCGCGGCTAAACATCGATTCACCGCAGAATAATGTCCCTTGCGCCACGCCATACATTCCGCCAACCAGCGTGTCGTTGTCCCAGACTTCAATCGAGTGCGCATAGCCCAGTTCATGTAAGCGAAGATAGGCGTTGATAATATCGTGGGTAATCCAGGTGCCTTCATCACGATCCGCCGCGCATCCCTCAATGACCTGCCCAAAGGCATAATTAAGCGTGACGCGGTAGGGTGATTTGGCATGAAAGCGCTTCATGCTGCGACTGAGGTGAAACTGCGATGGTTCCAGTATTGCGCGGGGATCGGGCGACCACCATAAAATAGGATCGCCGGGTGAAAACCACGGAAAAATCCCGCGCTGGTAGGCCATTAACAGGCGTGCCGGGCTTAAATCCCCGCCGAGTGCGAGCAGCCCATTGGGTTCACGTAGCGCTCCCTCTGGCGAAGGGAACGCAATATTATGACGAGAAAGCTGGACCAGGCGCATGACAGCAGAACTCCAATACGCGAGTTAGGATCGGTTCAAATATAGTCTACAGACGTTGTTTAAACTGGTAATAACGACCCTGTTTCGCTAACAATTCTGCGTGACTACCTTGCTCAATAATCTGTCCGTTGTCCATGACAATTATTTGATCAAAATTCGCCAGCCCTCGCAGGCGGTGAGTCACCATCAGCACGGTTTTGTTTTTCATGGTATGCGCAAGTAAATCAAGGATTTGGCTTTCAGTTGTTGCGTCCAGGCCTTCTGTCGGTTCATCCAATAACATGAAGGGCGCATCGTGCAGTAATGCTCTTGCGACTGCCAGACGGCGCAATTCACCACCGGAAAGCTGACGCCCGCCTTCGCCAAGCCAGGCGTTCAAACCGTCATCCTCGAGCAGCTTGTGCAAACCCACTTGTTCAAGAACAGCGCACAACGCCTCATCAGAAGCGGTAGGGGAGGCCAGCAATAGATTGTCGCGCAGGGTAGCACTAAAGAGATGAACGCGCTGCGGAACGACGCTGACCATTTTGCGCAGCGCCTGCTCGTTAAAGTCGGTGAGTGGTGTGGTATTAAAAATAATCTGTCCCTGGCGCGGATCCCACGCACGGGTCAGCAACTGTAAAAGCGTCGACTTGCCACAACCCGTGCGGCCCAGAATGGCGACATGCTGTCCGGCCTGGACTGTCAGAGTGATTCCATCAAGCGCATTTTGCGTTTGCCCATCATAGGCAAACGTCACATCCGTCAATTGCACAGCAACGCGCTCTGGCACGACTGAGTGGCCTTCCTTGAACTTGACTTCCGGTGTTTGCTCAACGAGTTGCGTGATGCGCACCGCAGAAGCGATGACCTGCCCAAGATGCTGGAATGCACCGGTCACAGGCGCGAGCGCCTCAAATGCTGCCAGTGCACAAAAGACGAACAGAGCAATCAGCGCACCGGGCTGGGTATTTCCCCCCACGCCTCCGGCGGCCATCCACAGCATCGCAATCACGGCGAAACCGCCAATCAACAACATCAACGCCTGAGAGAGCGCCGTCAGTTCCGATTGCCTGCGCTGGGCTTCATGCCAGCTCAGCTCAGTGCTTTCCATCCGGGCGCGATAGCGTCGGCTGGCACCAAAAATAGTTAATTCGGCTTGGCCTTGCAGCCATGATGTCAACTGCTGACGGTAGTCCCCGCGCAAACGTGTGAGTTTTTCACCCGTTGCTTTGCCCGCGCGATAAAACAGCGGTGGCAACACGAGAAGCGTGAGTAACATTATGCCGCCGAGCGTGAGGGCAATCGGCACATCAAGCACGCTTAGCCCGAGCGTGACAACGACGATAACCACAAAAGCACCCACCAGCGGGGAAATCACGCGCAGGTAAAGGTGATCCAGCGTATCGACGTCAGCTACAACACGGTTCAGTAGTTCACCCTGGCGAAAACGCGCCAGGCCGGCAGGAGAGAGCGGCAGGAGTTTGCTGAAAGTGAAAATACGCAGATGCTGCAGGACGCGGAAAGTTGCGTCGTGGCTGACCAGACGCTCGAAATAGCGACCTGCGGTACGTACGATAGCCGTACCACGCACGCCTGCAGCGGGCAGCATATAGTTGAAGCTGTATAACCCGGCGAAGCCTGCGACGGCAGAGGCGGACAGGAACCAGCCTGAAAGCGTCAGCAGGCCAATGCTTGCCAGAAGCGTGACAATGGCAAGCACAACGCCGAGCGTGAGCATCCATTTATGGCGTTTATAAAGCGCGAGATAGGGGAGTAGGGCACGCATTAAATATCCTCCTGACGATTCGCCAGCAGAGCCGCAAAGGGCCCCTGAGCGGCTGCGAGCGTAGCGTAATCGCCTTGCTCAACAATACGGCCGTTTTCCATCACCCAAATCTGATCCCAGTCGGCAATGCCTTCCAGCTGATGCGTCACCATGAGTGTCGTCTGCTGCTTTGACGCGTCATTCAGCGCCTGCATAACGCGCTGTTCGCTGTGCGCATCCAGGCTTGCGGCCGGTTCGTCGAGCAACATGAGTTGGCTGGTGTTAAGCAGGGCGCGTGCCACGGCGATGCGCTGTGCCTGGCCAACGGAAAGTCCTGCCGACTGATCGCCCACCACGGTATCGACGCCGTTAGGCAGACCCGGCAGGAACTCGCTAACCCAGGCGCGATCGAGCACCGATTTGAGCTCATCTTCGTGCGCATCCGGGCGCGCCAGTAAGACGTTTTCGCGCAGCGTAGAAGCCGGTAACTGTGGGTTTTGCCCCACCCAGCTTAACTGTTTGCGCCAGGCATCAGGCTCAAGCGAGCGCAGTTCGGTTCGATTGACCTGCAACGAACCGGTGTAAGCCATAAATCCGGATAAAGCATTCAGCAACGAACTCTTACCCGAGCCACTCGTGCCGACTAAAACGACGCGCTGGCCCGCAGCAAGCGTGAAGTTGAGTGGACCAGCCAGCACTTTGCCTTCTGGCGAAAGCACCGAAAAATGGTGGGCTTCAAGAGTGATCGGATCTTTACTGTTGAGCGTAACTTCACCGCGCTCGGGATGGGCAAGCGGTGTTTCGAGAAATGTTTTCAGGCTATCAGCGGCACCAACGGCCTGCGCTTTGGCATGATAAAACGTGCCCAGATCGCGTAAGGGCTGGAAAAATTCGGGTGCCAGAATGAGCGCGAGAAAACCGGCAGACAGCGTTACTGCCGTGCCGTAGTGACCAAAATCGAGCGCGCCGAGATACGAGAAACCGAAGTAAACGGCCACCAGGGCAATCGAAAGCGAAGTAAAGAATTCAAGTACGCCGGATGACAGGAAGGCCATTCGCAGCACTTCCATCGTACGCTGGCGGAAATCCTGTGACGCGAGGCGAATATTGTCAATTTCGGCTTCACCACGACCAAAGACGCGCAGGGTTTCCATCCCCCGCAGTCGGTCCAGGAAATGTCCGCTCAGGCGGCCGAGCGCAAGGAAATTGCGTCGGTTGGCATCAGCAGCGCCCATTCCGACCATTGCCATAAACATCGGGATAAGCGGCGCAGTCCCCAGCAAAATTAACGCAGCAACCCAGTTGGTTGGGAAAATGGCGAGCACAATGAGCAGCGGAACAAAAACCGCCAGCGCCATCTGAGGGAGATAACGGGCATAGTAATCGTGCATATCGTCGATTTGTTCGAGAATAAGCGTCGCCCAGCTTCCGGCGGGTTTTCCCTGAATCCAGGCGGGTCCGGCTTCCTGAAGCCTGTCGAGTACTTTGCGTCGGATTTCATAGCGAATTTGCTGCCCGGCATGAAAGCCTACGCGCTCGCGTAGCCAGACGACCCAGGCGCGAAGAACAAAGACCAACACCAGCACGACAAAAGGCATCAACAGCGCCTCGCGCGGGATGTTTTCCATAATCATATGGTTGAGAATGCGGGCCAGCAGCCATGCCTGGGCGACAATCAACAAACCGCTGATAAAACCCAAAAGGCGGGAAATATTCAGCCAGCGGCGCGAAAGAACGCTTTGCTGTTTAAGCCAGCGAGTTAACTCTTGTTGACGGTTTTTTTCCATTGCGTACTTTGCAGGTAACATTATTAGAATTGGGCTTCGCAATGTTACATGCCAGGCAAAATAAAGGCGACCTATCGTCGCCTTTATTTACGTTTGTTACTGACTTGTAAAGATTATTTACTTAATTCAGCCAGTCCGTCCAGATAGCGTTCTGCATCCAGCGCAGCCATACAGCCTGTACCCGCTGAGGTGATCGCTTGACGATAGATGTGGTCCATGACATCTCCCGCAGCAAAGACGCCAGGGATGCTGGTTTGGGTGGCATTGCCGTGGATCCCCGACTGCACTTTGATGTAGCCGTTTTCCAGCTCCAGTTGACCGTCAAAAATACCGGTATTTGGGCTGTGGCCGATGGCGACAAACAGGCCAGCCACTTCCAGAGATTCGACATTATCGCTGTTTTGCGTATCGCGCAGGCGCAGACCTGACACACCCATTTGGTCGCCGGTCACTTCTTCCAGCGTGCGGTGGGTATGCAGCACGATATTGCCGCTGGCGACTTTGTCCATCAGACGTTTGATCAGGATTTTTTCGGCACGGAAGGTGTCGCGACGGTGAATCAGGTGCACTTCAGAGGCGATATTGGCCAGGTACAGGGCTTCTTCAACCGCTGTATTACCGCCACCGATGACCGCCACTTTCTGATTACGGTAGAAGAAACCATCACAGGTCGCGCAGGCAGAGACACCGCGGCCTTTAAACGCTTCTTCCGAAGGCAACCCCAGATAACGAGCAGACGCACCTGTCGCGATGATGAGCGCGTCACAGGTGTACTCGCCGTTGTCACCGGTCAGACGGAAAGGACGGTTTTGCAGATCAACTTTGTTGATGTGATCGAACAGAATTTCTGTGTCGAACTTGGTCGCGTGCTCGTGCATGCGCTCCATCAGCAGCGGCCCGGTCAGGTCATGCGGATCGCCTGGCCAGTTTTCCACTTCCGTTGTGGTGGTCAACTGACCGCCTTTTTCCATGCCGGTGATCAGAACCGGTTGCAGGTTAGCGCGTGCAGCGTAGACCGCTGCGGTGTATCCCGCAGGTCCAGAACCAAGGATTAGCAGCTTACTGTGTTTGGCCGTGCCCATGAGATCCTCATTAGTGTTGGCAGACATTTGCTCGGATTGTAGGGAATTTGTTGCCGTAAAAAAAGAGCACAGCAATTTTGTAAACGATTTGTGCAATAGCCATCGGCGATGATGCGGCGTTAAAAGCGTAACAATATAACGTTTTCTGAAGAAAATCGGTCGTTTATAAGGCGACAAAATGAGGATTAATGCCCGAGCGCAATGAATAACTGGCACGTTGTACTAAAAAACAATGTTTTGCTTTGACAATCCCCTGCGCTTTTGCGAAAACATTGAAGGAAGAAAAAATCTGCGCTAACGGTGTGTCGCATAGACATGCACATATACGCCATTTTTACCGGGTCAGCGAAAATTGCATAGGGTGTGGACAGATACCCTAAGTGATATCCATGACAGCCTCTGGGCAACGGTCTTCTTACCGTAGAACCCGAATCTGCATCGCGTACACATTATAAAAGGCGATGCGATAAGCAACGGGTACAGACTCTGAACAGTGAAGTGCAAAGGGTCCAGGCAGGAGTAGGGAAGGAATACAGAGAGACAATAATAATGGTAGATAGCAAAAAGCGCCCTGGCAAAGATCTCGACCGCATCGATCGTAACATTCTTAATGAGTTGCAAAAGGATGGGCGTATTTCCAACGTCGAGCTTTCAAAACGTGTGGGACTTTCTCCGACGCCGTGCCTTGAGCGTGTGCGCCGACTGGAAAGACAGGGTTTTATTCAGGGCTATACGGCTCTGTTAAACCCGCATTATCTGGATGCCTCACTTCTCGTTTTTGTTGAGATTACTCTGAATCGTGGCGCACCAGATGTGTTTGAACAATTTAATACCGCTGTACAAAAACTTGAAGAAATTCAAGAGTGTCACTTGGTTTCAGGCGATTTCGACTACTTGTTGAAAACCCGCGTACCTGACATGTCAGCCTATCGTAAACTGTTAGGTGAAACCTTGCTGCGACTGCCTGGTGTGAACGACACCCGTACCTACGTGGTAATGGAAGAAGTCAAACAGAGCAATCGTCTGGTAATTAAGACACGCTAATACGGAACAGGTGCAAAATCAGTGTAATTTGATTACACTCCTGTTAATCCATACAGCAACAGTGCCGGGTATCCCGGCGCTGTTGTCCGTTTTAGCAAACAGGCAGGAAATGCCTGATACCTGGAGAGCCTTTTTTGAGCCAGGAATATACTGAAGACAAAGAAGTCACTTTAACGAAGTTAAGCAGCGGGCGCCGACTCCTGGAGGCGTTACTGATTCTTGTTGCCCTTTTTGCCGTCTGGTTGATGGCAGCCTTACTCAGTTTCAACCCTTCCGACCCTAGTTGGTCGCAGACTGCATGGCATGAACCTATCCATAATCTGGGTGGGGTGCCTGGCGCGTGGCTGGCAGATACGCTGTTCTTCGTGTTTGGCGTCATGGCCTACACTATCCCTGTGATTATCGTCGGGGGGTGTTGGTTCGCCTGGCGTCACCGTCAGAACGAAGATTACATCGACTATTTTGCGGTATCACTGCGTCTCATTGGCGCATTAGCATTGATCCTGACGTCCTGCGGTTTGGCCGCGATCAATGCCGATGATATCTGGTATTTTGCCTCCGGTGGGGTGATCGGCAGTCTCTTAAGCACTGCACTCAAGCCTATGCTTCACAGCAGCGGCGGCACCATTACCTTACTGTGCATCTGGGCTGCGGGCCTGACGCTGTTTACAGGGTGGTCATGGGTCAGCATTGCCGAAAAACTGGGTAACTTTATCCTCAATATTTTAACCTTCGCCAGCAATCGTACGCGTCGTGACGATACGTGGGTTGATGAAGACGAATACGAATACGAAGATGACGATGATCAAGAGGCATCGTCAACTGCAGACCGTCGTGAGTCTCGCCGCACGCGTATCATGCGAGGTGCGCTGGAGCGTCGTAAACGCGTCGCTGAAAAATTCACGAATCCTCTAGGCCGCAAAACCGACGCAGCGCTTTTCTCCGGCAAACGCATGGATGATGAAGAGCACGTCGAGTACAGCGCCGCAGGTGTCGCCGCCGATCCGGATGATGTTTTGTTCTCTGGTCGCCGGGCAATGCCTGGTGATTATGATGAGTATGATCCCTTATTAAATGGCCAATCGGTGACGGCACCGATTGCCGCCGCTGCAATTGCAACCACGGCAGCGCAGGTTTACGCCGCGCCAGTAGAAGCCGTCACGCCTTCTGCTCCTGTACTCACGGCAGATACCGATTTGCAGCAGCCTATTATTGACTGGCAAACCGCACCTGGCGTTCACACGCCGGAGCCGTCTATTGCACCTCAGCCAGAAAGTTACACACCTGCTCCGCATCAGGAGCACTGGCAACAGCCGTATCAACCTGACTCGCTATATGAACCGCAAGCATATCAGCAGTTTGAACAGCCTGTTGTACAACCTGTAGTTCAGCCGTATCAGGAACATGCCCCTGAATATGTCGAGCCTGCTCAGGACTATGTTGAACCTGTGCCAGAAGTGGAGGAGACAAAACCGTCTCGTCCACCAATGTATTACTTTGAGGAAGTGGAAGAGCGACGTGCACGTGAGCGTGAGCAGCTCGCTGCCTGGTACCAGCCAGTGCCTGAGCCTGCGAAAGAGCCAGCCAGCACGCCTGCATTTTCCCCTTCCGTTGCTTCTGGTATGGGTTCCGCCTCCACCGTTGCGCCAGTTGCGGCGGGTGTTCAGCAGGCAACTTCACATGCGACAACCGCTGCAGGCGTCGCTGCGCCAGTATTTAATCTGGCGGCAGGCGCTGCACCACGCCCTCAGGTGAAAGAGGGGATTGGACCGCAGTTACCACGACCAAACCGTGTGCGTGTGCCAACCCGCCGTGAACTGGCTTCGGCCTCCTTTGGCATCAAAATTCCTTCTCAGCAAATATCAGAAGAGAGAATGGCTGAAGAAGATTATGACGACGCTGAAGAAATGCATCAGGATGAGCTGGCTCGCCAGTTTGCCGCGCAACAGAACCAGCGTTATGGCGAAGAACATCAACATGACGCGTCGCACTATCCTGCCCAGGACTGTGAAGATGATGCAGCCGAAGTTGAACTGGCGCGCCAGTTCGCCGCGACGCAGCAGCAACGTTATTCTGGCGATCAGCCTTCGGGTGCGAATGCGTTCTCATTGTCAGATTTTGAATTCTCGCCGATAAAAGATTTGATTGATGATACGCCGAGTGCGCCGCTATTTACGCCGAGCGTCATGCCAGAACAGGAGCAACCGCGTCAGTCGTTTGCCCCGCCGCAGCAACAACATGTTCAGCAACCTGTCGCGCCGCAACAGCCTGCCGTTGCACCGCCGCAATATGCGCAGCATCAGCCGTCTCCTGCACAAGCGCAGGAAAGTTTGATTCACCCGTTGCTGATGCGTAATGGTGACAGCCGTCCTGTACAAAGACCAACGACGCCGTTGCCGTCGCTGGATTTATTGACCTCTCCGCCTTCTGAAGTGGAGCCGGTAGATACCTTTGCACTTGAGCAAATGGCGAGACTGGTTGAAACGCGTCTGGCGGATTTCCGCATTAAAGCGGATGTGGTGAACTATTCTCCGGGCCCGGTCATCACGCGTTTTGAACTGAACCTGGCGCCGGGCGTTAAAGCTGCGCGAATTTCAAACCTGTCCCGTGATCTGGCGCGTTCGCTCTCGACTGTCGCAGTACGTGTGGTTGAAGTGATTCCGGGCAAACCCTATGTCGGCCTGGAACTGCCTAACAAAAAACGTCAGACCGTCTATTTGCGTGAGGTTCTGGATAACGCGAAATTCCGTGATAATCCATCGCCGCTCACTATCGTGCTGGGTAAAGACATTGCGGGTGAACCTGTGGTTGCGGATCTGGCGAAAATGCCCCATCTGCTGGTCGCGGGTACAACAGGTTCCGGTAAGTCTGTCGGCGTTAACGCCATGATTCTGAGCATGCTTTATAAAGTCCAGCCGGAAGATGTGCGTTTCATCATGATCGACCCAAAAATGCTGGAGCTTTCTGTTTATGAAGGTATTCCGCATCTGCTGACCGAAGTGGTTACCGACATGAAGGACGCAGCCAACGCCTTGCGCTGGAGCGTCAATGAGATGGAACGCCGCTATAAACTGATGTCGGCACTCGGCGTGCGTAATCTTGCAGGTTATAACGATAAAATCGCAGAAGCGGCGCGCATGGGTCGTCCGATTCCCGATCCTTACTGGAAACCAGGTGACAGCATGGCTACTGAGCATCCGGTTCTGGAAAAACTGCCTTATATCGTTGTGCTGGTGGATGAATTCGCTGACCTGATGATGACGGTTGGTAAAAAAGTGGAAGAGCTGATCGCTCGCCTGGCACAGAAAGCGCGTGCGGCGGGTATTCACCTAGTTCTCGCGACGCAGCGTCCTTCTGTCGACGTCATTACCGGTTTGATCAAAGCTAACATTCCAACGCGTATCGCCTTTACCGTATCGAGCAAAATCGATTCGCGAACTATTCTCGATCAGGGCGGCGCGGAATCGCTGCTCGGCATGGGTGACATGCTCTACTCTGGACCGAACTCAACAACGCCAGTGCGTGTGCACGGTGCGTTTGTTCGGGATCAGGAAGTTCATGCCGTCGTGCAGGACTGGAAAGCGCGCGGTCGCCCGCAATACGTTGACGGTATCACCTCGGAAAGTGAAAGTGAGGGGGGCGGCAGCGGTGGCTATGATGGCGCTGAAGAGCTGGATCCTTTATTCGATCAGGCAGTTAACTTCATTACGGAAAAACGTAAAGCGTCCATTTCTGGCGTGCAGCGTCAGTTCCGTATTGGTTACAACCGTGCGGCGCGTATCATTGAACAGATGGAAGCACAGGGTATCGTGAGCGAGCCCGGCCACAACGGTAACCGCGAAGTACTTGCTCCCCCGCCGTTTGAGTAACATGTCATCGTTTGCAAAGATGGGTAAAACAGTAAAAATTAAGCATTTTCTTCTGTTACCTGCCGGTTGGCAGGTTCAGAATGGATGACAGAACCCCATTTCGGGATGACGAATTTAAGGACTGATAATGAAAAAAATCGCAATCGTCGGAGCATTATTGACCAGCTTTGTTGCCAGCAGCGTCTGGGCCGATGCCGCAAGTGACCTTAAAAGCCGCCTGGATAAAGTCAGTAGCTTCCATGCTAGCTTCACTCAGAAAGTGACTGATGGCAGCGGAAATGCAGTGCAGGAAGGTCAGGGCGATTTGTGGGTTAAGCGCCCCAATCTGTTCAACTGGCATATGACGCAGCCGGATGAAAGCATTCTGGTCTCCGATGGTAAAACCCTGTGGTTCTACAATCCGTTTGTCGAACAGGCTACCGCGACATTATTGAAAGACGCGACCAGCAATACGCCGTTTATGCTGATTGCGCGTAACCAGACCAGTGACTGGCAGCAGTACAATATCAAACAAAACGGTGATGATTTTGTTCTGACCCCGAAGACCAGCAACGGTAACCTGAAGCAGTTCACGATTAATGTGAGCAACAACGGGACAATTAATCAGTTTAGCGCTGTGGAACAAGATGAGCAGCGTAGTAGCTATCAGCTTAAATCCCAGCAAAATGGCGCTATTGATGCATCCAAATTCACCTTTACCCCGCCGCAGGGCGTAACGGTGGATGATCAACGCAATAAGTAAGAGGCGTGAGTGGGCAATCTTTCGCTCGATTTTTCTGAGAATGCGTTTCAACCTCTGGCCGCTCGCATGCGGCCAGAAAATTTAGCGCAGTATATCGGCCAGCAGCATCTGCTGGCTCCCGGGAAACCGTTGCCGCGCGCTATTGAGGCTGGGCATCTGCACTCAATGATCTTATGGGGGCCGCCAGGCACCGGCAAGACCACGCTGGCAGAAGTGATTGCTCGCTATGCTGATGCTGACGTCGAACGTTTGTCTGCCGTTACCTCCGGTGTGAAAGAGATCCGCGAGGCTATCGAACGAGCCCGGCAAAACCGCAACGCGGGTCGTCGCACCATCCTTTTCGTTGATGAAGTTCATCGTTTCAATAAGAGTCAGCAGGATGCTTTTCTGCCGCATATTGAAGACGGGACTATCTTCTTTATCGGTGCAACCACCGAAAATCCTTCCTTCGAACTTAACTCTGCACTTCTCTCGCGTGCGCGCGTTTACCTTTTGAAGCCGTTGACGACGGAAGATATTGAACAAGTGCTCACTCAGGCGATGGAAGACAAAGCACGTGGCTATGGCGGGCAGGACGTTGTTCTTCCGGACGATACGCGTCGCGCAATTGCTGAGTTAGTGAACGGTGATGCGCGCCGGGCATTGAATACCCTGGAAATGATGGCTGATATGGCCGAGTTGGGTGACGCGGGCAAACGCGTACTGAAATCTGAGTTGCTGACGGAAATCGCTGGAGAACGCAGCGCGCGTTTTGATAATAAAGGCGATCGGTTTTACGACTTGATTTCTGCCCTGCATAAGTCTGTTCGTGGCAGCGCGCCAGATGCTGCATTGTACTGGTATGCACGTATTATCACAGCGGGTGGCGACCCTCTCTATGTTGCACGTCGCTGTCTGGCGATAGCGTCAGAGGATGTCGGTAACGCGGATCCGCGAGCCATGCAGGTCGCCATTTCAGCCTGGGATTGCTTTACGCGAGTGGGTCCTTCAGAAGGCGAGCGTGCCATTGCACAAGCCATTGTTTATCTGGCATGTGCACCAAAAAGTAATGCCGTCTATACCGCCTTTAAAGCCGCGATGGCGGATGCGCGAGAGCGGCCGGATTATGACGTGCCGGTTCATCTACGCAATGCGCCGACCAAGCTCATGAAAGAGATGGGGTATGGGCAGGAATATCGCTACGCGCATGATGAGCCAAATGCCTATGCCGCTGGCGAGGAATATTTCCCGCAGGAGATGGCACAAACTCGCTATTATCGCCCGACAAACAGAGGTCTTGAAGGCAAGATTGGCGAAAAGCTCGCCTGGCTTACCGGACAGGATCAAAATAGCCCTATAAAACGCTACCGTTAGCGCGATCGTTGCGGTAATGTTGGCATAGTATCCCTGTGGCCGCAGGCTGTGGTCACATTTCCCTCATTTAATTCGATAAGCACAGGATAAGCATGCTCGATCCCAATCTTTTGCGTAACGAGCCAGACGCAGTCGCTGAAAAACTGGCACGCCGGGGCTTTAAGCTGGATGTAGATAAGCTGCGCGCTCTTGAAGAGCGTCGTAAAGTTCTGCAGGTACAAACTGAAAATCTGCAGGCTGAGCGTAATTCTCGATCGAAATCCATTGGCCAGGCGAAAGCACGCGGGGAAGATATTGAGCCATTGCGTCTGGAAGTGAACAAACTGGGCGAAGAACTGGATCAGGCGAAAACTGAGCTGGAACTTCTCCTGGCTGAAATTCGTGATATTGCACTGGCGATCCCGAACACACCTGATGATAGCGTTCCTGTCGGTAAAGACGAAAACGACAACGTTGAAGTAAAACGCTGGGGCACGCCTCGCGAATTCGACTTTGAGGTTCGCGATCACGTGACGCTGGGCGAAATGCACGCCGGTCTGGACTTTGCGGCCGCGGTGAAATTGACCGGCGCTCGCTTTGTCGTGATGAAAGGTCAAATTGCACATCTGCATCGCGCATTGGCGCAATTCATGCTGGATCTTCACACCGAGCAACACGGCTACAGCGAAACCTACGTCCCGTATCTGGTAAACCACGATACGCTGTATGGTACTGGCCAGTTGCCTAAGTTTGCCGGCGATCTGTTCCATACGCGTCCGCTTGACGAAGAAGCCGAGAGCAGCAACTATGCACTGATCCCAACGGCTGAAGTGCCGCTGACTAACCTCGTGCGTGACGAAATTATCGACGAAGACGATCTGCCTATCAAACTGACCGCACATTCTCCATGCTTCCGTTCCGAAGCGGGATCTTACGGTCGTGACACACGCGGTCTGATCCGTATGCACCAGTTTGACAAAGTTGAGATGGTACAGATCGTTCGCCCGGAAGTGTCGATGGATGCACTGGAAGAAATGACCGGCCATGCTGAGAAGGTTCTGGAGCTGTTAGGCTTACCATATCGTCGTATGGCGCTTTGCACAGGCGACATGGGCTTTGGCGCAACCAAAACGTTCGACTTGGAAGTTTGGGTTCCTGCGCAGAACACCTACCGCGAAATCTCTTCTTGCTCGAACGTGGGCGATTTCCAGGCGCGTCGTATGCAAGCGCGTTGCCGCACCAAGGCTGACAAGAAGACCCGTTTGGTTCACACGCTAAATGGTTCTGGTTTGGCTGTCGGCCGCGCATTGGTTGCGGTGATGGAAAACTACCAGCAGGCAGATGGCCGTATCGAAATTCCTGAAGTGCTGCGCCCCTATATGAAAGGCCAGCAATACATCGGTTAATCTGTTTTAAAAATAAAAAGCGCCTGAGGGCGCTTTTTTTATGCCTCTGCTTTGACTCCAGGCAATGTCTGCTCCTCCTAAAGTAGTAATACTCCTTTGAATGAAACCCAGCACGTTATGTGTCTGAATAACTGTTTCTCTATATAAAAAACTATATAGCGGTATATGCCGCATCCTTTTTGTGAGCAACCAAAGTGAGTATCTATGAAAATCAAAGCGCCTGATGCTTTACTGGCTGCCGAGGTGAGCCGTCGCGGATTAGTCAAAACGACTGCGATTGGCGGCCTGGCCGTTGCCAGCAGTGCGTTCACCTTACCCTTCTCACGTATCGCATCGGCGGCTGACGTTATTGCGCCGAAGACTGCGGCTGAAAAAGTGGTGTGGAGCGCCTGTACCGTTAACTGCGGCAGCCGTTGCCCGCTGCGGATGCATGTTGTCGATGGCGAAATCAAATACGTTGAGACGGACAACACGGGTGATGATAACTATGAAGGGTTACATCAGGTTCGTGCCTGTTTACGTGGCCGTTCCATGCGCCGTCGCGTTTACAATCCGGATCGTCTGAAATACCCGATGAAACGTGTGGGTAAACGCGGCGAAGGCAAGTTTGAGCGTATCAGTTGGGAGGAAGCCTTTGATACGATTGCCAACAACATGCAACGCCTGATTAAAGAGCATGGCAACGAGTCTATCTACCTGAACTACGGAACCGGCACGCTTGGCGGGACAATGACCCGCTCCTGGCCGCCAGGCAAAACGCTTATTGCACGTCTGATGAACTGTTGCGGCGGATATCTTAACCATTACGGTGACTACTCTTCTGCGCAGATCGCGGCGGGGCTGAATTACACCTACGGCGGTTGGGCCGATGGCAACAGCCCGTCAGATATCGAAAACAGTAAGCTGGTGGTCCTGTTTGGTAATAACCCTGGCGAAACGCGCATGAGTGGCGGTGGGGTGACCTACTATCTGGAACAGGCCCGTGCGAAATCGAATGCCCGAATGATCATCATTGATCCGCGCTACACCGATACAGGCGCTGGCCGTGAAGACGAATGGATTCCGATCCGCCCGGGTACGGATGCTGCGCTGGTCAACGCGCTGGCGTGGGTCATGATCACTGAGAACCTTGTTGATCAGCCATTCCTGGATAAATACTGCGTTGGATACGACGAGAAAACCTTGCCAGCCAGTGCGCCTGCAAACGGGCATTATAAGGCTTACATTCTTGGACAGGGCAGTGATGGCGTAGCGAAAACCCCGCAGTGGGCATCTACGATTACGGGGATTCCTGTCGAGCGTATCATACAGCTGGCTCGCGAAATCGGCTCGGCTAAACCTGCCTACATCAGCCAGGGTTGGGGACCTCAGCGCCATGCCAATGGTGAAATTGCGACTCGCGCGATTTCAATGCTCTCGATTCTGACCGGTAACGTTGGCATCCATGGGGGGAATAGTGGTGCGCGCGAAGGCTCCTATAAAGTGCCATTTGAGCGTATGCCGACGCTGGAAAATCCAGTACAAACCAGTATTTCGATGTTTATGTGGACCGACGCGATTGAGCGTGGCCCGGAGATGACGGCGCTGCGTGACGGTGTGCGCGGTAAAGATAAACTCGATGTGCCTATCAAAATGATCTGGAACTATGCAGGCAACTGCATTATCAACCAGCACTCCGACATCAACCGCACGCATGACATTCTTCAGGATGATAAGAAGTGCGAGATGATTGTGGTGATCGACTGTCACATGACCTCCTCGGCCAAATATGCCGATATTCTATTGCCAGACTGCACCGCCTCTGAGCAGATGGATTTTGCCCTTGATGCTTCCTGCGGCAACATGTCCTACGTCATTTTCACCGACCAGGTCATCAAACCACGCTTTGAGTGTAAAACCATCTACGACATGACCACTGAGCTGGCGAAACGTCTGGGCGTTGAGCAGCAGTTCACAGAAGGTCGCACGCAGGAAGGTTGGATGCGTTATCTGCACGAGCAGTCTCGCAAAGCGGTTCCTGAACTGCCGGATTTCGACACATTCCGTAAGCAAGGCATGTTTAAGCAGCGCGATCCTGAAGGGCATCATGTGGCCTACAAGGAATTCCGTCAGGATCCCCAGGCGAATCCACTGACCACTCCATCGGGAAAAATCGAAATTTATTCCGAAGCGCTGGCGAAAATCGCGTCCAGTTGGGAATTGCCGGAAGGCGATGTCATCGATCCACTCCCGATCTACACCCCGGGTTTCGAAAACTATAACGACCCTCTCACGGCAAAATATCCGCTACAGCTGACCGGGTTCCATTATAAAGCGCGCGTTCACTCTACCTACGGCAATGTGGACGTGCTGAAAGCATCCTGTCGCCAGGAGATGTGGATTAACCCGTTGGATGCCCGCAAGCGCGGCATCGCAAACGGCGATCGTATCCGAATTTTTAACGATCGCGGAGAGGTCCATATTGAAGCGAAAGTAACGCCGCGCATGATGCCTGGCGTGGTCGCGCTTGGGGAAGGGGCCTGGTATAGCCCTGATGCAAATCGTATCGACCAGGCAGGAAGCATTAACGTGCTGACTACGCAGCGCCCGTCGCCACTGGCGAAAGGCAATCCGTCCCACACGAACCTCGTTCAGGTTGAAAAGGTGTAAGGAGTAACCGATGACCACCCAATATGGATTTTTTATTGATTCTAGTCGGTGCACCGGTTGTAAAACCTGCGAACTGGCTTGTAAAGATTACAAAGACTTAACCCCGGATGTTAGCTTCCGACGTATTTACGAATACGCGGGTGGAGACTGGCAGGAGGACAACGGCGTCTGGAATCAGAACGTGTTTGCCTACTATCTGTCGATTGCCTGTAACCACTGCGAAGATCCTGCGTGTACCAAAGTGTGCCCGAGTGGCGCGATGCACAAGCGTGATGACGGTTTTGTTGTCGTAGATGAAGATGTCTGCATCGGCTGTCGTTACTGCCACATGGCGTGCCCGTACGGTGCCCCACAGTACAACGCTGCAAAAGGCCATATGACGAAATGCGATGGTTGTCATTCCCGAGTTGCAGACGGTAAAAAGCCAATCTGCGTGGATTCTTGCCCTCTGCGCGCACTGGACTTTGGTCCAATTGAAGAGTTGCGTCAGAAGCACGGCCAGCTTGCAGCGGTTGCTCCGCTGCCAGGAGCGCATTTTACCAAGCCGAGTATCGTCATTAAACCGAATGCCAATAGCCGTCCGACAGGTGATACCACCGGCTATCTGGCTAATCCGAAGGAGGTGTAAAATGGGAAGTGGATGGCATGAGTGGCCGCTGATGATTTTCACCGTCTTTGGCCAATGCGTCGCAGGCGGGTTTATCGTCCTCGCGGTAGCCTTACTCAAAGGTGATTTACGGGCTGACCAGCAGCAGCGCCTGGTCATGAGTATGTTTGGCCTGTGGGTGCTGATGGGGATTGGTTTTATTGCCTCAACGCTTCACCTTGGATCCCCGATGCGTGCGTTTAACTCGCTAAACCGCATCGGCGCATCGTCACTCAGTAACGAAATTGCCAGCGGCGCAATCTTCTTTGCGGTGGGTGGCCTGGGCTGGTTGCTGGCTGCGCTCAAAAGGCTGCCTTCAGGTTTACGCAGCCTGTGGCTGATTGTCACTATGGTGCTGGGCGTGGTGTTTGTATGGATGATGGTGCGCGTTTATAACACTATCGACACCGTACCTACCTGGTACAGCATCTGGACGCCGCTCAGTTTCTTCCTGACGATGCTGATGGGTGGGCCACTATTGGGCTTCTTGCTTCTGCGTGTGGCCGGAATTGATGGCTGGGCGATGCGCCTGTTGCCGGCGGTATCATTGTTAGCGTTGGTCGCCAGCGCGGTCGTTGCGTTGATGCAAGGTGCAGAGCTGGCCGCAATCCACAGCTCTATCCAGCAAGCCTCCTCGCTAGTGCCGGATTACGGCTCGCTGATGGCATGGCGCATTGTGTTACTGGCCGCTGCGCTGACCTGCTGGGTACTTCCGCAGATCAAGGGACATCAGCCCGCGTTACCTTTGCTGTCCTTCGCATTTGTATTAGTGCTGGCCGGAGAGTTGATCGGTCGTGGCGTGTTCTACGGTCTGCATATGACGGTGGGCGTGGCCATCGCGAACTAACATATTTTTCGGTTATATCGAGCCGGGGCGAATGCTCCGGCTTTTTTATTTTCTATCATGAAAGTTTTCAACTGAGCCTCGTGACTTATTTACCGCTTAGATGAATGAAAACAGTTAGATAATTAATGCGTATGCCGTTAGGCGCTTAAGGAGGATGAATTTTTTAAATCGACAGAGAACAAATCGTGCGAGGCCGCTAAGCCTATGGATTGACTTTGTTTTTACTGGTGGCATGATGCGCTCGAAATCTTTACTTCCTCACGGTTTTTAATCCATGTCCACCTATTCCCGGCCAGTGCTGCTGTTGCTCTGTGGCCTGCTTTTGTTGACCCTGGCGATTGCGGTTTTAAATACGCTCGTCCCGCTTTGGCTCGCCCATGAAAACTTACCAACATGGCAAGTGGGCATGGTGAGTTCGTCCTATTTTACCGGCAACCTACTCGGTACATTGCTGACGGGTAAATTAATTAAGCGCTTTGGTTTTAATCGTAGCTATTACCTGGCCTCACTGATTTTTGCTGCCGGATGCGTGGGGTTGGGCCTGATGGTCGGGTTCTGGAGCTGGATGACATGGCGGTTTATTGCGGGCGTGGGCTGCGCAATGATCTGGGTGGTCGTGGAAAGTGCGTTGATGTGCAGCGGTACATCGCGGAACCGTGGGCGTCTGCTGGCAGCGTATATGATGGTCTATTACGTCGGTACCGTGCTGGGCCAGCTAATGATCAGCAAACTGCCAACCGATTTGATGAGCGTTTTGCCATGGGTCACTGGCATGGTGCTGGCCGCTATTCTGCCGTTGTTATTTACCCGTATTGTGAATCAAGGCAGCGAACACCACGAGGCCACGCAGGTCTGGCCAATGCTGAGGCTTCGCCATGCACGTCTTGGCGTCAATGGCTGCATTATCTCTGGTATCGTGCTGGGTTCGCTGTATGGCCTGATGCCGCTGTATCTGAATCATCAGGGCGTGAGCGACTCCGGAATTGGATTCTGGATGGCGGTGATGGTGAGCGCAGGTATCGTCGGTCAATGGCCGATTGGTAAACTGGCCGATCGCTATGGTCGCTTGCTGGTGCTGCGTGTTCAAGTATTCGTGGTGATTTTGGGTTGTCTTGCGATGCTGGGAAATGCAGCAATGGCACCTGCCTTGTTTATTCTCGGTGCGGCGGGCTTTACGCTCTATCCTGTTGCCATGGCCTGGGCGTGTGAAAAGGTGGAGAACCATCAGCTGGTGGCGATGAATCAGGCGTTACTGCTGAGTTACACCATTGGCAGTCTGCTGGGACCTACGTTCACCGCTATGTTGATGCAGAATTATTCCGATAATTTGCTGTTTATCATGATTGCCAGCGTGGCGTTTATTTATCTTCTGATGCTGCTGCGCAAAGCCGGTGAGCATCCAACGCCAGTCGCGCATGCGTGATAAAAAAAGCCCGGTGCGATTGCCCGGGCTTTTTTATTAATACATTACCTTGTGACCGTATTGCTCAAGAATACCTTTCACCCGCTCCATGGTCTCTTTCTTCGGCGGCTTAACGCCATCAAGCTTGTATTCTTCGCCCATCGCCACCCATTTGTGCTTGCCCAGCTCATGGTACGGCAGCAGTTCGATTTTCTCGACGTTACCCATATCGCGGGTGAATTCACCCAGGCGATGAGCAGAATCATCATCATCTGACCAGCCCGGCACGACGACATAACGAATCCAGGTTTTGATTCCTTTGCCTGCAATGTATTTGGCAAATTCCAGCGTACGGTGATTTGAGACGCCGACCAGATTCTGGTGGATTTCGTCGTTCATTTGCTTCAGATCGAGCATGACCAGGTCGGTCACTTCGAGTAACTCATCAATGACCGGATCGTAGCGACGCACAAAGCCATTGGTATCCAGACAGGTATGAATACCCTCTTTTCGACAGGCGCGGAACCAGTCACGGACGAATTCTGCCTGGAGAATGGCTTCTCCACCGGATGCGGTGACGCCACCGCCAGAGGCATTCATAAAGTGGCGATAGGTCACCACCTCTTTCATTAGCTCTTCAACGGTGATTTCCTTGCCGCCGTGCGTGTCCCATGTATCGCGGTTATGGCAATACAGGCAACGCATCAGACAACCCTGGAAGAAGGTAATAAAGCGGATGCCTGGGCCATCGACAGTGCCACAGGATTCAAAGGAGTGAATACGACCAATAATTGACATTGCGATGATATCTCCAGATTCGGCCCGTCCGGGGCCTGTTTATATGCATAGCTCAGTTGGCTATGTCGAGTCTGTTTTGGCTGTTATCCATTCAGTATAGATACCGGGCAAAAGAGACTAACGTGGAGAGGGTGTTAAAAAGGCCCCACGGATGTGGAGCCTTTATTGTACGCTTTTTACGGCGTGATTTCAGTCAATTCCAGTTAGATGGATTGAGTGAAGGTACGAGTGATAACGTCCTGCTGCTGTTCTTTAGTCAGCGAGTTAAAACGTACCGCGTAGCCAGATACACGGATGGTCAACTGCGGATATTTCTCCGGGTTTTCCATCGCATCAAGCAGCATTTCACGGTTCATCACGTTCACGTTCAGGTGTTGACCACCTTCGATGGATGATTCGTGATGGAAGTAACCGTCCATCAGGCCAGCCAGGTTGGTTTTACGCACTTCGTCGTCTTTACCCAGCGCATTTGGAACGATAGAGAAGGTATAAGAGATACCATCTTTCGCGTAGGCAAACGGCAGTTTAGCAACGGAAGTCAGAGAGGCAACAGCACCTTTCTGGTCACGACCGTGCATTGGGTTAGCACCTGGGCCGAATGGTGCGCCAGCGCGACGACCGTCAGGGGTATTACCGGTTTTCTTACCGTACACAACGTTAGAGGTGATGGTCAGAACAGACTGAGTCGGGATAGCGTTACGGTAGGTAGTCAGTTTCTGAATTTTCTTCATGAAACGTTCAACCAGGTCAACCGCCATGTCATCAACACGCGAGTCGTTGTTACCAAACTGCGGGTATTCGCCTTCGATAGCGAAGTCGACAGCCAGACCGTCTTCGTCACGAATTGGTTTAACTTTCGCGTATTTGATAGCAGACAGGGAGTCAGCTGCAACAGACAGACCTGCGATACCACATGCCATGGTGCGAACCACGTCACGGTCGTGCAGTGCCATCAGAGAGGCTTCGTAGCTGTATTTGTCATGCATGTAATGGATGATGTTCAGGGCGGTGACATACTGCTTAGCCAGCCAATCCATGAAGTGATCCATACGTTCCATGACTTCGTCGAAGTTCAGAACGTCACCTTTGATTGGTTCAGATTTAGGACCAACCTGGATTTTCAGTTTTTCATCAACGCCGCCGTTGATAGCGTACAGCATGGTTTTCGCGAGGTTAGCGCGAGCACCGAAGAACTGCATTTGCTTACCAACAATCATCGGGCTTACACAACACGCGATAGCGTAGTCATCGTTGTTGAAGTCAGGACGCATCAGATCATCGTTCTCATACTGCAGAGAAGAGGTATCGATGGACACTTTAGCCGCGAATTTCTTGAAGTTCAGAGGCAGTTTTTCAGACCACAGAACAGTGATGTTTGGTTCCGGAGACGGGCCCATGGTGTACAGGGTGTTCAGGAAACGGAAGCTGTTTTTGGTGACCAGAGTACGGCCATCAACACCCATACCAGCGATGGATTCAGTTGCCCAGATTGGGTCACCGGAGAACAGTTCATCATATTCAGGCGTACGCAGGAAGCGAACCATACGCAGTTTCATGACCAGGTGGTCAATCATTTCCTGAGCATCTTGTTCGTTGATTTTGCCAGCTTTGATATCACGTTCAATGTAAGCATCCAGGAAGGTGGATACGCGACCGAAGGACATTGCTGCGCCGTTCTGAGACTTAACAGCAGCCAGGTAGCCGAAGTAAGTCCACTGAATCGCTTCCTGAGCATTGGTCGCAGGACCAGAGATATCGCAGCCGTATTTCGCTGCCATCTCTTTGATCTGGCCCAGTGCGCGGTACTGTTCAGAGATCTCTTCACGCAGACGGATCGTTGCTTCCAGGTTTACGCCGTTTTCCAGATCGGATTGCAGAGACAAGAATTGAGCGTATTTGTCTTTCATCAGGAAGTCGATGCCGTACAGCGCAACGCGACGGTAGTCACCGATGATACGACCACGGCCATAAGCATCTGGCAGACCAGTCAGAACGCCAGATTTACGGCAGTTCAGGATGTCTTTGGTGTAAACATCAAACACGCCCTGGTTGTGAGTCTTGCGGTATTCGCTGAAGATTTTTTTCAGCATTGGGTCCAGCTCGCGATCGTACGCTTTGCATGAACTCTCAACCATTTTGATGCCACCGAACGGAATAATTGCACGTTTCAGTGGCGCTTCAGTCTGCAGACCAACGATTTTCTCAAGGGCTTTGTTGATATAGCCAGCATCGTGAGAAGTGATGGTAGAGGCAACGGAAGTATCGAAATCAACTGGCGCGTGAGTGCGGTTTTCCAGTTTAACGCCTTCCATTACGTTGTCCCAAAGCTTGGTGGTTGCGTCAGTTGCACCAGCCAGGAAGGATTCGTCACCTTCATACGGGGTATAGTTTTTCTGAATAAAGTCACGCACGTTGACTTCTTTCTGCCAGTCACCTTTCGCGAAACCTTCCCAGGCTGTGGCTAACTTTTCATTAAGTTCGGACATGTGATACCTACCTTCTTAAGTGGATTTTTTATTTACTGCCTGAGAAACCATCAATGATGATTGTCGCCACGCAGGTAAATGACCCAGTATGTCAACCCAACCAACAGACCCCCACCGATAATATTCCCAATGGTGACTGGGATCAGATTATCTGTGATGAAATTCATAATAGTCAGGTGAGAGAAACTTTCCGGGCTTGAACCAACAGCGGTCCAGAACTCCGGGCTCGCAAAGTTGCGGATGACGATCCCCATCGGGATCATAAACATGTTTGCGATGCTGTGTTCAAAGCCGCTGGCGACGAACATGGCGACGGGCAGAACCATAATCATGGCTTTGTCCATCAGGCTACGTCCGGAGTAGCTCATCCAGACAGCCAGGCACACCATCAGGTTTGCGAGGATACCCAGAGCGACGGCTTCGATAAATGTGTGATGCATTTTGTGGTCGGCGGTTTGAAGGACGTTAAGCCCCCAGCCACCGTTGGCGGCCATGTACTCGCCAGACAACCACATGAGCAGAACAAAGAGCAAACAGCCAATCAGGTTGCCAACGTAGACGTTGAGCCAGTTGCGCGCCAGTTGGCCCCAGGTGATTCTTCCGCTCGCTTTTGCCACAACGATAAGGACTGTTGAGGTAAAGAGGTCAGCGCCACAGATGACGCACAGAATCAAACCCAGTGAGAAACAGATACCGCCAATTAATTTTGCAATACCGAAAGGCATCGCAGCAGTACCGGTGGTCGCAGTGATGTAGAAGACAAATGCGATGGAGATGAACACACCAGCGGTAATCGCCAGATAGAACGTCGTCATCGGGTGCTTTGTTGCTTTATAGACACCCGCTTCTTCGGCCACTTTGGCCATCGCTGCTGGGAGTATTAGATCAAAAGGGTTGTCAGCTTTCACACTAACTCTCTCTTTATTAAGTCGGCGACGAGATACTAACAAAGCATTATAGAAGAGAAATTGATATAGATCATATCTCGCCTGGCTTATAGGCCCGCAAAGCGTATGGTTTTGCTACGATTGCGGCGTAAGTTTTTGATTATCCGTATAAAAATAAATTTTAAAAGTTATGAAAAGAGTTGAATTATTTCCTGAAGGCTCCCGATGGCAGTTAATTAAAATGGAGTAATTGCCCTAAAAAGTAACAGTAAAACGCAAGTAAACATAATTATATTTACCTGTGATTAACGTTATTATTACAATTAAAATTCATTGCGAATAAATATAAAAAACGGGGCAATGAAATTGCCCCGTAATATAGCTCAGCGGATTAGATACGCCTACAGTCTATGGTGTTATGTGCGCTTATTTTGACCAGTGAGCGGCTTTCGCGCGCTGCAGTTTTTCATACGCTTTAAGCAGAGACTGATGTGCCGGGAACGCTTTGAGGTCGTTGTCGACAGGCTGAAGGCCATAGAATGGCGCTTCACCGCTCAGGGCGGCACTCGCGGCTTCAACGGCATCAGCACCATACATACGCACGAACGCGTTCAAATATTGCAGCGGCTGGCGATCTTCCTCCTGAGAGAGCAGCAGCAAGGTTTGCAGGCAGCGGTAATAATTTGCACGCTCAGCGCTGAATACAGACTGGTTGTACTCAATGGTCCACTCGGTCCAGGCCAAAGCCTGATCCAGATCGCCACCGGCCAGCGCCAGCATTGCTTTCAGTTCGCCAATACGCAGCGTGTACCAGCCAGTGTCTTTACCGGTCGCCAGACCCAGCAACTCACGCACGCGGGTCATATCATCGTGACCTTCATCGTCCATTTGGGCAATCAGGTTCAAATACTCTTCTTTTTCCCATTCGCTGCCCGGCAAGGCGAGCAAGGTTTCGCGAAGATGGCTGCCCATTGCGTTATTTGCCAGCCACAGATCTTCTGCTGGATAAATATCAGACATGCCAGGAACCAGAATACGGCAGGCGTAAACGCTCAGGTGTTCGTAATCGGCGATGTACACTTCTTTATCTTCGGCTTTGAATATGGCCATTAGCGTGGCGAACTCTTCTTCGGTTGTGCCGGAGAAATTCCAGTCCACGAACGGGTAGTCAGCGTCCTGTTTGAACATGTCCCAGGAGATCAAACCGCTGGAATCAATGAAGTGAGTTTCCAGATTAGTGTGTTCGCCCACTTCTTCATCATCAAAGGTCGGTGGCGTAAACACGTCCAGATCTTTCAGGCTACGGCCTTGCAGCAGCTCGGTCACGGTACGTTCCAGCGCTACGCCAAAATCAGGGTGCGCGCCAAATGAGGCGAAACACGTCCCGTTAGCTGGGTTGAACAGCACCACGCAGATAACCGGGTATTTGCCGCCCAGTGAACCGTCGTAAGCAAAGATCGGGAAACCTTCGGCTTCCAGTTTAGCGATGGATTCCACCACGCCCGGATAGCGCGCCAGCACGTCGCTCGGGATTTCCGGCAGGCTGATGGATTCCGCAATAATGCGATTTTTGATATGGCGCTCAAACACTTCAGAAAGGCCCTGAACGCGAGCTTCGTTGCGGGTGTTACCAGCAGACATACCGTTGGAAACATACAGGTTACCGACGATGTTCATCGGAATATAGACGGTTTGTTCATCAGACTGACGGGTAAACGGCAGGGCGCAAATACCCCGCTCGTCGTTACCGGATTGCAGATCGATCAGCATACCGGCGGTCAGTTCGTTGTCAGGATCGTAAAATGCACGCAGGCGCGTATCCAGAATGCCGTCTGGCAATTCATCGTCTTCCGTCAGCGGGAACCATTTTTCATTCGGGTAATGCACGAACGGGCTGTTGGCGATCGTGTCGCCCAGCCAGAAATCCGCAAAGAAATAGTTCGTGGACAGACGCTCAAAATACTCACCCAGCGCAGAAGCCAAAGCCGCTTTTTTGGTGGCACCTTTACCGTTGGTAAAGCAAAGCGCGCAATCGGTATCACGAATATGAACAGACCAGACGTGCGGAACTGGATTGAGCCAGGAGGCTTCTTCGATATTAAAGCCCAGGTCGGTCAGTTTTTGCTGGAAGCGAGCGATGGAATCTTCCAGGGCGGCGTCTTTGCCGGGGATGAATGTTTGAGTCATAGCTATCACTTTTATCGTACGGAAAGCGCGCAATGATACGGGTTTTGCGTGACTGGCGCTATCTTCGCGAAGGATACGGCGAAAATAAAAGGCTGGACTATGCTTACAGGCAGTAACTCACTGTTAAGGCATAGAAAAAATGAAAGCGTTTGATCTTCAACGGATGGCATTCGACAAAGTTCCGTTAGAGTTTTTAGGGGAAGTGGCTCTTCGCAGCCTCTATACCTTTATATTGGTTTTTTTGTTTCTCAAGATTACGGGCCGCCGCGGCGTACGGCAGATGTCGCTGTTTGAGGTATTAATCATCCTTACCCTCGGCTCGGCGGCTGGGGACGTTGCCTTTTACGATGACGTACCGATGATCCCGGTGTTGATCGTTTTTGTCACACTAGCGTTACTGTATCGCCTGGTGATGTGGCTGATGTCGAAAAGTGAAAAACTTGAGGATTTGCTGGAAGGTAAACCGGTGGTGATTGTGCAAGAGGGGCAGCTCGCCTGGGAGAAAGTCCGCAGCGCTAACATGACCGAATTTGAGTTTTTCATGGAGTTACGCCTCAACAGCGTGGAGCAGTTGGGGCAAGTACGACTGGCTATTATGGAAACCAACGGCCAGATCAGCGTGTATTACTACGACGACGAAGATGTAAAACCGGGTCTGTGTATTTTGCCCGATGAGTGCGTGAAGCGATTTATGGTCGTGCCAGAATCAGGCGAGTATGCCTGTATACGCTGTAGCCATGTTGTCACCATGCAGGCGGGGGAACATCAATTATGTCCCCGCTGTGCGCATCCAGAATGGACGAAGGTTAGCAGGGCTAAACGTATCACCTGACAGCCATTTTGTCGGTTTTGTGCCTATGTGGTGGCAGAATGTTTTGTGTGACGGTGGACACATTTTCCGGGTCATAAGTTTTAGACATTGCGGCGCGTGTCACTGAATGATAAAACCGATATCCACAGTTATAACTTAGTGCTTTTAGCGTGGTGAGGGTAAATGGCTCAGGTCTTCAATTTCAGTTCAGGTCCGGCAATGTTACCGGTAGATGTACTTAAACAAGCCCAGCAGGAGCTTTGCGACTGGCAGGGCCTTGGTACATCGGTGATGGAAATTAGCCACCGTGGTAAAGAATTTATCCAGGTGGCGGAAGAGGCAGAAAAGGATTTTCGCGATCTGCTGAATATTCCCTCGAACTACAAAGTATTGTTCTGTCATGGCGGCGGTCGTGGTCAGTTTGCAGGAATTCCGTTAAATCTGCTGGGCGACAAAACGGGCGCAGATTATGTCGATGCCGGTTACTGGGCTGCCAGTGCGGTCAAAGAAGCGCATAAATACTGCACACCCAATGTGATCGATGCCAAAGTAACGGTTGATGGCTTGCGCGCAGTTAAACCCATGAGCGAGTGGCAGCTTTCCGACAATGCCGCATATCTGCACTATTGCCCGAATGAAACGATCGACGGTATCGCCATTCATGAAGAGCCAAACTTTGGCAATGATGTGGTGGTCACTGCGGATCTTTCTTCCACCATTCTCTCCGGTCCGCTGGACGTAAGCCGCTACGGCGTCATCTATGCGGGTGCGCAAAAAAACATTGGTCCGGCTGGCTTGACGTTGGTAATTGTGCGTGAAGATCTTTTAGGTAAAGCGCATAAGGCGTGTCCTTCCATTCTCGACTACACCGTGCTGAACGACAACGACTCGATGTTCAACACCCCGCCGACGTTCGCCTGGTATCTTTCTGGCCTTGTTTTTAAATGGCTCAAGAAAAACGGTGGCGTGGCGCAGATGGACAAGATCAATCAGCAAAAAGCCGAGCTGCTTTACAGCACAATTGATGGCAGTGATTTCTATCGTAACGATGTCGCGAAAGCCAACCGCTCGCGCATGAACGTGCCGTTCCAGCTTGCGGACAGCAATCTGGATAAAGTCTTCCTTGAAGAGTCTTTCGCCGCAGGTTTGCATGCGCTTAAAGGCCACCGCGTCGTGGGCGGCATGCGTGCTTCTATCTACAATGCAATGCCTCTTGAAGGCGTCAACACGCTGACCGATTTTATGGTCGACTTCGAACGTCGCCACGGTTAATCGCGCTATGTTCACCCCGTAGCGTCGCTGCGGGGTTTTTTATTATGTCGAGTTGAGAGTTAAGCTTCATGGAATCCCTGACGTTACAACCTATCGCGCGAGTCGATGGCACCATTAATCTGCCTGGCTCAAAAAGTGTCTCGAACCGCGCGCTGCTGCTGGCCGCTTTGGCAAACGGCACCACTGTCCTTACTAACTTGCTGGATAGCGATGACGTTCGCCATATGCTCAATGCGCTGAAGGCGTTGGGTGTTCAGTTCATGCTGTCTGACGATCGTACCCGCTGCGAAGTCGTGGGTAACGGCGGTGCGCTCAAATCGGCTACCGAACTGGAGTTGTTTTTAGGTAACGCGGGAACGGCGATGCGCCCGCTGGCAGCTGCGTTGTGTCTGGGAAGTAACGATATCGTGCTGACCGGCGAACCGCGCATGAAAGAGCGTCCAATTGGCCATCTGGTCGACGCACTGCGTCAGGGCGGCGCGCAGATTGACTACCTTGAGCAGAAAAACTATCCGCCAGTACGTTTACGCGGTGGGTTTACCGGCGGCAATGTGGAAGTCGACGGCAGCGTATCCAGTCAATTCCTGACCGCGCTTTTAATGACTGCGCCGCTGGCCCCGCAGGATACGGTGATTAGCATCAAAGGCGATCTGGTGTCTAAACCTTATATCGATATCACGCTGCATCTGATGAAAACGTTTGGCGTCGAGGTCGAAAACCAGGCGTACCAGCGCTTTGTGGTTCGCGGTGCCCAGCAATATCAATCTCCGGGCAATTATCTTGTTGAAGGCGATGCATCTTCAGCGTCCTATTTCCTGGCCGCAGGTGCGATTAAAGGCGGCACGGTTAAAGTTACGGGAATCGGGCGTAACAGCGTGCAGGGCGATATTCGCTTTGCCGATGTGCTGGAAAAGATGGGCGCGGTGGTGACCTGGGGCGATGATTTCATCTCCTGTACGCAAGGCGAGCTTAATGCGGTTGATATGGACATGAACCATATTCCGGATGCGGCAATGACCATTGCGACGGCGGCGCTGTTTGCCAAAGGAACAACAACGCTTCGAAATATTTACAACTGGCGTGTCAAAGAAACGGACCGCTTGTTTGCGATGGCGACTGAGCTGCGCAAAGTCGGGGCACAGGTAGAAGAGGGCGAAGATTATATTCGTGTCACGCCTCCTGCAAAACTGCAGGTCGCTGAGATAGGCACCTACAACGATCACCGCATGGCGATGTGCTTCTCGCTGGTGGCGTTATCCGACACGCCAGTGACGATTCTCGATCCGAAATGCACCGCGAAAACCTTCCCGGATTATTTCGAACAGCTCGCACGCATCAGTACTCTTGCTTGATAAATCCCTGCCGCATCTTCGGATGCGGCAAAGACTTACGCTTCCTGACAGTGTTCCCGCCCATTTCTTCTACACTCTGGTTCATTAATTCCGTAATTTGCATGCAAAGATAACAGTTGCCTGCTTTGGCGCGTATAATGCGCGGCGTTCATGTTAACGGTATGCCTTAATGAAGGAGAAAACGATGACGGCAGCTGCCCCGGTAATCACCATTGATGGGCCAAGTGGCGCAGGGAAAGGTACTCTGTGTAAAGCGATGGCAGAAGCATTGCAATGGCATCTTTTAGACTCGGGAGCAATCTATCGCGTACTGGCTTTAGCGGCGTTGCATCACCATGTCGATGTGGCCTCTGAAGAAGCGCTGGTGCCTCTGGCTGCGCATCTGGACGTACGTTTTATCTCTACGCATGGCAACCTTGAAGTCATTCTTGAAGGCGAAGACGTGAGCGGTGAAATCCGCACCCAGGAAGTGGCGAATGCGGCTTCTCAGGTCGCTGCCTTCCCACGCGTTCGAGAGGCGCTGTTGCGTCGTCAGCGGGCATTCCGTGAAGCGCCGGGGCTCATTGCTGATGGCCGCGACATGGGCACAGTGGTCTTCCCTGATGCGCCTGTTAAAATTTTCCTTGACGCCTCATCGGAAGAACGCGCGCAACGCCGCATGCTTCAGTTGCAGGAAAAGGGGTTTAGTGTTAACTTTGATCGCCTTTTATCCGAGATAAAAGAGCGCGACGATCGCGATCGTAACCGCGCTGTAGCACCGCTTGTTCCGGCAGAAGATGCCTTAGTTCTGGATTCGACCAGTTTAACTATTGAGCAAGTTATTGAAAAAGCGTTACAATATGCGCGCCAGAAATTGGCACTCGCTTAACTGCGACAGAATTGGTAGTACCCCCGCTGCAATGGATTGACGGCGGGTATGTGAAACAACCCCATCCGGCACGGAGCCAGGTGGACGTTATATTAACCTGAAGATTAAACATGACTGAATCTTTTGCTCAACTATTTGAAGAATCCTTAAAAACAATCGAAACCCGTCCGGGTTCCATCGTTCGTGGTGTTGTTGTTGCTATCGACAAAGATATCGTACTGGTTGACGCCGGTCTGAAATCTGAGTCTGCCATTCCGGCAGAGCAGTTCAAAAACGCCCAGGGCGAGCTGGAAATCCAGGTAGGTGACGAAGTTGACGTTGCACTGGATGCAGTAGAAGACGGCTTCGGTGAAACTCTGCTGTCCCGTGAGAAAGCTAAACGTCACGAAGCTTGGATCACGCTGGAAAAAGCTTACGAAGAAGCTGAAACTGTCGTCGGTGTTATCAACGGCAAAGTTAAAGGTGGCTTCACTGTTGAGCTGAACGGTATTCGCGCGTTCCTGCCAGGTTCACTGGTAGACGTTCGTCCTGTTCGCGATACTCTGCACCTCGAAGGCAAAGAGCTCGAGTTCAAAGTCATCAAGCTGGACCAGAAGCGTAACAACGTTGTTGTTTCTCGTCGTGCAGTTATCGAATCCGAGAACAGCGCAGAGCGCGATCAGCTGCTGGAAAACCTGCAGGAAGGCATGGAAGTCAAAGGTATCGTTAAGAACCTCACTGACTACGGCGCATTCGTTGATCTGGGTGGCGTTGATGGCCTGTTGCACATCACCGACATGGCGTGGAAACGCGTTAAGCATCCAAGCGAAATCGTAAACGTTGGCGACGAAATCACTGTTAAAGTGCTGAAGTTCGACCGCGAGCGTACCCGTGTTTCCCTGGGCCTGAAACAGCTTGGCGAAGATCCATGGGTCGCTATCGCTAAACGTTACCCAGAAGGTACTAAACTGACTGGTCGCGTTACCAACCTGACTGACTACGGCTGCTTCGTTGAAATCGAAGAAGGCGTTGAAGGCCTGGTTCACGTTTCCGAAATGGATTGGACCAACAAAAACATCCACCCATCCAAAGTTGTTAACGTTGGTGATGTAGTGGAAGTTATGGTTCTGGATATCGACGAAGAACGTCGTCGTATCTCCCTGGGCCTGAAACAGTGCAAAAACAACCCATGGCAGCAGTTCGCGGAAACCCACAACAAGGGCGACCGTGTTGAAGGTAAAATCAAGTCTATCACTGACTTCGGTATCTTCATCGGCCTGGACGGCGGCATCGACGGCCTGGTTCACCTGTCTGACATCTCCTGGAACGCTACAGGCGAAGAAGCAGTTCGTGAATACAAAAAAGGCGACGAAATCGCAGCGGTTGTTCTGCAGGTTGACGCAGAACGTGAGCGTATCTCTCTGGGCGTTAAACAGCTCGCAGAAGATCCGTTCAACAACTGGGTTGCTGTGAACAAGAAAGGCGCAATCGTAAACGGTAAAGTGACTGCAGTTGACGCTAAAGGCGCAACCGTAGAACTGGCTGACGGCGTTGAAGGTTACCTGCGTGCTTCTGAAGCTTCACGTGACCGCGTTGAAGATGCGACTCTGGTTCTCAACGTTGGCGACGATGTTGAAGCTAAGTTCACCGGTGTTGACCGTAAGAACCGTGCAATCAGCCTGTCTGTTCGTGCTAAAGACGAAGCTGATGAGAAAGATGCAATCGCAACTGTTAACAAACAGGAAGATGCTGGTTTCTCCAACAACGCAATGGCTGAAGCTTTCAAAGCAGCTAAAGGCGAGTAATATCAAGTTCTCTGCATCTTATTGAGATGTAACTCTGTTACATCTCGAAGGATGACGAGCAGACTTGACAGATTGCAGGATTCGTCCTGTAATCAATAACAAAGGGCGGCTACGGCCGCCCTTGTTTAATAAGCTGTTCAGCTAAATGGTTTGAAGGAACCGGAGGAATCATGACCAAGTCAGAATTGATTGAAAGACTTGCCAGCCAGCAATCGCACATTCCTGCAAAAGCAGTGGAAGATGCAGTTAAAGAGATGCTGGAGCATATGGCCTCGACTCTTGCACAGGGCGAGCGCATTGAAATCCGCGGTTTCGGTAGTTTCTCTCTGCACTATCGTGCACCACGAACCGGGCGTAACCCGAAGACTGGCGATAAAGTGGATCTGGAAGGCAAATATGTTCCGCACTTTAAACCAGGTAAAGAACTGCGCGATCGCGCCAATATTTACGGAAACTGAGTTTGCCCGCGGGCAAAACTGGGTTATCTAATGAAAGCACCTTCGGGTGCTTTTTTTATGGGTTTAGCTATAAACCTGAAGCCGCTTCGCAAGTACCCTTTGTCGTTACTGCAAACTGAAACAATCCCTTCTGCACTGCGCGTATTTTCTCCTTTTCCAGGCTGACTCTGCACTATTACCGCACCACACTGTCCTGAACAGGGAGGTGTTATGGGTATTCCGGCGATAAGTGCATGTCTGATAACAGCGATATTACCGCTGTTGTGGTTGCCTTCACTTCCCGATATTTGGATGACCTGGGTCTGTATCACCGCCGGGACTTTGCTGGGATTCCAGCGGTTGAGATGGCTACGCTATGTCGGTTTGTGGTTGATTTTCTTTGCGTGGGGAGTGTTAGCCGCTCTTGAATCCGTTTGGCCTATGCAGCATTTAACGGCAGGACCGCAGCAAGTTGAGATGGTTATTACATCGACCGATGGCGCAACCACTCATCAAGGGCGAATCGTGAGCCTCAACGGAAAACCCTGGTTTTCAACAACAGGCGTCACTCTATACGGTAACTATTTACCGCAACCATCATGCGCGGGACAGCGGTGGGCTATGACGTTACGCCTTCGCGCTGTGCACGGCGAACTCAATGATGGGGGATTTGATTCACAGCGCTATGCGCTAAGTATGCATCAGCCGCTGAGCGGGCGCTTCACCCATGCAGAAGCAGTAGATCTCACCTGCAGCTTACGGGCTCGCTATCTTTCTTCGCTCACTTCAGCTTTAGCGCCTTATTCATGGGGCTCAGTCATTCTCGGGCTCGGAATGGGGGAACGATTAGCGATCTCTCCTGAGATCAAAAACCTGATGCGGGAAACGGGTACGTTACACCTGATGGCGATTTCCGGTTTACACATTGCCTTTGCGGCATCACTCGTATGGCTTATCGTGCGAGGCATCCAGTTCTTCCTTCCGTATCGCTGGACAGGATGGCGCATGCCACTTCTGGCGGGCGTCTGTTTCGCTGCGTTCTATGCTTGGCTCACCGGTATGCAGCCGCCAGCGCTACGCACCGTCGTTTCGCTCGTTGCATTAGCATCACTCCGTTTCAGCGGTCGTCAGTGGTCTCCGTGGCAGGTGTGGTTATGCTGTGTAGCGGCAATTCTTTTTGTCGACCCTCTGGCGGTCCTTTCACAAAGCCTCGCGCTTTCCGCCTTTGCCGTCGTCGCGCTTATTTTTTGGTATCAGTGGCTGCCTTTGCCGGAAGGGGGCTATCCGCGGTGGATAAAACCCTTGATCACTCTGCTGCATCTGCAATTGGGGATGCTGTTTTTACTGTTACCCCTACAGGTCAGTATTTTTCACGGGATGAGCATTTCATCGTTAGTCGCCAATATTTTTGCCGTCCCGCTGGTGACGTTTATTTCAGTACCGCTGATCCTGGCGGGAATGCTGTTACACCTTTGTCCCTTACCTCTGTTCGAGGAGTGTGTTTGGCTGTTAGCGGATAAATCTCTGGCTGTTCTCTTCTGGCTGTTGAAAGGGCTACCGGATGGCTGGATAGATATTGATGAACGCTGGCTACCGGTCACGCTCTTGCCATGGCTCGCAATTATTGGCTGGCGATTCCGGGCCTGGGTATCGGCTCCTGCGATAAGTATTGTCAGCAGTGTGTTGCTCACGTATCTGTTGTGGCGCCCCGTGAAATCAGAAGGTTGGACGGTCCATATGCTGGATATTGGGCAGGGTCTGGCAATGGTCATCGAGCATAATGGCAGGGCCATTTTGTACGATACCGGGTTGGCCTGGCCGGGCGGAGACAGCGCGAAGCAGCACATTATTCCCTGGCTGCGCTGGCACCATCTAACCCCTGAAGGGGTAATCATTAGCCATGAACACAGCGATCATATCGGTGGGTTGAATTCATTACGTGAGGTGTGGCCAATGATGTGGATAAGAAGCCCGCTAGGTTGGGCCAATCATCAGCCCTGTTTCAAGGGGCAGCACTGGCAGTGGCAAGGCTTGACCTTTACGGTTCACTGGCCGCCGAGAGAGTACCAGGCGTTAGGTAATAACCGTTCATGCGTGGTGAAAATCGATGATGGTAAGCACAGTGCATTGTTAACGGGCGATATTGAAGCAAAGGCCGAGTTAGCGATGCTCAGTCACCACTGGCAGTTTCTAGCGTCTACACTTATCCAGGTACCACATCATGGCAGTAACACGTCTTCGTCTCAGGCGCTGGTACAGCGTGTTGGAGGGAAAATTGCGTTAGCCTCGGCGGCGCGTTACAACGCATGGCGATTTCCGTCTTTCAAAGTGGTTAAACGTTATAAACAGGAAGGCTACTCTTGGTTCGATACACCGCAATATGGGCAAATCTCAGTCAATTTTTCATCACAAGGTTGGCAAATCCGCCGCTTACGAGATCAAATTTTACCGCGTTGGTATCATCAGTGGTTTGGCGTGCCCGTAGATAACGGGTAGAATATGCGGCTATTTCAACAAATGCTGGTTTTTTGAATGCATAACGACAAAGATCTCTCCACGTGGCAGACCTTCCGCCGACTCTGGCCGATGATTGCACCCTTTAAAACAGGTCTGCTCGTGGCGGGTGTTGCATTAATCCTCAACGCAGCAAGCGATACCTTTATGCTATCGCTCCTCAAACCGTTACTGGACGACGGTTTTGGTAAAACGGATCGCTCAGTGTTGCTATGGATGCCTCTGGTGGTTATCGGGCTGATGATCCTTCGCGGCGTGACCAGCTATGTCTCTAGCTACTGCATCTCCTGGGTATCAGGCAAAGTGGTGATGACCATGCGTCGTCGACTCTTCAGCCACATGATGGGGATGCCCGTTGCTTTCTTCGATAAGCAATCTACCGGCACCTTACTGTCGCGTATCACTTATGATTCCGAGCAAGTGGCGTCGTCATCTTCAAGTGCGCTGATTACCGTCGTACGTGAAGGGGCTTCGATTATCGGCCTCTTCGTTTTGATGTTCTATTACAGCTGGCAGTTGTCGATCATCCTAATCGTCCTGGCACCCATTGTTTCAATCGCTATTCGCGTCGTATCCAAGCGTTTTCGTAGCATCAGTAAGAATATGCAGAATACGATGGGGCAGGTGACGACCAGTGCCGAGCAAATGCTGAAAGGCCACAAAGAGGTATTAATCTTCGGTGGGCAGGATGTCGAAACTAAACGCTTTGACAAGGTCAGCAACAAAATGCGTTTACAGGGGATGAAGCTGGTTTCAGCCTCTTCAATCTCGGATCCGATCATTCAGCTGATTGCCTCTCTGGCTCTGGCATTTGTTCTTTATGCTGCCAGCTTCCCAAGCGTTATGGAGACATTAACTGCGGGCACGATAACTGTGGTGTTCTCATCGATGATTGCTCTGATGCGCCCGCTGAAATCATTGACCAACGTTAATGCCCAGTTCCAGCGCGGTATGGCGGCATGTCAGACGCTGTTCAGTATTCTGGACTCCGAACAGGAAAAAGACGAAGGCAAACGTGTTATCGAACGCGCTCACGGTGATGTGGAGTTCCGCAATGTGACCTTCACCTATCCTGGCCGCGAAATCCCTGCCTTGCGCAATATCAACCTGAGCATTCCAGCAGGTAAAACAGTTGCGCTTGTCGGACGTTCAGGATCAGGTAAATCGACGATTGCCAGCCTGATGACCCGTTTCTACGATATTGATGAAGGTGAAATTCTGCTGGACGGTCATGACCTGAGAGAGTACACGCTTCAGTCGCTGCGTAATCAGGTGGCGCTGGTCTCTCAAAATGTCCATCTTTTCAACGATACGGTAGCCAATAACATCGCTTATGCACGTACGGAAGAGTACAGCCGTGAAGCAATCGAAAATGCGGCGCGTATGGCTTATGCGATGGACTTCATCAACAAGATGGATAACGGTCTCGACACCATTATCGGCGAGAACGGCGTGTTGCTTTCAGGCGGTCAGCGTCAGCGAATCGCGATAGCTCGCGCGCTGTTGCGCGACAGTCCGATTCTGATTCTGGATGAAGCAACCTCTGCGCTGGATACCGAGTCTGAGCGCGCGATTCAGTCGGCGCTGGATGAACTGCAGAAAAACCGTACATCGCTGGTGATTGCACACCGCTTGTCCACGATCGAGCAAGCCGATGAAATCGTCGTGGTGGAAGATGGCTTGATCGTCGAGCGTGGAAGCCATGCGGATCTTATCGAGCAACGCGGCGTCTATGCGCAGCTTCATAAAATGCAGTTTGGCGCATGATTGCACGCATCTGGTCCGGAAAATCACCTCTGTGGCTGCTGCTATTGCCGCTTTCCTGGCTGTATGGTCTGGTGAGCGGCCTCATCCGTCTTTGTTACCGAATTGGCATTAAACGTTCGTGGCGTGCACCGGTACCCGTTGTTGTCGTCGGCAATCTCACGGCCGGGGGAAACGGTAAAACGCCCGTGGTCATTTGGCTGGTGGAACAACTCGCTCATCGGGGTATTCAGGCTGGCGTTGTGTCACGGGGCTATGGTGGAAAAGCGGAAAGTTATCCTCTGCTGCTGACATCCCAGACCACAACGGAACAAGCGGGCGACGAGCCTGTACTTATCTTTCAGCGAACCGGTGCTCCGGTTGCTGTTTCACCAAATCGGAGCGAAGCCGTTCAGGTGTTGCTGGCCGCACACCCGGTTGACATCGTCATTACGGACGATGGCTTGCAGCATTATGCTCTCGCGCGTGACAAAGAAATCGTGGTTATTGACGGCGTGCGTCGTTTCGGTAATGGCTGGTGGTTACCCGCGGGTCCGATGCGTGAACGAGCGTCGCGACTGCGCACGGTCGACGCCGTAATCGTCAACGGCGGTGAAGCGCTGCCAGGTGAAATTCCGATGCGATTAATCCCCAGCCAGGCCGTGAATCTACTGACCGGAGAAAGGCGGGAGGTTTCGCAACTGCCCGCCCTGGTTGCGATGGCTGGGATTGGACATCCACCACGTTTCTTTGCGACGCTGGAGCAATGTGGTGCCCATCTTGAAGCCAGGATTCCTCTTGCCGATCATCAGGCTCTTAGCATTGTGGATGTTGACCCATTGGTGACCGTTAACCAAAACCTGATCATGACCGAGAAAGATGCGGTCAAATGCCGCGCTTTCGCAAAATCTAACTGGTGGTATCTTCCGGTGGATGCTGAATTCAGCGGTGAAAAGCCAGAACTCTTGCTCCAGGAACTGATGTCGCTGGTGCGTTAAGCGCATGCGGTTCTGGTAGCGCGATGACGAACAGGAAAACGCATGCCTTTACCGCACCTCTCGCTCCAGGCAGCACGTAATCTGCATCTTGCTGCACAGGGCCTTTTAAAGAAACCCCGCCGCCGTGCGCAACCCTCGGATATTCTCTCTACTGTTCAGCGTATGTCGCTGTTGCAAATCGATACGATCAACATCGTTGCCCGTAGCCCTTATCTCGTCCTTTTTAGTCGCCTGGGCGATTATCCTTCCCAATGGCTTGATGACGCGCTGAGTCGGGGAGAACTCATGGAATATTGGGCTCATGAGGCATGTTTCCTGCCGCGAAGTGATTTTGGCCTGGTCCGTCATCGGATGCTGGCGCCAGAAAAAATGGGCTGGAAATACCGTCAGGAGTGGATGCACGAAAATGCGGACGAAATCGAAAAACTCATTGAGCACATTCACGAAAACGGCCCGGTCCGCTCAGCAGATTTTGAACATCCCCGCAAAGGCATAAGCGGTTGGTGGGAGTGGAAGCCGCATAAACGCCATCTTGAGGGGCTGTTTACGTCCGGAAAAGTCATGGTGGTTGAGCGGCGTAACTTCCAGCGAGTTTACGATCTTACTCATCGTGTGATGCCTCACTGGGACGATGCACGCGATCTGCTTGATCAAACCGCAGCAGAGGCCGTCATGCTGGAGAATAGCGCCCGTAGTTTAGGCATTTTCCGTGCGCAGTGGCTGGCGGATTACTATCGGCTTCGACAACCCGTCCTGAAACCGCTGCTTGAATGCTGGCAAGAAAACCAGCGCGTCGTGCCTGTGAACGTGGAAACGTTGGGTGAAATGTGGCTACATGCGGATTTATTCCCGCTCTTGCCCCAGGCTCTGGACGGGAAGTTGGGCGCGTCGCACAGTAGCGTATTGTCACCGTTTGATCCCATCGTCTGGGACCGCAAGCGCGCTGAACAGCTGTTCGGCTTCACGTATCGTCTTGAATGTTACACACCCGCGCCAAAGCGTCAGTATGGCTACTTTGTTTTGCCGTTGCTGCATAAAGGCCAACTGGTGGGGCGTATGGATGCCAAAATGCACCGAAAAACAGGTGTACTGGAAGTGATCGCTTTGTATCTGGAAGAGGGCGTCAGAGTCAGTTCAGCGCTGGAAAAAGGGCTTTTCTCCGCACTTAACCATTTCGCCAGCTGGCAAGGGGCACAGCGGGTCAGCCTTTCGCGATTACCCGATCAACTTTTCGACGCGTGTCGGAGTGGCTGGGAAATAGACATAGCCTGAAAAAGGAATGTGGTAAGCTTTCATCATTATTGATACGGAGGAACTATGGATCACCGTTTACTTGAAATCATTGCCTGCCCGGTGTGCAACGGCAAACTCTATTACAGCCAGGATAAACAAGAACTTATTTGCAAACTGGACAATCTGGCGTTTCCGCTGCGCGATGGCATTCCGGTCCTGCTTGAAACGGAAGCCCGCTCGCTGGCGGCAGAAGAGAGCCGACCATGAGTTTTGTCGTCATTATTCCGGCGCGTTTTGCCTCCACGCGTTTACCAGGCAAGCCGCTGGTGGATATTAATGGCAAACCGATGATTGTCCATGTGCTTGAAAGAGCACGTGAGTCAGGTGCCGATCGCGTGATTGTTGCCACGGATCACGAAGACGTTGCCCGTGCCGTCGAAGCGGCCGGTGGCGAAGTATGCATGACTCGTGCCGATCATCAGTCCGGCACGGAAAGACTGGCCGAAGTCGTCGAAAAATGTGGTTTTAGCGATGACACCGTTATCGTTAACGTGCAGGGCGATGAACCGATGATTCCGGCGGCTATTATTCGTCAGGTCGCGGAAAACCTCGCGCAGCGTCAGGTGGGAATGGCCACGCTTGCCGTGCCCATTCATCATGCTGAAGAAGCGTTTAATCCGAACGCGGTTAAAGTGGTGATGGATGCTGAAGGCTACGCGCTCTATTTCTCCCGCGCGGCTATTCCGTGGGATCGCGACCGTTTTGCCGCCTCTCAAGAGGTGATTGGCGACACGTTCCTGCGACACTTGGGCATTTATGGCTATCGTGCAGGCTTTATCCGTCGCTATGTAACCTGGGCGCCAAGTCCGCTGGAGCATATCGAAATGCTCGAACAGCTGCGTGTGCTCTGGTATGGCGAAAAAATCCACGTTGCGGTTGCCCAGGAAGTTCCTGGAACGGGCGTTGATACACCCGAAGATCTTGAACGCGTGCGTGCTGAACTGCATTAATATCCCCATATCCCCTCACTCGAGGGGATGCTCTACCGCTAGGTTTTCCCTCATTTTTCTTCATCCAAATTGATCTTATCAGGGTGACATCCGTCTGCGACGCGCTCATTATAAAAGCAGTAGTTTTGATGGGGACAATCTGATATGGAACAGCTGCGTGCCGAGCTAAGCCACCTGCTGGGTGAACAACTCAGCCGGGTGGAGTGTGTGAATGAAAAGGCGGACACTTCGCTGTGGTCGCTGTATGACAGTCACGGTAATCCGATGCCGCTAATGGCAAGGAGTTTTTCTTCCCCCGGTGTCGCCAGACAGCTGGCGTGGAAAATGTCTCTGCTCGCACGTAGCGGAACGGTGCGTATGCCGACCGTCTATGGCGTGATGACACATGAAGAACATCCCGGTCCGGATGTTTTGTTGATTGAACGGTTGCGCGGTGTTCCCGTTGAGGCACCCGCTCGTACGCCGGACAGATGGGAGCAACTGAAAGACCAAATCGTTGAAGCGCTGCTTGCCTGGCACCGGCAGGATAGCCGTGGCTTGGTTGGCCCGGTGGACAGCACCCAGGAAAATATCTGGCCTCACTGGTATCGCCAGCGTGTCGAAGTATTGTGGGGCACGCTCAATCAATTCAGTAACACCGGCCTGACGATGCAGGATAAGCGAATTTTATTCCGCACGCGCGAATGTCTGCCTGCGCTGTTCGACGGTTTTAACGACAATTGCGTGTTAATTCATGGCAATTTTACCTTGCGTAGTATGCTCAAAGATTCACGCAGCGATCAGCTACTGGCGATGGTTGGGCCGGGAATTATGCTCTGGGCACCGCGAGAATATGAGCTTTTCCGTTTAAGCGACAGTGGCCTGGCAGAGGGTTTGCTTTGGCATTATCTCCAGCGCGCGCCCGTCTCGGAATCTTTCCTCTGGCGGCGCTGGGTCTATCTCATGTGGGATGAAGTGGCACAGCTCGTCAACACCGGGCGCTTTAATCGCGCCAATTTCGATCTCGCCTCGAAATCACTCTTGCCCTGGCTCGCCTGACGATCCTTTCAGCCATTGCCAGAGGCGTCCGAGCGTTTCATAGCCCACGCGATCGCTGTGCATCAGCCACACCGGTGACGGGATCGCGCGTTCCCATGGGTTCAGAGGCGCATCAACGGCCAGTTGATTAGCTGGCGCGGGGAGAGGATGTAACCCGGCATGTTCAAAGAAAATCATCGCGCGGGGTAAATGCGAGGCGGACGTCACCAGCAGGAACGGGGCATTTCCGATGGCCTGTTTCACCGCTGCGGCTTCTTCTTCCGTATCTTTAGGGCTGTCGAGAGTGATTATCGCCGAGCGCGGCACGCCAAGTGATTCAGCCACGCGCGCCCCGGCTTCTGCGGTACTCACCGGATTGGTTTTTGCGGGCGCCCCCGTAAAGATCATTTTTGAACCCGGATTCGCCAGCCACAGGCGTATGCCTTCGTTTAAACGCGGCAGACTGTTGTTGATCAAATTTGAGCTAGGTGCCCAATTGGGATCCCAAGTGTAGCCGCCACCCAGCACCACGATGTAATCCACCTTCTTTTTCCCCTGCCACGTCGGGTACTTATCTTCAATAGGGCGCAACAGCCCATCAGCGACAGGTTGCAGGCTCAGCAGCAGCAGCATCAGCCAAGCCGCTGTCATCACGGTTTTTGCCGTTTTCTGAAAACGAGTCAACCAAAGCATCAGTAGTGCGAGCGCCATCAGCAACAGCAAGAGTGGAAGAGGAAGCATCATGCCTCCAATAACTTTCTTAAGGGTAAAAAGCATCCTTTTTGGCTCCTTTTTTGACCATACAGCAGGCGATTACCCGCGATATTACACCAGAGAGGTTCATTCTCCGCGCGGGTGTGACAAAATAGCGGTTTTGCTGGTAGCGGGTGGAACTCTCCCAATGCGGGATCGCAATTTCGATGACATCGCGGAAAAGTTTTCGCGCAATATTTACGGCACCACCAAAGGGCAGTTGCGTCAGACGATCCTCTGGCAGGATCTGGATACGCTGCTTGCCACCTACGGTAGCCGAAAGTTGCGCGTTCTCGATGCCGGCGGCGGTGAAGGTCAGACGGCCATTTTAATGGCCGAGCGCGGTCATCACGTGACGTTTTGCGATCTTTCCGCTGAGATGGTCGCACGCGCGAAACGCGCGGCACACGAGAAAGGTGTGAGCGACAACATGCATTTTATACATTGCGCCGCTCAGGACATTGCCCAGCATTTGGAAACGCAGGTTGATCTGATATTGTTTCACGCGGTACTTGAATGGGTCGCTGAACCGCAAGCTATGTTAAACACGCTGTGGACTGTGCTAAGCCCCGGCGGCGCACTGTCGCTGATGTTCTACAATGCCAATGGCCTATTGATGCGCAATGTGCTGGTGGGCAATTTCGGTTATGTGCAGCAGGGCATGTATAAAAAGAAACGACGCACGCTTTCGCCAGATTTTCCGCGCGATCCCCAGCAAGTCTATGGCTGGCTGGAGGAGATTGGCTGGGAAATTACCGGCAAAACGGGCGTCAGGGTGTTTCATGATTATCTGCGCGATAAACAAAAACAGCATGAATGTCTGGACGCCTTAACAGAAATAGAAACGCGGTATTGCCGCCAGGAGCCGTTTGTGAGCCTTGGCCGCTATATACACGTCACCGCGATTAAAAGCCTGGACCGTTAGGCTTACACCGCAGATGCAAGGAAAACCTATGAGTGATTTTTCCCAGACAGTCCCCGAACTGGTTGCCTGGGCCAGAAAAAACGATTTCTCCATCGCGCTGCCGGTCGACAGACTCTCTTTTCTGCTGGCTATTGCCACGCTGAACGGCGAGCGCCTGGATGGTGAAATGAGCGAGGGTGAACTGGTGGATGCCTTCCGCCATGTGAGTGATGCGTTTGAGCAAACCAGCGAAACCATTAGCGTGCGTGCCAACAACGCAATTAACGATATGGTGCGTCAACGTCTGCTGAACCGCTTTACCAGCGAGCAGGCCGAAGGCAACGCCATTTATCGTTTGACGCCTCTGGGCATCGGTATCACGGATTATTACATTCGTCAGCGCGAGTTTTCTACGCTGCGCCTTTCCATGCAGCTGTCGATCGTTGCGGACGAACTCAAGCGTGCAGCGGATGCGGCGGATGAAAATGGAGATGAATTCCACTGGCATCGCAACGTTTATGCTCCGCTGAAATACTCTGTCGCCGAGATTTTTGACAGCATCGATCTGACCCAGCGCTTGATGGATGAGCAGCAACAGCAGGTGAAAGACGACATCGCGCAGTTGCTTAATAAAGACTGGCGTGCCGCGATCTCCAGCTGTGAACTTTTATTGTCAGAAACCTCCGGTACGCTGCGAGAACTGCAGGATACGCTGGAAGCAGCAGGCGATAAGCTCCAGGCCAATTTGTTGCGCATCCAGGATGCGACGATGGCGCATGACAATCTGCATTTCGTCGACAAGCTGGTGTTCGATCTGCAAAGTAAACTCGACCGTATTATAAGCTGGGGTCAACAGTCGATTGACCTGTGGATCGGCTATGACCGTCACGTACATAAATTTATCCGTACCGCGATTGATATGGATAAAAACCGTGTGTTCGCGCAGCGTCTGCGTCAGTCGGTACAAACCTATTTCGATGCGCCATGGGCGCTGACCTACGCCAATGCCGACCGTCTGCTGGACATGCGTGACGAAGAGATGACGCTTCGCGATGAAGAGGTCACCGGTGAACTGCCGCCGGATCTGGAGTTTGAAGAGTTCAACGAAATTCGTGAACAGCTTGCGGCCATGATCGAAGAACAGCTGGCGGTCTATAAATCCAGACAAGTGCCGCTAGATCTTGGTCTCGTGGTGCGCGACTATCTGGTGCAATACCCGCGTGCGCGCCATTTCGATATTGCCCGCATCGTCGTCGACCAGGCCGTGCGTCTGGGCGTCGCGCAAGCAGATTTCACCGGACTGCCGCCAAAATGGCAGCCGATTAACGATTACGGAGCCAAGGTACAGGCGCATGTCATTGACAAATATTGAACAAATGATGCCAGTTAAGCTGGCCCAGGCGCTGGCGAATCCGTTATTTCCAGCGCTGGATAGCCAATTGCGTGCCGGTCGCCACATTGGCCTTGATGAACTGGATAATCACGCCTTTCTGATGGATTTCCAGGAGTATCTGGAAGAGTTTTACGCCCGCTATAACGTGGAGCTGATCCGCGCGCCGGAAGGTTTCTTCTATCTGCGCCCGCGCTCAACCACGTTGATCCCGCGTTCGGTTCTTTCCGAGCTGGATATGATGGTGGGCAAAATTCTTTGCTATCTCTATCTCAGCCCTGAGCGTCTGGCCAATGAGGGGATTTTCACCCAGCAAGAGCTGTACGATGAGCTGCTGACCCTGGCAGAAGAGGGCAAGCTGCTGAAGCTGGTGAACAATCGTTCCACCGGTTCAGATCTCGATCGTCAGAAATTACAGGAAAAAGTGCGCTCTTCCCTGAGCCGTCTGCGTCGTCTCGGCATGGTGTGGTTTATGGGGCATGACAGCAGCAAATTCCGTATCACAGAAGCGGTTTTCCGCTTTGGTGCTGATGTGCGTGCGGGCGACGATCCACGTGAAGCGCAGCTGCGCATGATCCGTGACGGTGAAGCCATGCCGGTCGAAAACCATTTGCAGCTCAATGACGAGCCTGAAGAGAGTCAGACGGAAAGCGGGGAGGAAGAGTAATGATTGAACGTGGTAAATTTCGTTCACTGACGCTGATTAACTGGAATGGTTTCTTTGCCCGAACCTTTGATCTGGATGAGCTCGTCACAACGCTCTCCGGGGGTAACGGTGCGGGTAAATCCACCACCATGGCGGCGTTTGTTACGGCGCTGATTCCCGATTTGACGCTGCTGCACTTTCGTAACACCACTGAAGCGGGGGCCACGAGCGGCTCACGTGATAAAGGTCTGCACGGTAAGCTGAAAGCTGGCGTCTGTTATTCCGTTCTGGATGTCATCAACTCCCGTCACCAGCGCGTAGTGGTGGGTGTTCGCTTGCAACAGGTCGCGGGCCGTGACCGTAAAGTGGACATCAAACCGTTCGCGATTCAAGGTTTGCCGACCTCCGTTCAGCCAACCGCAATGCTGACGGAAACGCTGAACGACCGCCAGGCGCGAGTCCTCTCTCTCCAGGAACTGAAAGAGAAGCTTGAGGAGATCGAAGGGGTTCAGTTCAAACAGTTCAACTCGATTACCGATTACCACTCACTGATGTTCGATCTGGGCATTGTTGCGCGTCGTCTGCGCAGTGCCTCGGACCGTAGCAAATACTATCGCCTGATTGAAGCCTCTTTGTATGGCGGTATTTCCAGCGCCATCACCCGTTCGTTGCGCGATTACCTGTTGCCAGAAAACAGTGGCGTACGTAAAGCTTTCCAGGATATGGAAGCCGCGCTGCGTGAAAACCGCATGACGCTGGAAGCCATTCGCGTCACCCAGTCTGACCGCGACCTGTTTAAGCACCTGATCAGCGAAGCGACCAACTACGTGGCGGCGGATTATATGCGCCACGCGAATGAGCGTCGGATTCATCTGGATAAGGCGCTTGAATATCGCCGAGAACTGTTCACCTCGCGTAAACAGCTGGTGGCAGAGCAGTATAAACACGTTGAGATGGCGCGCGAACTGGGCGAACAAAACGGTGCAGAAGGCGATCTGGAAGCCGATTATCAGGCGGCCAGCGATCACCTGAATTTGGTGCAAACCGCACTGCGTCAGCAGGAAAAAATCGAGCGTTACGAATCCGATCTCGATGAGCTGCAGATTCGTCTCGAAGAACAAAATGAAGTGGTGGCCGAAGCTACCGAGATGCAGGAAGAGAACGAAGCGCGCGCCGAAGCCGCTGAGCTGGAAGTGGATGAGCTGAAAAACCAGCTTGCCGACTATCAGCAGGCGCTTGATGTTCAGCAAACGCGTGCGATCCAGTACACCCAGGCGCTGCAAGCGTTGCAGCGCGCGAAAGAGCTGTGCCATCTTCCAGATCTAACGCCAGAAAGCGCGGACGAATGGCTGGAGACTTTCCAGGCTAAACAGCAAGAAGCGACAGATAAATTACTCTCTCTCGATCAGAAAATGAGCGTGGCGCAAACTGCGCACAGCCAGTTCGAACAGGCTTACCAGTTAGTCACCGCGATCAACGGCCCGTTGGCGCGAAGCGATGCGTGGGAAGTCGCGCGTGAACTTCTGCGTGACGGTGTAAACCAGCGCCATCTGGCTGAACAGGTTCAGCCGTTGCGTATGCGCCTGAACGAACTGGAACAGCGTCTTCGTGAACAGCAGGAAGCCGAGCGTCTGCTGGCTGAATTCTGCAAGCGTTACGGAAAACGTGTCGACATTGACGATCTGGAAGCCCTGCATCAGGAACTCGAAGCCCGTATTGCCTCTCTTTCTGACAGCGTTTCAAACGCCGGTGAGCAACGGATGTCGTTGCGACAGGAGCTGGAGCAACTTCAGTCACGCACTCAGAAACTGCTGCAACGTGCACCAGTCTGGTTAGCCGCGCAAAGTAGTCTCAACCAGCTCAGCGAGCAGTGCGGCGAAGAGTTTGAATCCAGCCAGGATGTCACTGAATATTTGCAACAACTGCTGGAACGCGAGCGTGAAGCGATTGTTGAACGCGATGAAGTTGGCGCGCGTAAACGTGCCATTGACGAAGAAATTGAGCGCTTAAGCCAGCCTGGCGGCGCGGAAGATTCTCGCCTCAATGCGCTCGCTGAACGTTTTGGCGGCGTGCTGCTTTCTGAAATTTATGATGACGTGAGCCTGGACGATGCGCCGTACTTCTCTGCGCTTTACGGCCCATCGCGAAATGCCATCGTTGTACCGGACTTGTCCCTGATCGCCGACCAGCTCGAAGGCCTGGAAGATTGCCCGGAAGATCTCTATCTGATCGAAGGTGATCCGCAGTCCTTTGATGACAGCGTCTTTAGCGTCGATGAGCTTGAAAAAGCCGTCGTGGTGAAAATCGCCGATCGTCAGTGGCGCTATTCCCGTTTCCCAACGCTGCCGCTGTTTGGTCGTGCCGCGCGCGAAAACCGTATCGAAAGTCTGCATGCGGAACGTGAAACGCTTTCTGAGCGCTTCGCGACGTTATCCTTTGACGTGCAGAAAACCCAGCGTTTACACCAGTCGTTCAGTCGTTTTATCGGTAGCCACGTCGCTGTCGCATTCGAGCCCGATCCAGAAGCGGAAATCCGCAAGCTCAACACCCGTCGCGGTGAGCTTGAGCGTGCGATAAGCCTTCATGAAAACGACAATCAGCAGAGTCGCGTTCAGTTCGAACAGGCGAAAGAGGGCGTAGCAGCGCTTAATCGCATCCTGCCGCGTCTGAATTTGTTGGCTGATGAAACGCTCGCTGACCGCGTAGACGAAATCCAGGAACGCCTGGATGAAGCGCAGGAAGCTGCTCGTTTTGTCCAGCAGCATGGGAATCAACTGGCGAAACTTGAGCCGGTATTGTCCGTTCTGCAAAGCGACCCGGAACAGTTTGAACAGCTGAAAGAAGACTACGCCTATTCTCAGCAGGTGCAGCGTGATGCGCGTCAGCAGGCGTTTGCTCTGGCTGAAGTGGTGCAGCGTCGCGCTCACTTTGGCTATAGCGACTCAGCGGAAATGCTGAGCGGTAACAGTGATCTCAACGAAAAACTGCGTCATCGTCTGGAGCAGGCGGAAACAGAACGTAGCCGTACGCGTGACGCTTTGCGCAGTCATGCGGCTCAACTGAGCCAGTATGGCCAGGTTCTGGCGTCGCTGAAAAGCTCGTTTGATACCAAAAAAGAGCTATTAACCGATCTGCAAAAAGAGCTCCAGGATATCGGCGTGCGTGCGGATAGCGGGGCTGAAGAGCGGGCGCGTATTCGTCGCGATGAGCTGCACAGCCAGTTGAGCAATAACCGCTCGCGTCGTAATCAGCTGGAAAAAGCCCTGACTCTGTGTGAAGCGGAGATGGATAATCTCACCCGTCGCCTTCGCAAGCTGGAACGTGATTATCACGAAATGCGCGAGCAGGTTGTGACCGCAAAAGCGGGATGGTGTGCGGTGATGCGTCTGGTGAAAGACAGTGGCGTTGAGCGTCGTTTGCATCGCCGTGAGCTGGCCTACCTTTCCGGCGATGAGCTGCGTTCCATGTCGGATAAGGCATTAGGTGCGCTGCGCCCTGCAGTGGCGGACAACGAACATCTGCGCGACGTGCTGCGCATGTCAGAAGATCCAAAACGTCCGGAACGTAAAATTCAGTTCTTTGTGGCGGTGTATCAGCACCTGCGCGAGCGTATCCGCCAGGATATTATCCGCACGGACGATCCGGTCGAAGCTATCGAGCAAATGGAGATCGAGCTGGGCCGTCTGACCGAAGAGCTGACGTCTCGTGAACAGACGCTGGCGATTAGCTCTCGCAGCGTGGCGAATATTATTCGGAAAACGATCCAGCGCGAGCAAAACCGTATTCGGATGCTCAACCAGGGGCTGCAAAGCGTGTCGTTTGGCCAGGTGAACAGCGTGCGTCTGAACGTTAACGTCCTCGAAGCTCACGCTACGCTGTTGGATGTGCTTTCAGAACAGCATGAGCAACACCAGGATCTGTTTAACAGCAATCGTCTGACCTTCTCTGAAGCGCTGGCCAAACTCTATCAGCGCCTCAATCCACAGATCGATATGGGGCAGCGTACGCCACAAACTATCGGTGAAGAACTGCTGGATTACCGCAACTATCTGGAAATGGAAGTTGAGGTTAACCGCGGCTCCGACGGCTGGCTACGTGCCGAATCCGGTGCGTTGTCGACCGGGGAAGCGATCGGTACCGGGATGTCGATTCTGGTGATGGTTGTGCAGAGCTGGGAAGACGAATCGCGTCGCCTGCGCGGGAAAGATATTTCGCCTTGCCGTCTGCTGTTCCTCGATGAGGCCGCGCGACTGGATGCGCGATCTATCGCTACGTTGTTCGAGCTGTGCGACCGTTTGGGCATGCAGCTGATCATCGCTGCGCCAGAAAACATCAGCCCTGAGAAAGGCACAACCTATAAGCTGGTGCGTAAAGTATTCCAGAATACTGAGCATGTTCATGTCGTGGGTCTGCGAGGTTTTGCACCGCAACCGCCAGAGTCATTACCCGAAGCAGCTGACGCGTCGTAAGACGCTTTGACGAAAAGGGCGGCACTCTGGTGTCGCCCTTTTTATTTGTTTAACTTGTATTCCAGACTACGTTATCTTTAAACTTCTTTACATAAGGTCAGGCAACAGCGTATATGCCTTTCTATAATTAAGAATAGCCCCAGTGTTGTGGGCAAGTCGTAAGAAAACAGGGGGCAAGGGATGTTGCTAAAGAAAATCCGTGGTTGTCAGCTATCAGCACTGACTGTGTGCCTGACCGTAATATTCGCTCCACTGTTTAACGCCCAGGCCGATGAGCCTGAAGTGGTTCCGGTTGATAGCTCCGCGACGATGGGCACGCAGCCAACTTCGCTGTCGCAACCACTGGAACAGTCTCCCGCCACAGCCATTATGGCAGGTATTAAACCTTTGCCAGCCGGTGTCGATACCGCAGCCCTGCACCAGCAGTTGCAGTCCGAGCTGCCGTCGGGTTATACACCCGCGTATATCAGTCAACTTACATTGCTGTATGCCGCGCGCGACATGAAGCCGATGTGGGAAGACCGCGATGCCGTGCGTGCTTTCCAGCAGCAACTGGCCGAGGTAGCGATTGCGGGTTTTCAACCACAATTTACCGCCTGGGTTGAGCTGTTGACCGATCCAGCTGTCACCGGAATGGCGCGGGATATCGTACTCTCCGACGCCATGATGGGTTATCTTCAGTTTATCGCCGGGATTCCGGTTAATGGCAACCGTTGGCTTTATAGCGATAAAGCCTACAAATTAGCGACACCTGCGCTCTCCGTGATTAACCAGTGGCAACTGGCACTGGATCAGGGAACCTTACCGCGTTTTATTGCCAGCCTTGCGCCAGCACACCCGCAATATGCCACGATGCATCAGTCATTACTGAAACTGGTGGCCGATACGCGACCGTGGCCGCAACTGCGCGGTACCGCCACGCTGCGACCGGGTCAATGGAGCAGCGATGTGCCTGCATTGCGTGAAATTCTGTTGCGTTCAGGCGCAACAGGGGCAGAACCGAAAATTGCACTCCCCGGTGATGATCCGCAAGGCGTCGTGGTTAGTCCATCCGCACCTGCGCCTGAAGTAAAAGCCGCGCTACCGACCGGTAAACCCGCGGCATACGATCGCGAACTGGTGGCGGCAGTCAAAACCTTCCAGATGACGCAAGGTTTAGGCGCAGATGGCGTAATTGGCCCATCAACGCGCGACTGGTTAAATGTCTCTCCGGCGCAGCGAGCAGGGGTTTTGGCACTCAATATTCAGCGTCTGAGACTGCTTCCAGGAACACTCTCTACTGGCATAATGGTGAACATACCGGCTTATTCGCTGGTGTATTACCAGAATGGCAGTGAAGTTCTGGCGTCACGCGTCATCGTTGGACGCCCGGATCGTAAAACGCCGATGATGAGCAGCGCGCTGAACAATGTGGTCGTCAATCCGCCATGGAATGTCCCGCCAACGCTGGCGCGCAAAGATATTCTGCCGAAGTTGTGGGATGACCCAGGCTACCTGGAACGTCACGGCTATACCGTGATGCGCGGCTGGAACAGCAGCCAGGCGATCGATCCGTATCAGGTTGACTGGGCAACGATTACGCCGTCAAACCTGCCATTCCGCTTCCAGCAAGCGCCGGGTGAGCGCAATTCGCTAGGCCGGTACAAATTCAATATGCCGAGCTCGGATGCGATCTATCTGCACGATACGCCGAACCATAACTTGTTCCAGAAGGATGCACGCGCGCTGAGTTCCGGCTGTGTGCGCGTGAATAAAGCGTCTGAACTGGCAAATATGTTGTTGGGCGATGCGGGGTGGAACGACACACGGATTTCCGACACCCTCAAAGAGGGGAATACGCGCTACGTTAATATTCGACACAATATTCCGGTTAACCTTTACTATCTGACTGCGTTTGTTGGCGAAGATGGGCGTACTCAGTATCGTACAGATATTTACAATTATGATCTCACCGCGCGATCAGGCGCACAAATTTTGCCAAAAGCTGAACAATTAATCAGGTAAATGAAGTAGTTCGGGAAAAATGATTGTCGTAAGTTATGGTGAAGATGGGGCTAAATCGCTGCAAGCCCCGTGTTTACTGGGGTTGGGCGCCTTGACGCAGGCTGTTGAGCCAGTTAAGGTGCCCTTCGTGCGCTAAGCATATTTACGATAACATTGACCTGTAGACCTGATTACCATGGACAAATTTGACGCTAATCGCCGCAAACTGCTGGCGTTAGGTGGTGTTGCGCTCGGCGCAGCGGCCATCTTGCCTACGCCAGCATTTGCCACCCTCTCGACACCTCGTCCGCGTATTTTGACGTTAAACAACCTGCACACCGGTGAGTCAATTAAGGCGGAGTTTTTCGATGGCAGAGGCTATATTCAGGATGAATTAGCAAAACTTAACCATTTTTTCCGTGACTATCGCGCGAATAAAATAAAAGCCATCGATCCAGGATTATTTGATCAACTTTTCCGCCTTCAGGGATTGCTTGGAACGCGCAAGCCCGTGCAACTCGTTTCTGGTTATCGTTCGCTCGATACCAATAATGAACTGCGAGCTCATAGCCGTGGGGTAGCTAAAAAAAGTTATCACACGAAAGGGCAGGCGATGGATTTTCATATTGAAGGCATTTCATTAGCCAATGTACGCAAAGCCGCGTTATCTCTGCGCGCAGGTGGTGTAGGATATTACCCACGTAGCAACTTTGTGCATATTGATACCGGGCCAAATCGGCACTGGTAATAATGAAGGAGCAGTATGAACTATCGTATTATTCCGGTAACTGCGTTCTCCCAGAACTGTTCGCTTATCTGGTGTGAACAAACCAAACTGGCTGCGCTTGTCGATCCCGGCGGAGATGCTGAGAAGATCAAGCAAGAAGTCGCTGCGTCCGGCGTGACGTTGAAGCAGATTTTGCTAACCCATGGTCACCTAGATCATGTTGGGGCGGCGGCTGAACTGGCGCAACATTACGGTGTGCCGGTCATTGGACCGGAAAAAGAAGATGAGTTCTGGCTGCAAGGGTTGGCCGCCCAAAGCCGCATGTTTGGTCTCGATGAGTGTCTACCCTTGACACCCGATCGTTGGCTAAATGAGGGCGAAAGCGTGAACGTCGGGAATGTGACGTTACAGATATTGCATTGCCCGGGCCACACGCCGGGGCATATCGTCTTCTTTGATGACCAATCGCGTTTGCTGATCTCAGGCGACGTGATTTTCAAAGGTGGCGTAGGACGCAGCGATTTTCCACGCGGCGATCACGGACAGTTAATTCAGTCGATTAAACAGAAGCTGTTGCCGTTGGGCGACGACGTAACGTTTATCGCGGGGCATGGACCGATGTCGACGCTAGGATATGAGCGTTTGCACAATCCGTTCCTGCAGGATGAAATACCTGTCTGGTAAAGACGAATAAAAAAGCCCGCATCTGCGGGCTTTATTTTTATCTATCGAAGCTTACAGTACAGCGACAATCGCTTCGCACAGTGGCGCCATGTTGTCAGGCGTCATACCCGCAACGTTGACGCGACCAGAAGCGACGGCGTAGACACCGAACTCCTCACGCAGGCGCAGAACCTGCTCTTTGGTCAAGCCGCTAAACGAGAACATCCCGTTCTGCTTGATGATGAAGCTAAAATCGCGATCCGCGCCTTTCTCCGCCAGAGTATTCACGAACAGCAGACGCATACGCTGGATGCGCTGGCGCATATCGTTTAGCTCTTGTTCCCAGATGGCACGCAGCGCGTCATTGCTGAGGATCGTCGCGACTACGGAAGCGCCGTGCGCCGGTGGGTTCGAGTAGTTGGCACGAATAACGGATTTCATCTGGCTAAAGGCGCGGTCAACGGTCTGCTCGTCAGACGCAACCAGCGTGCAAGCACCTACACGCTCATTGTACAGGCCAAAGTTCTTGGAATAGGAACTTGCAACAATCAGCTCCTGATGCAGCGCAGCAAAGGCACGCAGGCCTTCGGCGTCTTCTTCCAGGCCGCGAGCAAAGCCCTGGTAGGCGAAGTCGAACAGCGGCAGCCAGCCTTTTTCAGCAGACAGTTTTGCCAGCGTTTCCCACTGCTCAAGCGTAGGATCAATACCGGTAGGGTTATGGCAGCAGCCATGGAACAGAACCACGTCACCCGCTTGCGCATCATTCAGGCTTGCCAGCAGGCCGTCAAAATCCAGGGTGTGATTCGCTGCGTCATAATAGGCGTATTCACACACTTCCAGACCTGCGGAATTAAACACGCTTTTATGGTTCGGCCAGCTCGGGTTACTTACCCAGACGCGCTTGGCTGAGGTGTTTTTCGCAAGGAAATCCGCCGCGACGCGCAGTGCGCCAGTACCGCCAGGCGTTTGCGCAGTGCGAGCACGTTTATCGCTGATAATCGCGTTGCCTTTGCCAAACAGCAATTCCTGAGTGCAATGACCAAATTCCGGAATACCATCAATGCCGAGGTAATTTTTGGTGTTTTCGTTTTCCAGCAGATACTGCTCGGCTTTTTTAACGCTGGTCAGAACCGGAGTCTTGCCGGTCTCATCTTTATAGACACCAATACCCAGATTAATTTTTGAAGGGCGGTCATCAGCACGAAACAGATCGGCCAGGCCCAGGATTGGGTCGGCAGGGGCAGCGGTAATGTTCTCAAACATGACGAGGTTCCATTGTGATTACAGAAGTGAAATCCGCTATCAGGTTAACGGTTGATCTACAAAATGCCAACCGTTTGCGACAAAAAGCGTGCGCCTTTTCAAAAGTCGCCATTTATTGCTTTCAGACATAAAAAAAACAGGACCGAAGTCCTGTTTTCTAGGCATTTAGCAGAGAGGGCTGCTTATTAGAACTGGTAAGTTACACCAACAGTTGCCTGGTTGTCAGAACCAACCCAGCTAGTGTCTGCGTCTTTATCATCCAACAGGTTGAAACGGTAATCACCGTACACGTTGAAGTTTTTGTTGAAGTAGTAAGTCGCGCCAGTGGTGATGTATTTAGCCAGGTCGCGGTCGCCGATACCGTTCAGGTCTTTGCCTTTAGACTGAACGTAAGACACGGATGGACGCAGGCCGAAATCGAACTGGTACTGAGCAATAACTTCAAAGTTCTGAGTTTTGTTAGCTACGTTATAAACGTCGCCATCGTCATTTGGAGTATTTTTCTCGCCGCTGTTACCCAGGATGCTCATGTTGCGAGTCTCTGCGTATACAGTTGCCAGGTAGATGTTGTTTGCATCGTATTTCGCGCCAACAGCCCAGGATTCAGCTTTATCGCCTTTACCGTCAGCTTTCTGATCCAGAGTACGGTTTGCAGTGCTGTAAGCACCGATCAGACCGAAGCCTTCGCCAAACTCATAACCCAGGGACAGGCCAACGCCGTCGCCATTTGCTTTATTCAGGTTGTCGTTACGATCGTTTTTACCCTGGTACTGAACGCCGAAGTTCAGACCATCAACCAGACCGAAGAAGTTGCTGTTACGGTAGGTCAGCAGGCCAGTAGAACGGCTGGTCATGTAGTTGTCGGTGTAACCGCCACCCCAAGTTTCGCCAGAGAATGATGGAGCCATATCGGTGTAAGACTCAACATCGTAAACGATGCCATAGTTACGACCGTAGTCCAGGGAACCTGCGTCAGAAACTTTGATACCAGCGAAAGCCAGACGAGTCACGTTAGTCTGATCGCCTTCAGCAGCGCCAGCACGTGCACGGTATTCCCACTGACCGTAACCGGTTACTTGATCATTAACCTGGGTTTCACCTTTGAAGCCGATCTGGCCGTAAGAGGAGTCAGCATTTTTGTGTTCGCCGGAAGTGGTGAAGCCATGCTCACCAACAACTTTACCGTAGAAGTCCAGTTTGTTGCCGTTTTTGTTATAGATTTCTGCAGCGTTTGCTGCACCGGCTACCAGCAGGGCAGGGATAACCACTGCCAGGATATTGCGCTTCATCATTATTTATTACCCTCATTGGTTTTTTTTTATGACACTCGCCACTGCCCTCAATAAATTCTGTCAATAAATATTTCCGGAACTATTGATGAGAGTTTGGTGTCTTTATGTATCTGACAGGCATCTTTCCATTCAAAGAACCGTTTCGCTAGCCTGAAAGTGCTACAAATATAAAGATTGAGTAACAAAAAGAAATTATGTGTAACTAAATGTGAATTTACTGGAACTTTGTGAACCACCTCAAATTTCAGAACTGATTGCTGAATAAAAAGACTGGCGCATTGCTATATATATGAATTGCTTATATTTAATTTTAATAAAGGCGTTTCATATCAACAGAACCTAAACAACCCTGTTTTTCTTATTGTCAACATTAGCCGTCTGAACGTCTGTGTTTTTGATTGAAATTTGTGCTAATGCAATGATTCGCGATTAGACGCAATAAGAATGCGGTTTATTTTTTGTACATGGATATTTCGTGGAAATAAAACGTAACAGCTAGGGGAAATGACGGGGTTGCACTTTAGAAACGCTGACTTTTGACTGACATTAATTGACACTGCAGAATAAAATAACGGTCAGCGATTGCTGACCGTTATTAATTTAGAGATTAGAAACTGGCGTTGCGCGGCGTTCTTGGGAAGGCGATTACGTCACGTACGTTCTGAACACCGGTGACATAGGCGATCAGACGTTCGAAGCCCAGACCAAAGCCTGAGTGTGGCACGGTGCCGTAACGACGAAGGTCGCGATACCAGCTGTAATCTGCCGGGTTCAGACCCATCTCTTCCATACGTGCGTCCAGCACGTCCAGGCGCTCTTCACGCTGGGAACCACCGATGATTTCACCGATGCCTGGCGCAAGCACGTCCATTGCGGCGACGGTTTTACCGTCTTCGTTAAGGCGCATATAGAAGGCCTTAATGTCTTTCGGATAGTTTTTCACCACGACCGGGGCTTTAAAGTGTTTCTCAGCCAGATAACGTTCGTGTTCGGAAGACAAATCGACGCCCCAATAAACCGGGTTCTCGAATTTCTCACCGCATTTTTCCAGGATAGCCACCGCGTCGGTGTAATCCACCTGAGCGAAATCAGCGGAGACGAAACGCTCCAGACGTGCAACCGCATCGCTGTCGACACGCTCAGCGAAGAATTTCATGTCATCAGCACGTTCTTCCAGAACTGCTTTGAAGACGTACTTCAGCATTGCTTCTGCCAGACCCGCAACATCGTTCAGGTTCGCGAAAGCCACTTCTGGCTCAAGCATCCAGAACTCCGCCAGGTGACGGCTGGTGTTAGAGTTTTCCGCGCGGAAAGTAGGGCCGAAGGTATAGATCTTAGACAGCGCACAGGCGTAAGTTTCGCCGTTCAGCTGGCCGGAGACGGTCAGGAATGCTTCTTTACCAAAGAAGTCTTTGTCGAAATCGACTTTGCCTTCAGGCGTACGCGGTAAGTTTTCCAGATCTAATGTTGAAACGCGGAACATTTCGCCCGCACCTTCGGTATCTGATGCGGTGATCAGCGGGGTGGAAACCCAGAAGTAACCCTGCTCATCGAAGAAGCGATGCAGGGCCTGCGCCAGAGTGTGGCGCACACGGGCCACGGCGCCGATCATGTTGGTGCGCGGGCGCAGGTGAGCGACTTCACGCAGATACTCAATGCTATGGCGTTTAGCCGCCATTGGGTAGGTGTCAGGATCTTCAACCCAGCCAGTGACTTCAATTGCCGTCGCCTGCAGTTCAAAGCTCTGGCCTTGACCCGGGGAAGCGACCACAACACCCGTAACGATGACGGAGCAACCGGTCGTCAGGTGCAGAACGTCGTCATTGTAATTGGGCAGAGAATTATTAATGACGGCCTGTACAGGATCAAAGCAGGAACCGTCATAGACGGCGAGGAAGGAGATGCCAGCTTTAGAATCTCGGCGAGTACGCACCCATCCGCGCACGGTGACTTCTTGGTCAACGGCGACGCGGCCCTGGAGTACGTCGGCTACAGGCACAACGCTCATAATAATCTCTCTGTTAATAGTCGGAAAAAATACCCGTCATACTTCAGGTTGCATGTGGGTTGGCTGCGCTCGTTCTTACTTATGTAAGCTCCGGGGATCCACTCCCTAGCCGCCTTCCTGCAACCCTATTATTTAGGGTATAGACACTTGTCCGCCCATATCGGGGGGATATCTATGTTACCTGGCATCCGCCATCAGACAAGTAGAATTCGCAGAGAATAGAGAAGAAAAGAGAAAAATATGAGGGGAGGGGCCAGGAATGGCCCCAAACAGGTTAACTGGCTTTTTTGATTTGCGGCAGATCGAAGGCTTTACGCAATGCGCGAACAAAGGCTTTGTCATGGCAAATGGTTTTGCCTGGGCTGTCAGACAGTTTGGCGACTGGCTTACCGTTACATTCCACTAGCTTAATAACGATATTCAGTGGTTTTACCTGAGGGATATCGCAGGTTAAACGCGTACCAATTCCAAAGCTCAAATTCACTCTGGCTGAAAAGTGGCGATAAAGCTCAAGGGCTTTAGACAGATCCAAATTATCAGAAAAAACCAACACTTTGGTCAGCGGATCAATGCCGAGTTTTTTGTAATGCGCGATTGCTTTTTCGCCCCACTCAACCGGATCCCCTGAATCATGGCGCAGGCCCTGATAGCGCTGTGCAAATTCAGGACCAAAATCGCGCAGGAACGCGTCCATGGTAATGCAGTCGGTCAGCGCAATACCGAGTTGATCCGGATACTCTTCCAGCCAAGCCGCCAGCGCAGCACGTTGGCTGGTGGCAAGATCGGGGCTGATTTGCTGGTGCGCCTGGAACCACTCGTGGGCTTGTGTTCCCATTGGTGTCAGATTGCGGCGTCGCGCTAAATCATAATTGCTGGTGCCAACGAACCACGGCTCCTGCTGTAAGCGCTTGACAATGGCTTGTTGTACTTCGCGTGAGAAACGGCGGCGGGTACCAAAATCCATCAGGCGGAAACGGGACATATCCACGGATTCTGTCATCTGGGCGAATTCGCCGAGTTTGCTTTCAAGCGTCGCGAGCGCATGTTCAACGCCCATTTCGGGAGAGCGATAGCGGTGCACAATCTCGCTAATGACCGCCAGCAGCGGCACTTCCCACATAATTACTTCACGCCACGGGCCAGCAAGACGGATATTCAGCTTGCCGTTATCGTTGGTAATCGTGACTTGTTCAGGGTTGAAGCGGAAATCGCGCAGCCAGTCTAAATAGTCGGCTTTAAAGAACGGCAGGCCAGAGAGCCACTGGTATTCGTCGTCCTGCAGCGCCAGATGCTGCATAGCATCGACCTGTTCACGAATGGAGTCGGCGTAAATACCGAGCAGGTCATCACCACGGCAACGAAACTCGGCCGCTACCTGTACGTCGTAGTAATGGTGAAAAACGGCTTGCTGCATGTGCAATTTATACGCATCGGTATCCAGCAACGTATGCAGAACAGGAGAAGCGAATTGAGTCATAGGTGCGCCGTAGCATCCTCTCACGGGAGCGTTTAGTACAATAAACAACTATTGAAACCGCTGGAGTATACCTTGTTTAGCGATTTATTGAACCCCGATCACAACATAAGCCATCGTTATGGTCGAGGGCATTTCGTGCCCCGTGTTATACAAATGTAGCAAAAAAGGGTTTTGTTGCTGAAAAGATGAAGATTCTGCGTAGCGCGTTTTGCGCAACAGGAATAGACTGACTCGTTATTCGACAAACGATGCATAAGGTTTTCTATGACACAACAGCCACAAGCTAAATACCGCCACGACTACCGTGCGCCGGAATACCTGATTAGCGATATCGATCTGACTTTTGACCTGGATGCCACAAAAACCGTCGTGACGGCCGTAAGCCAGGTGACCCGCCAAAGCGCGACGGCGGCTCCGCTGCGTCTTGATGGTGAAGATCTGACGCTGGTTTCTGTCCATGTTAATGATGAAGCCTGGTCTGACTATAAAGAAGAAGAGAACCAGCTGGTCCTTAACAATCTGCCAGAGCGTTTCTCGCTGCGCATCGTGACCGAAATTAGCCCGGCAGCAAATACGGCGCTGGAAGGCCTGTATCAGTCGGGCGAAGCACTTTGTACCCAGTGTGAGGCCGAAGGTTTCCGCCATATTACCTGGTATCTGGATCGCCCGGATGTGCTTGCGCGCTTCACCACCAAAATTATTGCCGATAAAACAAAATATCCGTATCTGCTCTCTAACGGTAACCGTATTGGGCAGGGTGAGCTGGAAAATGGCCGTCACTGGACCCAGTGGCAGGACCCGTTCCCAAAACCGTGTTACCTGTTTGCACTGGTGGCCGGTGATTTCGATGTGCTACGCGATACCTACAAAACGCGCTCTGGCCGCGATGTCGCGCTGGAGCTATTTGTTGATCGCGGTAATCTCGATCGTGCGCCGTGGGCAATGACCTCACTGATCAATTCAATGAAGTGGGACGAAGAGCGCTTTGGCCTCGAATACGATCTCGACATCTATATGATCGTGGCCGTCGACTTCTTTAATATGGGCGCGATGGAGAACAAAGGTCTTAACGTTTTCAACTCCAAATACGTTCTGGCGCGTACCGACACCGCAACGGATAAAGATTATCTCGATATCGAGCGCGTGATTGGTCATGAATATTTCCATAACTGGACTGGCAACCGCGTGACCTGCCGCGACTGGTTCCAGTTAAGCCTGAAAGAGGGCTTAACGGTTTTCCGCGATCAGGAGTTCAGTTCTGACTTGGGGTCACGCGCTGTTAACCGCATCAGCAACGTGCGCACCATGCGTGGCCTGCAGTTTGCTGAAGACGCCAGCCCAATGGCGCACCCGATTCGTCCGGATAAAGTGATCGAAATGAACAACTTCTACACCCTGACGGTGTATGAAAAGGGTTCTGAAATTATTCGTATGATCCATACGTTGCTGGGCGAAGAGAACTTCCAGAAAGGGATGCAGCTTTACTTTGAGCGTCACGATGGCAGTGCAGCCACCTGCGATGACTTCGTGCAGGCCATGGAAGACGCGTCTAACGTTGACCTGTCGCATTTCCGCCGCTGGTACAGCCAGGCCGGGACGCCGATTGTCACTGTGAAAGACGATTACAATCCAGAAACCGAGCAGTACACGCTGACCATCAGCCAGCGCACGCCGCCGACGGCTGAGCAAGAAGAAAAACATCCGCTGCATATTCCGTTCAGTATCGAGCTTTACGATAACGAAGGAAACGTGATCCCGCTGCAAAAAGGCGGTCATCCGGTGCATCACGTTCTGAACGTCACCCAGGCCGAGCAGACGTTCATCTTTGATAACGTCTACTTCCAGCCCGTTCCGGCACTGTTGTGCGAATTCTCTGCACCGGTCAAGCTGGAATACAAGTGGAGCGACCAGCAGCTGACGTTCCTGATGCGTCATGCACGCAACGATTTCTCTCGTTGGGATGCGGCGCAAAGCCTGCTGGCCACCTATATCAAGCTGAACGTGAATCGTCATCAGCAGGGGCAGCCGCTGTCATTGCCGGTGCACGTTGCCGATGCGTTCCGCGCTATTTTGCTTGATGAACACATCGATCCGGCGCTGGCCGCAGAAATTCTGACTCTGCCTTCAGCGAACGAAATCGCTGAGCTGTTCGATATCATCGATCCTATTGCCATCACCTCTGTGCGTGAAGCGCTGACCAGAACGCTTGCGACTGAGCTGGCGGATGAGTTCCTGGCGATTTACACCGCCAACAGGCTGGATGAATATCGCGTTGAACACGCGGATATCGGCAAACGCTCGCTGCGTAATACCTGTCTGCGCTATCTGGCATTTGGTGACACCGAATTCGCCGATGCGTTAGTCAGCAAGCAATATCACGACGCCGATAACATGACCGATGCACTGGCCGCGTTGGGTGCCGCCGTTGCCGCCGAGCTGCCGTGCCGCGACGCGCTGATGCAAGAGTACGATGACAAGTGGCATCAGGACGGTCTGGTGATGGATAAGTGGTTTATTCTGCAATCCACCAGCCCGTCTGCCAATGTGCTGAGCAACGTCCGTAACTTGCTGAAGCACCGCTCCTTTACCATGAGCAACCCAAACCGTGTCCGTTCGCTGATTGGCGCGTTCGCCGGGAGTAATCCGGCGGCATTCCATGCGGAAGACGGCAGCGGTTATCAGTTTATGGTGGAGATGCTGACTGAGCTCAACAGCCGCAACCCGCAGGTTGCGTCGCGTCTGATTGAGCCGCTAATTCGCCTGAAACGCTACGATGCGAAGCGTCAGGAGAAAATGCGAGCAGCGCTGGAGCAGCTAAAAGGGCTGGAGAATTTGTCGGGCGATCTGTTCGAGAAAATCAGCAAAGCGCTGGCCTGATGTTAAAAGGCTCGGCGGTACGATAAAAGCAAAACGGCAACCCTGGGTTGCCGTTTTTAATGGTAGTCCTGAGTCCGCAGGACAGGGTATCAGGCATTTGCCTGAATACGCTGTCGTTCTGTTGCTCCCCGCTTCATGACCCGCTCCAGCACTTCTGCTTCCAGTTCTGCCAGCCGGACCGATCCCAGACGACGCGGGCGAGCAATATCAACCGTCACGTCCAGCCCGATTTTCCCGTCTTCGATTAACAATACCCGATCGGCCATCGCCACCGCTTCACTCACATCATGCGTCACCAGCAGGACGGTAAAACCGTGCTCTTGCCACAGGGATTCAATCAAATCCTGCATCTCGATACGCGTCAGGGCATCAAGCGCACCCAGCGGTTCGTCGAGCAGCAGCAAGCCAGGGCGATGAATAAGCGCCCGCGCCAGTGCCACGCGCTGCTTTTGTCCGCCCGAAAGCGCCGCGGGCCATTCGCCTGCGCGATTTTCGAGCCCGACGGATGCCAGCGCTTGCCGCGCAGCGTCTCGCCAGTGGCCTTTTAGCCCTAGCCCGACATTGTCGATAACTGTTTTCCAGGGCAGCAGACGAGCATCCTGGAACATCATGCGCGTATCGTCCTGGAGTTCGGCAAGCGGGGTATTTCCGGCCAGCAGTTCTCCGCCGTTTGGTGTTTCAAGCCCGGCAAGCAAGCGCAGCAGCGTACTTTTGCCTCCGCCGCTGCGCCCGACCACGGCAACAAATTGGCCAGCGGGAATATGCAAATCCAGCGCGTTCAGAATCGTGTTCTCGCCGTAGCGTTTCGTCACGCCATTGAGCAATAAAGGCGTTCCCTGGGTTAAGCGAGCCGTGTTCATGCGTTTGCCTCCTTCAAGGAATAGGCCGGATTCCAGCGCAGCCAGCTGCGCTCAAGCCACTGAGCGCTGACGTCAGCGAGTTTGCCAAGCAGGGCATAAAGAATGATGGCAACCACCACCACGTCAGTTTGCAGAAATTCACGGGCATTCATCGCCAGGTAACCAATACCGGAATTGGCAGAGATGGTTTCCGCGACGATCAGCGTCAGCCACATCAGGCCGAGCGCGAAACGTACACCCACCATAATCGACGGCAGGGCACCCGGCAGAATCACATGAATGAACAGAGAAAAGCCCGATAAACCGTAGCTGCGCGCCATCTCCACTAATCCCCGGTCAATGTTACGAATACCGTGCCAGGTGTTGATATAAATGGGGAACAACGTGCCGAGCGCGACGAGGAAAATCTTGGCGCTCTCATCAATGCCAAACCATAAAATCACCAGCGGGATCAGCGCCAGATGCGGCACGTTACGCAGCATCTGAATCGACGTATCCAGCAAGCGCTCCCCCCAGCGAGACAATCCGCTGATCAGGCCAAGCGTCAGCCCAATCGACCCGCCGATGGAAAACCCAATCGCCGCACGCCAGGAGCTGATCGCCAGATGCTGCCACAGTTCACCGCTGGCACTGAGTGACCAGAACGCCTCCACCACGCCCTCCGGGGAGGGCAGAATACGACTCGACAACCAGCCCACAGACGACGCGATTTGCCAGATAATGACAATGCCAACGGGCAAGAACCAGGGCGCCAGACGCAGGAGCCATTTTCGGGATGGATTCGCCATACTGACCTCGTTAGCTCTGTGCCGTTTTGCGGGGAATAAATTCATTCGCCACTGCTTCGCCCTGAACCTGCAGCGGACGCGGCTGCGGAATTTCCGGGATGGCGACGTCCAGATGCGGGAACAGCAGCTCGCCGACGTTATACGCCTCTTCCAGATGCGGATAACCGGACAAAATAAAGCTGTCGATCCCCAGATCGGCATATTCGTTAATGCGTGCCGCCACCGTTGGGCCGTCACCCACTAACGCGGTTCCTGCGCCACCGCGCACCAGGCCAACGCCTGCCCACAGGTTCGGGCTGATTTCGAGATTTTCGCGTTTGCCGTTGTGAAGGGAGGCCATCCGGTGCTGGCCCACTGAATCGGTTTTGGCCAGGGCGGCCTGCGCTTTGGCGATGGTGTCATCATCAAGGTGTGAAATCAGACGATCGGCGGCCTGCCAGGCTTCCTGATTCGTCTCTCGCACAATGACGTGCAGACGGATGCCGAAACGCACTTTACGGCCATGCGCTGCAGCTTTGGCGCGGACCTGTTCAATTTTCTCTTTCACCTGTTCAGGTGGTTCGCCCCAGGTGAGATACAGATCGACCTGTTCCGCCGCCAGATCCTGTGCAACGTCCGACGATCCGCCAAAGTAAAGAGGAGGGCGCGGCTGCTGTACGGGCGGGAAATAGAGTTTCGCATCACGTACGCGAATGTGTTTGCCTTCATAGGTGACGGTGTCGCCCTCAAGCAGACGACGCCAGACGCGGGTGAATTCTGCCGAGGCCTCATAGCGTTCGGTGTGGTCAAGGAAAACGCCGTCTCCCGCGAGTTCCGTCGGGTCGCTGCCGGTGACCAGATTAAACAACGCACGTCCGTTGGAGAGTCGGTCAAGCGTGGCGGCCTGGCGTGCAGCAACGGTGGGTGAAACTACGCTTGGGCGCAGGGCGACCAAAAACTTCAGGCGCTGCGTAACAGGGATCATGGCCGCAGCCACCAGCCAGGCATCTTCGCAGGAGCGGCCAGTGGGGATCAGCACGCCGGTGAACCCAATTCTGTCTGCGGCTTGCGCGATTTGTTGCAGGTAGCCGTAATCGACCGGACGCGCCCCTTCCTCAGTACCAAGATAATGCCCATCACCGTGGGTCGGTAAAAACCAAAACAGATTCAGACTCATGATTTCGATCCTTCTTTGCCAGCGGGTTGCCAGATACGGTCGCGAATATCGATCTTTTTCGGGAGCAGACGGTTTTCATAAAACAGATCCGCGGTTTGTTGCTGTAATACCGCCGTGTGGGCATCAACTGGTTTGATCACGGTGGTTGGCCGATGATCCAGATAGCTGGCGATCACCGGTTCGGGCAGGCCCATGGTTTTTGCCAGCAGGGTGATACTCTCCTGACGCTGGCTTTGGGTGAGCGCATCCGCTTCACTGAAGGTATTCAGCACACCTTGAACAAATTCACCGTTCTTTTCGGCATAAGGTCGCGCCGCAAGATAGAACGAACCGGTCTGTTTAAGCGTTTCGCCATCTTTCAGAACGCGAACGCCACCCTGCAGCAGAGCTGCAGAATAGTAAGGATCCCAAATGGCCCAGGCATCCACGTTATTTTGCTGGAAAGCAGCGCGCGCATCGGCCGGGCTTAAGTAGATCGGCTGAATATCCTTGAACGTCAGGCCTGCCTGCTGCAGTGCACGGAGCAGCAGGTTGTGCGAACTGGAACCTTTCTGGAACGCAACTTTATGGCCTTTAAGATCCGCGACGGTCTTAATCGGACTGTTTTCAGGCACCAGAATGACTTCGGCTTTAGGCTTAGCGGGTTCGACGCCGACGTAGACCAAATCTGCACCCGCGGCTTGGGCGAATATCGGCGGTATATCGCCCGTACTGCCTATATCAATGCTGCCCACATTGAGTGCTTCGAGCATTTGCGGGCCAGCCGGGAATTCAATCCACGAAAACTGGGTCTGCGGATAACGTTTTTCCAGCAGCTGATGACTCTTTGCCAGCACCATGCTGATGCTGCCTTTCTGGTAGCCGATACGTAAACTTTCTGGCGCAGAGTTTGCCGCATGAGCCAGAGCGGAGACGGCCAGCAAACTCGTTAGCCCAAGACGAAAGAGGTATTTAAACATGGGCGACTCCTTTCAGACGGCCAAAGGTCGGGGCTTGAGCATCCCGGCGATGCAATGCCTGCCAGAACGTTTCGAGTGCGCTATCAAGACGCGAATGCAAGTTGGGGGTGAACTGCGGTTTGTGCTGATAATCGATAACCTGAGAATCATCCGCGAACACACCGTGCAGGATCTCCTGGGCTTTTAACGCATTGAGCACTGGCTTGAGGGCATAATCGACGGCCAGCATATGGGCGACGGTGCCGCCGGTTGCCAGCGGAAGGACGACTTTTCCCTGCAGAGCACGTTCAGGCAGCAGATCGAGAAGTGTCTTTAGCGCGCCGGAAAACGAGGCTTTGTAAATCGGCGTCGCTACAATCAGACCATCAGCCCCCTTCAGTTGCTCAATCAGCGCCTGAAGCGCCGGACTTTCAAACCGGGCATATAACAAATCTTCAGGCTCAAAGTTATGTAGATTCCAGTGACAGACTTCGACATCCCGCGAATTCAGCTGTTCGCGGGCATATTCCAGCAGGGCACTGGAACGTGAGGGAAAACGCGGACTTCCAGCCAACGTGATGACGCGCATGTATGCTCCTTATAACTATTTGTTTTCTTTTATCTAACATTGATAACAATTTTCAGGAGTGTGACATTGCGGGGTTATTCCACTAAATGATTTATCTGGAATTAAAAATCCAGAAATTGCATAAGAAACCGCCAGAAAGGAAAACGATTGCGCAGAAAGACGTTTTTTTGCCTCAGGTCAATTCCCTTTCACGCCGCGATCGCTGATAATCCGTGTCCGGTTTGCACACCGGAATCCAGGAGAGTTCATGTATTACCCCTTCGTTCGTAAAGCCCTTTTCCAGCTCGATCCCGAGCGCGCTCATGAATTGACATTCCAGCAGTTACGTCGCATCACAGGAACACCTTTGGAAGCGCTGGTGCGCCAGAAAGTGCAGGAAAAACCTGTTCAATGTATGGGGCTGACGTTTAAGAATCCCCTGGGTCTGGCTGCTGGCCTGGACAAGAACGGCGAGTGTATTGATGCGCTGGGCGCGATGGGATTTGGTTCCATCGAAGTCGGCACGGTCACTCCACGTCCACAAGCGGGTAACGATAAACCGCGACTGTTCCGTCTGGTTGAAGCCGAAGGGTTGATCAATCGAATGGGCTTTAATAATCACGGCGTCGATCATCTGATCGAGAACGTAAAAAAAGCGCATTTTGACGGCGTGCTGGGAATTAATATCGGCAAAAATAAAGACACGCCGGTAGAGCAGGGTAAAGATGACTATCTGATTTGTATGGAAAAAGTCTATGCTTATGCGGGTTATATTGCGGTGAATATCTCATCGCCAAATACCCCTGGCTTGCGTACGCTGCAATATGGTGAAGCGCTGGACGATCTGTTATCAGCCATTAAAAATAAACAAAATGAACTGCAGGAAATTCACCATAAATATGTTCCGGTCGCGGTAAAGATCGCTCCGGATCTTTCCGTTGAAGAATTGATCCAGGTTGCCGATAGTTTGGTTCGCCATAATATTGATGGTGTTATTGCGACCAATACGACACTCGATCGTTCGCTGGTAAATGGAATGAAACATTGTGATGAAATGGGTGGGTTAAGCGGCCGTCCGGTACAATTAAAAAGCACCGAAATTATTCGCGCATTGTCCGCAGAATTAAAAGGGCGTTTACCGATTATTGGCGTGGGTGGTATCGACTCTGTCATCGCTGCGCGTGAGAAGATGGCTGCGGGTGCGACGCTTGTACAAATCTATTCTGGTTTTATTTTTAAAGGCCCTCAATTGATTAAAGAAATCGTTAATCATATCTAAACTTTTCTCTCTATAAGACAACCAGTGCTTTATTTCCGGCCCTGGTTGTTTTATATTCCGTCATTGTTGCTTATTTAGACATTATGGTCTTTTATTTATTGATGTTATAAGCGAAGCGATAATCAGGACATTTTTAGTACAGGATGTGAGGGACGGGAGAGGAAAATGCGAATTAAACCTGACGATAACTGGCGCTGGTATTTTTGTGAAGAGCACGATCGAATGATGCTCGATTTAGCCAATGGCATGTTATTTCGTTCTCGCTATGCCCGCCGAATGCTGACTCCTGATGCCTTTGCCCCATCGGGCTTTTGTGTTGATGATGCCGCCCTTTATTTCTCGTTTGAAGAGAAGTGCCGCGACTTCGTGCTAACGAAGGAACAGCGTGCCGAACTGGTATTGAACGCGCTGGTGGCTATTCGTTTCCTCAAACCGCAGATGCCGAAAAGCTGGCATTTTCTGGCTCATGGACAGGCGTGGACGCCGGGTACGGGAGATGCAGCGTGCGTGCATCTCAGCGATACGTCTGAAGAGGTCAGTTTGCTGGTGGTCGAGCCTGGCGAAAATGCAGCGCTCTGTTTGCTGGCACAGCCCGGCGTGATCATTGCCGGGCGTACGATGCAGCTGGGTGATGCGATTAAAGTCATGAATGACCGACTCAAACCGCAGCTCCGTGTGGATTCATTTAGCCTGGAACAGGCCGTTTAAAGCTCTAGCTGTAGCGATGTTTTAGGAACACAGCTGCAGCAAAGAATGGTGCCGTCTTCGCCCACCGCTGATTTCTTCAATGCCGTTACTTCACCCTCTATCAGTTTGATACGACAGCAACCGCAAATCCCCGCGCGACACGAGTAAGGAACGCGTATTCCGGCTTGCTCCAGTTGCTCGAGCAAGACTTGCTGATTGTTTCCCTTCACCGTTTGCCCTTGCCACTGAAGGGTCACCGCTGTTGCGGGTTGCACTTCCACTTCTGCCGTTTCTTCATCTGCATCTGCGCCCGCTCCGTAAATTCGACCTGGTCCAGTGGAGAGGATTTCGACTTCATCGCCCACGCGAATAACACCGCTGGAGCGAGGGATCAGGTTCTGACCAAAATCGACATCGCCGTTATCCTGCGCGGTTCGGAATGACTGCAATGTTTTCAGCGGTTCGCCGGAAGGGTGCTTTTGACCTTTCTCTGGGCTGATAGTGGTGAAAATACACCGGCTGCAGGGTTTCACGACATCGAAGATAACGCTGCCAATGCGAATCACTTTCCAGGTATCTTCTTCCCACGCTTGCGCACCGGTCACCACCAGATTTGGGCGGAACTGTTCCATTTGCACACTCGCGGAACAACGATTCTGTAAATCTCGCAGTGAGGCCTCGTTGGTGAGCAGGAAAGGAAAACCGTCAGCAAAGGAAAGCGGAACGGATTCAAAGTGCTGAACCCGGCGCGTCAATTCTGGACCGACCCAGCGTAACTGTACTGGACGAGAGAAAAAGCCGCTTAGCCAGCGGTTGATCTCTTCGGGGGCAATACGGGCGGTGAAATGATTGCGCCAGACTTCGGTCGGTGCATCAACCGACGAGAAATCATTGAAGCGCACAATGACGCTGGAACCGTCTGGCGCCGTCAGATGTAATCCGTCATGCAGCGGCGCGGGAATGAACCGCACCATTTGCGGAAACTGGCGCGCAGTGATGAACGTTCCATCAGGCTCTGTGACCATAAAAATGCGATCGAAGGCAAAACCGCTGACGTCTGCGAGTGCATGCGTCAGGCCAATGCCGCGCATTGATTTGACTGGATGAATGAAAAGCCTGGATAACGTCGCCACTGCACACTCCCTTCAATAAAAATAAGCCTTCAACTTTATGACATATCACCCGGATTATCTATATACACTTTATTCGCTGCAGCGCCGTTTTATTGGCTTGACCACCATGCTGGCGCGAGGCAAATCGATTGAATTTGTGTATAATGCGCAACAATTTTCTATGAGTAATAAGTGACGATATGAATTCTCTGTTTGCCAGTACGGCCCGTGGGCTGGAAGAGCTGTTAAAAACTGAACTGGAAAGCCTTGGCGCACGCGAGTGTCAGGTCGTTCAGGGTGGTGTCCATTTTGAGGGCGACACGCGGCTTATTTACCAGAGCCTGATGTGGAGCCGTCTGGCGTCGCGCATCATGCTGCCTTTGGGTGCGTGCAAAGTCTACAGCGACCTTGACCTGTATCTCGGCGTGCAGGCGACTGACTGGACAGAGATTTTTGCTCCAGGCGCGACCTTTGCTGTGCATTTTAGCGGGCTGAACGACGAAATCCGCAACAGCCAGTACGGTGCGCTGAAAGTGAAAGATGCGATTGTGGATAGCTTCACGCGCAAAAATCTTGAACGCCCGAACGTGGATCGCGAAAACCCGGATCTGCGTATTAACGTGTGGCTGAACAAAGAGACTGCGCACATTTCGCTGGATCTGTGTGGGGAAGGCTTGCATCAGCGCGGCTACCGCGATCGTGCGGGTATTGCGCCGATTAAAGAAAACCTGGCCGCCGCGATTGTTATGCGTTCTGGCTGGCAGCCGGGCACGCCACTGCTGGATCCGATGTGCGGTTCCGGTACGTTGCTGATTGAAGCGGCGATGATGGCAACCGATCGCGCACCTGGCCTGCACCGCGGGCAGTGGGGCTTTAACGGTTGGGCGCAGCACGACGACGCTATCTGGAAAGAAGTCAAAGCCGAAGCGCAGGTCCGCGCGCGCAAAGGCCTGGCTGATTACGGTTCACGTTTCTACGGCTCAGACAGCGACGCGCGCGTGATTGAACGTGCAGCCAGCAACGCCCGTCGTGCTGGCATTGGTGAGCTGATCTCGTTTGAAGTGAAAGATGTTGCACAACTGACCAATCCGCTGCCAAAAGGCCCATACGGAACGGTTATCAGCAACCCACCGTATGGTGAGCGTCTCGATAGCGAACCGGCGCTGATTGCGCTGCACAGCCTGCTGGGCCGCTCAATGAAAGATTATTTCGGTGGCTGGAATCTGTCGCTGTTCAGCGGATCTCCGGAACTGCTGAGCTGCCTGCAACTGCGTGCGGAGCGTCAGTTTAAAGCCAAAAACGGCCCGCTGGATTGCGTACAGAAAAACTATCACCTCACGGAGAAAGAGGGCGACAGTAAACCCTCAACCGTGGCCGAAGACTACGCGAACCGTCTGCGTAAGAATCTGAAGAAATTCGAAAAATGGGCGAAGCAGGAAGGGATCGAATGCTATCGCCTGTACGATGCCGATTTGCCAGAGTACAACGTGGCGGTAGATCGCTACGCTGACTGGATCGTGGTGCAGGAATATGCCGCGCCGAAGACGATTGATGCGCAAAAAGCACGTCAGCGTCTGCTGGATATTATTGCCGCCACCATTGGTGTTCTGGGCATCGCGCCTAACAAACTGGTGCTCAAAACCCGTGAGCGTCAGAAAGGGACCAATCAGTATCAAAAGATGAGTGATAAAGGCGACTTTATCGAAGTGGGCGAATATAACGCTCGCCTGTGGGTGAACCTCACTGATTATCTGGATACCGGTCTGTTCCTGGATCACCGCATCGCCCGTCGTATGCTGGGCCAGATGAGCAAGGGTAAAGACTTCCTCAATCTGTTCGCCTATACCGGCAGCGCGAGCGTGCACGCTGGTTTGGGTGGCGCGCGCAGCACGACAACGATGGATATGTCACGAACCTATCTTGAATGGGCGGAGCGCAACTTGCGCCTCAACGGCCTGACCGGGCGTCAGCATCGTCTGCTGCAAGCCGATGTGCTGGGCTGGTTGCGTGATACCGACGAGCAGTTCGACCTGATCTTTATCGATCCGCCGACCTTCTCTAACTCCAAGCGTATGGAAGATACGTTTGACGTTCAGCGCGACCACATCCGTCTGATGTCGGACCTGAAACGTCTGCTGCGCAAAGGCGGCACCATCATGTTCTCAAATAACAAACGCGGCTTCCGTATGGACAACGACGGGCTGGCAGCGCTGGGACTGAAAGCACAAGAAATTAGCCAAAAAACACTGTCTCAGGACTTTGCCCGTAACCGTCAAATTCACAACTGCTGGTTGATTACCGCGGTCTGAAAGGAAATATAAATGTCATTAATTAGTATGCACGGCGCCTGGCTGTCCTTTAGCGATGCGCCCCTCCTCGATGATACAGAACTGCACATCGAAGATAACGAACGCGTCTGTCTGGTTGGCCGTAACGGCGCAGGCAAGTCTACGCTGATGAAAATTCTGAACCGCGAACAGGGTCTGGATGACGGACGTATTGTTTACGAACAAGATCTGATTGTTTCGCGTTTGCAGCAAGATCCGCCGCGCAACGTCGCGGGCACTGTTTATGATTTTGTTGCCGAGGGTATTTCAGAACAGGCCGAATACCTGAAGGGCTATCACGAGATCTCTCATCTGGTGATGACCGATCCGAGTGAAAAAAACCTTAACGAAATGGCGCGTCTGCAGGACCTGCTTGATCACCACGGTTTGTGGCAGCTCGAAAGTCGCATCACTGAAGTTCTGGATCAGTTAGGTCTGGAAGCAGACATGGAGCTGGCGTCGCTTTCAGGCGGCTGGCTGCGTAAAGCGGCGCTCGGGCGTGCGCTGGTCAGCGGCCCGAAAGTGCTGCTGCTTGATGAGCCAACCAACCACCTGGATATTGAAGCGATTGACTGGCTGGAAGGGTTCCTGAAAACCTTCAATGGCACCATTATCTTCATTTCGCATGACCGCTCGTTTATTCGCAATATGGCGACGCGCATTGTCGATTTGGACCGCGGCAAGCTGGTGACATATCCAGGAAGTTACGACACGTATCTGCTGGAAAAAGAAGAAAACCTGCGCGTCGAGGAGCTACAGAACGCCGAGTTTGATCGCAAACTGGCGCAGGAAGAAGTCTGGATTCGTCAGGGCATCAAAGCCCGTCGTACCCGTAACGAAGGCCGCGTGCGCGCACTGAAAGCGATGCGTAACGAACGTAGCGAGCGCCGCGAAGTGATGGGCACGGCGAAAATGCAGGTCGAAGAAGCGTCCCGGTCCGGCAAAATCGTCTTCGAAATGGAAAACGTTAATTATCAGATTGATGGCAAAGTGCTGGTGAATGACTTCTCCGCGCAGGTTCAGCGTGGCGATAAAATCGCGCTGATCGGCCCGAACGGTTGCGGTAAAACAACGTTGCTGAAATTGATGTTGAGCCAGTTGCAAGCTGACAGCGGACGTGTGCATTGCGGAACCAAGCTGGAAGTCGCGTATTTCGATCAGCACCGTGCGGAGCTGGATCCCGACAGAACCGTAATGGACAACCTAGCGGAAGGTAAGCAGGAAGTAATGGTGAACGGTAAGCCCCGTCACGTTCTGGGCTATCTGCAGGACTTCCTGTTCCACCCTAAACGTGCGATGACGCCAGTGCGCGCGTTGTCAGGTGGAGAGCGTAACCGACTTCTGCTGGCGCGTCTGTTCCTGAAACCAAGTAACCTGTTGATTCTCGATGAACCGACAAACGACCTGGATGTTGAAACGCTGGAGTTGCTCGAAGAGCTGATCGACGGCTATCAGGGTACCGTTATGCTGGTGAGCCACGATCGTCAGTTTGTTGATAACACCGTGACCGAGTGCTGGATTTTCGAAGGTGAAGGGCACATCGGTCGTTATGTCGGCGGGTATCACGATGCACGTGGACAGCAGTCGCAGTCGCGGACGATAAAACAAGCAAAAGCTAATATTGGATCGGAAAGCGCTGTCGCGAAAACCGAAACTGTCAAAAAATCGACGGCCAAAATGAGCTATAACCTGCAGCGTGAGCTCGATGTTTTGCCGCAGCGCCTCGAAGAGCTGGAAGGTAATCTGGAAACTCTGCAGGCTCTGGTTGCTGATGCATCCTTCTTTAGCCAACCGCACGACTATACTCAAAAAATATTGGCAGATCTTTCCCAGGCTGAAAAGGCGCTGGAGGAAGCATTCGAGCGCTGGGAGTACCTTGAGGCTCTGAAAAACGGCGCATAACCAGGGATAAACTATGTGTGATCAGCACCATGCCGACCGGCATATTTTATGCTCGCAATGCGATATGCTCGTGGCGCTGCCTGATATGGGTCGCGGACATAAGGCGGCATGCCCACGCTGTGGGGCAACGCTGACAACGGAGTGGGACGCGCCAAGGCAGCGTCCCACTGCTTACGCACTTGCTGCGTTGTTTATGCTTTTACTCTCGAACTTTTTTCCTTTCATTTATATGAAAGTCGGCGGTATGACCAGCGAAGTGGATCTGCTGGAAATCCCTGGCGTGATGTTTTCGGAAGATTACGCCAGTCTCGGCACCTTCTTCCTTCTGTTTGTTCAAATTGTGCCCGCGTTTTGCCTTACCGTGATTTTGCTGCTGGTCAATCGCGTGCGGATGCCGATAAAGCTCAAAATCACACTTGCCCGAATCCTGTTCCAGCTAAAGAGCTGGGGAATGGCGGAGATTTTCCTCGCCGGTATTCTGGTGAGTTTCGTCAAGCTAATGGCGTATGGTGACGTGGGGATCGGCAGCAGTTTTATTCCCTGGTGTCTTTACTGCGTACTGCAGCTTCGGGCTTTTCAGTGTGTTGACCGCCGCTGGGCCTGGGATGATATCGCCCCCGCGCCCACGTTAGCGCAAACAGTGAAAGTGGGGGTTCCCGGTATTCGTCAGGGATTACGCTCATGTTCATGCTGTACTGCGGTGCTGCCAGTCGATCTTGAAGAATGTCCCCGCTGCGGGACCAAAGGGCATGCCCGGCGTAAAAATAGCGTTCAGTGGACGTTAGCGTTGCTGGTGACGTCTATCATGCTTTATCTGCCCGCCAATATTTTGCCTATCATGATTACAGATTTGCTGGGCGACAAAATGCCGTCGACAATCCTCGCCGGTGTGGTGTTGCTGTGGGGAGAAGGATCGTATCCCGTGGCGATGGTGATTTTTATCGCCAGTATCATGGTGCCGACATTGAAAATGATCGCGATCGCGTGGCTGTGTTGGGATGCTAACGGCCACGGTAAACGCGACAGTGAACGAATGCATTTGATTTACGAAGTTGTCGAGTTTGTGGGCCGCTGGTCAATGATCGACGTGTTTGTGATTGCCGTTCTCTCTGCGCTGGTGCGCATGGGCGGACTGATGAGTATTTATCCCGCTATGGGTGCGCTGATGTTTGCGTTGGTTGTTGTGATGACGATGTTTGCGGCCATGACCTTCGACCCTCGTTTATCGTGGGATCGTGAGCCAGAGTCAAGCCATGAGGAAGAGTGAGAGCATGGAAAATAAGAGTGGAGAGGCGAAAGTTCAGAAGGTCAAAAACTGGTCGCCAGTGTGGATCTTCCCCATCGTGACGGCGCTGATCGGGGCCTGGATCCTGTTTTATCATTACAGTCATCAGGGTCCAGAAGTGACGCTTATCACCACCAACGCTGAAGGCATTGAGGGCGGGAAAACCACCATCAAGAGCCGTAGCGTAGATGTGGGCGTCGTGGAGAGCGCAACGCTGACTGACGATTTAACGCATGTTGAAATCAAGGCTCGCCTGAACGCCGGCATGGAAAAGCTGCTGCACAGCGATTCCGTGTTCTGGGTGGTTAAACCGCAAGTAGGCCGTGAAGGGATTAGCGGTCTGGGAACGTTACTGTCGGGGGCATATATTGAGCTGCAACCGGGATCAAAAGGAAACCAGCCTGGCCGGTATGATTTGCTTGATGCACCGCCGCTGGCCCCGCCTGATGCGAAAGGTATCCGGGTGATTCTGGACAGTAAAAAAGCGGGGCAGCTAAGCCCTGGTGATCCGGTATTGTTCCGCGGATACCGTGTGGGTTCAGTCGAAACCAGTACGTTCGATCCGCAAAAACGCACCATCAGCTATCAGCTATTTATTAACGCGCCAAACGATCGTCTGGTGACCAGCAATGTTCGTTTCTGGAAAGACAGCGGTATTGCGGTGGATCTGACGTCGGCGGGGATGCGTGTCGAAATGGGCTCGTTAACCACGCTGTTCGGTGGCGGTGTGAGTTTTGATGTTCCGGAAGGCATGGAGCTTGGTCAGCCGGTAGCGGCAAAAACGCCGTTCAGACTCTTCGACGATCAGAAAAGCATTCAGGATGCGCTTTATACCGATCATATTGATTACCTGATGTTCTTCAAAGATTCCGTTCGCGGTTTGCAGCCTGGCGCACCGGTCGAATTCCGTGGCATCCGTCTGGGTACCGTCGGCCAGGTCCCGTATTTCGTCCCTGGTCTGCGTCAGTCTCTTGATGATGATTATCGAATTCCCGTGCTGATTCGTATCGAACCGGAGCGTTTACTGAATCAAATAGGCGAAGCGAAAGATATCAGTGGGCATATTAATGACCTCATGAACCGTGGTCTGCGTGGCTCGCTGAAAACCGGTAACCTGGTTACAGGCGCGCTATACGTTGATATGGACTTCTACCCGAAAGCGCCTGCGATGACGGGTGTGCGCGAGTTTGGTGGTTACAAGATTATCCCGACGGTGAGCAGTGGTCTGGCACAAATCCAGCAACGCCTGATGGAAACGCTTGATAAGATTAATAATCTGCCGCTAAATCCGATGCTTGAGCAAGCGACAAACAGCCTGACGGAAAGCCAGGCGACGATGCGTCGTTTGCAAACCACGCTGGATAATATCAATAAGATCACCGCGAATCAGTCGATGCAGCAGCTTCCACAGGACATGCAGAAAACGTTGCGCGAGCTTAATCGCAGTATGCAGGGCTTCCAGCCTGGCTCAGCGGCTTACAATAAAATGGTGGCGGACATGCAGCGCCTGGATCAGGTCTTACGTGAACTGCAGCCTGTATTGAAAACGCTGAATGAGAAGAGTAACGCGCTGGTATTTGAAGCGAAGGACAAAAAAGATCCTGAGCCGAAGAGGGCAAAATAATGAAAAAGTGGCTATTCATCGTTGGCGTCATGGTTTTAACGGCCTGTAGCTCAGGAAGTGATAATAAAAGTTACTACCAGCTGCCACTCGCCGCGCAAACGGGCGGGCAAACAAGTACTTCTCAGGGCAACCGTCTGCTGTGGGTTGAGCAAGTTGTGATTCCTGATTCACTCGCTGGCAACGGCGTGGTGTATCAGACCAGCGACGTGCAATACGTGATTGCGAATAATAATTTATGGGCGAGCCCGTTGGATCAGCAGCTACGCAATACGCTGGTGGCGAATCTGAACAGTCAGTTGCCGGGTTGGATAGTGGCTTCTCAGCCGCTGGGTAGCAATCAGGATACGCTCAACGTCACCGTAACGGGCTTCCATGGCCGTTATGATGGGAAGGTTATCATTAGCGGAGAATGGCTTCTGAATCACCAGGGGCAGTTGATTAAGCGTCCGTTCTATCTTGAACTGAAACAGCAGCAAGACGGATACGACGAGATGGTTAAGATGCTGGCGCAAGGTTGGGCCCAGGAGTCGGCGAGTATAGCGAAAGAAATTTCTCGCCTGCCATAAGTAAAATTCATTACCTAAAGCCGCAATTCGCGTTTCGCTGATTGCGGTTTTTTTTCGTTTTCATTTCAGGCTGATACTTGTGCGGCGTCACGATTTTTGTACAAATGATATTCCATGTAGCTCACAAATATGACACTGGCGTGAATTTTGCGCATTGACGCAGGCAGGGATTCAGGTTATTCGTTTACTGTGCTTGCATATTTTGCAGCCACTGTTTTCTTTCCACCAGACCAAAGAATGAGGGAAACGAGGCATGAAGAGACAGAAACGAGATCGCCTGGAACGGGCGCACCAACGTGGATACCAGGCTGGAATCGCCGGACGCTCAAAAGAAATGTGTCCTTACCAAACGTTAAATCAACGTTCTTACTGGTTAGGGGGCTGGCGAGAAGCCATTGGGGATAGGGTTCTACTTGCGTGACACGTCTCTTTAGAAACAGAAACCTCCGCATCGCGGAGGTTTCGCGTTTATGCTCTTGTCATAGCAGCAATCAGAACGCAGAAGTATCCTGGAACAGGCCGACTTTCAGATCGTTTGCGGTATAAATCACGCGACCATCTACCAGCACTTCACCATCCGCCAGACCCATCACCAGACGACGGTTCACAATGCGCTTGAAGTGGATTCGGTAGGTGACTTTTTTCGCAGAAGGCAGAACCTGACCGGTGAATTTCACCTCGCCCACGCCCAGTGCGCGGCCTTTGCCTTCGCCACCCAGCCAGCCCAGATAAAAACCAACCAACTGCCACATTGCATCCAGGCCTAAACAGCCAGGCATGACCGGATCGCCGATAAAGTGGCAACCGAAGAACCACAGTTCTGGGTTGATATCGAGTTCCGCTTCAACGTAACCCTTGTCAAAGTTGCCGCCGGTTTCGGTCATTTTCACGACACGGTCCATCATCAGCATGCTTGGAGCAGGTAACTGCGGGCCTTTAGCACCAAACAGTTCACCACGACCAGAGGCAAGAAGATCTTCTTTTGTATAGGATTCGCGTTTATCTACCATGTTCTCAGTAAGCCTTATTTTAGTGAAGCACGCAGGATAGCTAACACGTGTACGCTGAACAAGTCCGATCAGTTGGGACTAAACCAGCTCAACCAGCGTAACGGCCATGGATAACGATGACGAGCATCCTGTTGCATTGCCTGAGCAATACGTTCCTGGATAGCCTGCATCAGCGTTGTTTGACCTTCTGCATCCCAGACCAGATTAGTCAGTAAGGGTAGCGCATCTGTAATATCGTCGATGGCCCAGATAGAAAATTGTCCAGCCTCAACTGCGTCAAGTACGCCCTGACTCAGACTCAGATGGCGAGCGTTTGGCGCAGGGATAATGACTCCTTGCTTGCCGCTAAACTCACGTTGCTGGCAAATATTGAAGAAACCTTCAATTTTCTCGTTCAGCCCGCCAACGGGTTGAGCGCGGCCAAACTGATCGACTGAACCGGTGATAGCGATGCTCTGGTTAATCGGGACATCGGCAAGGGCACTGATTAACGCACACAGCTCAGCCATCGAAGCACTGTCCCCGTCGACTTCGCCATAAGACTGCTCAAACGTCAGTGAGGCGGAGAAGGGGATTTGCTGTTCAAGTTGAAGTTCTGACATCAGGAACGCTTGCATAATCATCATGCCCTTAGCATGAATATTCCCGCCTAGCTCAGCTTTACGTTCGACGTCAGTAAACTCACCATCGCCAATGTGTACGACGCAACTGATGCGCGAGGGTTCGCCAAAGGCACGCGGATGTCCTGGAAACTCAACGACTGACAACGCGTTAATCTGGCCCACACGTTCGCCTTCGGTTTCGACCAGGATTTGCTCAAACAGGATTTCATCCTGCATACGATCGGCAAGATAACCTTCTCGCCATTCACGCTGCGCCAGCATCTGCGAGAACTGTTCGCCCGTAAACGATTCTTGCCCACAGATAACGCCCACTTCGCGTAATTGCTTTCCAATCCACAGAGGGCAGAGCGGGAGCGTTTCCTGGTCACCCGTGTAGCGCGTGGCCTCACGAATTAAACTCGGCCATGCATCTTCAGCTGGTATTGGCAATTCGTAACGCTCAGCCATGGCCATCACCCACTGACCCCATTGCGACATATCGTCGGCATCGGCAATCTGGATGTTATCCTCAAATTCGGAATAGACAGCCTGTTCGGCTAATTCCGGCTCCATTTCTTGGAAATCAGCCAGCGACTCGCGATCGCCAGTCAAAATCACTTTTAACGAAACGGGCATCGAAGGCACGGAAACTGGCAATGGGCGCGATTCGTCATAGGAGAGCCAGTCGAAACGCTGATGAGTCACAATTGTCTTCAGACGCATCCACAGCAGCGGTTGTGCCATAAGCGTGCGCAGCGAGATAATCAGGACACCACCGTTGGCTTTATGCACCAGCCCCGGTTGTAAGCTCAACTCGCTGTTAAAATGACGCAGGCAGCCAAACAGTTGTTCAGCTTCAGCCCACTCGGCCGTTATGACTTCGCCCGTAGCGGCGAAGTTATCTTCAGCATGTGCGGCTGGCTCGAAAGTAACATCACGTCCCGCGATACGGTATTGGCCGCCATACACAGTGCTTTCTTCAGGCCGCAACTCACGCGCAGCATCAGCAATCAGCGCCAAATACTCAGCTTCTTCAGGAGCCTTCAGCAGCATGAAAGGGGAGGTTGTCCATGGACTTAACACCTGCTCAAGCGCGTAGTGCAAACGCGGTTGCGTATCGCTAAGTATGAAGTCGTGCTCTTTTGCGAGGTTTGGCTGTGTAAATAGCGTCTGATAGCTTTCGGTATCAGGAACTAAATCACGCCATGCTAGTTTCGTAATGGTCAAAGTTGATGTTTTTTAGTTAGATGTAAAACCGTGGAGTATACCGTAAGCATCGGTCTCTGCCCAACCGGGATTAGGTAAATCAGGCAGCGAAAGCGGCGTAACAGCTCACAGGATATGATTTCTTTTCAGCAGATTGTCAAAAAACTGATATTCTGAACAGAGTTACGAGGTAACACTGAGATCGCAATGAAATATCAACAACTGGAAAATCTCGAAAGCGGCTGGAAATGGAAGTACCTGGTCAAAAAGCACCGTGAAGGGGAGCTGATCACCTGCTACATCGAAGCCAGTGCTGCAAAAGAAGCGGTGGATTTATTACTGACACTCGAAAACGAACCGGTGCATGTTAATAGCTGGATAGAGAAGCATATCAATCCAGCGTTACTGAACCGTATGAAACAGACCATCCGCGCTCGCCGCAAACGGCACTTTAACGCTGAGCATCAGCACACTCGCAAGAAATCAATCGATCTTGAGTTCATGGTCTGGCAACGATTAGCGGGGCTTGCTCAACGGCGGGGTAAAACGCTTTCTGAAACGGTTGTACAGTTGATTGAAGATGCGGAGCACAAAGAGAAATATGCCAACCAGATGTCTACGCTGAAAAACGATCTTCAGGCGATGCTGGGAAAAAAAGAGTGAACCACGTTTCTTCAGATAATAAAAAACCCCGCATGGCGGGGTTTTTTTATAAGACGATAACTTATGCCGCAGGCTGAGTTACAACGTCTTTGATACCTTTAACTTCGATCTCTACGCGACGATCTGGTGCCAGGCAGTCGATCAGTGCAGCGCGAGGTTTCACGTTGTCACAGGTAGCGCCAGTCACTGGGTTGGATTCGCCCATACCACGTGGAGAGATCTTGTTAGCTGGGATACCTTTAGACACGAGGTAATCAACTACAGACTGTGCACGTTTCTCGGACAGACCCTGGTTGTAAGCGTCAGAACCGATACGGTCGGTGTAACCCAGAACCACTACTGAACCGTCTTTAGGATCCAGATTGCTCAGCTGAGTGTACAGCTGATCCAGTGCCTGCTGACCTTCTGGTTTCAGAGTCGCTTTGTTGAAGTTGAACAGAACGTCAGACTTCAGAGTGAAGTGCTTGGTCTGTACTTCTGGAGCAGGTGCCGGAGCTGGAGCAACGATTGGCGCTGCTTCTTCCTGCTGGCCGAAACGATAGGAAACACCTACGCTCAGCATGCCGTTGTCTGGACGAACACCAACGGTGTTGCCGTCGCCGATGTTGTTAACCCACTGGTATTCCAGACGGGTAGCGATATCGCGGGTCATTGCCCACTCTACGCCACCAGCGAATACTGGAGATACGCCAGTGTCATGGTCGTCGCCAGCGATGCTGTTGCTGGAGTCAGCGCGCCATACCATGCCGCCCAGACGGGTGTACACGTCCAGATCGTCAGTTACCGGGTAACCCAGTTTAGCGGTCAGCTGTACGCCTTGAGCTTTGAATGCGCCGTTAACGTTGTCGCCTTTGTAAGGCATACGACCTAACCAGTCGTAACCCATTTCAAAACCAACATACGGGTTAACCTGATAGCCACCAAACGCACCTGCACCGAGCTGGCTTTCGTGAGTTGGGCCATCGTTGTTCAGGGAGCTGTTGTACCAGCCAGTGTCGTGGAACTGAGACCAGCCCAGTTTGCCACCTGCATACCAGGTATTATCTTTCGGAGCGGCCTGCGCTACGGTAGCGAAGCCAGCCAGTGCCACTGCAATCGCGATAGCTGTCTTTTTCATTTTTTGCGCCTCGTTATCATCCAAAAATCGCCATGAAGATCTCGTCGAGAAATCACGGTTAAATCCTTCACCGGGGGGCGAGCTCAAACTAGTAACTCTACCGATATCTTCGGCTTAGACCGAGCACCCCTGGCGATGTAAAGTCTACAACGTACTTCAAAACTTACAAGTGTGAACTCCGTCAGGCATATGAAAAAAAAAGCTCTGTATACATAATATTTAACATTTTGAATGCGAATTTTATGCTGTAAAATTAAGGGAAACCGCGCCAGACAGGCGTTGACGGAGTTTTTTCTTATGGAACTAATCGGCAGTCCAACTGTCAAAAAAAGTTCCAGGAAAAATCTTAAATTTACTTAATGATACAAATTAGAGTGAATTTTTAGCCCAGACAGGTGTCCTCTGCCGAGAGAATCGGGATTAACTGGACGCATTATCAAGCCGATCGCGTTACCTTCTTCGGCGGCTTCAACCAAACGAAAATGTTCATCTTCCGTTAATTCTTCTGATAGCCAGCCAATCACCACGCTGTAATTCCCAGTGCGCAATGCGCGAATCATTGAATCTACCGTATGGCATGGGGCGATTTGGCTAATCTGCATCACTTTCGCGAGTGGTAATCCAGCAGATTGAACCCATTCGCGACTCAATTTTTGCTTTGGCGTTAACCAGAGCTGCCAGCGTGACTGTTGACCGAGCTGCTGCAATAACGGCAACAACAGCAACTGTGTCATCAAGGGCTGGTCTTCACGATAAACCACTTCACTTATCATCCCGGTCGAAACACGCCCGAAAGTATTTTGCGTGTCATTTCCCGCGGATGGAGAAAAAGATGTTGAGCGATTTGCATAGATTGAAGTGTGCATAATCATTCCAGCCCTGTAGTTACTGTATGAATATACAGTAACCCCTGTATGACTAAAGATCAACCTCAATTTCGGAAAGCGCCTCGCAAATTTCGTTCGAGATCGGCCAATATGGAAAATTCATCTTGCCGAGTGACAATAAGTTGCCTATTTTTCTGCTAGCGGATCCGATAGTAATTAATGGCGTTGTTACTGCATGATTTTAAAGGATAATATCATGAAAAAGATATCATACGAACGGATCTATAAATCCCAAGAATACCTTTCATCTTTGGGTGATATCCACCATAGGGCACTTTTTGGTGGCTATACATTAGCGGTAAATGAGGCTGTGTTCGCCATGGTGTCGGAGGGCGAACTGTATCTGCGAGCGTGTGAAGAGAGCGCGCAGTACTGTGTAAAACATAATTCGGCTTATCTGGAATTGGTAAAACGTGGCAGGCCCGTTCTGTTGAACTATTACCGCGTGGATGAGGGGCTTTGGCAGGATCGGGAAAAGCTCCTGCAACTTTCCAGCTTTGCATTAGAAGCAGCACGACTGGAACGTGTCGAGCGGGATAATCGACACAGGCTCAAAGATTTGCCCAACCTGACTTTCCAGATTGAAGTTCTCCTCTACGAAGCGGGTATTACCAGTGAAACGATGCTCCGAATGTTAGGCGCTGAAGAAAGTTGGCTGAAAATTAGAGCTAAAAACAAGCACCTTGGCATTAAGGTCCTGTTTGCTCTTGCGGGGGCTATCGAAGGGTTACATGAGGCGGCACTCCCGACTGCCAGGCGTCGGGAGCTTAATGAGTGGTTTAATGCGCTTTCTGTAAAGCCTTATAATCATTCCGATAAGTAGCGATTTGTTGTTGTAGTCGACAGATCTCGGGCAGAAGGGCAATGAGCAAGCCCGTTTGCTGGAGGATAAGCGGAGCTTTGCTGTCTGTACCGGGATCAAAATGCGCGATGCGCTGGCTGAGTTCGTCAATCGCCATTTGTACACGTGGCTCGTCAGCGGGACGATGATGAAGCGCATCGTCAACGTAACATACGGTGTCATCCAGTAAGGCTAGGATGTTGGGATTAGTTAACTGTTCACGATGCGCACCCAGGGTCGAAATATAGCTGGTGAAGGTGTGGTTAAGACATAGAAGCCGGAAGGCTACCTCGCGAACTTCTGGTGTTGCACGGGGTTCCGTTGACATGTTCGAGACAACTGAAGCCAGTTCCGCATCACGGTTGTGCGCATCACGTCTGGCAATACGATACGCCAGACGGTTGTCACGACCCTGATGGTACTGCTCAAGAATAGCGTCGAGATAGCGGCAGTTCGCATTGATCGCGAGATCCAGTGCGCGCGGTAAGTTCCTGAAACGCCAGTCTGGCCAGATAAAGCTCACTGCTGCCCAGGCAATGGCGCAACCAATTAGCGTGTCAATCACGCGTGGCAGCGCAACTTCAAAGCCTTCACCCAGCAGGTTGAAGCAAAGCAGAACCAGCAGGGTGATGAACATCGTAGCGTGCGCATACTGCACGTGACGAAATGCGAAAAACAGGACGCCGGTAATCACTATAAGGATCAGTTGTCCTTCAATTGACGGGACAAAATAGAGCACGGGGAGCCCAATGGCGACCCCCACAAGGGTTCCGATGATTCTTAACGCGAGCCGATGACGCGTCGCATTATAGTTTGGCTGACAGACAAACAGGCTGGTCAGCAGAATCCAATAGCCATGGTTTAAGCCCGTTATTTGGATAAAAGCATAACCTGTGCAAAGCACGGCGGACATCCGCACCGCATGACGAAAAAGTGCCGACTCGGGCGTAACGTTACGGCTCAAGCGAAGCCATATATCTGAAACACCATGCAGTCCGTCATCGGCAAGTTGGTTTTCAGTATCATGACCCGGCCTTGCCAACGCCTGCTCCGACTCGATTGTCGCGAGCTGCGCATCGATGGCGCGCAGGTTGTTCAGCAAGAAGCCGAGGGCTTTCATCTGATCCGGCGATGTACCGCTTGCCTGAACGCGATCCAGAGCGGCGTCGAGATGAGTAAAAGCGCGCTCAAACCGCTGGTCGTGTTGATACGGCGTTCGCAGCAAAATGGAACGAGCCAGTTGCTGACAAGCCTGGGATTGCATCGAAAGCAGTCGCTGGAAGCGGAACATCACGTCGCTATAACGAAACTTCTCGCGCAACGCAGCGTACTGAATATGCGATGAACTGGCGCGCTCATGAATATCCTGAGCGACAAAGTAATAGTGCAGTGTTTGCCGGGTTCCTCGCTGACCGCGGTCGCCACGTAAGCGGGTGAGCAAGGACACTTTAGTTTGGTTAAGCGTGGCCACAAGTTGTCCGTTCGCCAGAGCGAGATCGTATAGCGGCGACTGACTCTCTTCTTCTATATCGGGATCGAAAAGTCGGGACTTGAGTTCCAGATAGTGCGCCAGCTGTTCGTAACTCCGGGCGAGATTATCTTGCAGCGGGCGAATCGGGAAAATGAGGTGCCCGGTCAGCGTAAGTACGTTGTACCAGATGGCCCCCATTAGCAGCAGGAGTGGCTGCTGATACCACTGGTCATAAAGCGATATGCCCAACATGGTATAAATCGCGATCAGCAGCGCGCCAAACGCAATGGTTGCATAGCGCTGTCCAAGACCCCCCAGCAAAATAAACCCGGTGGTAGAAACCATCAACCCGAGGGCGAATAACCACGGCCACGGGAAAAGCAGCTCGACCGATGCGGAAGCAATAAAAAAGCAGACCAGTGTAATCACGAGGTTTCGCAAGCGACCCACCAGCCGATCGTCAAGATCGGCAAGTGCGCCTGCAACCACGCCGAGTATCAGCGGGATAGTGAGTTTTACGTCGCCGAGCCACCACGGCAGCGCTGCCGCGCCGCAAAGCGCGATAAAAATCCTGACGTTATAGAGCCAGGCACTGTTCCATGTGTATCTGCGAAGCAATGGGCTTAGCATGTGGGCGGCTTATCCTTATTTACTGAAAACGACGGCGGGCATTGGATTCACGTGCAGCCTGCGCAACTTCCACGGCGACTACGCGTCGACCTACCGGCCACAGAGCAATAGCCGCAATCTTGAAGTTGGCGATCCCAACCGGAATACCGATAATCGTAATACACTGTGTAATGCCTACTGCGATATGCATCAGGCACAACCACCAGCCAAAGAAGATCAGCCATAAAATATTCAGCAATGTTCCGCCAGTATTCATCAGGACATTTTTGTTGCCGGGCTCGAGTTCATCAACATGAATGGCTTCATTGCCGTAAGGCACAAAGGACAGTTTGGTGATTTCCCAGCACGAGCGCGTTAGCGGAAGTGTAAAAATCAGCACAATGCTGACCAGCGTGGCAAAAAGCCAGGAAAGCGTCGTGGCAAAACCGCCAAGGACAAAGTTCAAAATATTCAGAACGGTACGCATAAACCCTCACTTCTTTTCGATATGATTAAAGCCTGATGATTGTAACGTTTTTTTAGGCTGGAGCACCTGAAAACTGGCAGGTAAACTAATGCGTAAACTATCACTGCGTGGATCAGGCTGGACATGGAACTAAAAGCAACATCATTAGGCAAACGCCTGGCGCAACATCCCTACGATAAAGTTGTTCTGCTCAACGCTGGCGTGAAAGTCTCGGGCGAGCGTCACGAATACCTTATTCCGTTTAATCAGTTGTTGGCTATTCATTGCAAGCGCGGCCTGGTGTGGGGCGAACTGGAGTTTGTCTTACCTGCGGATAAAGTGGTTCGTTTGCATGGAACGGAGTGGGCCGAAACCCAGCGATTTCATCATCAGCTCAATACGCTCTGGCAAAAGTGGAGCGATGAGATGAGCGAGGTCGCGAGGCAAGTGCTCCAGCAGGTTTTAGCCGATATCGCGCAGAGCAGTGAACAAAAAAAATGGCTCACGCGCGCCCAAACGGCTGACATGCAGCAACGAATTCACCAGGCCCTTACCGCGCTTCCGCTTCCGGTTTCACGACTTGATGAGTTTGAAAATTGCCGCAATGCCTGGCGTCAGTGCCAGGCGTGGTTAACCGATATCGATAAAAGCAGGCTCGCACATAATCAGGCATGGACCGACGAGATGCTGGCGCAGCACGCGGAATTCTTCAGCCAAATCGAATCTTCGCCTTTAAACCCTGCGCAGGCGCGAGCCGTGGTCAACGGGGAGCATTCACTGCTGGTGCTGGCGGGCGCAGGCAGCGGAAAAACGTCAGTACTGGTGGCCCGCGCAGGATGGTTGCTCGCCAGAGGCGAAGCGACAGCCGAGCAAATTCTGCTGTTGGCGTTTGGGCGTAAAGCCGCGCAAGAAATGGACGAACGTATTCACGACCGGTTGCATACGCGAGACATCACGGCCAGAACATTCCATGCACTGGCCCTGCACATCATTCAGCAGGGCAGTAAAAAAGCGCCTGTTATCAGTAAACTGGAAAACGACACCCAGGCCAGGCTTTCTTTGTTTTTTAAGACGTTGCAGCAGCAGTGTAGCGAAAAAAAGGCCATGGCAAAGGGATGGCGACAGTGGCTTGAAGAAGAACTCAACTGGACGGTACCTGAAGGCAGTTTCTGGCAGGATGAAAAACTGATGCTGCGTCTGGGATCGCGTCTGGACCGCTGGGTGAGTCTGATGCGCATGCATGGTGGTTCACAGGCGGAGATGATTGAGAGTGCGCCCGAGGAAGTGCGCGCGCTCTTTACAAAACGCGTCAAACTGATGGCACCGCTGCTGAAAGCCTGGAAAACTGCGCTGAAAGAAGAAAACGCGGTGGATTTCTCCGGGCTGATTCATCAGGCCATTATCATTCTCGAGAAGGGCCGTTTCGTCAGCCCCTGGAAGCATATTCTGGTGGACGAATTTCAGGATATCTCTCCGCAGCGCGCCGCTTTGCTGGCCGCATTACGAGCACAAAATAAACACACCTCGCTATTTGCAGTAGGTGACGACTGGCAGGCCATTTATCGATTCAGTGGGGCTCAATTGTCGTTAACGACCGCGTTCCACCACTACTTTGGCGAAGGCGATCGCAGCGATCTGGATACCACCTATCGCTTTAACTCGCGCATCGGTGAAATCGCTAACCGGTTTATTCAGCAAAACCCCCATCAGCTGGCGAAACCGCTCAACAGCCTTTCATCGGGCGATAAAAAAGCCGTCACGCTGCTGCCAGACGATCAGTTGGAAGCCCTGCTTGATAAGTTGAGCGGATTTGTCAAAGCAGACGAACGGATTCTGATTCTGGCGCGCTATCATCATCTTAAACCGTCACTTCTGGAAAAAGCGGCCACGCGCTGGCCCAAACTAAAGCTTGATTTCATGACCATCCACGCCAGCAAAGGGCAGGAGGCGGATTTCGTGATTGTGCTCGGCTTACAGGACGGGAGCGATGGTTTCCCGGCACCGGCGCGGGAGTCAGTTATGGAACAGGCGCTGTTGCCCGAGGCAGAAGATTACCCCGATGCAGAAGAACGTCGGCTGCTCTATGTCGCGATGACCCGTGCGCGTCACCGGGTTTGGTTGCTGTTCGCTAAGGATAATCCATCCTGTTTTGTGGATATTCTGAAAAATATCGATGTACCAGTGGCGAGAAAACCCTAGTGTGTGCCGGGCTCAATGTTAGCCCGGCATTTTTTTACTTGAGACGCTCGGCCAGATAACGCGGGTAATCCGGGATCAGAATCTCAACCGATGAGTTGAAGTGCGGTGACTCAATAATAAAGTCTGCGGTTGAAAGGTTAGTGGCCACAGGGATATTCCACACCGTTGCGAGGCGTAGCAAGGCTTTCACATCCGGATCGTGTGGGACTGCGTTCAGCGGATCCCAGAAGAAAATCAGCACATCAATTTTGCCTTCCGAAATCTGCGCGCCGACCTGCTGGTCGCCACCCAACGGGCCGCTCAGCATCGCATTCACTTCCAGCCCTGTTTCACGATGAATCAGATTGCCCGTGGTGCCTGTCGCCGACAGGTTGTGTTTTTCCAGCAAGGCCTGGTGGCGCTGAACCCAGTTAAGCAGCATTTTCTTGCAATGATCGTGTGCCACCAGCGCAATGTGCTTACGTTCTGGTAGGGTACGTGTCGTCAGTTCCATAATCTCTTTCCGTCAGGTTAACTGGCTACAAGATGACGGGAAGCGCCTGATGCTGCAAGAGAAAGGGCAAAAAAATGCGGCTTATGACGAAGGTTGCTGCTTCGCCCATTGCAAAAATCGTGTGCGGGTCTCGGGATCGGCCTGCTGGAACCAGAATTTAAGCCGTTGTTCCGTCAGCGTTTGAGATTGCGGGGGGATCACATCCAGTTCCGATACGCCGGATAAAAGCGTGCTGTCGTCGGCCATCATGGTGGCGAATCCCGGTAACGACGCGCTTTTGCCCGCTTTGTTGTAGCGTTCGGTGTCCGCCTCATAATCCGTTCCCTTCGGCGTTTTGGTTAATGCCAAAATATCCAGTTTCACGGGAATGGGCATGGCATCGCCATCCAATAATTCAATTCGCGGCGCTGCCTCAAACGCCTCGGATTCCTGTTCGTTTTCCAGACGCGGCAAATTAAAATTCACCTGGCTGATTTTTTGGGTGTTGAAACTCACCACCAGCGGGGGAGAAATATAAAGGCGTTGTTCATGATTGGAGAGGCGAATATTTTTTTCGATACGAAAGACGATCTGATGCGGGCCATTATCCAGCTCAATACTGTCCGCCCCCCGCAGCAATGAACTGGAGACTTTTTTACCGTCCAGAACCAGCAGGTCGATGTCGGTTGATAACCGAAGCGTCGTGGCATACACGCAAACCGGCATCACTAACGCAAGTACAGCTGAGACAATGCCAGTCTTCATAGGGCGCTCCCGTCGAATATACTTTCGTCGTAATAATGTATCTAAATTTTTCGATAAACATGTTTACTAACATATAGACATATTCCGACGTTTTGCCCTCATACAGATGTATGGGATGAATGGTTGCCTGCGGTTCTTTGGCGTACACTTTAAAAAAAGCCAGGAGAAACACCATGAAAGAGAACGATATTATCGGCATTCTGACCTCGACCCGCACCATCGCACTGGTAGGCGCAAGTGACAAACCCGATCGCCCAAGCTATCGGGTGATGAAATATCTTCTCGATCAGGGGTATCACGTCATTCCTGTATCACCGAAAGTGGCCGGTAAAACGCTATTGGGGCAGCAAGGCTATGCCACGCTGGCGGATGTTCCAGAAAAGGTAGATATGGTCGACGTCTTCCGAAACTCTGAAGCGGCGTGGGGCGTAGCGCAGGAGGCGATTGCGATTGGTGCGAAAACGCTGTGGATGCAGCTTGGAGTTATCAACGAGCAGGCGGCGGTATTGGCGCGTGATGCGGGATTGAATGTGGTGATGGATCGTTGTCCGGCAATTGATATACCGCGTTTAGGTCTGGCGAAATAAAAAAAGCCCGGCGCATTCCGGGCTTTTTTATAGGTTAATTTCGCAGGCGTGGGGCCTGGAGCTGTTTACGGATAGTTTGCGCCAATTCGTCCATCGACGGCTGCTCCGGATGCTCGTCCTGCGGTTCACTGCTTAACTGCGCTTCTGCCAGATAAGTGTGAAGGGGTTGGCCATCATCGTCTTCCATCACCACATGATACCAGGGCGTTGCGCGAAGTTCCGCGTTAGCCGCCAGCTCATCGGCTGAGGGTTCGTCAAGTGAGTATTCCGGGTCTATATCCACCACCACACCCAGATACCCCAGGAGAGAGTGGCGAACCTGCTGGCCGATACCGTATTTGCTGGCAATCATTGTCACCTCCCGAAAAATGTTACATACACAAGATGTGTGGGCAACATTTCACTTTTCAAGTTACATGACGCGACAGGCAAACCCTTTCAGATAGAGCCCTTCCGGGTAGGTAGCGATCACAGGATGGTCGGCTGCCTGGCGGAACTGTTCTATAAATTGTACATCACGACCCGCATCTACAGCGGCATCTGCGACGAGTTTCTGAAATAAATCGGTCGTCATCAGGCCAGAACAGGAGAACGTCAGCAAAATGCCACCAGGATTCAGCAACTGGATCGCCAGCATATTGATATCTTTATAGCCGCGGCACGCGCCCATCAGCTGGCTTTTGTTTTCGACGAACTTCGGGGGATCCATCACGATGACGTCGAATTTCTCACCCTGGTCACGATATTTACGCAACAGCTTGAACACGTCATCGCGAACGAATTCCGCTTTGCTCAGATCCAGCTTGTTCAGTTCAACGTTCTGCTTGGCGACATCCAGCGCTTCCTGTGATGTATCAACGCTCACCACCTGGCTGCAACCGCCCATCAGCGCCGAAACGGCAAAGCCACCCGTGTAGGAGAAGCAGTTCAGCACGCGTTTATCTTTAACATACTGGCGCGTGGCCAGACGGCTGTCGCGCTGATCGAGGTAGTAACCGGTCTTGTGCCCACCCTGAATATCGACAAACAGCTTCATGCCGTGCTCTTCGATTGGCAGCAGGGCAGGTGGCAGTTCACCGGTGACGGTGCCTTGCGTGAGCTCCATGCCCTCTTTCTTACGCACCGCCACATCGCTGCGATCGTAAATGGCGCATTCCGGGTACAACGTTTGCAGCGCGCTGATCAGCGCTGCACGTTGGTATTCTGCGCCAGCGCTTAAGAGCTGCAGCACCAGGAAATTGGCAAAACGATCGATCGTCACGCCCGGCATGCCGTCGGATTCACCGGCGATCAGACGATAGCTATCCAGCCCGTCACGTTTCGCCAGCCAGTCGCGCCATTGCTGCGCCTGCTGTAAACGACGGGTAAAGAACGCGATGTCGATGGTTTCGTCTTTATCGAATGTCCAGACGCGCGCGCGAATCTGCGAGGCAGGCGAGTATGCGCCGCGAGCTAACCATTTTCCCTGATGGTCAACGATATCGATGGTTTCACCGAGGCTGGCTTTGCCTTCCATGCGCGCAACCGCGCCGGAAAACACCCAGGGATGACGACGCAGTAATGACTTCTCGCGTCCTTTGGTTAACACTAAACGTACACTCATAATTTGCTTTTCTGTCGATTCAATAAAATGGCCGCTATTTTCCCGAGTTCAGTCAGGAAAAGCAACGCGCCAGAGCAGGATAGGGGAAACGATGATGTCAAAAGTCTGCACAATCGCGTGGGTTCACGGCACGGTCCAGGGCGTCGGGTTTCGTTACAGCACGCAACGCGAGGCGTTACAGCTCGGGTTAACGGGCTACGCGCGCAATCTGGATGACGGCAGTGTCGAAGTTGTTGCCTGTGGTGAGGCGGATAACATTGAGCAACTGATTGCCTGGTTGAAAGCAGGCGGGCCGCGCAGCGCCCGGGTTGAAAAAGTCTTCACTGAACCTCACCAACCCGACCGCGAATATGACAAATTCAGTATTCGCTATTAAATACATTTCACCGGTTTTGGCAGGCCGGCGATTTTGGTCGCCTGTTTGGCCGGGCCTTTCGGGAAGAGGCGGTACAGGTAACGGCTGTTGCCTTTCTCTTCGCCAAATTTGTTAGCCATCGCTTTCACCAGCATGCGGATCGCAGGCGACGTGTTGAATTCCAGATAGAACTCACGCACAAACCGCACCACTTCCCAGTGCTCAGGCGACAGCGTAATCGACTCTTTTTCAGCAATCGCGACGGCCAGCGCTTCACTCCACTGGCTGCTCTCTTTCAGATAACCGTCGTTATCGGTTTCTATCTCTTTACCTTCAAAGCTCAGCATAATCATTCACACGTCAGTCAAAACCCGCGCAGTGTACCAAAAAACAAAGCCCCGCATAAGCGAGGCTCTGTTCAAAGCGTGTGGGGTTAATCGCGGCTTGCGAAGCCCAGGATGCTCAGCAGGCTGACAAAGATGTTGTACAGCGACACATACAGGCTCACGGTTGCGCGAATATAGTTCGTTTCACCGCCGTGAATGATGTTGCTGGTTTCCCACAGGATTGCGCCTGAAGAGATCAGAATGAACACCGCGCTTATCGCCAGATGCAGCGCTGGCAATTGCAGGAAGATGTTCGCCACCATGCCCACCAGCACAACGATGACACCCGCCATCAACATCCCACCCAGGAAAGACATGTCTTTACGGGTCGTCAGAACGTACGCCGAGCAGCAGAAGAACACCAGTGCCGTACCGCCCAGCGCCATGCCGATGAGGTCACCCATGCCCGCAGACAGATAAGCATTCAGCATTGGGCCGAGGATATAGCCCAGGAAGCCGGTAAAGGCGAACGCGGACAGAATACCGATTGGTTTGTCAGCGGTTTTATAGGTCAGGAACATCAAACCATACATGCCCACCAGCGTCAGAATCAGGCCCGGAGATGGCAGCATCAGCACGGTGCTGGCTGTCGCCGTTAGCGCAGAAAACGCCAGCGTCAGGCTTAACATGAAATAGGTGTTGCGCAGCACTTTATGGGTGCTGAGTAGCGACGTGCGGTCGCGTGAAGAACTAATAATACGATCCATGAGCCACTCTCTTATGACAGATGTAATTAACGGCAAGAATAGGAAAGGTTGCGCCTGTAGCAAAATGGTTTTACCCATCTTTACTCAACACCTTAGGGGCGGTGCTGAAGCTTTATCCCGAATAAATTTGTTTCACTAGCAGGAAGCGTGGTTTGACGAATTTATTCAGATCAACCTCTTATAGGTTACTGAAAAATATTGCCTTAATACACTTAGAGCGCTAAGAGTGAATGCGCATCGTCAAAAAATAGACAATAAGGCGAATAAATGAAATCACCATCACGCATTAACTTTACACTCTCTTTGCTGGCCGCGAGCATCCTGTGCGCAAGCACAGCGAGCTGGGCCGCTAGCGTGCCAGCAGGAACCCAACTGGCAGAAAAACAGGAACTGGTCAGAAACAACGGCAGTGAACCAGCATCGCTCGATCCGCATAAAGTCGAAAGCGACGTCGAATTCAATATTATCAGTGATTTGTTCGAAGGTCTGGTGAGTGTCTCGCCTGGCGGTGAGATTGTGCCGCGACTGGCAGAGAAATGGGAGAATAAAGACAATACCGTCTGGACTTTCCATTTACGTCCTGGCATCACCTGGAGCGACGGCACCGCCATCACCGCGCAGGATGTGGTCTGGAGCTGGCAGCGTCTGGTTGACCCGAAAACGGCGTCACCTTACGCCAGCTATCCGGGCAATATGCATCTCGTCAACGCCGCAGATATCGCGCAGGGCAAGAAGACGCCGGATTCGCTGGGCGTGAAAGCCCTCAACGACACCACGCTGGAAGTCACGCTGAACCAGCCTAATGCGGCATTTCTCGCCATGCTGGCGCATCCCTCACTCGTCCCGGTTGATAAAGTGCTGATCGGCCGTTTTGGTGAAAAGTGGACGAAACCGGAGCATTTCGTCAGCAGCGGGGCGTATAAGCTCTCGCAGTGGGTGGTCAACGAGCGCATTGTCGCCGAACGTAACCCGCGCTACTGGGATAATGCACATACGGTGATCAACAAGGTCACGTATCTGCCGATTACCTCTGAAGCGTCCGATGTGAATCGCTACAAGGCCGGTGAGATCGACATCGTCTATACGGTGCCTATCAACCAGTTCGCTCAGCTTAAAAAAACGCTGGGAACGGAGCTGGACGTGTCGCCGCAGCTCGCCACCTATTATTACGAATTCAATACCACCCGACCGCCGTTTAATGATGTGCGCGTGCGTAAAGCGCTGAACATGGCGCTGGATAAAGACATTATTGCCGACAAAGTGTTGGGGCAGGGTCAGCGTCCGGCATGGCTTGTCAGTCAGCCGGACATTGGCGGCGTTAAGCTTAAGAACCCGGACTACGCGAGCTGGCCAATCGACAAGCGTATCGCGGAGGCGAAAAAACTGTTGAACGACGCGGGTTTCAACGACACCCATCCACTCAGCTTTAATTTGCTCTATAACACCTCGGAATCGCATCAGCGCATCGCTATTGCGGCGAGTTCGATGTGGAAGAAAAACCTGGGCGTGGAAGCCAAGCTGCAAAATCAGGAGTGGAAAACCATGCTGGATACCATGCACACCCACAATTTTGATGCGGTGCGTTACGCATGGATTGCGGATTATGACGATGCCGCGACTTTCCTGAACAACTTCCGTACCGGTGATAGTGAAAACACCAGCCAGTACAGTAATCCGGCTTATGACAACGCGCTGGCGGAGGCGGCAAAAGCGAAAACTCCTGAAGAGCGCGGCAAGTTCTACCAGCAAGCCGAAGATCTGCTGGCGCAGGATGTGCCCGCCATTCCGGTGTATCACTATGTCAGAACCCATCTGGTGAAACCGTGGGTCGGTGGATTTACGCCCGATAAACTGGGCTTTTATTACACCAAAGATATGTACATCAAAAAGCATTAAGGCGAACAAGTGAGATTTCATGCTGATAAAATGGTCAATGCGTTTTTATTTCAACCAATTAATCACGTTTTGGCTATTTTTGAAGCGAATGAATGACATCACTCTTTACAGCGCAAGGTGAGGTGTTTATGATGCGCCTCACTTAGGAAGCGTGGCCGAGCGGTTGAAGGCACCGGTCTTGAAAACCGGCGACCCGAAAGGGTTCTAGAGTTCGAATCTCTACGCTTCCGCCAAATTCGAAAACCCTGCGATAGCAATATCGCAGGGTTTTTTGCTTTTACACGTTGCAAAAATGCACGCGAGTAAACTTAGAAAAATTCCTGCTTTACAAGGCGCTAATAGACGTTTATATTGCGCCTCACTTAGGAAGCGTGGCCGAGCGGTTGAAGGCACCGGTCTTGAAAACCGGCGACCCGAAAGGGTTCTAGAGTTCGAATCTCTACGCTTCCGCCAAATACGAAAAACCCCTCGATAGCAATATCGAGGGGTTTTTTCATTTACGGCTATGGCAACGTTCGTCATCTGTAAAACCGATTTTAAAAAACCTGCTACGGCTCTTTTCGGGTGAAGAACAGCGTGACGGTTGCGACGGTGACGCCGAACTTTTTCATCTCTGTCTTGTTAAACAGATGCGTGCCGTCCTGCAAGTACATCCAGTCATCGAAGTGCAGCAGCCAGGTTTTGCCGTCTGCTTTCACGTTCATGCTGTAGCGCCAGTTAAAGGCGTTACCTGCCGCCTGGCCCGTTGCCACGCCTTCAATATCGCCCGCAGTCCCTTCGTACCGATCGGCGCTTACGCGGCGAATGTGCCAGACCCGATGCTGCTTCTCGCCATCGTCATAGACAAAATGTTCATTCAGCGTCAGCGTATCACCGATGACATCACCAGCAATCTCAACGTGAAAGCGACGCAACTGCTTGCCGCTGCGATCTTGTACCATGCCCCACGCCTCGGTTTTCCCCTGGAAATAGCGGAAGATATCGAGTGACGGCTGTTGGCTTCGATAATCGCTAATGTCCGCGCTACAGCCCGCCAGTAACATCATCAGGGCTGCGCCCAATGCCAGAATGCGTTTCATTTTTTACCTCCGATTAACTGCTCACGCAGCGCGGGATATTGCGTATTGGGGTCAAGCCATATCGCCAAAAAATGGGTGCTAAAGGCCTCGGACTGGCGCGGACCGAGCGGGGTGAAGGTTTTTTGCGCCGCGGAGGCGCGATACCAGAACTGTCCCTGCCGATCGTTAAAAACAAATGCTAATTGGGTGCCTGGCACCACATCGGGCCAAAGCGATTGCAACATACGCAGCCAGGATTCACTCTGCGGTTCACGCGCCATAATGCCCAATGCCTGCCACTGGTCACGCGTGGCGTTGACCAAATCGTCGCGACTGATGTCACGTTTATAGGTAATGATCAGCGCCTGATTTTGCCCCGGCCCGGTGTAGATGCCGTCCGGTGTGCGCAGCTGTGAGGTATAGACGGAAAAGGGCCCCCAGGTGAGCGTCGCATCGCCCACTTTGCGCCAGCTTAACCAGTCGGCGGCATGGGTCACCGGCGTGATGATAACCAGCAACAGCAGCGCCATTAAAGCGGATCGCATGGTCGTCTCCCCATCACAATATGAAATAACAGCATCAGGGTAAGCCACCCCAGCGCCATCCAACTGACGACGACAAAGGCCGGTTCCAGAAACGTCATTGCGCCTAACCGTTCGCCAATGATGTATGCCACCGGGCCGCCGAGGGTTCCCATCAGCGTGAGGATCCATCCCGGGAGCGTGGTTGTTCGGGTCAGATGGGTCCAGACGGTGGCGAACATCAGCCACAGCGCCATCATCCAAAGCGGTAACAATGCCTCCCCGTGAAAGTCGATCAACCCCGTCAACGCCCAGAGGGTATCCAGACCGCTGCCCATTGCCGCCAGCAGAAGCGCATAAAGCCGATGTGCAGGCGAGAGCATCAGGCAGGCCAGAACCGCGAGTGCGAGCCACAAAAACAGCCCGCGCTCGCGAAACAGCACCACCAGCGTCCAGTAAAGATCGAACGCAATCGCTATCAGAAAAACCTGCACGTGGCGGTTCATACGCGCTCCGCAGTCAACTGCACCACGCTAATGGTGCGTGCATTAAATCCGGCTTCGCAGTAGGCAAAATAATAGAGCCACATCCGGCGGAAGCGTTCATCAAAGCCCAGTTTTTCAATATCCTGCCAGGCGTGGAGAAAACGTTGCCGCCAGTGAGCCAGCGTGCGCGCGTAATCGGGCCCCATGTCGAACAAATTGCGGACAACAAAATCCGTGTGGCGCGTCATCAGTTCGCTCATCGCGGTAATGCTCGGTAAAAATCCGCCGGGGAAGATATAACGCTGAATGAAATCAACGCTTTTGCTGTAGTCGCGATAGCGCTGATCCTGAATAGTAATGGCCTGAATCGCCATTTTGCCGCCCGGGCGCAGGCGTGCCTGGCAGGTGCTGAAGAACGCGGGCAGATAGCGTTGACCCACCGCTTCTATCATCTCGACCGACACCAGCTTGTCGTATTCACCCGTCAAGTCGCGATAATCGCAGAGCAATACCTGAACCCGGTCCTGCAATCCCGCGCGGGCGATCCGCTCTTTTGCCCAGGTGAATTGCTCCTGCGATAACGTGGTGGTGGTGACGCGACAGCCATAGTGAAGCGCGGCGTATTCCGCCATCGCGCCCCAGCCGGTACCGATTTCCAGCAGATGATCGCTTGCGCTAAGGGACAACTGTTCACACAGTCGCGCCATTTTTGCCTGTTGCGCGATGGTCAGATCCTGCTCATCAGCGGTAAATAATGCGCTGGAGTAGAGCAGCTCCCGGTCGAGAAAGTGCGCGTAAAACTCATTGCCGAGATCGTAATGGGCGGCGATATTTTCCCGCGCCTGATCGCGGTGGTTGCGACGCATCCAGTGTCGAAGGCGCTCAACGGGTTTGCCCAGCACGCGAAAACCGCTTTCAAGCCGCCCCAGCACGCTGCTGTTTAGCGCCAGCACCTGCAACAGCGATGTCAGGTCATGCGTTTCCCATTCCCCATCCATCCAGGCTTCGGCGGCGGCAAGGCTTCCGCCGGTCAGCAGCCGCCAGTAAACGTCCGGGGCCAGAATCTGCACTTCAGCGCCCAGCGCGGAAGACGAGTCGCCAAAATGGAAGGCCTGCGTCCCTTCTCGTACGGTAAGCGAACCGCTGCTGATACCGCCTAAAAGACGAAAGAGCAGCCAGCGAGCGAGACGGACGTTGCGCGGAATATCTGGATCAAGCGCAAAGGCAGGATCGGTCATGAGCGTTCACTCCTGCTAACGGGGTGGTTGTGAAGAGGCACGCGCTTCAGCCATAGCCGCAGCGCTTGCCAGTAAATCGTCAGGACGGTTTTTAAGGTCATCAACGGAATACGCAACAGCAGGGATCGCAGGGCCGCGCGCGTGAGTGGCTCACGTTTCAGTATCAGCGTGGCGTCAAAGACCTTCGATTCCTGATGGTTTTCAATATGCATATGCAGCGTTTTATTGGGATTGTTAAAGCGCCAGTGATAGACCATGTCCATTGGGTTAAACGGTGAAACGTGAAAAGCTTTTTCAATTGGGCGTGTTGTCTGGCCATCCACGGCATAGTAATGACGCTCATTCCACGGCGTGTTGCGTACCTCGGCCAGCACCCAGCGCAGGGTGTCTGTTGCGTCATAGCAATAGTAAAAATTGACCGGATTAAAGTGAAAACCGAGATAACGCAGCTGAGTCAGGAGCATCACGCGGCCATCGGGACGTTCACCGGTCAGGCTTTCTATACGGTTGAGCGCGCACTCTTTCAGCGGCGTGCCGAGGGGATAATCCGCATCGTAAAAGGCTGCGGCAGCAAACCGGTTACGCCGGATCCCGACCGAAGGCAGTGCATCAAGCTCATCGAGATCGATCCAGGCCATAAAAACGGTATAGCGAAAATGGTGCGCTTTAGGCTGGAGACGGCGATGGCGTAAAATCCCCTGATACAGGCAACTGTTCATCTCAGTTTCCCTCTCCGCAGGCAATGCCGTGCACCACATCAAGTGCGCTGCGAACGCCATCCTCATGAAACCCGTTGTACCAGTAGGCTCCGCAATACCAGCTCCGCTGGTGGCCGTTAATCTCGTGGCGACGGGCCTGTGCACGCCAGCTTTTCGGATTAAACAGCGGGTGCTCATAGACAAAACGTTTCAGGACATAGCGCTCGTCCACGGTGGTTTCGGGGTTAAGCGTGACGCAGAACAATGGGCTTCCGGCTGGCAATCCTTGCAAAATATTCATGTTGTAGGTGACGCACGCGCTGGCCTGATCGCGTTCGCTCAGGCGATAGTTCCAGCTGGCCCAGGCGCGCTCGCGCACCGGCAGCCAGTGCGGATCGCTGTGCAAAACCACCTCATTACGCTGCCAGCCGATATTTCCCAGCACCTCGCGTTCAGCAGGGGTTGGGTCGTCAAGCATCGCCAGCGCCTGTGAGGAATGGCAGGCGAAGATCACCTGGTCAAAGGCATGGCTTGTTGCCTCCAGTTGAATCTTCACGCCCTTTTCATGACGGAATACCTGCTGCACCGGCGCGTTAAGATGCAGGGTCACGCGATCGCCCAGTTGCGCCAGCATGGCGCGGAGATACTCTCGCGAACCGCCCGGCACCACATACCACTGCGGGCGATCGGTGATATCCAGCAGACCGTGATGCTCAAAGAAGCGCAAAAACAGCGGCAGCGGAAAACGACGCATCTCCTGAAGAGAGCACGACCAGATGGCGGCGCCCATTGGCAGAATATAATGACGGGCAAAAAACGGGCTGAAGCCGTGCTGTTCCAGGAACGTCTGGAGCGTGGCGTTCTCGTCAACACGGCTTGCCAGCGCGGCTTTCGCCTCACGGTTAAAGCGCGTGATGTCTTTCAGCAGACCCCAGAATCTGGGGTTGACCAGATTACGCCGCTGGGCAAAAAGCGACGTCAGGGTGTGCCCGTTGTATTCCAGACCGCTTTGCGGGTTGTGTACCGAGAAACTCATCTGGGTTTTTTGCCCGTGAATACCCAACTCGCTGAGCAGGCCCATAAAGCGCGGATAGGTTCGATCGTTGTAGACAATAAACCCCGTATCAATCGCATAGGTGCCTTGCGGCGTGGTGACATCGACCGTCGCGGTATGCCCGCCCGGTGTCGCTTCTGCCTCGAAAATCGTGACATTATGATGCCCGGCCAGACGCCAGGCGCAGGTCATTCCGGCAATGCCGCTGCCAATAATTGCGATATTCATGAGCGCACCATCCGGCGCAGCAGGGCGCGTTGAAGAAAACCGGGTAAGCCTGCCAGCAGGCGTAAAATCAGACTGAAACCCGTGGGGAACGCGATGTGGTTTTTCCCTTTTGCCAGACCTCGACGGATTGCTTTCACGGCGCTGTCTACGCTGACCTGACCGGGCATGGAGAAATCATTTTTGCGGGTGAGGGGCGTGTCGACAAAGCCCGGCGAGACCACCGTGACGGCAATTCCCTTCGGCTCCCAGTCCAGACGCAAACTCTCGGCAAACCACGTCAATGCCGCTTTTGACGCGCCATAGGCCTCTGCGCGAGGGAAGGGGAGCCAGTGCGCCATCGAGCTGACCAACACCACGCGGTTGCCCGCCACCAGCTGCGACTGAAGTGCCGCGATGCAGTTCACGGGCCCCAAAAAATTCGTGTTCATGACCCGTTCGACCAGCGCGGCATCCACCACACCGTTATCCAGGTACTCGCAGGTGCCTGCGCAGAGAATCACCAGATCGGCATGACATCCGGCTAGCGCCTGACGACAGGACGCTTTGTCCGTCATATCAAACAGACGAACCGTAATATTCGCGTTGTACTGATGCAGCGCTTCCAGCCGGGCTGGATCCCGGCCGCAGGCGATAACGTGACACCCTTCATCCGCCCAGGATTTTGCCAGCCCAGCCCCAATGCCAGAGCTTGCGCCAGTGATGAGGACAGTCATCATGAGCGCACCCTCCTTTTGACGCCGCGCACCGCCCAGCCCAGCACGGGAAGATGTTCGTAGATCATCTCTCCGGCATCGTAATAGTCGCGTTGGCGAATAATCTGGTCGTCCTGCACGTCCACCACCGAGCACCCAGGCAGGGCAAGTTTCTCACCCCCGGAAACGCGCGGGTGAGACCAGTGCATGGTCCATGTCACGGCAAAACGGTCGGTGACGCAGAGCGGGGCATCAATAACAAAGCGGCAGTGATCCACGTTCGCCAGCAGATGCGTGAAGTAACGCTGGAGCGCAAACAGCCCCTGATGCTCGCCGAATGGGTCGATGAGGGCCGCATCAGGATGATAGAGCGCCGCCAGCGCCGACGGTGGCTGGCTATCGAGCTCTGCGTAATAGTCCATAAATCGATTGATAACCGACGGCATAGTGCTCATGAGTCTCACCCTGACTGTAAATAACGTGACGTAACTGCATACTTAAAACTTACACAAATACGATTATTTGTCCAAGTTTAGAATTGTATATTTTTTATTTTTGATGTTTATCAGATGGTTGTGATTGGTACTTTTAGTCGGGGTTTTGACGATTTTTTAAAACGGTGTAGGCTGCACCGTTGAGGATGGCTTAACAGAGCAGAATTTCGGAAGACATCTTATATTCATTTAACATCGATATATTCCATGATGTTTTGGGGTGGATGAATGCTGAGCATAAACCGTCGCGATCAGAGTCAATAACAACATTTAAGGCGAGAAATATGTCTCTTCGTTCACTGCAGGCGCTGTGCCTGGCCAGTTTTTTTATTGCTGATGTGCGTGATGGTTTGGGTCCCTTTCTGGGGATATTTCTCACTGAACGTCACTGGCAACCTGATGAGGTGGGATTTTTAATGACAGCAGGCGGCGTCGCAGGACTGCTGGCCACACTGCCTGCTGGATTTATCACTGACACCTCTAAAAATAAACGCGCTCTGCTGGCCGTACTTTGCGTGATGATCACCGTGAGCACTCTGCTGATTTGGTTCAGTCAAGGTGACGGTATCGCCGCGTTCTCCCAAATTATCAGCGGTGTCTGCGCGGCGTTTGTCGGCCCACTTATCACCGGTATTACGTTGGGTCTGACGGGGCAAAACGGATTTAGCGCCCAGATGGGCAAAAATGAAGCCTTTAACCATGCCGGGAATTTCTTAACGGCGTTGATCGGCGGTGGTATCGCCTGGTACTGGGGAATTGACGGTATTTTCCTGTTGATGGCATGCACGACCGTCCTGACTCTGTGCGCGCTGTTGGCCATTCGTAATAAGGACATTGATAACAATGCGGCGAGGGGACTGGCGTCGTCTGAAAATCAACCGATACCCAGCTTTTCAATACTGACCAAAAACACGGCACTTCTCGTCACAGGCTTAACACTGTTGCTCTTTCACCTGGCAAATGCGGCGTTGTTACCGATGCTAAGTATGAGAAACGCCGGGATTACCGGCGCGATGAATCCCGGTTTGTATGCCGCTATCACCGTGATCATTTCTCAGGCCGTGATGATCCCCGTAGCGCTCTGGGTGGCGTTGCGAATCGAGAGACACGGCTACTGGCGATTGATTATGCTGGCATTGCTCCTCATGCCCGTCAGAGCCGCCATGGCCGCGGCGACGGATACGCCGTTGATGATGGTGCCGGTACAGATTCTTGATGGCGTCGCGGCAGGGATATTGGGCGTGGCGGTGCCAGGTTTTATCGTGAAATTATTGCAGGGAAGTGGGCATGTGAATGCGGGTCAGAGTGTGGTGATGCTCATGCAGGGGGCTGGGGCGTCATTGAGTCCCGCATTGACCGGGACAATTGCGGGTCGCTACTCATTTTCTACGGCCTTCAGTGTGCTTAGCGTCATTGCACTTGCCGCGCTGCTTGTCTGGTGGCGATATGCGGACCTGCTCATGACACATTCCGCAGCGAGTCCAGTGAAGGTCGTTACAGACTAAACAAAATTATCTTCGTTATCGTGTGGAGCGGGTTTTGAGCATACTCAACGTCACATCGGGGGCATTTCGATTCGGGTCCTCCGATTTTTTCTGCGTTTGTGCCACACTCGGGGTGGCGTTGATAATTCCTCCACAATCGGTCCACTAAGCCTTGATAATCCACGGGTAAAATACAGGGAAAACGGGAGTTTTCCATGTGGTTCTTTCTGGAATATGTTAGCGCTACACTTCAAAAAATAGATTATAAAAGTGCCTGGATTATTGCAGGCGCGATTTTCGGTTTCTTTATTCAATTAATTATCGTGGTGTTTCTCGATGCGCGTTTAAATAGGAATGAACGAAAATAAATCCTCAATTAAGCAGTAATGATTAGAGAGTAATAACCTTGCCTGTCTTTGCAGTATCAGCCCATCTCAATTTATAGTCCCAATTTTTTTCATACATTCCTATTGAAAATACCATTTCTTTTTGTTGTAAAGCACATAAACCGCGAGCATCTTTAATGTTTGCCCACATTAATATACTGCCAGGGCTGTATTCTGAAAACTTGGGGTCTACGCCACCGTTTGGTACATCAAAATACTCCATGCTATTACTGCTTGCACGCAAGACAAGATCAATAGCGCAAGGGGTATCGTCGAAGAACAATACGTTGCCGAAAATTAAATGCGGTAAGGCAGAAAAAAATTCTTCTATCTTGCTTTCTTCATAGCAACGTACTGAATCCGCAAAACGCAGCTTAAAGAGCAGTATATAGAGACGGGCTATCTCTTTTGGCGACATGTCTGACAGGCGATAACATTGACCGCCTAAACCGATAAACTTCCTTAATTCCCCGTTACGTTTCTTCATTGTTTTAGCGGAAAACGCGTCTTTAACATGGCAGATACTGCGTTTTGCCCGGTAGAAAAAGCTAGAGTTACGAATGTTATCGCGATGACGTGATGACAAACGGTTCGTCCTGTCAGGCAGCCAGATCTTCTGCTCTGCCGACACAGGGAGCATAACTTCATCAAATGACACCGGATATTCTCGCCAGACATTCAGGCCTATCTCATTATTTTCGGTGACAAAATAAGCACCACAAACGCCATCTTTATTACGCCGCTGCCAGAACGAAAAACCCTTCTGACCTTTTCTCATCAAAAACTCGACAATGTCAGGGTGCATGTTAATGCTCCCGCCATACGTCTGGTATGTTTCAGCGTAATCATCAAAACTGCAAGGCGTCCAGCCTGAAATTAAATGCTTAAAACTCATGGTAATAACCTGATAAATAATTATTTAGATTAATTTTGCCTGTCACGGAGAATACGTTTACGCACGGTCATTAACGGGCGCATTGCATCAACCCGTTCAACAGATAAATCGCCGAATACATTACTGAAACCACTCTTTTTTGAGCAGCGCGTAGAGAAAGGTATTATCGTATCGTTCAATTCCGTTTTCAGATTCAAAGGAAACAAACTCCAGGAAATATCCTTCACGCCGCATATGCAGACGCTCGCACAGTTTTTGCGACACCATATTATAATCTTCAACATACGCATAAAGACGTCGCGCCTGTTGTTGCGTAAACAAATAGTGAAAAAGCGCTGAGGTCGCCTCTGTTGCAAATCCTTGTCCTTGATACCGAGTATTAAAGTGCCAGCCTACCGACAATGTATTCTTGTCAGGTTCGTCCCGATTATCAGCAAAGAGGTGACCGATTAATGTGTCATTTTCTTTAAGGCAGACGGCGAACTGGCTATTGTCCTTCGACCTTCTTATTGCTTCTGCCTTTGCTTCTTCCAGTGAGTTCAGTTTCTCATCCTGAAAACAAGGCGCCTGTGGCGAAGAAAGGTATTCCAGAAGGGCAACGGCATCTTTTCCCTCGAAAGGGCGGATAACCAATCGTGATGTGTTTATGCTGCTCATCATAACCTCATACTTTTTATTTTTAATCTGAGTTTATCCCGGTCAAAAAGAGAATCTCTATGGTTCTTAACGACCGGGAGGAATAACAGATGTTAAAGTTGCACTTTGCTTTCCCGGTTTTTTCTGCGGGTTTCAATGAACCGTGTAATCACCACGAAAAATACGGGAACAAAGAAAATGGCGAGTAAAGTGCCGCTGATCATCCCGCCAAAAACGCCTGTGCCTATTGCATGCTGGGTACTGTCACTCGCACCCTTGGCCAACATCAGTGGGACAACGCCCAATGTAAATGCCAGAGATGTCATGAGTATCGGGCGTAATCGCTGCTTAGAGGCCATTAACGTTGCCTCGATCACGTTGTGTCCTTGATGTATTAATTGTCTGGCAAACTCAATAATCAGGATCGCATTCTTAGCCGAAAGCCCAATAAGGGTTATCAGACCCACTTTGAAAAAGACGTCGTTTGTCATATTTGCCACGGTAACGGCCAGAACCGCCCCAAGCAGTCCCAGAGGGACAACCAGCATCACCGCAAAGGGAACGGACCAGCTTTCATAGAGCGCGGCAAGCACCATGAATACCACCAACATTGACAGGACTATCAATCCCGGAAGCTGTGATGCAGACTCTTTTTCCTGCAACGAACTGCCCGCCCATTCGCCTGCGAAACCTGCCGGCAAATCTTTTGCGAGCATTTCCATCGCGTTCATTGCCGTGCCGGTTGATTCACCGGCGGACGCACTGCCGGTAATGCGAATGGAAGGATAGCCCTGGTAACGCATCAGTTGCTGTGGGGCGACATTCCAGGACAGCGTCACAAACGAAGACAATGGCAGCATTTCACCCAGACGATTTTTAACCGACAGGGCTAATACATGTTCCGGTTGCATGCGGTACGGCGCATCGGCCTGGATAATCACCTGCTGAACGCGACCCTTGTTCGTGTAGTCGTTGACATAATTCGAACCCATCGCGACGGAAATCGTTTGGTTAATCTCATCAAACGATACCCCCATCGCCTCGGCTTTTTCCCTGTCGACGTTGAGCGTCAGGCTGGTTCCCTCTGGAAGCCCGTCGATATAGACATCGGATAATTGACCGCTCTTATTGGCACGTTGCACGAGTTCATCCGCAGCATTTTTAAGCGCCTGATGCCCCTTGCCCCCTCTGTCCTGCAAGTAATAAGTGAATCCGGATGAGGTCCCCATATCGGAAATGGCCGGGGGAAGCAGACTCATCGTGACGGCATCAGGCACGCTCTCCATTTTGGATTGAATATGGTCAGCTTCATCCTGAGCGCTCCTGCCTTCGCGTTTTTTCCAGTTTTTCAGCGTCGTGAAAGCCATGGCTGAGTTCGGTCCTGAGCCTGAAAATCCAAACCCCAGGATCATAATGTTGCTTTCAATGGCCTGCTGCTGGGCGATTTCATCTTCAAATTGCTTAACCACTTTAAGCGTGCGCTGCATCGTGGCATCGGAAGGAAGCTGGATAGACGACATAAAGTAGCCTTGATCCTCATCGGGCAAAAACGAAGAGGCCAACGAAGACAGACCGGCGTACAACGCAACACATAAAGCAGCGTAGAGCATCATCATTCGCCCGGTGCGCTTCAGAACAAACCCCAATCCGGATGCGTAAAAAGAGGTGAGGGTGTGGAACCGGGTGTTAAACCACGCTGAAAACGATTTTCCTTTGCTTTGACCGACATGATGCGGCTTAAGCAACGTTGCGCAGAGTGCAGGGGTTAAGGTCAGGGCCAGGAAAGCAGACAGTAAAATAGATACTGCCACCGATATGCAGAATTGGCGGTAAATAATCCCTACGGAACCACTGGCAAATCCCATCGGAATAAAGACCGCGGTCAGCACCAGCGTAATGCCAATAATGGCTGGCGTGATTTCATGCATCGCTTCCCGTGTAGCCTCCTTCGGGGAGAGATTTTTCTCTTCCATTAAGCGTTCGACGTTCTCAACCACAACGATCGCGTCGTCGACGATAATGCCGATCGCCAGCACCATGCCGAACATGGTCAGGATATTGATGGAGTAACCGCTTAATAGCATGACCGTAAAGGTGCCCAACAGCGCAACCGGGGCGACGATGGCCGGAATCAGCGTACAGCGGATTTTATGCAGAAACAGCAGCATGACGAGGAAAACCAGTACCATCGCTTCGGCGAATGTTTCTACAACTTTCATAATGGAAAGCTTAACGAAAGGCGCCGTATCGAAAGGAACCGTGAATTCCATTCCCTCTGGAAGCACGCTTGAGAGTTCTGCCAGCCGCGAGCGAATCCCTGAAGCCGTGCTAATGGCGTTAGCACCCGGAGACAGCTGAATAGCGGCTGCGGTGGCGGGCATGCCGTTTTCACGTATGCCAAAGGCATAACTCTGCAAACCCGATTCCACGCGGGCAATATCAGACAGCTTAAGGCGCGCGCCGGAGGTCAGCGATTTAATCGTGATTTGGCTAAACGCCTCAACAGAAGAGAGTTGCCCTCGCACGGTGATCGGATAGGTCACGCCCTGCCCAGGAATTGCAGGCTCATCGCCCGTTCTGCCGGGCGAAACAATGACGTTTTGTTGGCTAACAGCCGTCAACACATCCGTGACCGACAGCCCATGACTGTGTAATTTCATGGGATCGAGCCATATGCGCAGGGCTTTTTCACCGCCAAAGAGCTGGACTTTTCCGACACCCGGAACGCGACGCAGTTCATCCGTCAAATTTCTGGCGAAATAATCGCTTAAATCCGCCTCCTGATATTCGCCGGTTTGGGATTTTAGTCCCACCATCATCAGAAAGCCGGAGTTTGCCGCCTCAACAGTGAGGCCATTTTGCCGCACGGCCTGAGGTAAACGAGGCTCTACGATCTTTATCTGATTTTGCAGATCCATCTGGGCGAGCTTGATGTCTGTTCCGGGCTTAAAGGTGACCGTAATGGAGGCCATTCCGGTGGTGTCACTGGATGATTCAAAATAAAGTAAATTATCGACGCCCGAAATTTCCCGCTCAATAAGCGAAACGACGGAGGTATTCATCACATCCGGGCTAGCGCCAGGATAGCTGACCGAGATAATAATACCCGGCGGCGCAACAGCGGGATATTGCGCTACCGGCAGACGAGGTATAGACAGCAGCCCCGTCAGGACAATAAACAGCGCAATGACCCAGGCGAAAACGGGGCGTTCAATAAAGAAATGCGGCATCAGATAAACTTCCAGTCAACTCACAAAACGTTCAAATTAATTACAATGATTCATGCGATAAATGGGTCTCATCGTCGGTCGAGACCCGTTTATCGATATCTCTGAGTTGAGAGAATTTTGACGAAGCGCAAGTCTTTTTAACGAGATGGCAACCCCGGAGGCTTCAGGTATGTAGTGGGTATCTTTATAAATCATGAGGATGTCATCTTAAGAATCTGAAAATGAAAAAACGCGCCTTTGGCTAAACCTCTTTGCCTGACGCATATCACTCAGTGCAAAGAGACGTGTAAATGTAGAGAATGCAAAGTATATGATGTGGATATTGGCCCGGTATGAGCGAATTGTGGAGGAAATGTGGAGATAAATGATACTGGCGAAAGTCTTCACGTATCGCCGTCTCTGCAAAAGACATTATTTTTAATGTGTGAAAGTCAAATCATTCTCATAGAGAGATATAATGGCGTACCGCAAAAGAAGATCATCAAAAAACACTCATAATAAAATAGCAAATCATAGATATCTGGCTTTGAGTTCATGAGCATGTTAAACGCAAAAACAATATAAATAAGCATCACGAAAACACTCATCGTGACGATCGCTAATTCCTTTAGTGCGCCGGGTTTTCTTTGAATAATGAGAAAGAAAAAACTCAGGGCGATGCAGGCATAAACCAGCGGTGAGGCAGGTACGGTGGCAGCAACTTTCTCTTCAACAGTGTGCACCAAAGAGAGCCAGAAATAGAGCAGCGCCCATGATACCAGTGCAAATAAAATACAGGCACTCACGGTTGTTAGAAGACTATTTCTGATGATGTTCATTATCCTTGACCTGATACTCAACAATATTAATGTGTTGACGCGTAAAATGTTTTTCCGAAAGCATACGGTGACGATTAATGAGGGCTTTACACCCCGATCCTCATTAACGATTGAGGATTATCCCATGAGAGTGTTGATGGTATATTCCGTTATTGTGTAGCGAGTGTGGAGCGCAGTCTCTGCCCGCGAATAATAATTTATAGTGAAGGTGAAACTTTTATTAAATGTAATGGTCTCACGTCGATAGATAGTCAAAAAATATAAAGATGTACAAGCAAAATCATGGTTTTATTATATTGCTTAATAAAAACTCAACCTGCTCTTTTTAAGATAAAATACAGACAAATACCGATGCTCATGGAAAATAAAATGAACAGAAACAATCTTATCATTGTTGCTGAAGATGATGATGAAATTGCCGACATACTGATTAGCTACTTACATCGAGCGGGTATGAAAACCTTCAGGGCTCAAGATGGCGAGCAGGCAATCACTCTTGCTCGCCTGCATAAACCGGACCTGATGTTGCTGGATATTCATCTGCCTGTTTATGATGGATGGAACGTTCTGACCACTATCCGAAAAGAGAGCAATGTGCCGGTTATCATGGTCACAGCACTCGATCAGGACGTGGATAAACTGATGGGCCTGAGGCTCGGGGCCGATGATTATGTGATTAAACCTTTCAATCCTTCCGAGGTTATCGCAAGGGTTGAAGCGGTTCTTCGTAGAACCCGTCCGAACGCAGAAGTCGCGAATTCCAGACCATTAAGAACGTCTTTCCTGACCATTTATCCAGAAGACTTTTACGTGGAAATTACGGTCGCGGGTGAGGAGGTTACGCCTGTGTTGACCACGACTGAGTTTAAGCTCCTGACGCATCTGGCCAGGAACCCCAGAAAAGTCTGCTCACGCGAAGAATTACTTGATGCCTGTTTACCTGAAGGCGATTCACTTGATCGTACCGTGGACAGCCACATGAGTAAGCTTCGGAAAAAGCTAGAAAACGCGGGGCTTAAAGGCGTCCCGGAAAGTATCAGAGGACTTGGCTATCGGTTGGGTGAGAATAAATGAATAAAGAAGCCATTCTCAGTCGTCAAATATTGACGTATATGCTTTCGCTGACCTTCATTATTATTGTTATCGCCATATTGGGGTCCTGGTTATTTTATAGTTTTTTGATTGATTATCTTCCGGGGGGCGGCCTCGCAGCAAATGAAGATGAGATGACCCTCCTGGACTGGACATGGATCGCGGTCGCCTCAGCCATCAGCCTGGCCGTTTCACTCTTCTTCACCGTTAAACTCTCATCAAGAATACTGACGCCACTGAATGCAGTCGCATACAGTCTGAAACAAATATCGAAAGGGAATCTTGACGCAAGGGCATCTTGTACGAACTCTCAGCTGGGAGAAATGAATAATCTCGTCAATGATTTCAACGATATGGCTGAGAAATTGCAGAAGTTGGATGTCCAGCGGAATTTATGGAATGCTGCCATTGCGCATGAGCTGAGGACGCCTGTGACGATTCTTCGTGGGAGGCTTCAGGGGCTGGTTGACGGTGTGTTCGAGCCAGACCCAGCACTCTTCAGAAATCTGCTCAAGCAAACCGAAGGTCTGACTAATTTAATTGAGGATCTTCGGGTTGTCAGTTCCTCCGGAGGCGCCGATTATTCGCTCAAACTCCGTGAGATCGATCTCGAAGAAACCATCAGGAATGCACTGGAAAACTTCTTACCAGAATTTCAGCGTAAGCAATTTACGCTCATAACTGAATTGAAATCTCAGCATTGTGTCTGCGATCCTTTACGTATTATTCAGTGTCTGACCGTTCTTTTTGATAATGCATTAAAATATTCCACATCACGAACGCTTATTATAAAAAACGGCTCGTATGGGAAAGATAATTTCATCCTCGTTCAGGATAAAGGCCCTGGAATTCCTGAGGAATTCCAGGGGGATTTATTTCAGCCCTTCCAGCGGGGAGAACTTGCACGAAATATTAACCCGGAGGGATGTGGGTTAGGGTTATCTGTGGTCAGAGCCATTATGCTCGCCCACAAAGGGAATGCGAGCTACAAACTCACGCGAGACAACCACTCAGTTTTTGAGTTGTCCTGGCCCGTTCTTGAGTGCAAAAAGTAGAAGGGCAGAGCAGGTTTAATTAAACCTGCTTTGAGCCGATGGTAAATTCCACATTTCGCCTAACTTAGCATCCCAGATCACGGGGGTAATTTTAAGCTTCCCACGTTTAGGACTTAAGGTTATCTCGCTAAAGTAAATTTCATCACCCTTCAGCATTAAATCGACACGGCAATAGTCAATATCCTTTGCTAACTCTTGAGCTGCCGTTATCGCGTTATGGAATAAATTGGGCTCCGGAATAGCCTGCGGAGTATTGGGATATTCCATCTGAAAAGGTTGCAGATTCCATGAACGGTCGTAGACATTAATAAATTCATTTCCGCTCTCATCCGTGAAGTCTGCTTCTAGAAAACACGCGACACCATGGAAACAATGTATTCTTAACATTTCTGGCGTACTGTTTTTAGCCTGTCCGAAAAATATATCGATAAACGGCTCGCATAGAATGACCGGCTTTATGGATTTATACTGCCACTCTCGGGTTGTATAATACATGTTTTTCTTGAGTGCCAGTTTAAGCCTGTTTAATGCTTTCACAGGGCTGAATTTTTTTCTGTCTTTGCAGATTACAACGCTGCCACTGTCATGATTACATTTCAAAACGAACTTTTCGGGCAGTTGATTGAAATTGATCTCTTCTACTTTTTTGTAGATGCCAATCAAGGGCACAGTTTTGACCAACCGCGTGCGCGCATGGACATATTCTCGTACTGCCAGTTTATCAGCGAGTAAGGTATACAATTCATTATGATCGAAGACAAGTCGGTGGCAAATCTTCTCATTCAGGGTTTCTGGTTTTTTTAAATTCGAATGCCTTCCGGATATTTTATTCAGAGCGGTAGTATGATAATTCAGGTCTGTAATGAAAAACACGCGACATTTCCTGATTAAATACTCGGTGTATTTCAGTATGTAATTTACGCTGTTCATGGTTCCCCCTAAGCACAATGAACAGTGTGCCGGAGGATAATTGATTTATAATGTTCGGATTATGGATGGGGTGTGGAGTCAGGGCGCTCTACTGAGCGCCATCAGTCTTATACGATGTGGTCCGGAATAATCTCATCTTTTCGCAGCGTTAATACTTCAAAACCGTCTGCGGTCACAGCGATAGTATGTTCCCATTGGGCCGAGAGTTTTTTATCCCGGGTCACGACCGTCCAACCGTCTTTTTTGGTTTTTATTTTGCTGCTGCCCTGATTGACCATCGGTTCGATGGTAAAAACCATCCCTTCCTGCAACACTTCGCCCGTCCCGGGTTTACCGTAGTGCAGCACCGTCGGTTCCTCATGCATCTCTTTGCCTATCCCGTGCCCACAATATTCCCTGACAACGCTATAGCCGCATTTTTCAACATGCGTCTGGATGGCGTGTCCAATGTCTCCCAACCTCGCACCCGGTTTTACCGTTTTAATGCCGAGCCACATGGCTTCCCATGTTTTTTCGACCAACCGACGCACCAGCGGAGAGACATCTCCGATGAGGTACATTTTGCTGGAATCCGCTATCAGGCCCTCTTTCTCCAGCGTGATATCGACATTGACGATAGCGCCAGATTTAAGGTGTTCGTTCGCTTTCGGGATGCCGTGACACACGACTTCATTCACCGAAGTATTCAGTACATAAGGATAATCGTATTGACCTTTGCTGGCGGGGCGGGACTGTAACGTATCAACAATAAATGCCTCTGCACGATTATTGATTTCCAGGGTGGTCACGCCCGGCACAATAAAGGTGTCCAGCATTTCGAATACGGAAGCAAGCAACGCGCCCGCATGGCGCTGTCGGGCGAGTTCATCAGCAGTTTTAATGGGAATTGATGGCATTGATCACCTCCATTAAACGGTCAGAGCCAGATTTCAGCATCATCATTTTAATTTGCTGATAGTTAAGCTCCGGGTAAAGCTCACTCATCATTCCCAGGCGGATCCAATATTCAGCCTGTGCATTCACTGAACGTGACATGGCTTTGCTGGCATCACGGACATCTTCATGCAACAAGTCAGAAATTTTCACAATACCCATAGTATACACTCCGTAATATTATATATATAAAGCGTATATCTTTCGCAGGCGGATGTCATGGTGAATTTGGCGGCAGGTTAAGATCCTTTACGTCGAAAAGACGCCAGAAGCGGCGGACGTAAGGTCTACCCGGAGGAAATATTAACCAGTTATCGTCTTGCTCATGTTAAATCCCGTTACCCCAAAACCCATGGCTTCGTAGACGTGGCGGGCACGGGCGTTGTCTCCAGCAACTCGCAGTCTGATATGTTCAAAACCCTGTTCCTGCAACATCTGTTCAAACGCGCGCAGCGCCTGTTTGCCCAGACCTTGTCCCTGGCACGCGTTGAAGATATGAAAATCGTAGATGAAGGCTGTGCGCGTAGCCGAATCCGGTTTGTACCACAGGTAGCCAACATGGCTGTCCAGTTCATCCTGTTGGATAAACAGACACAGCAAAACCTGTCCGGAGGTATTAACGCCATCAGGAAGATCGGTAGCGATTTCCTGTTTTGCTTTTGCAAGGGATTCATCAGCAGAAAGTCGATAATTCGAGGCAATTTCCTGTGCATAATCTGGAATGAAATAGTCCAGATAGCCTGAAAATTCCTTTTCATGCATAGGGCGAAGTACGATCATGGGGAAACCCTTTTATTGCATCTGGCAGGATAAAATATCTTCCAGACCTGTGATTAATCATGGGAAATAATGCTCAGAGCGTTATCTTTAGCGACCGAAACAATAGCATAACCATTGCGATGATAATCATCGCCATCACTATACTGAGAGTGCGCATGACGGCCTGAACGGATAATAGCAAGTGTCTGATGGTTCATGCTATGACACCTTCTTTTAGATGCCCACCGTATAGCTGGATGTCGGGTTTCGTTTAACGTTTTCACAGCGAATACAGTCGAGGGAATATTGTACGACCTACGTTCAATCAATCACGCTCAACAATAGGCCTCATTACGAGGCCTGTATCTTTGAGGGCATCCCAAACCATTCATTCAATTAACAAGTAAATGACCTGTTTTTCGCGAGCAGGAACGGGCGAAGATAGGCCACAGTATTGGACAGCGGAATGACATCGTCGGTGAGCTGAATGTTTAAAACCTGACGGATGTATTCGCGGCGAGTGGTGATTCGCGCCCATAATTGTGGATAAACCTGCTGAATTTTCTGCTGCAGTTCTTCATCCGCAAGGGCAATACTTTCTTCAGCGCTGACGCCCGTATATCCCGGTACAGAGGGGATAATATCAATCTGCATAATCATGCCGCTTTTCAGTGTCTCAGCCGAATTTTTATAAATGGGGGACGACATCCACTCTTCATCAGCACTGAGATGACCTGGGTTCAGGTGCCAACCGTATTTTTCTTTGCTGAGGACATTCTCAATCAGATCGTACATTTCGCCACCGCGCATCCCTATTTTGATATTTTCAAGCCAGGTGGCGACAGCGCCAAAATAAGGTTTTGCGACTCTCTCAAGGTAGTCTTTTTGATTGTCAGGCAGCTCGCTTTCATCCGCGATAACAAACCCGGTACGGCTTGAAAGCCCGCCTTTAAAGCCGGTTGTCATCGACAGCGGTTGTCCGCGCTCCAGCGTTTTATAGGAAGGGTAAAAATTCGCTTTCTCGAAACGTTGGCCCGTCGCTGCAATGGTCACAACCGTCTGGTATTGACCTTCAGCAGCCAGCAGAGCGCCCAGCTCGGTTTCCCGCAGGCCGGGTTCAACGGCGTTCATCGCATCGAGGATACAATTCGAGGCCAGATTGGCACCATATTCATAGTGCGCAATTTCGTTTTCGTTATTGGTAATTCTTGCGCCACGATCGCCGCGGATGAAAAGATGCGCGGCATTTTCCAGCACAGTGTTTGAAGCAATACTGTTCTTCACGGCGTCGACAATAAACCAGGGAATGTCGAAAAGGTGTTTATTATTCGCCGTTGTCGATGTAAACATTTTCCAGCCGACCAAACCGATTTTGGATATCGTGTTAAGACCCGTTTCGATGAAAATCTCCTCGAGAGGGCGTTCGTGGTCCATCGGCTGGTTAGGCAGTGAGAAATGTGGGCAATGTTTTAACGCCGCCGGGATGCGGGAATAGTTCGCCATCTTGAGGTTTTCGTTACCCAGAATCAGTATCGCCTCACCGGTTTTTTTGACTATCAGTAAACCCTCTTCGAAGCGCGGAACAAAACCCGTCAGGTACTCGAAATTCCCCCCATGCTCTTTATCCGCATAGATGATGAGCGCGTCATATCCTTCATCATTCATACGTGTCAGAACTTTATTTTTGCGCTCCAGCATTGTGGCGTCACTCAACATTACAGGAGCGACATCGATAAATTTTTTCGGGGATTCAGTAACCTGTAACTGGATAGTTTTTGAAAACATCGTTTACCTCTCGATTGCGAGATCGTCAGAATAAGTTCACACCCTTCTTCAGCGTCTTAATAAACCCAGCCTGCCTGAAGGCGTAGACGCTGTATGTGCGATACCTAAGGGCGTTGGGATTAACCGTTTCGTCAGCTTGCCACAAAACGACGATGAAAAGTCCCATCGGTGGCGGATTTAACGAACAAAACGGTTAATGCGGGGTACAGATCGGATCGTGAAAGGAAATTGTGGATCAGCGATACGGTAAATCAATAGGTTAGTGGCGCAATAAACCCACATTCTGTGACCTCCTGGCTTTGCGCGTCCTGCCACAAAAAATGCGTGAAAATCATCACATTGGTCCCGAAGGTCTCTCATTACTATGTTGCCTGGAATGAATATTAATCTGGGATACTGCATGGAGCAGGAATAATAATGAAAGACATACATTTCAAGAAAGCGTTACTGACACTCTCTATTTTATTTGCCTGCCCGGCGCATGCTCTCGAATTAAAAACCTCTTATGGGTCTATTAATGCGGGTTATGCCAACTGGAATACGGGATTTGAAAATACGCACCGAGGGGAAGTCTGGAAAGCAACCGCTGACTTTGGTGCGATATTTGATAAAGGAGAGTTTTACTCATTTTATGAAAGCAACGTATTAAATCATGCCGTTGAAGGCCGAAACCATGTGCTTTCTGCACAGACCCATATTCGGTTATTCGATTCTGATTTCAGTTTTATGGGAAAACTCTACGGTCAGTTTGAAAATACGTGGGGTGATGAACTGAATATGATGTACGGATTAGGCTATTTAGGCTGGTCCGGGCCATCTGGTTTTTTTAAGCCCTATGTGGCATTGCATAATCTTTCAAATGACTATGTCTCCATCAAATATGGTCAGGCCACTGGTCTGAATGGATATGTCGTCGGCTGGACAAGCGCCTGGTTTTTCGATTTGTGGGGCGAAAAAATGGTGCTCTCCGACTGGAATGAATTTGAGTTGGATCGCAATGACGCATACGCCGAACAACAACACAGTAAAAACGGTATTAATGGCGGGTTGACCTTAACATGGAAATTTTACCCCCACTTTAAAGCCAGTACTACATGGCGTTATTTCGATAACAAGTTAGGTTACGACGGTTTTGGCGACCAGTTGATTTATATGCTCGGTTACGATTTCTAAAATAAATAATAAGGAACGATAATGAGAAAGACAACGTTAGCAGTGTTTGTCAGCGCGGTCATTGGCATGACAGGGGGAATGGGAAATGTTCTGGCGGCAGAGCAATCAGCGAATCAATTAAATAAACCTAACGTCGTGATTATTTTAGCCGACGACCTGGGCTATGGCGATTTAGGCATATATGGGCATCCCATCGTTAAAACCCCGAATATCGATAAACTCGCGCAGGAAGGGGTGAGGTTTTCGCAATATTACGCACCCGCGCCACTGTGTTCGCCTTCACGTGCAGGTTTACTGACAGGACGCACCCCCTTCAGAACGGGGATTCGATCCTGGATCCCGACCAATAAAAATATCGCACTGGGGCGTAACGAAAAGACCATAGCCAGTTACCTGAAAGACCAGGGTTACGACACGGCAATGATGGGGAAATGGCATCTTAATGCCGGTGTTGACCGCCACGATCAGCCCCAGGCTGAAGATGCTGGTTTCGACTATACGTTGGTCAATGCTGCTGGTTTTGTCACCAGCGATCTGGATAAGGCGAAAGAGCGTCCGCGTAATGGCGTGGTGTACCCGAATGGGTTTTATCGAAACGGTAAAGCGCTGGGGACCGTTAACCAAATCAGCGGTGAATTTGTCAGTCAGGAAGCCATTAACTGGCTAAACGATAAAAAAGATAACAAACCTTTCTTTATGTATGTGGCTTTCACAGAGGTCCATACGCCGCTGGCGTCACCCAAAAAATACCTCGAAATTTATAAAAATTATATGAGCGAGTATGAAAAGCAGCATCCCGATATGTTTTATGCCGACTGGGTGGATAAGCCTTATCGTGGTCCGGGAGAATACTACGCCAATATCAGTTACATGGATGAACAGGTTGGTAAAGTCCTCGCAAAAATCAAATCAATGGGGCAGGAGGACAACACGATAATTATCTTTACCAGCGATAACGGTCCTGTCACGCGCGAAGCGCGTAAGTGGTACGAACTTAATATGGCAGGTGAAACGGATGGCTTACGGGGTCGCAAAGATAATTTGTGGGAGGGGGGAATACGCGTGCCAGCGATCATTAAATATGGTCAGCATTTACACGCCGGCACGGTAACCGACACGCCTGTAAGCGGTCTGGATATATTACCCACTCTTGCAGAACTGACGCATTTTAACTTGCCGACCGACCGGATTATTGATGGGGAATCTATTGTGCCCGTACTTGAGGGACAAACGATGAACCGCCAGCAACCCTTGTTATTCGCGATTGATATGCCGTTCCAGGATGATCCGACGGATATGTGGGCACTACGCGACGGCGACTGGAAGATGATATTTGACCGCAATAGCAAACCTAAATATCTCTATAACCTCAAGCTGGATCGTGGCGAGACAATGAATCAACTGGGTAAACAACCCGTGCTGGAGCAAAAAATGATAGCCGCGTTAGCACGTTATCAGTCCAGTATTGAAAATGATTCACTTATGAAGGCTAGGGGCGATAAACCGACACCAGTAGACTGGAACTAAAGGATTTTCATGGCCTTGTGATGAATTTCATGAGGCCATGATACAAGGGAGTTAAAATGAAAAGTTGCCATGTCATGGTCAAACCTACCGGTGCGACATGCAATCTTGCCTGCGATTACTGTTTTTATCTGGAAAAAGCACAGCTTTATCCAGAACGAAAAACCCGCACTATGAATGATGAAACACTGACGAGATTTATTAGCCAGCATATTGCTGCTCAGGAAACCGATGAGGTTATTTTCGCCTGGCAGGGCGGTGAACCGACGCTGGCGGGTTTAGCGTTTTTCCAACGCGCAGTGGCATTGCAAAAACAATTCTCGCAAGGTAAGACGATCCTGAACACCTTTCAGACCAACGGGCTTCTTCTGAATGATGATTGGTGTCGTTTCTTTTATCAGCACAATTTTCTGATTGGTATTTCGATAGATGGCGATGCGACCCTGCACGATGCTTTTCGTAAAACTGTTTCTGGGAAACCCACCCATCAGCGCGTTGTGGAAGCGGTCGATTTACTTAAGAAATACAAGGTGCAGTTTAATACACTGACGGTGGTTAATGCCCTAAATAGCCAGTATCCCATTCGGGTGTATGAGTTTCTAAAAAGTTTAGGCAGCCATCATATGCAGTTTATTCCGCTGCTGGAAACAACCACCGAAGGGGTAAATGAACGCAGCGTGACGCCGTCGAGTTTTGGTATTTTTCTGAAAACGATATTTTATCACTGGATACGTCGCGATATAGGCGTAATAGAAATTCCCTTTTTTGAACATACGTTTTCCGCATGGTGTGGTTTACCGCCGCTGACGTGTGTGTTTTCCCCGACGTGCGGCAACGCTTTTGCGCTGGAACAAAATGGTGATCTCTATCAGTGTGACCATTTCGTGAATAGCGCACATTTACTGGGTAACATTCAGCACAGCACGATCGGCGAAATGTTGGACAGCGATGCCAGCCGTCTATTTGGACAAAATAAACAACCGGCGGCACCCGAATGTCTGCACTGCAACGTTAAATTCGCGTGCCACGGGGGATGTCCAAAAGATCGTATTTCACTCTCTTCACGAGGTATTGCTGAGCTCAATTATTTTTGTAGCAGCTACCAGACCTTTTTTAGATATACCGAGCCTTATATGCTGATGATGAAATCTCTTCTCGATGAAGGATATTCGCCGTCAGATATTCGTCATACATTGTGTGAATAGAGAATAAATACAATGAATCAATGGGAACATGTCAATTGTTGCAAAAACGTAGAGTGTTCCCTTTTTGGTGTGATTAACACGGTACATTATCAATTTATCGGACAAAATGGATTATGCCCGGAATGTGGTGATATTTTCCCGATCATATCACCATCAGCGCTGAGTGCGTTTAATCAGCAAAGTAATAAATTCTATCCACAGGTATTACTATATTGCCCGACGTGTGGGCAGGGCGATGCGCTGATTCGTAACGGATGCGGACTCAGGGGCGCGCAACGCTGGCGTTGTCGCACCTGTAATAGCTCATTTACCGATAAATCAACCTTGATTAAGGATATTTCAGGACTGCAGCCACTCACAGAGTGCATTGCCGTCGGGGGTGATTTCACGTTATTAGGAGAAAAAAGTCAGACATTAAGTCGCCATTTTACGCGGCTGGCATTTTCAGCCAGAGTAGAACAAGTTAATCTGCCGACAGGCTCGTTGAGCGGAGAATATTCAACCATCACGTTTACCGTAGAATTTAATGGCAGTCACAATAAACTTTTCGTTATTGCCACGGCTGACAATAAAACAGGACGTGTGATCGCGATTTCAACCAACTACGTGGCGCTCAAGAACGGTATTTCTCCGGAATGGTGGTATCCGTCAATGCCCGCCGAAAGCGGTGTTTCCCCCATTCTGGTGAGAAAAGTGTTTGATAAGGACAGAGTCATTAGTCGACGACCCTTTTTGTTTGATATTGCGTACGGTCCCGCTAATGTTCGGACGAATGACCCCGGCACCATTGTCAAACCGGTTCTTGCCGCTTATCGCCATTTTGCACTGGTACATGCATTGACCGATCATCGTTTGCTGTCGGTTCATCACTGGCTGGAGCACGAGTGCTTTATTTACGGGGCGTGCTTAATGGCCAATCGTGTGGATATCGCACAGCAGCGCTGCGGCATTAGTTTTGTCTATGAGGAGGGGGCCTTAGATGCAACACAACGCCTGCGCAGTGAGACGGTGAGATCGGATATTGTCTGGCGTGATACATGGAATTGTTATTCGCAGAGAAATTACAATCTTGCTGTCTGTCATCTTACCGGGAAAACAAACCGGTCGTCATTTCGCCAGGCGACACTCAAGCCCGCACGCGCATTTCAGGAATATCTTTTCAGACACCCTATTTGGCCGCAGTTAACCCGGCTCGCACCGCGTAACGTTGTGCATCTGCTGGAATATCTGGCGGCAGAATATAACCGGGGACGGTAATAAATACACTCAGGATCCGGTTAGTACGTCCAGCACCATAAATCATATATTAATAAGGAAATAAATTATGACGCTCTCTCATGTCAACGCTGCGCCCGCGCCCCGTCCGTCAATTGCTCAGGGGATTAATCCTGACGATCCTATTGTGGTGAGCCATAACCAGATTTACAGCGCTTTAATGGAACAAGTGACGACTTCGCATACCCAGGATAATGCCCTCGTATTTTTGGATCCCTTTACCACGTCACCGTTAAGCTTTTATATTGGCCTGTGGTCTGATGCTAGCGATACGGCCACCATTAGCGTATCTGATGCACAGGGTAAATTCCCTATCTTGACGTTTACCCAACCCGTTGTGGCGGGTGCCAATTTAATTCCCGCTGCCGGATTACTACCTGGCATTCAAAATAAGATTACGGTGATTTCTGCATCAGGATCAACGCTTTTACCATTAATTGAAACCGCGCCTTTACCCCCGACCGATGCAGAAGTCAGCGATCCAACCGACCCCGCCAACTATAATTTATTCCCGCAGATTACGGTGAATTCACTCGCAACCGATGAATCACTTCTGGCCGACGGGCTTTATTTTATCTCGTATTTTGATCGTAATAATCTTGCGCTGGATAACAAAGGAAATGTGCGCTGGTATACGGTGAAATCGATGCCATCGAATAATTTATTGCGTCTGGAAAATGGGCATTTCGTCTCTTCCGCTGTCGCCCAAAGCGGTTATCTGAAGATGTATGAATTCGATATGGTTGGCCGCGTTCATGCCATGTACGATCTTGATAACGCCTGTCATCATTCGTTATATCAGCAGTCTTCCACCTACGCCTATAAAGGCGTGAATAACTGTTTGGTTGCTGCATCGGAATATATGCCGGGCATGCGGCCTGACGGTGGATTAAGCATTGAGGATGGCGTATCCATCATCAGTCTCGAAACTGGTGAGGAGATTGATTACTACGATATGGTGCAGGTTTTAGGGTTGAGTCGCGCAACACGTCCATCTAACCCACCGGATACGGCCGGTGGCACGCTTGACTGGCTGCATATTAACCAGGCGTATATCAACGAAACGAATAATATGTTGATCACATCCGGTCGTAATCAGAGTGCCGTCTTTGGCCTGAAAGTGGGGACATACGACCTGAGCTTCATTATGGGGACTCACGGTGACTGGCCTGAAGAACTGAGCCGTTATCTGCTGACACCTTTGAGAGCCGACGGGACGCCATACGACCTTACCGATCCTCAACAGGCGCAAGAAGCGGATGCCGTGTTCTGGAACTGGGGTCAACACAATGTACTGGAAATCCCCAATGCGACGCCGGGCATCATTGATATTTCGCTGTTCAATAACAGCAACTATCGCTCGCGATCTGACGCCAACAGCGTGTTGCCGCAGGACAATGAGAGCCGAATTGGCCACTACCGCATTAATCTGAATACCATGACGGTACAAATGCTGGCTGAGTACACCTCTGGCGCAGAGGGCTACAGCAGCTTGTGCGGCTGTAAGCAGGAAATGCCCAACGGGAATATCGTCGTCAGCTTCGGCGGCGCGCTGTTCGACAGCAACGGACTGCCGCTCACCTGCGATCCGGGCTACAGCGATGTGGCTTTAGAACCAGGAAACGGTGACGTGGAAGGGCGGCTGCCGCTTCGTGAAATGAATGCAGAGGGCATAATTCTGCAGGATATTACGATCAGCTCAGGGCTTTATAGAAATAGCGGAAATATTCCACCTTCACAGACCGGATTTTATCGCTATAACATCACGTGCTTCCGCATGTATAAACTGCCGCTATTTGGCTAATGCTTTGACGGGTCGTTATTGACCGTGGCAATGGAAAAGGGGAGTGATGCTCCCCTTTGATGACTACAAGCTCCCCGTGCCGCCATCGACCAGCAGGTCTGTGCCCACCGTATAACTCGACTCATCGGATGCCAGATACAGCGCGGCTTTTGCCAGCTCGTTAGGCGTTCCCATCCGTCCCAATGGAACCAGATTGATGATGTCAGCCTGCATGGCTTTTTGCGCGTCTTCGCTCAGGCCAAGCTTGTTCATCGCCGGGGTTTCCACCGGACCTGGGCTTAAGCCATTGACGCGAATTCCGCGCGGTAACAGTTCCGCCGACAGCGTGCGCGCAAGTGACAGTAAACCGGCTTTGCTGGCCGAGTAAACGCTACTGGTAGGCAACCCAATCCGCGCGCTGACGGACCCGCACAGGATCACGGACGACGGATTATTCAGCAGCGGCAGCAGCGCCTGAATTAAAAAGAACGGACCTTTAAGGTTGATGCCCATCAGGCGATCCCAGGCATCTTCACGCCACTCTTCGATGAGTCCATGCGTCACATCTCCGGCGTTGATAAACACCGCATCCAGCCGTGGCCAGCGGGCAGCTATCGTTTCTGCCAGCTGCTTTTGCGCCGCAATGTCGCCTGCATCAGCAGGGATCACCCAGGCGCTATCACCCAAAATTCGCTTCGCCTCGGCGAGCGTTTCCGGGTTGCGTCCTGTGACTGCAACGTGGGCCCCCTCGGCGATAAACTCCTGCGCTGTCGCCAGCCCAATCCCGGTGGTGCCACCGGTAATCAGGGTGTATTTACCTGCTAAACGACTCATGCTGTTCTCCTGAAATGTCACTGGAGAAAGCACTATAGAAACGTTAGTATCCAAAAGAAACCAGGTACCATTTGGATACTAACGAGGCGAACGGTGTGCTATGGCGGAAACACTTGAACTGTGCTGTGAAAAAAAATCTGCGACCGAATCCTGCCCGATGACGCAGTTCGTCAGCCTGATCTCAGGAAAATGGGCGATACCCATTCTTTACCGACTGATTGTGCTCAACGCACCCGTGCGATTTGGCGAGTTGCTGCGCGCAGCAGCGCCGATAACGCAAAAAGAGCTGACCAAACAGCTGCGTTTATTTGAACAGCGCGGGCTGGTCTCACGCACGATATTCCCCGAGATCCCGCCGCGCGTGGAATATCAAATCACGCCGCTGGGGCTGACGCTTCAAGGGGCGCTTTCGCCGCTGGCCGCCTGGATGCAGGAATACGGCGGACAGCTGGAGCACTGATTAGCGTTTGAAATAACGTGGGGCCGGAACGCCTGTGCGGGCGCTGCTAAACAGCTCCAGTCGAGCCTGTTCATAACGTTCCCAGAGCTGCACATCATGCATAGGCGGAATCGTTATCAGCTCGCCCTGATCGAGCCCGGCAAGCGCTGCATCCACCATATTGTCGGTGGTCATGACCGAACCTTCCGGTAGATCGTTCATCGACACGCCGGAAATCTCCCAGATCTCCGTGGCGGTGGCGGCAGGTAACACGGCCTGAATGCGGATCTCGCTTTCGGCAAACTCTTCCTGCAAACCGCGGGTGAAATTCAGAACCCAGGCTTTCGTGGCGCTATACAGCGCGCTGCCAGCACGGGCGTGCAGAGACAACACCGACGCAATGTTGATCAGCGTACCGCGATTATTTTGTGCCAGACGCGGCAAAATGGCGTAAGTCAGACGCATCAGCGCGGTGGTATTGAGAGTGTTGATCGTTTGATGTTGTGCAATATCGCCCGCCAGGAACGGGGCCATCTGCGCGGTACCTGCGTTGTTGACGAGGGTGTCGATCGCCGCGTTGCTCTGAAGCACCTCTTCTACAGCGCGGATGCCTGCGTCTTCGGTCAGATCCGCGACCAGTATTTCGACCGCGACGCTATAGCGTTCGCGCAACTGGGCTGCCAGCGTTTGTAACCGCGATTCGCGACGGGCGACCAACACTAAATCATAGCCGCGAGCGGCAAGACGATCGGCGTAAACGGCGCCAATCCCGGATGAAGCGCCTGTAATCAATGCGGTAGCGTGTTGGGTCGTCATGATGTGTAGCCTCGAAGCAAATTGGGTTAATTGGTTTCAATATGAAACTGAATTAAGATTGTGTTAATTGGTTTTATAATGCAACCAATTTGCGCAAAATATTTTCCTTCTGCTTCACGAGGTGACACTAACTGTTTGAAACAGTGCGATTAAGGCAGTTTTGTCACCACATCGTCGGGGGACAATTCGCGTCCGTCGTTCGACACGATGGTCAGCCTGCGCAGCGGCCGGCGATTTTGCGCATCCACCAGAACACTGCCAAACTCATTGTCAGCAAACAGGAAATCATTTCCCCATTGCGACAGCGCAACCAACACGGTTTGCAGGGCGCGGCCTTTTTCGGTCAGAACATATTCCTGCCAGGCGCTGCCGTCGGAGGCGGGTTGCAGGACGAGAATGCCTTCTTCAACCAGCTGTTTGAGGCGGGAGGCGAGCATATTTTTTGCAATCCCGAGGCTTTTCTGAAATTCGCCGAAGCGTTTGAGACCGCGCAGCGCGTCGCGAACAATCAGCAACGACCACCAGTCGCCGATGATATCCAGCGAGCGGGCGACAGGGCAGGTGCTTTCTTCAAGACGGGTTCGTTTCACAGTGGCTCCTTCATTGTTAGTTTTATTATAAAACCATTTTGCGTCGCCGTAAAAAGCGTTTTCTATCAGTTTGAGAAATGGTTCCCGGAAATATGTCATAAATCTGTCACACTCAAATCGACCATAACAAGACGTGAGGAAGTAGGGATGAGAAAAGCACTACTGGCAATCGCAGTGGCAGGATCGGTGATGATGACTTCTGGTGTACAGGCGCAAACCGCCCCGGAAGGCTATCAGCTGCAACAGGTCTTGATCATGAGCCGCCACAATCTGCGCGCACCGCTGGGCAACAACGGCAGCGTTCTTGAACAGTCAACACCCAAAAAATGGCCGGAATGGGAAGTGCCGGGCGGACAACTAACCACTAAGGGCGGCGTGCTCGAAGTGTATATGGGTCATTACATGCGTGAATGGTTGGCAGAGCAGGGGATGGTGACGACGGGGGAATGTCCACCGGCCAACGCGGTCTATACCTATGCCAACAGCCTGCAGCGCACCGTTGCTACCGCGCAGTTCTTTATCACCGGCGCGTTCCCTGGCTGTGATGTCCCGGTCCATCATCAGGAAAAAATGGGCACCATGGACCCGACCTTTAACCCGGTGATTACCGATAACTCGCCTGAATTCCGCGAAAAAGCATTAAAAGCGATGGAAACTGAGCGTCAGGGCATGAAGCTTGATGAAAGCTACAAGCTGCTGGAGCAGATGACGAATTTTGCCAACTCTCCGTCCTGCAAAGAGAAAAAAGTCTGCTCTCTGACCGAGGCGAAAGACACATTTAGCGCGGAATATGAAAAAGAGCCGGGCGTTTCAGGTCCGCTGAAAGTGGGCAATTCGCTGGTGGATGCTTTTACTCTGCAATATTACGAAGGGTTCCCGCTGGACCAGGTGGCCTGGGGTGAAATCAAAACCGATCAGCAGTGGCGCGTGCTGTCACAGCTGAAAAATGGCTATCAGGATTCGCTGTTCACCTCGACTGAAGTCGCGCGTAACGTCGCTAAACCGCTGGTAAAATACATTGATAACGCGCTGGTGACCGATCAGGCAAAAGCACCCAAAATTACGGTGCTGGTGGGGCATGATTCCAATATCGCCTCGTTGCTGACTGCGCTGGACTTCAAGCCGTATCAACTTCATGACCAGCACGAGCGCACGCCGATTGGCGGGAAAATCGTCTTCCAGCGCTGGCATGACAAGAACGCAAATCGCGAACTGATGAAAATTGAGTATGTGTATCAAAGCTCGGAGCAGTTACGTAACGCTGATGTGCTGTCCCTGAAATCACCCGCCCAGCGCGTGACGCTTGAGCTGAAAGGGTGCCCAATCGATGCCAACGGCTTCTGTCCGATTGATCAATTTAATACGCTGATGAACGACGCGGCAAAATAAGAGTAAACCCCCCGCCCAGGCGGGGGGAACGATCAGACGTTTTTACGTTCGATGGTTTGCTCGCCCCAGAACAGCGAGTCTTTGTCCGTTTTTTCGAAGGCGCGCACCAGCACTTCATCATTACCCTCTTCCCAAATTTTCTCCGCCAGTTTTTCGTCGTATTCCGCGACTTCAAAGATGGCCTCAGCAATTTCTGGAGAGGTATTCCGTAGACTTGCCCACTCACCGACGTGATGAGCTTTAGATTGTTGAGTTGGCATGCATGTCCTCCTGTTGGGGTTAACCGTTCAGTTTTTTGGCGAGACCCGCGACGTGTTCACCCTGGAAACGCGCAATAGCCAGCTCTTCCTGGCTCGGCTGACGCGAACCGTCACCGCCTGCAATCGTCGTTGCGCCGTAAGGCGTGCCGCCGCGAACCGCCGAAACATCAAACAACTCTTGTGCCCCGTAGCCAATCGGCACAATCACCATCCCGTGATGCGCAAGCGTCGTCCAGGTTGAGGTGATGGTCTGTTCCTGGCCGCCACCAGTTCCGGTTGAGCTAAAGACGCTGGCGAGTTTGCCGTACAGCGCGCCCGTTGCCCACAGGCCGCCGGTTTGATCGAGGAACGTCCGCATTTGCCCGGACATATTGCCGAAACGGGTTGGCGTACCAAAAATAATCGCATCATAGTCAGCCAGCTCTTGTGGCGTCGCTTGCGGGGCATTCTGCGTTTTACCGCCAGCTTTCAGGAACGCTTCCGCATTCATGGTTTCAGGAACGCGCTTTATCACCACCTCAACGCCATCAACTTTATTCGCACCTTCCGCAATGGCGTGAGCCATGGTTTCGATGTGTCCGTACATGGAATAATAGAGCACCAGAACTTTAGCCATCTTGCACTACTCCTCGTTTAGGGTTGCTGGCAGCGAATCGCTGCGTTCATTTAAAGATATGACGTCACAGGCAGACTGCAAATCTGAAAGCCATTTCTTTGATTTATAACAATATATTTAAGATTTTTCTTTGTAGCAAAATGAAACATTTTTACGGGATCGTCTTTTATGAATGATAAGAGAAACTTATGGATGTAGCTCCCGCAATCTCACCCGAATGGCTGATATCATGTTGCAGAATATTACCGTTCACTGGCTGGCCTGGTGCATTCCGCTAAGCTTAGTTTCACGCGGCACAGACAGATGAAAAGGTGCTGGCCTGCGCCGCCAGGTGAAAGAATTCTCTTTTACTGAATGCAGTATGATGTCTAATGTTTACACTCTGGAGGTTAGAGATGGCAAACCATCGTGGTGGGTCAGGTAATTTCGCTGAAGACCGTGACAGAGCATCAGAAGCAGGTCGTAAAGGTGGCCAGCAGAGCGGGGGGAACTTCAAAAATGATCCTCAGCGCGCATCCGAAGCTGGCAAAAAAGGGGGTAAAAATAGTCATGGGAGTAACAAAAGTTAGCGCGTTGTCTCCCCATTTCAGTGTCCGATAACCTGAAATATCCCCCTGCCGCCGGGTCTCCCGGCGGTTTTTTATTGCCGCGATGTTGAACAAAAAGCCAGGGCAACGCACACTACGGGATTGATTCGTGCTTTTCATTCTTGCTGCTGGTGCCTGATGTCCCTCTCTCGTTACGCCTTTTCTATCAAACCCCAGGAAGCGATCCTGATTTTAATCACCATGTTCTGGGGTGGAACCTTCCTCGCGGTACAGTATGCGGTGACGCTGAGTGACCCGTTTTTCTTTGTCGGGCTGCGGTTTGCGACGGCAGCCATCGCGGTCGCGCTGATCTCGCTTAAAACCTTACGCGGCCTGACGTTAGTCGAGCTGAAAGCGGGCGTGGTGATTGGCATTTCGATTGCGATGGGTTACAGCCTGCAAACCTGGGGCCTCCAGACCATCCCCAGCAGCAAATCGGCATTCATCACCGCCATGTATGTTCCGCTGGTTCCGTTGTTGCAGTGGCTATGTCTGGGCAGAATGCCAGGGCTGATGTCCTGCATCGGCATCGTGCTGGCGTTTATTGGGCTGATCTTGCTCGCGGGACCGGGCGACAGCCTGCTGGTCATGGGGCCGGGCGAAATCATTACCCTGATTGGCGCAGTGGCGATTGCGGCGGAAATTATCCTGATCAGCGCCTGGGCAGGGAAAGTAGACGTCAAGCGCGTTACCGTTGTGCAACTGGCGACGGCGTCGCTGGTGGCGTTTATCGCGATGGTGCCAGCGGGGGAATCTGTCCCGTCGATGTCGCCGGGATTAGTGATTGTCGCGCTGGGACTGGGCATTTTCAGCGCCATTATTCAGGTCACGATGAACTGGGCGCAGCGCAGCGTGTCACCCACGCGCGCGACGGTTATCTACACCGGCGAACCGGTTTGGGCTGGGATTTTTGGCCGTCTTGCCGGCGAACGCCTGCCGATGCTGGCGCTGCTCGGTGCGGCCTTTATCATCCTGGGCGTGCTGGTCAGTGAGTTAAAGCTGAAAAGAAAGAAAAGGGCGCTGGCGGAGGCCGACAGCGCCACGGCTAATCAAGAATCCTGATGAACTGCATCAGTCTGCGGTACACCCGCTCCTCGGCGACTTAACAACGCATTCAGCAATATTGCGCCGAAGGTAGCCGTGCCGATCCCGCCCAGCGTAAAACCGCCGATGGTGAGGGCGAAATCTCCCGCCCCCAGGACCAGCGTGACGGCGACCATAATCAAATTACCGTTCTGGCTGAGATCGACATGATGCTGCACCCAGATACGCGCTCCGGCAACGGCAATCAGGCCAAACACCACAATTGATGCGCCGCCGATGACTGGGGCGGGAATGGTGTGGATCAGCGCGCCGAATTTTGGCGAGAAGCCGAGCAGTAGCGCAATCACCGCCGCAGCGACAAACACCAGCGTAGAGTAAACCTTGGTCACGGCCATTACGCCGATGTTCTCGGCATACGTGGTCACGCCGCTGCCGCCGACCGAGCCGGAGAGCATAGTGGCCAGCCCGTCGCCAACGAACGCCCGGCCCATGTACGGGTCCATATTGCGCCCTGTCATCCCTGCGACCGCTTTCAGATGGCCTAAGTTTTCTGCGACCAGTATCACCGCCACCGGGGCAATAAGCATGATTGCCTGCCCGTTAAAGGTCGGCGAAGTGAAGTGCGGCAGGCCAAACCAGGCGGCGTTTTGCATCAGCGTAAAATCCACCGGCGTTCCGACGGCAAATACGCTGGTCACCAGCGCATAGACCAGACAGGCAACGATCAGCCCGACCAGAATCAGCAGGCGCTGGATCATTCCGCGCGTGAAGACGGCAACCAGGCCAATGCACAGCACCGTCATCACTGCCATCCAGCTGTCAAACGATGAGCCCGAAACGCCTTTCACCGCAATCGGCGCGAGATTCAGGCCAATCGCCATCACCACCGCACCCGTCACCACCGGCGGCATCAGCCGTTCGATCCAGCGGGTGCCGACCTTCATCACTACCAGCCCGATAAGGGTATAGATGAATCCGCAGGCGATAATCCCCCCGAGCGCCACGCTAATGTTGGGGTTGATGCCCTGGCCGTTAAAGCCCGTTGCGGCAATCACCACCCCCACAAATGCGGCGCTTGACCCCAGATAGCTCGGCACACGTCCACCGGTTATCAGGAAGAACAGCAGCGTGCCGACGCCCGACATCAGAATTGACAGGTTAGGATCCAGCCCCATCAAGATGGGCATCAGCACCGTTGCGCCAAACATGGCGACTGCGTGCTGCACCCCCATGACGGCGGTTTGGGCAAAGGGAAGCCGTTCATCCGGCGCGACCACGCCGTGTTCAGTAGAGGTCGATTTCAACTGCCAGTGGGGAAAACCGAACATTGCCATGAGCTATCTCCTTAAGGAGGGTTAACAGGCGGGTCGCAACAGTGCGTGATAGCCGCGGTCGAACCACACCAGGCCTTGCGGCGCGGGGTGGCGGGTAATGGACTCGATGGTGCAAAACAGAATGTCGTGCGTGCCGACGCTCACCACCTGGCTGATGCGGCAGTCGAACGAGGCGAGCGCGTCTTCCAGTCTCGGACAGCCCGTCTCGCCGGTTTGCCAGCGTGCGGCAGCGAAGCGGTCAGCCATGGGCGTTTTGCCGCCAAACAGATTGGAAAGCGGCTCTTGTCCGGCGCTGAGCGTGTTCACGCACAGGGTACGGTTTTCGTTGAACGTCGGCCAGACGGAGGCCCCGCGGTTCAAACACACCAGCAGGGTTGGGGGCGAATCGGTGACGCTGCACACGGCGCTGGCGGTAAAACCGGCCTGCCCGGCAGGGCCATCGGTGGTAATAATATTGACCGCTGCGCCCACGCAGGCCATCGCATCGCGAAAGGTTTGTACGTCCAGAGTGCTCATGTTCGCTCCTTATACCAGCCCACAGGCGTCTTCAAAGGAGAGCCGCGGCAGGCGGCCATACACTTTGCTGAAGTCGCCGTAGCCAATGTTGATCAACAGATTGCTTTTCAGCGTGGTGCCAGTGAAAAAGGCCTCGTCTACCTTTTGCCGATCGAAACCGGACATCGGGCCGGTATCCAGCCCCAGCGCCCGACAGGCAAAAATCAGGTACGCCGCCTGCATGGCGCTGTTACGAAAGGCGGTCTCTTCGGCAAGCGCCGGGCTTGAGGTAAACCAGCTGCGCGCATCGCCGTGCGGGAACAGCTCCGGCAGACGCTCGTAAAACTCACTGTCCCAGGCAATGATGGCGGTCACAGGCGCGGCCAGCGTTTTCGCCAGATTGCCGCTCGAGAGCGACGGACGCAGCTTCTCTTTGCCCTCGGGCGTGCGGACAAACACTATTCGCGCGGGGGAGCAGTTGGCGGAGGTAGGACCCCATTTCATCAGGTCGTAAATCTCGCGCAGCGTCTCGTCGCTGACCGGCATTTCTTGCCAGCCGTTGTGCGTCCTGGCCTCGGTAAACAGCGTCTTCATTGCCGTCGGGGTGATGGCTTCGCTCATTGAGACTCCTTAAAAACCGGTTCTGGGTTGTGCATCAGGCTGGCGAGCCCGTTGAGCAACAACGCGTTAAACGTATCGGGATCGGTCACGTTGCAGGCGTGTCCGCCCTGGCGCATCACCGTCTTATGGCTGCCGGGTAAGGCGGCGTGTAGCTCAGTCGAGCAGACGGAGGGCACCAGCAGATCGTCGGTGGAGCAGATAATCTGCACCGGGCAGTGAACGTGCTTCGCCTGAGCGCGAAAGTCCGCCTGCTTCAGGGCCAGCAGCCTGCGCTGGAGATTATTGGTTCCCTGAAAATGGGCGAGCGCCAGCGCCTCTTCGGCCTCCATGCGCGGGGCGCGCGCCGCCATCCAGTCAGCCGGATAAAGAAACAGCGGTTGGGCCTCGACCCACGCCTGCGCACCTCCTGCGTGGAGCAGGCGTTCGCGGATCTGGAAGCAGCGGCGGGTATGGGCGTTCAGCGACAGCCAGCCGTTTACGCACACCAGCGCGCGCACGGCGTCGGGATGCGCAATGGCCAGCTGCAATCCGACCAATGCCCCCAGCGCGTGACCGATCACGGTGAATCGCGGGATGCCAGCGTTAAGCAAAGCCTGATACAGTTCGTCGGCCATATTTCCCAGCGTGTAGCCGTGGGGGAGTTCCCCGGCGTTATTGCCGGTGCCGCGTTGGTCGTAGCACACCACCTGATATTCCTGCTCCAGCGCGGCGAGCTGTGGCAGCCAGTAGCTGCCGCTCCCGCCGAGTCCGGCAATCAGAACCACCACGGGCGCGTCGGCAAAAGGGGGCGGCGAGAGAGATATTTTCATGGCAGCCTCACTTTGCGATGTGTGCAACGCTGGCGATTTCAACCAACGCTTCTGGCTTCACCAGCCCGCACTGGATGCAAAATCGCGCCGGTTTATCGCCGGGGAAAAATTCCGCGTAGATTTCATTAATCGCGGCGTAGTTTTTCCAGTCGGTGATAAAGATGCTGTTGAAGGTCACGTCCTCCATCGTGCCACCCGCCGTCTCGATAACGCGCCTGATAGTCTCGAGCACGTGGCGGGTTTGCGCCTTTGGGTCATCGGGATAGACCACGTTGTTAAACTCATCGAACGGCAGCGTGCCCGAAACGTACACCACGCCGTCGGCGAGAGTGCCTGGAACAAACGGGGCAATGGGCGTGCTGGTGCCAGCGGGAATAATCACGGATTTCGGCATAGTGTTGCTCCTCAGGCGATGCGGGCTAACGAAGGCGGCGAGACGGCATCGCAAAAATCGGCGACAGTGCTGACCCAGCCAAAGAAGGTTTCGATATTGAATAACGCGGCTTTCTGCGCAAACTCCGGCCCGGCCTGATGGGTCGCGTCCTCCAGCACCACGCCGAAATATTCCAGGAAAAAGCCGTCGCGCAGTGTTGATTCCACACAGACGTTGGTGGCGATCCCGGTGAAGATCAGATGGCGAATGCCGCGACTGCGCAGCAGGCTATCGAGCGGGGTGTTGAAAAATCCACTGTAGCGCGGTTTGGGCAGCACGATGTCGCCCGGCTCCGGGACAAGTTCATCCACCAGTTGATAATCCCAGCCGCCTTTTGCCAGCAGCGTGCCCTGCAGTTCTGGGCGGTTGCGCATGGTTTTCAGTGCGTTTGATTTATGAAAATTGGGTGAACCTGGGCCACCTGCCTCAACGTATTGATCGTCCCAGCCGTTTTGAAACCAGATGATCAGGATGCCTGCGGCACGTGCGGCGGCCACGGCGGTTTTGATGTTGGCGATAACCGGTTGGGTGGCCGAAACGTCAAAGCCCGCCAGATCCAGATAACCGCCCTGGCTGGCGTAGGCGTTTTGCATATCGACCACAATCAGCGCGCTGTGTTGCGGTGCAAAGGTAATGGCTTCCGGACGTGCGGGTAAGGTCGTCATCACGCTACCTCCCGGGTCACGGCTGGAATGTGCGAGCGGCACTCCATCAGCGGCTGAATGCGTTCCCCAAAGGTTTCAACACCTTGAAGGAAATCATCAAAGGTCAGCAGGACCCCTTCGGCACCCGGCACGCTGGCAACCTCATCGAGCATTTTCGCTACGCTGGCATAGGACCCGACCAGCGTGCCCATGTTGATGTTGACGGCAGAAGTGGGGTCCGCCATCTGGCGCACGTTGGTGTCTGCCCCGGAACGGGTGTCTTTTTGGCTCTGTTCAGTCAGCCAGCTCAGGGCGTCTTCGTCGGCCCCGGCTTTGTAGTGCTCCCATTTGGCGCGCGCGGCCTCATCGGTTTCATCGGCGATGACCATAAACAGGACGTACGATCCCACGTCGCGACCGGTTTTTTCGGCGGCGTCTTTCATGCGTGCAGCGGTTGGGGCGAAGGCAGCAGGCGTGTTGACGCCTTTGCCGAAGCAGAAGTTAAAGTCAGCGTGCTGGGCGGAAAACGCCATCCCCGCGTCGCTCTGTCCGGCGCAAATCACCTTCATCGGCGTGGAAGGCTGCGGGCTGACGCGGCAGTCGTTCATGGTGAAGTAGTCGCCCTTGAAGTCGCTTTTGCCCGTGCCCCACAGATCGCGCAGGACCTGCACGTACTCGGTGAGGTAGTCGTAGCGGCGCGAGAAATATTCATCGCCCGGCCAGATCCCCATCTGGTCATACTCCGGTTTTTGCCAGCCGGTGACGAGGTTGACGCCAAAACGCCCGCCAGAGATGGAATCAATTGTAGATGCCATGCGCGCGACAATCGCCGGGGGCAGGGTGAGCGTGGCGGCGGTGGCGTAAATCTGGATACGTGAGGTGACCGCCGCGAGGCCTGCCATTAGGGTGAACGACTCCAGGTTGTGATCCCAGAACTCGGTTTTGCCGCCAAAGCCGCGCAGCTTGATCATCGAGAGTGCAAAATCGAAATGATAGTGCTCGGCTTTCTGCACGATAGCTTTGTTCAGCTCAAAGGTCGGCATGTACTGCGGAGCCGTCGTGGAGATCAACCAGCCGTTGTTGCCAATGGGGACGAATACGCCAATTTTCATCACGAACCTCTCTACATCTCAATGTGGGTGAAAGTCAGACGTGGCGCTGCATCCTGCATTTCCTGTTCAGCCTCGTGAGAATGATTTTGCAAAGGTGATGCCAGTTTTTAAATTGCTAGTGTTATTAATGTGTTAACTCTTAGTTGATGAATTGAGTGCTAAAAAAGTGGACTGAATGGTCAAAAGAGATGCACGCAAAACAGGCAGTTATGCGCGATGGCGGTGCAGGATGCGTTAAGGCGATGTGCATTGGGCCATCAGTCCGACCGATCGCCCCCTGTGGCTCTCACTATATTGAAGCTTTAAATGTCAACAAACTTGCCGATCTGAAAGAAGATATTTGGATTGCTGATGCGGCAAATAATTTTTGGATCTATCGGGCATGGTTCAACAAGTCATGGAGCCTGGAGCGCGAGTGCAGAATATGGCGGTGAGTTTTCAGCAGAGAATGGCAATTTCATCGAACCACAAGGACAACTGGTATACACGCATATTAATAACGCCAACTACACCACAAATAGTCGGTTATAGGTAAATCAAGACGATGTTAACAGTGTTATTGGTCGCGTCGGACATCGGTGTGAGGAAAATAGCAACAATGACATTTATCTGAAAGCAGACTTCCTGCACGAGTTTGCAGGCGATCGTAATATTACTGTTCGAGGCAAAGACACTGTTTTGGGTGACAAACGAGATGGGAAAGATTGCTGGATAAACTACGGTATTGGTACCAATGTTCAGTTATCAGAAGACAACAACTCTCGCTTCTATCTCGATCTTGAGAAATCTTCAGGCGGTGATATTAATACGAACTGGCAAGTCAATGCTGGTTTGCGTTGGGAGTGGTAATTCCCGCTAGTAAAACCGGGCCTTTAAGCCCGGTTTTGTACTTCTCAGAGACGTCTTCAGAATGAAAAGCCTGGCGATACTGCAGTGAGAGTGTGTAAGTGAATCAGTAATATGCTATGGATCTTATAAACATGATAATGGTATCCATAGCATCTCATGATTGAAACCCGACTTCTTACCCAGTTCATAGCCGTTGCAGAAGAGCTGCACTTCAACCGGGCCGCACAGCGTCTTCATATGGCACAGCCTCCCTTGAGCCAGGCCATTCGTAGACTTGAGCAGGAGATAGGTGTTTCGCTGTTTGAACGCACAAATCGCAGCGTGTCGCTGACGCCTGCGGGGGTGACTTTTCTCGACTCAGCGCGAGACGTGTTACGTCTTCTCGATGAGGGCGTTGAAAAAATCCGGCGCGTGTCACAGGGGATTGAAGGTCATTTGACCCTGACCTTTATCAGCCTTGCTGGTTATGCCCCTCTGCTACGCGCCCTGAAAAATTTTCGCGCAGCCTACCCGGCGGTTTCCTTCACAATGGAAGAGGCCACGACCCAGGAACAGATTGATGCCCTCGAACAGGGACGGGCAGATCTTGGATTTATGCGACCGCCAGGCAGGACCTCGCCAGGCCTGCGTTTTGACGCCATATTGCGTGAGCCTGTTGTGATCGCCCTGCCTGCCGCACACCGTTTAGTAGATAGTGGAACCGTTAAACTCGCAGCACTTCAAAATGACCACTTTGTTTCGCCACCACGCCACCTGGGGCAGGGGTTTCACGACCAGCTGATTCAGCTCTGCGAAGCTGCAGGATTCAGACCTCACATTTCACAACAAGCCCGACAACTGCAGACACTCGTTACGCTGGTTGCCAGCGGCTTCGGCGTCGCGCTGTTACCCGCCTCACTGGCGCATGAGATGCGGGAAGACGTGGTATTCAGGCCACTCGAGGTCGATGCTCCGGATGAACTGAAACATGTGGAACTCTTAATGGGGTGGAATGCGCGCTCGACGTCGATAATCCGGGATAAATTAATCGAAGAGATACGTAGGGTTATGACACTCAAGGTGGATTGAGACGTTCCAGATCTCATTAGCCTATAAATAATATATTTTACCGGCTGCGTGTGCCATTCCATCATCGTGACATTCTTGTTCACGGAGATTCAGCATGAGCCATAAATACCCGCTTACCGATATGCTTTTGCAACACAAGGTCGCGATCATTACCGGCGCAGGGCAGGGGCTGGGACAGGCATACGCGCAGTCGCTATTAGATCAAGGAGCGTGCGTTGTTATCAGCGACCTTGGCACCAACCGGTCTGGAGAAGGTGCTACTGAGGATGTGATCGCAGAAGCCTGTCGCGCCCTGCGTTTCGACAGCGGGCAGTTGATCTCACACAGCGGACGCCTGGATAACGAGACGGGCTGCAGGGAACTCATTGAACTGGCTATCACGCGGTTCGGTAAACTGGACATCCTGATCCACAACGCAGGCTGGGTAGACTATCAACTTATCGAAGATCTGGATGCGGATTTCCTGGAGCGTGCCATCGATATCAACCTGCGAGCGCCGATCTGGTTGAGTCAATATGCCTGGCCTTACCTTAAGGACTCTTCTTCGCCGCGCATCGTGTTGACTACATCCGATCGCGCCATGTATCAGCGTTATGCCCAGTCGGGCCTTGTGGCTTATGCTGCAGGCAAGATGGCTCAGGTCGGTATCATGAATGCCCTGAGCCTGGAAGGCGAACAGCATGGCATTCTTGTGAACGCCATCTCTCCGGTTGCCAGAACGCGCATGTGGGGAAGTTCGCAGCCTCCCGCTGACCTCCAACCAGAGTGGGTCGCGCCGGGAGTTCTGTACCTGGCGAGTCCGTTGTGTCAGGACACGGGTTACATCCTCCGAGCCAGCAATGGTCAGTTTACCGCAACACGTTTTTGTGAGAACCCCGGCGTGGTCTATCCAACAGACCTGAAGCGCGTTGAATGCGAAAACGTGGCGGACGTTGCCGCCCAATGGCAACAGATAAAAGAGACCTGAAATGGCTGATAATAACGATCTGCGTCATGTTGCCAGAATCGGCGCTGAGCTTGGCGAAAGCCCGGTCTGGGATGATGAGAACGGTGTGCTGTATTTCGTGGATATCACTCGCGGAAAGATCAAGGTGCTGCTGCCCCATGGAAAGGTTGAAACCGTTCATGAGTCGGCGGTACACATTGGCTCATTGGCGCTCACGGATAAAGGCAATCTACTCTTCACGGAAAAAGCAAGTGTTGCCATGCTTGATATCCGGACCGGAGACGTGAGCCACATCCATGCCGGAATTCATGATAGCGCAGGTTATCGTTTTAACGACGGAGCCAGCGATCCACAGGGACGCTTTATTACTGGGCTCATGCATGAGGGGCCGGATCGCAAATCCGGCGCTCTGTACCGGTTTGATAGCCTCGGTAACGTCCATTCAATCCAGCAGGGAATCGCGCTGCCTAATGGGCTTGCCTGGTCGGAAGATGGGAATACCCTCTTTTTTGTCGATTCGATTGCATGCTCGATTTTTCAGGCGACCTATACCGCTCACGGTATGCCAGAAGATGTCAGATTATTTATAAAAACGCCTACCGAACTGGGGCGTCCTGATGGTATCGCGCTGGATAAGGAGGGGGGCTTATGGGTCTGTCAGTTCAATGGCGGATGTTTGTTACGCTATGACCGCTACGGACATCTGAGCGATCGTGTGCTAATACCGGTTCCGCGGCCTACCAGTTGCTGCTTCGGAGGGAAGGGGTTGGGGACGTTATTCATTACGACTGCTCGTTTCGCGATGACGCCCCAAGAGTTGATTACATACCCAAACGCCGGAGATCTGTATGCCATCACTCCCAAAATATCGGGCAATCCACGATATCTGTTCAAAGCGTGACGGAAAGGCAGGAGGATCTCGTGTCGTGTTAGCGATGAAAATGGCTGAAGCAGACTTTTGACAGGTTGCAGCAGCAAACATAATGGAACAAAGTTTCTCGATGCGCATCCACGGTCGGCCGTGAGCGAAGTATAGTCATTCGCACCCTGAGAATTACACTTTGAAGTGATTCAGGGTATGCGCTTACTGGTTACGAATATTGAGCGAGAATCATGTGATGATCGCCGCTTTTCTTTCGAGCCAGTAGGTGCTCCACGTCCGCTAACGAATACTCAGGGCATGCAGATAAACTGCTGGCTATATTTCTTTCGAAGAGCGTGGAATGCATACCAATCCCCGATAAAAAGGAGTTGGTGATGACTGTGACTAATCAATTTGCTGCGCACGTTGGTCTGGACTGGGCTGATAAAAAACACGATGTCTGTGTTCAGTTTAAAAACGGTGAACGCGCATTCGATGTGATTGAACATACAGCAGAAGCGCTTGATGCCTGGCTTACTGAGTTACACCAGAAAGTAAAAGGTAGAATCGCAATAGCTCTCGAACTGAAGAAGGGCCCCGTGGTATATGCTCTTCAAAAATATCCCTTTATCACCGTTTTCCCCGTCCACGCTTTGTCCCTGGCTCGTTATCGGCAAGCCTTCTCGCCCAGCGGCGCTAAAGATGATCCGCAGGATGCCGAGCTGGCATTAGAGTTAATGCTGCGTTACCCCCAGAAGATAAAAGCTATTGAACCCGACAATGCGGATATTCGCTTACTTCAGCAACTGGTTGAGCAACGTCGTCAGTTGGTTGAAGATAAACGACGCTTTGTGAACCGGATAATCAACACGCTTAAACAGTATTATCCTCAGCCACTGGAGTGGTTCTCACATCGAGGTAACTTACTGTTGTGTGAGCTGATTATCCGGTGGCCCAGTCTGCAACAACTGAAACGAGCCAGACGCGACACGATCCGCAACTTTCTGAATGCCAAAGGTGGTCGCGCTATGGCCCTTACCGAGCAACGTGTTGCGAGTATTGATAATGCGATCCCATTGACTACAGACCCGAGTGTTATAGAGGCTAATGCTTTGATGGCAACAGCACTGGCGACACAAATTAAAGTCGTGAGTGAAATCATCAAAACCTATGACGAACGAATCGAAACGCTGTTTGACACATTGCCAGATGCGGGGCTGTTTAAATCGCTTCCGGGCATGGGGCCGTGTATGGGCCCACGGATGCTTGCTGCACTTGGTGATAACCGTGACCGGTTTAACAGCGCTGAAGAAATTCAAAACTACGCAGGTATAGCACCGGTGACCGAACGAAGCGGCCAGAAATCCTGGGTTCACTGGCGATGGCAATGTGCCAAGTTCGTCAGGCAGACCTTTGTTGAATGGGCTGCCAAGACGGTTAATTCATCATACTGGGCCAAACTGTATTATCAGGGCCTCAGAGAGAAGGGCAAATCTCATCAGTCTGCGATCCGGGCGCTGGCGTTCAAATGGATAAGGATCATTTACCGCTGCTGGAAGGCCAGAACCTGTTATGACGAAGCGAAATATTTGCTGGCTCTCGAAGCGCGACACTCGCCCTTACTGAAGCCATAAAAAGCTTGTCGAATGTCTCAGGGCGTGAAGCGGACATTATATTAAGCGCAAAGCCGTAGGAAGTTTCATTGCTTCTATTCAGGCCAGCCATCGGGTTCTGCTGGCCATTATTTAAAGCGGGGTCATATTCGAAACGATCAGGTCATCGCGACCTTCACTTTCAGTCCAATAACAAGTGTGGCAAGTAACATTATACAACCAGCCGTAATGAAAACTCCTGTTACCCCGCTGATACTAAAGAGTAAACCTCCCAACGCAGCACCAGCAGCAATTGAAGACTGAACTGCTGCGACCACCATACCCCCTGCGGTTTCAGCCTGATCCGGAACGGAACGTGCTACCCAGTTTGACCACGCCACGGGTACGCCACCAAAGGCCATGCCCCACAACGCAACGAACAATATCAATCCGTTTTCTTCCAGTGGCAATAAAATCATGCCCAGTGCTGCCAGACCGACAAGTGCCGGCATCAGTATCAGGGTTAAACGCAGACTTCTTTCCATCAGCCAACCGGCCAGCAGCGTCCCGATAAAATTAGCCACGCCGAATCCAAGCAGTATTAAAGATAAATGGTCTACATCAAGGTGAGTAATGTTTTCAAGAGCCGGACGAATATAGGTAAACAGCGCATACTGGCCAGTATGAGCAACAACGCATCCTGTCATTCCAATCGCTATGCCTGGGCGACGAAGCACATCCATCACAGACGCCGTTAACATCCTCTTGCGCGGAGCCATAGCAGGAAGCGTAAACAGCTGGAAAATTAGTGTCAGCACACCTACTGCGGTTGCAGCGATAAAAGCGCTTCGCCAGCCGTAAAGCCCACCTAAATAGCTCCCCAGTGGAATCGAAACGACGGTGCCGACGGCGATACCGCTAAAAATAATGGAGAGTGCACGCGGAACGCTTTTAGCAGGGACCAGCCGCATAGCGACGGCGGCGGCCATACTCCAGAAACCTCCCAGCGCGATACCCAGCAGAATGCGCATCACTAGCACGATTGACAGGCTCGATGAAAGTGCCACAAGCAGATTGGAAGCAATCATTAGCACGGTAAAACCAAGCAAGACATTTCGGCGATCATAATTACGTGTCAGGCGTGGAACCATAAGGCCAGCAAACAGGGCCACCACTGCTGTAACCGTCACAGCCTGACCAGCCAGGGCTTCGGTCACACCAAGATCGGCGGCCATAGGTGTCAGCAGGCTGGCAGGAAGATATTCTGCAGTCAGCAACCCAAACACACCCATGGTTAGGGAAGTAACAGCCATCCATGCTGATTCTTTGGGTTCAGAACTATGCAGACTCGCGGATACAGCTTCAGTTGCTTCATTTCTCATAACACACTCTTTTCAGGAAAAATTCAGGTTCCAAGTCTAGAGTTGAGAGGCCGGACGATCTATGATGCTACATCCTGATTATTTACCCGAAACGCCGGAATTACATGTGAATAAACATTTTGCTCTGTCATCCGAACTCATCAGTGAACTGCTACTTGAAATGCGCCTGCGTGGCGTGCAGTACCGCCGTTTACAGACTGGATCTGAGTTTGGTATCGGTTTTAGCAATAGACAGGGCCATGCCTATTTTCATTACATTGCTGTGGGAACGGCGCTGCTTCGTACAAACGATGGTGCGCTTCATGAGCTGAAAGCCGGAAGCATGGTATTTATGCCCCAGGGTGAGGAGCATCAGCTTATATCGGATGTTGGCTGTGCAATTCACCATATCGATACGTTAGGCTCTGCGCCTTTAGGCGAGGCCGTCAGCGGAATCAATACCTGCCCCAGTACGCATCCGACTCCCAGCACAGTTCTGTTTTATGGCTGTATGGAGTTCGATCTAGGTGGAATGCAGGGCCTGGGTAAACTGATGCCGCAAGCCATAGTGGTTGAGGCAAACGAAAAGATATATCCGGGGCTGGTTCCCATTTTAGGCGCCATGAAATTTGAAATCTGTTCCGGACGCGCTGGCTTCGCGGGCATTCTGGCACGCCTTGCCGAAGTGGCTGCTGCCATGATCGTGCGTGGATGGATTGAAAACGGCAGCGAGAAAGCCGCTGGCCTTATCGCTGCGCTACGTGATCCGCGGCTTGCCCGTGCGATTCTGACCATCCATCGTGATACCAGTCGGGAGTGGTCTGTTGCTGAGCTTGCTGCCCAGTCTCATGTGTCACGTTCTGTTTTTGCTGAACGTTTTACATCAATCATTGGGATACCCCCCCAGCGCTATGCAAGGGAAGTACGAATGCGCCTCGCTGGTCACTGGATCATTCACGATAAGATCTCAATCGACACGGTAGCTTTACGTCTTGGCTATGCCTCACAGGCAGCATTTAGCAGAGCTTTTAAGCGCATAAATGGATATCCGCCGGGCGCTATGCGGCAACGTTCAGCGAAAAGCGTTAATAAATTAAATGAGTGAACGTTATATCTATCATTTTCTGTATTCGCTGCAGGGGCCGCGCTCAGCATTAAAATTGAGTGGAAACGTCTTTTCATTACTCAAAAAATCGCAATTTCCTTAATGTCCGCTTCTGGCAGTGAGTTCAACGGGTCGATGCAACGCTACTCTTAAAAATTCGTTCTCTATAAAAAATGGGCAGGGTCTTAATTCTTTGCTTAACTCATAAAAAAATAGACTAACATCTGATATATAATTTACAATCAAAGGTTAAGAAATGAAAACAACAACCCTGGAATATACACCTGTTGACCTGTCTCGTTGGGCAAGAAAAGAGCATTTTGAGGTGTTTCAGTCGTTTGCTCAATCCACAATTAACCAAACAGTCCTGGTAGATATTACCGTGCTGCTAAAATATATAAAGGAATCCGGCTGGAAGTTTTACCCGACGATTATTTTTCTGCTTTCTAAAATCGTTAACAGTCATGCGGAATTCCGTATGGCCATAAAGAATAATGAGCTTGTCATATGGAATGAAATTCATCCAAGCTATACCATTTTTCATAATGAAACGGAGACTTTTTCATCGTTATGGAGTCACTACGACGGCAACATCCATCACTTCCAGGACGTTTATTCAGAAGATGTTGCATGCTATGGGAATAATCTTTCTTATTGGCCAAAGGAAGAGTCTCGGGAAAACGTATTTTTCGTATCGGCTATTCCTTGGGTAAGTTTTACCAGTTTTAATATCAACGTGGCTAACATGCAGAACTTTTTTGCCCCGATGTTCACTATTGGAAAATATTACCAACAAGACGGAAAAGTATTGTTGCCTCTCGCCGTTCAGGTACATCATTCCGTGTGCGATGGATTCCATGTAGCCAGGCTGTTCAATGAGTTACAAGAGATGTGTGATGACATACTGCGCCTGTCAGAGGAATTCAACGCTTGATGCGTGGGAGGTTTTTAAACCTCCATTTACTGATAATGGGTAGCAAACCGAGCGGGTGACAGGTGTTTGCTACCCCTTTAGTTTTTCTATCGCGTTAAGCACGGGTAGATTTTCCTGTGTAGGACCCGTCAGAAAAAACGCAACCCTGAATTCACCGACAGGAAGAACATTTTATATTCAACCGTTTCTGATTTTCCCATCTATATAAGGCTGAGGTTTACCAAACAGATAGCCTTGTATGAAATCGCAGCCCAGCGCCTGAAGGCTTTCCAGTTGCTCCTGTGTTTCAACACCTTCTGCAACGGTCTTCATATTAAGCGATTTCGCCATGCCGGTGATGAGCCTGATGATATTAAGGGCGTCTTCCTGTGTCGATACCGAATTGACAAAGGACTTGTCGATTTTGATTTTATCGAAGGCAAGTCTGCTGAGGCGCGAAAGAGAAGAATAACCGGTACCAAAATCATCGATGGATATTTTCACCCCCAGAGTCCGCAGCCTGTTAAGCGTATTCATCGGCGTTTTGCTCTCAGTAAAGAGAGAGGATTCAGTCACTTCCAGTTCAAGGCGTTCAGCCGAAAGTCCCGTTTCGTTCAGAATAGACACCACTATTCCGGCAAAGGCTTTGCTGCTTAACTGGACAGGAGAGACATTCACTGAAATTTTAGCCGGAATTACCCAGGAAACGGCTTCCCGGCAGGCCATTTCAAGCATTGATTTCCCCATCTCGTTTATCATTCCTGTTTTTTCAGCCACAGGAATAAAGGTGTCCGGCGACAGGATGCCTTTTAGAGGGTGAATCCAACGAATAAGGGCTTCATAGCTGTAAATTTCCTGTGTGAAGGAATCAACAATAGGCTGATAATAAACCACGAATTCTTTATTTGCTAACGCCAGCGCCATATCATGCTCAAGGGTTCGGCTTTCTTGCAGCTTGTCTAACATCCATTGCCGGAAAACTTTTATCTTACCCGCGCCTTCATTTTTGGCTTCATAAAGGGCCAGATCGGCAAATTTATAGAGATAGTCTGAGCGGCGTTCAGTGTCTGAGATAACAATGCCGACACTGGTAGTTATATTGATAATCGTATTATAAATAGTGTAAGGCTGGTTGATCGCATCGCATATATTTTGGGCGAGTGAAACGGCACTGCTTTCCGTCAGGCCACTCGAAAGAAACGCAAATTCATCACCGCCTAAACGATACAGCGTATCGGACGTCAGGCCCATCGAAATCAGACGTTGTGATATCTGGCGTAATAACATATCACCGACATCATGACCATACGTATCATTGACAACCTTGAATCGATCTAAATCAAACAACATCACAGTCACAGTATTATTGCTTTTTACTGCGTTCTCGATGGTCTCATTTAAGTTGCCCCAAAAAAAATGGCGGTTATTCATCTCGGTCAGAGAGTCGTGGTAGACGTCATATTCCAGCTTTGTATTCTGGACCTGCAGTTTTTCTTTCGATTCCTGCAGTTCTTCAGCCAGATTTTTTACCTGAAGATGTGCTTTCTGAATATTTCTGTTTTGATAAAATATCAGCAAACCCAGGATCGCACTCATTATTATCAGCAATACAGACGTTGCTGAGTAAATATAGTACAGAGTTTTGATTTTGTGGTTGGCGTCATTAATTGAGTTAATATCTTTGTCTAACGCGCCGGACGATAGACGGCTCAGGGGGGCATCCAGCGTCTGCATTGTTTTCAGGTATGCCTGGAGCTCTGAGCGGTTCATCTTGTCAAGATGAATATCCAGATACTCAAGTTTCTTTTCAAGCTGTAGCGCAAGCGCATGATAGGCTTTATTACTTTCGATATAATTCCTCAGATCACCTTCTTTCATTAAATCGCTCTGGCTGAGCATAATGTCGAGACGCATGCGCACATCATCCAGCGTTATCGTCTCGTCGCTAGTGTAAAGACCAAGCACCGATTCAAACCGGTAATATTCTGATACCATCTGTGCAGCAGACCAGGCAGCGGCGTAGTGAGTCAGTTTCTGTAACTCTTGCTGCCTTTCATGCACAAGGAAAGAGATATACCCGGTAGATATAAAAAGGAAAAAAATGATGCCAGCCAGAATTCTGTTCATGATGGTCTTCTGACCCCTTACTCAATATTCATTTTACTGACCTGCCAGGCTGACCGTGAATAATAAATCTGATTATCCAGGTCAGGCATGCTGTCATAGGGGTAAACCACAAACAACGGGCCTTTATCACGGACACGCATATATTCTCCGTTGATTTTTAAAGCCAGTATCACGTTGTATTTCTTAAAGTCGCTGAGGGGGATTTCGGTGGTGTAGTCATTGAGGGCAATGACCTTAACAACAGAACCTTTCGCCCCGACATAATCCATGAGCTTTTGCAGTGAAATACCCGTAAAGGTTGTGCGGCCATCATACCAGGGTGATGTGGTCTGAAAACTGACCATACCCAGTTTCTCAAGGCTAGCGAGATCAAAAACGGCTTTTCCACCTTCATTGGTATTTTCGATATTACCGGACAGTGTTAAAAGGACTTTACCGGTAGGTCTGGAAAGCTCACCCGCCCAGACCTGTGTAGAGAGCACAAAGCTTAACAGCATGATAATTGAACGCATTCTGACCTCGTATAACAACCGGATGTTAAAGAATTATAATTTAGTTACAGTGCTATTTATATATGTGCCAAGGCTATTCTTGATGTCATCATTACACCCTATTTTAGTTCATTAAAATCAAATGGTTAAAAAATATTTTCTTTTTATATTCATTAAGCATGGTCGATACCATTATTTGTTTTACTCAAAACAGCATTGTACCTGTGCAAAAAAAAGCCATCTGTTTACTCCGCGCAAATAAACACACAGCGATATAAAGGTTTATTTGTTTGTCAGACGGGAGGGATTTTACGCGAGCTATGTCACCGCATCGGCTGAGGCCACTCATTTTGCCCGCGGCTGATTAGGCCGTGAAACACATTATTAAGCGAAAATGTGTTGACGCAGGAGGGTGATAAAGGCGTCAGTCGTGGCAACTAAAATGGACGAGGAATCTGCCATAGGGTGACTCAATGACGAATTCATCGTAAAGGGAACCATACCAAACGGGTGGGCTGGTGATGAGAGTAAAGTAGTGCGCAATACCGGTCATTTCAGTCAGCCCATCCTGAAAATGGGCGAGCAGGTTCTGCTTGAGTGAGGAAGGCAGTCGCTGAGTATCCTGATGCTCAAAAAACCATGACGCGACCTTTTCCATAAACATTTTTTCATCGCAGGCTTTCAGTTGCGGGTGCCAGTATGCGGCAGGAAACTTATCTGTGATGGTCAAGTGATATATCGCAAGAGATGTCAGCATGCTGTCGCTCTCTTCAAGTTTCACCACGTAATAGTCAGACACGCGGTTTGCCGCATCATTCATACAGCCTACGGCATGCATAAATCCTGTAAGTCGTTCCGCGTACTTGTCCATTTTTCCTCTCCAGGCGCGCTGGGGTATCTGATTTCATCGCTTATGACTTCATAAACGTATGGTGTTCAGGGTATTACAACATGTCAGAAGGGATCAGCGTTAACCATCATGAGGCAAAGGGCAGACTGACCTTCTCTCTATTGATAAGAAACAAACCGCTGCATGCCCACTGCGCTATTCGGTCAGAACCAGGGTTTCACTGCAAAGATATTAAATGTGTATGGAATGTACAGTGCTCAAGGGGCTACGCGGCAGGGAGAGGACATAACTGCGAGGTCATATTTTTAATATGCTTGATAATGGAGAGAAAGAAAAAAGCGTAAAGTCTCCTCGCAGTACGCCGATAAAAATAGCGTCTTTTTTTATTATAGGGATATTACATGCGTAAAATTATCTGCTCCATTGGGTTCATGCTGGGAATGACAGGGGTAACATTACCTCTTCACGCCAATACGTTGACGCAAAGCCTGACGCGTTGTGACACGACATTTTTCAGTGAGATTTATCATCAGCGAGCCAAACTCAGCCGCGTAGCACCTTTGACTGTCGACAAGCACTCTCAGGCCTGGTTCAAAGCGCCCGCTGACGGTAATGGCACCCTCTGGTTTGCCCAACCTCTACATGAATTAAATTTGACGCTATCGGGATATTTCCTGCAAACCAGCAACCTCAATGAAATCAATTACGGTAAGTACTATTACTGGGGGTTGGTTTTCAAAGAATCACAGGAAGAGGTCATGTCCAGGCTTGATCATTTAACCTGGACTAAGGCTGGAGATGATTATATTTCTCAGACGATGATTAAAGCAGACGCAAAAAGTGCCTGGGAACAAAATGCGCAGGCGGTGTCGGGTATTGCTCCGGCAGAACAAAGTGCCGAAAAGCTTCTGATGCTCAGCAAAGGCAAAGAAGGGACATTACTGCTCTGTTCAGTTCAGGGAAATGTAACGCCTGACATGCTAAAGACATTACGACCTGATTTATCAGGTGGGGCAGTAAAATGAAAAAGCTAACGTGGATGGTATTACTTATGCTGACGGGTTGTACTGGGATGACTAAACCCCAGCCGCAAACGCCAGCCAAAGCACCGGCTGGTCTCATAAAAATCCTCGAAGATGAGAGCATTACCTCGTATGTCGATTTCAGGGTGATTTCAACTTATCAGGGTAACAGCCACTTACGCCGGTTTTATCTCATCAATAACTACGCTGAGCGGACACTGATTATAAAAAATCCACCCGTCTACGTTTCCAGCTCCCGGGCAATCGATGTGATTAACTGCGACAAAAACCAGCGTGCTGTTATGGGACGTTCGCTTTTTTCCAAACCGTTCGCGGAGGGCGATCTTGTCCATGCGGGACTGGATGTGGGGCAATGGGAAACTTACCCGAAAGACTCTCTTTTTGGGATAATCGCTGAAAGCATGTGCAGTATTCCCGTTGAAAAACTTAAGCCAGAGCCGGCGAAAGAAAACCGCAAACCGCTCCTGGATTAATTACCATTAATCGGATCTTGATGGTCCATGCTGAAGCGGATGGCCTGGATGAATAACGGGCCATCTGCAATAAATCAAAGAGCAGGGCGCTTGTCTGGTTCCTGCTTTGCGACAGCCCGATAACTCCTCACAGGCAACGTCACAAAAGGCTGTGAGCTCTTCATCATGATTTCCAGTACCGGCTCAGGTCTGGCAAATCCAGACGTAATCGCCTAAAGAACAACCCTCAATAATCCACCCACCCGCGTCCATCCGATCCCTCCTCTCGCTGCTAAAGTGCTTTCCTCTTTGCTACTACAAGCACATTGCGGTGCAAGAGGTCGTGAGTCAGCGGCGGTTTTGCTATGCTGATGCAAACCAACAAGGAGAGCGCAGATGACACAAGGCGCAGTGCAAACCCCCGGTAAACGCTCGCGAGCGGTCAGTGCTAAGAAACAGGCTATTTTGAGTGCGGCGCTGGATACCTTTTCGCAATACGGTATTCATGGCACCCGTCTTGAACAGGTCGCCGAGCTGTCGGGCGTATCGAAAACCAATCTGCTCTATTACTACCCCTCGAAAGAAGCACTCTACGTGGCGGTGCTGCAACAAATTCTCGATATCTGGCTCGCACCGCTGAAGGCGTTTCGGGAAGAGTTCACGCCGCTGGTGGCGATAAAAGAGTACATTCGGCTCAAACTCGAGGTGTCCCGCGATTATCCGCAGGCTTCAAAGTTGTTTTGCATGGAGATGCTGCAGGGGGCACCGCTTTTACAGGCGGAGTTGAGCGGTGATTTAAAGCAATTGATCGACGAGAAGTCGGCGATTATTGCGGGATGGGTGGAGAGCGGCAAGCTGGCGGCGGTGGATCCGCATCACCTGATCTTTATGATTTGGGCCTCGACCCAGCACTACGCGGATTTTGGCAGTCAGGTCGAAGCGGTGACTGGAAAAACGCTCCAGGACGAAGCGTTTTTCCAGAGCGCGGTCGATAACGTCCAGCGCATGATTATCGAAGGCATTCGCCTGCGTTAATTGGCCGGCGGCAGCGGGCAGCTTAAATCGCCTTCTTCACACTGCATCATTGAGGCAAGGAACGCTTCACGGTCAGTGGTTTTTTCCGCCAGGCATTGATTCAGGATCATCGGCTGAACGCTGCCGCCCGCCGTGCCGGAGGCGGCGAAGGCGCAATCGGCATCACGCAGGGTGATCCACGCCTGCTGCGCTTTTTTGAGCAGATCGCGCTGAGGGACTGCGGCGCGCTTCATTGCATCCTGATACGTTTGATTCAGTTTTTTATCCGCCGCCTGATACTGCTGGGCAGCGCATATGTTCATCTCGGACTGCGTGTTGGCATTGGCGCAATCGTCTGCCAGCGCGCTAGCGCTAAACAGCAACGCTGCTGCGGTTATCATTAATCGTTTCATCATTTCACCCTAAAAAAAGGCCCCGTTTCCGGAGCCTTATTAGCACAGCGTTACCCGATTGTCATCAGGCTGGCGTTACCGCCCGCCGCCGCGGTGTTGACGCTGAGCGAGTGCTCCACGTACAGACGCTCCAGCAGCAGATTGGTTTCGCCACGGGCAAAGCCCTGAACCGAAACAATCGCACCGTCACGTGCCGCAACTTGCTCGCACAACTCACGTAGCTGGTCGGAATCACCGTGGTAAATCACCGCGTCAAAGGCCTGGGCAATCAGGACGTCGGGCTTCGCGTAGCGAATACGACCGGAAACCTCTTTCGGCAGCTGTTTTGCCAGGTCGCGGTGCAAACCGTCTTCCGGCCACAGCACTTCACAACCCGTCGCCATAGCGGCCGCCAGCTGCACCAGCGTATCCTGTTCATTATCAGCGACGCACAGCACGCGCTCGCGCGGCATCAGCGTCCAGGTGTTGCGCTCGCCGGTTGGACCAGGCAGCAGACGCTGCGTACCGGCCTGCGCCTGTTCGCCATACTGCTGACACAACGCGCGCAGTTCCGGGCGTTTTTCTGCCCATTTCGCCAGCGCGTCCAGCGGCTGCGAAATCAGGGCTTTCACTTGCGCATCGACCGGGCGCTCAGCATCCTGTCGCGCCAGCGTAATGCCCAACGCGTTCTCTGGACGGTTCGCCAGCAGACGGTACAGATACAGCGGACCACCGGCTTTCGGACCCGTTCCGGATAGCCCTTCACCGCCAAACGGTTGCACGCCGACCACTGCGCCAACCATATTGCGGTTGACGTACAGGTTCCCTACTTTCGCACTGCCGGTGACTTGCGCGATGGTTTCGTCGATTCGGGTGTGCACGCCGAGCGTCAAGCCGTAGCCGGAGGCGTTGATTTGTTCCACCAGCGCTTCAAGGTTGTTGCGGCTATAGCGCACCACGTGCAGCACCGGGCCGAAGACCTCTTTTTTCAGCTCGTCGAAGCTTGAAAGCTCAATCAACGTCGGGGCGATAAATGTCCCGGTGTTCCATTCGCGGGCGTCTTCGCTGTTTTCACGAACCGCCTGGAAGACTGGACGGCCTTTGGCGCGCATCGCCTGGATGTGCTGTTCGATATTGGCTTTGGCTTCGGCATCAATCACCGGACCGATATCGGTGGTCAGGCGTCCTGGATTCCCCATACGGCATTCGGCCATCGCACCACGCAGCATTTTCAGCGTGTGGTCGGCGATGTCGTCCTGCAAGCACAGTACGCGCAGGGCAGAGCAGCGCTGACCGGCACTGTCGAACGCCGAGGCCAGCACGTCCACCACCACCTGTTCGGTCAAGGCGGAAGAATCCACGATCATGGCGTTCATCCCGCCGGTTTCGGCGACCAGCGGTGTCGGGCGACCCTGCGGATCAAGGCGCGTCGCGATATTACGTTGCAGCAGCGTCGCCACTTCGGTCGAGCCGGTAAACATCACCCCGCGTACGCGGTTATCCGACGTCAGCTTCGCGCCGACGGTTTCGCCTCGGCCTGGCAGAAGTTGTACCACACCTGGCGGAACGCCTGCTTCCAGCAGGATGTTGATCCCTTGAGCGGCAATCAGCGGGGTTTGCTCGGCGGGTTTTGCCAGCACGCTGTTACCGGCGGCCAGCGCGGCCGCGATCTGTCCGGTGAAAATGGCCAGCGGGAAGTTCCACGGGCTGATACAGACCACCGGACCGAGCGGGCGGTGGGTTTCGTTATCGAAATCGTTGCGCACCTGGCCCGCATAGTAATGCAGGAAATCAACCGCCTCGCGCACTTCGGCAATCGCGTTGCTGAAGGTTTTACCCGCTTCGCGCACCAGAATGCCGATCAATTGCTGCATCTGGCCTTCCATCAGGATCGCGGCGCGTTCCAGAGTCGCCGCACGCTCCTGCGGTGGCGTGGCGAACCAGATAGGCGCGTTATTGACGGCATTTTCCAGCGCCAGTTCGACTTCACTTTCGGTTGCTTCGCGCACAAATCCGACGACATCTTTTGGTTCGGCTGGGTTAACCACCGGCTGCATTTCACCGGCGTCGACCGATTGCTCAAGAATCGGTTTGGCCTGCCATTTTTGCAGCGCGCTGTTGAGCAGGGCGGAGGAGAGCGACGCCAGACGGTGTTCGTTCGTCAGATCCAGGCCCGCAGAGTTGACGCGATCTTTTCCGTACAGCTCGCGCGGCAGAGGGATTTTTGGGTGCGGGAGACCGATTTGGCCTTCCTGTGCGGCTAATTTTTCCACCGCCTGAACCGGATCCGCAACCAGCTCATCCAGCGGCAGCGTAGTGTCGGCGATGCGGTTCACGAACGAGGTGTTCGCGCCGTTCTCGAGCAGACGGCGCACCAGATACGCCAGCAGCGTTTCGTGCGTGCCGACCGGAGCATAAATGCGGCATGGACGGTTCAGTTTGCCATCCGCCACTTTGCCGGTGACCTGCTCGTACAGCGGCTCACCCATGCCGTGCAGGCACTGGAATTCATACTGGCCTGGATAGTAGTTTTGTCCGGCCAGGCTGTAAATTGCCGCCAGCGTATGGGCGTTGTGGGTGGCGAACTGCGGGTAAATCAGGTTCGGCACGCCAAGCAGTTTTTTCGCACAGGCCAGATAAGAGACGTCGGTGTAGACCTTGCGGGTGTAGACCGGATAGCCTTCCAGGCCGTCCATTTGCGCACGTTTGATTTCGCTGTCCCAGTAAGCGCCTTTCACCAGACGAATCATCAGACGACGACGGCTGCGGGAAGCCAAATCAATGAGGTAATCAATGACAAACGGGCAGCGTTTCAGGTAGGCCTGGATGACAAAACCAATCCCGTTCCAGCCCGCCAGCTCTGGCTCGAAGCACAGCTTTTCCAGCATGTCGAGAGAGATTTCCAGACGATCGGCTTCTTCGGCATCGATGTTAATGCCGATGTCGTACTGGCGCGCCAGCAGGGTTAATGACTTCAGGCGCGGATAGAGTTCGTCAATCACGCGGTCATACTGCGCACGGCTGTAGCGCGGGTGCAGGGCAGAAAGCTTGATCGAAATGCCCGGACCTTCGTAGATACCGCGGCCGTTAGAGGCTTTGCCAATCGCGTGGATCGCCTGTTGATAAGAGACCATATACGCCTGCGCATCAGCGGCGGTGAGCGCCGCTTCACCCAGCATATCGTAGGAGTAGCGGAACCCTTTATCTTCGAGCTTGCGGGCGTTTGCCAACGCTTCGGAAATGGTTTCCCCGGTCACGAACTGTTCGCCCATCAGGCGCATCGCCATGTCCACGCCCTTGCGGATCAGCGGCTCGCCACTTTTACCGATAATGCGGTTCAGGGAGCGCGAGAGATTGGCTTCGTTATGGGTCGACACCAGTTTGCCGGTAAACAACAGACCCCAGGTCGCGGCGTTCACAAACAGCGACGGGCTGCGGCCAATGTGAGAATGCCAGTTGCCGTTGCTGATTTTGTCGCGGATTAGCGCATCGCGGGTGGCTTTATCCGGGATGCGCAGCAGCGCTTCGGCCAGGCACATCAGCGCCACGCCTTCCAGCGACGAAAGCGAGAACTCCTGCAACAGCCCTTGCACCATTCCGGCGCGACCGGTTGCGGTTTTCTGGTTGCGGAGTTTGTCGGCAAGCTGATACGCCAGGCTGTGCGCCTGCGAGGCAATCGGCTCCGGCAGGCGTGCTTGCTCAAGCAGCATTGGGACGGCGTCGGTTTCGGCACGGCGATACGCGGCGGTGATGGCCGCGCGGCTAACGGACTGCGGCAGAATCTGTTCGGCGAAATCGAGGAAAGGTTGATGAATTTCTTCAACGGCTGGCGTCGTATCTTCGCTTTCGTTGGCCGCTCCGGCCAGCAGGGCAGGCAATTCCGGTAAACCGTCTTCACTTTCCAGACGTTCCAGATAATTAAAAATGGCCTGCTTAATTAACCAGTGCGGTGTGCGGTCAATTCGAGTGGCGGCGCTTTTAATCCGTTCGCGGGTCGCGTCATCCAGCTTAACCCCCATGGTGGTCATGCCCATGCCAAAACTCCTGTTGTGCTGTAGTGATGTTTTGTAGTTAGCGTGAAATATCCACCATGTTGCAACTTTGTGCAACCGCGTTAAATGTGACATGGTTTGCAAGCTGAAAAATGAATGAATTGTTAACAGAAGGTAAGCTGGAAAAAAGTGCTGGATTCTGCGTGTGAACCCTGTTTTTATGCGGCACTTAACACTTTTAAAAGGTGCAACCCGTAAAAGCGTGAGCGAGTGCAACCTCTGTAAAAGACGTATAAAACCAGGGATGAATTTGATGTAAATGCAGTGTTAAATCATTTGTGAAAGGGGAACGCTTACGGCAGGATACGCGCGCCCAACAGAAACACATACACGCATCACTACGTTCCGGTGATGAAATAATAAGGCGGCCCGGAAGGCTGTCGCTCGACATTTTGGAGAATTTGAATGGCTATTAGCACACCGATGCTGGTGACATTTCTCGTTTATATTTTTGGCATGATCTTGATAGGGTTTTTGGCGTGGCGATCAACGAAGAACTTCGATGATTATATTCTGGGCGGGCGCAGTTTAGGGCCGATGGTCACCGCGCTGTCTGCGGGTGCATCCGACATGAGCGGCTGGCTGCTGATGGGCCTGCCGGGCGCGATTTTTATCTCGGGGATTTCTGAAAGCTGGATAGCTATTGGCCTGACGCTGGGCGCATGGGTCAACTGGAAGCTGGTGGCGGGGCGCCTGCGCGTTCACACCGAGTTAAACAACAATGCGCTGACGCTGCCGGATTACTTCACCGGGCGTTTCGAGGATAAAAGCCGCATTCTGCGCATTATCTCCGCGCTGGTCATTTTGCTGTTCTTCACCATCTATTGTGCCTCTGGCATTGTGGCGGGTGCGCGTCTGTTCGAAAGCACCTTCGGGATGAGCTACGAAACGGCGCTGTGGGCCGGTGCCGCTGCGACCATCATTTATACCTTCGTTGGCGGTTTCCTGGCGGTGAGCTGGACCGATACCGTGCAGGCGAGTCTGATGATTTTCGCGCTGATCCTGACCCCGGTGATTGTGATTATCACGGTTGGCGGCTTTGGTGATTCGCTGGAAGTGATCAAACAGAAGAGCATTGAAAACGTCGATATGCTGAAAGGGCTTAACTTCGTGGCCATTGTTTCGCTGATGGGCTGGGGCCTGGGCTACTTTGGTCAGCCGCATATTCTGGCGCGTTTCATGGCCGCCGATTCCCACCACACCATCGTTCATGCCCGTCGTATCAGTATGACGTGGATGATCCTGTGTCTGGCCGGTGCGTGTGCCGTCGGCTTCTTCGGTATCGCCTACTTCACGAATAACCCGGCGCTGGCGGGAGCGGTCAATCAGAACGCCGAGCGCGTGTTTATCGAGCTGGCGCAGATTCTGTTTAACCCGTGGATTGCCGGTATTCTACTGTCTGCCATTCTGGCGGCGGTGATGTCGACGCTGAGCTGCCAGCTGCTGGTGTGCTCCAGTGCGATTACGGAAGATCTCTACAAAGCCTTCCTGCGTAAAGGCGCGAGCCAGAAAGAGCTGGTGTGGGTCGGGCGCTTTATGGTGCTGGTGGTAGCGTTGGTGTCTATTTCACTGGCCGCTAACCCGGAGAACCGCGTGTTAGGTCTGGTAAGCTACGCGTGGGCAGGCTTTGGTGCTGCGTTTGGCCCGGTGGTGCTGTTCTCCGTGCTGTGGTCACGTATGACGCGTAATGGTGCGCTAGCCGGGATGATTATCGGTGCGGTGACGGTTATCGTCTGGAAGCAGTTCGCGTGGCTGGGCCTGTACGAAATCATTCCAGGCTTTATCTTCGGTAGTATCGGTATCGTGGTGTTCAGCCTGCTGGGCAAAGCACCGTCGGCGTCGATGCAACAACGCTTCGCCGAAGCGGATGCGCAGTACCATACGGCACCGCCGTCTAAGTTGCAGGCCGAGTGATGTGATTCCTCTCCCTCTCCCAAACGGGAGAGGGAAACCCTCAATCCCTCTTGCTAAATCCCGCCATTTACGCTGATATCGCTGTGCTTATAACAATGAGGAAAGCGAAGAATGACAATCAAAACAGGGCTGATGGCTGCCGCGATCTTGATGCTGGCAGGCTGCAACGCACCATCGCACAGCACCGCTGACGCCACCTGCAAAGCCGATAATCAGATGCAGCAGACCACGCTGTATTTCGGGCTGAACCGTCCGGCAGGGGAACAGATCACCGGTCAGGAGTGGCAGCAGTTTGTGGATCAGGACGTGACGCCACGTTTTCGTGATGGCTTAACGGTGTTTGATGCGCGCGGTCAGTGGCTGGGTAATGACGGCAAAGTGGCGCGTGAGCCAAGCAAAGCGTTGATGCTGATCCACGGCAAAGATGCCCAGAGCGAGAAGAATATTGAAGCCTTGCGCGGGGTGTATAAATCCCGGTTTGCGCAGGAATCGGTGATGCGTGTTGATCAGCCGGTCTGCGTTCAGTTCTAAGAAAACGGCGGGAAATCCCGCCGTTATTTTTTACAATACTAATCCGGCGAAGCTTGCCGACAGCAGGCTCACCAGCGTCGCGCCGTAGACCAGACGCAAACCAAAGCGAGAAACCACGTTTCCTTGCTGCTCATTCAGGCCTTTAATCGCACCCGCGATAATCCCGATGGACGCAAAGTTGGCAAAGGAGACCAGGAAGACCGACAGAATGCCCAGGCCGCGCGGCGTCATTTGACCGGCTATTTTTTGCAGCTCAATCATCGCCACAAATTCATTCGCCACCAGTTTCGTCGCCATAATACTGCCCGCATTTAACGCATCGCTCAGCGGAATGCCCACCAGCCATGCTAGCGGATAAAATACGTAGCCGAGAATTTGCTGGAAACTTATGCCAAATACGCTGGAGAAAAGAGCGTTGATGGCGCTAATAATGGCAATAAAGCCGATCAGCATCGCCATAATAATCATCGCCACTTTAAAACCAGCCAGAATATACTCGCCAAGCATCTCAAAGAAACTCTGAGATTCATGCAGTTTTTCCAGTTTGATTTCGGGTTCGGCTTCTGGTCGCGCCGGGTTAATGACCGACAAAATAATAAAGGTGCTGAACATATTCAGAATTAACGCAGCGACCACAAATTTGGCATCGAGCATGGTCATATATGCGCCGACAATCGACAGCGAAACGGTCGACATCGCGGTAGCAGACATGGTGAACAGGCGGCGAGAGGAGAGATCGCCCAGCACACCTTTATACGCAATAAAGTTTTCCGACTGACCCAAAATCAGGGAGCTGACGGCGTTAAACGATTCCAGTTTTCCCATGCCGTTCAGTTTGGACAGCAGCGTGCCGATAACGCGAATAAAAATCGGCAGAATTCGCCAATGCTGGAGAATACCAATCAGCGCAGAGATGAAAATAATCGGGCACAGAACGCCGAGGAAAATGAACGCCAGTCCTTTTTCACCCATCCCACCAAAGACAAAGTTTGTTCCTTCTGCTGCGAATTTCAGCAGGGATTCAAAGAATCCGGAGACATATTTAATCACGAAGAGTCCGCTTTCCGCGTGCAGGAAAAAGAAAGCTAGCGCAATTTCAATGACAATAAGCTGTAAAACGTAGCGAATACGAATTTTTCGGCGGTCGAAACTCACCAGCCAGGCGAGCGCAAGAATAATCACCAGCGCCAGCAGGAAATGGACAAAGTTATACATTTTAGATTTTCAGCAGGTTATCGAAGCGCTTATTTAGCCATAGTGACGGGTAAGCGTAAATGGGCATTTACGTTATAAGTTATACACATAACGATAACGAATGAAATTATTAACAGGCGAGCGATTTACATCTCGTCATCAAAACCCCACATATTTTGCTTGTGTTTATTTGTGCCGTAATGATAATCACTATCACAAGAATTTACCTTTCTTTGCATCAGTTGACCGCGATAAACATTTAAGGTGTCGGCATGTTTGTTCCATTTCTCATTATGTTACGTGAAGGTCTTGAAGCGGCCTTGATTGTCAGCTTGATCGCCAGCTATCTCAAGCGAACCCAACGAGGGCGCTGGATCGGCGTGATGTGGATTGGCGTTTTCCTCGCCGTCGCGCTCTGCCTGGGTCTGGGTATTCTGATCAACGAAACCACCGGTGAATTCCCGCAAAAAGAGCAGGAACTGTTCGAAGGCATCGTTGCGGCGATCGCCGTGGTGATCCTCACCTGGATGGTGTTCTGGATGCGTAAAGTGTCGCGCAACGTCAAAGTTCAACTGGAGCAGGCGGTCGATAACGCGCTGCAAAAAAGCAACAGCCACGGTTGGGCGCTGATCCTGATGGTCTTTTTCGCCGTGGCACGCGAAGGGCTGGAGTCGGTCTTCTTCCTGTTGGCGGCGTTCCAGCAGGATGTGGGTATCTGGCCGCCAATCGGTGCGATGCTGGGCCTGGCAACCGCCGTGGTGCTGGGCTTTATGCTTTATTGGGGCGGCATTCGCCTGAATCTGGGCGCGTTCTTTAAGTGGACCAGCCTGTTTATTCTGCTGGTGGCCGCGGGTCTGGCGGCGGGGGCGATTCGTGCTTTCCATGAGGCGGGCCTGTGGAACCATTTCCAGGACGTCGCGTTCGATCTCAGCAATATTCTCTCCACCCATTCGCTTACCGGGACGCTGCTCGAAGGTATTTTTGGCTATCAGGAAACCCCGAGCGTCAGCGAAGTGGCGATGTATTTCATCTATCTGATTCCGGCGCTGGTGCTGTTCTTTATGCCATCACGCCCCAGCACTCAGCCGTCGCGTTCTGCGCCCTGATGTGCACAGTGCGTACACGAGTAGTTACAACATACTTTTAATAGGGAAGGGTCATGGCAATTCAATTTCGTCGTAGTGCGTTACAGGTTGGTGTGGCAGCGCTGTTTGCGTATGCGTTTTCTGCTCAGGCGGCTGATGTTCCTCAGGTGAAAGTCACCGTGAACGATAAACAGTGTGAGCCGATGACGATCACGGTCAATAGCGGTAAAACGCAATTTATTATTCAAAACCATAGCCAGAAGGCGCTGGAGTGGGAAATCCTCAAAGGCGTGATGGTTGTGGAAGAGCGTGAAAACATCGCTCCTGGTTTTAGCCAAAAAATGACCGCGAACCTGCAACCGGGCGAATATGACATGACCTGCGGTCTGTTGACTAACCCGAAAGGCAAGCTGATCGTCAAAGGTGAAGCAACAGCTGATGCGGCAAAAGGCGAAGCGTTGCTGAGCCTGGGCGCAGCAATCACCGCCTATAAAGAGTACGTCACGAAAGAGACCGCCGACCTGGTCACTGGCACCAAAGCCTTTACCGACGCGGTGAAAGCGGGCGATATCGAAAAAGCGAAATCCCTGTATGCACCAACCCGTCAGCATTACGAGCGTATCGAGCCGATCGCCGAACTGTTCTCTGACCTCGACGGCAGCATTGACGCCCGTGAAGACGACTATGAGCAAAAGGCCGCCGATCCGAAATTCACCGGTTTCCACCGTCTTGAGAAAGCGCTGTTTGGCGACAACTCCACCAAAGGCATGGAAAAATACGCTGAGCAGCTCAATACCGACGTATTGGATCTGCAAAAACGCATCAGCGAGCTGGCCTTCCCGCCATCAAAAGTGGTGGGTGGCGCGGCGGGTCTGATTGAAGAAGTGGCCGCCAGCAAAATCAGCGGCGAAGAAGATCGCTACAGCCACACTGACCTGTGGGACTTCCAGGCCAACGTAGATGGCGCGCAGAAAATTGTCGAACTCCTGCGTCCACAGCTGCAAAAAGATAACAGCGCGCTGCTGGCTAAAGTGGATGCAAACTTCAAAAAAGTGAACACTATTCTGGCGAAATACCGCACGAAAGACGGGTATGAAACCTACGACAAGTTAACCGATGCAGATCGCAACGCATTGAAAGGACCCATCACCACGCTGGCAGAAGATCTGGCTCAGCTGCGTGGCGTACTGGGTCTGGACTAAGCATCATGAACGAGAAAGAAGAGTACGGCGTCGCGGAACCTTCCCGACGTCGATTGCTGAAAGGCGTGGGGGCACTGGGTGGTGCGCTCGCGCTGGCTGGCGGCTGCCCGGTAGCGTATGCGGCAAAACCGCAGAGCGCGCCGGGTACGCTCTCCCCCAATGCGCGGATGGAAACGCAGCCGTTTTACGGCGAGCATCAGGGTGGGATTTTGACGCCACAGCAGGCGGCCATGATGGTGGTCGCCTTTGACTCGCTGGCCAGCGACAAAGCGGACCTGGAACGTCTGTTCCGCGTGCTGACGAAACGCATCGCGTTTCTGACGGCAGGCGGCCCGGCACCCGAAACGCCTAACCCGCGCATGCCGCCGATGGATTCTGGCATTCTCGGGCCGTTTATCGCCCCGGATAACCTGACCGTCACGGTGTCGGTCGGCGAATCGCTCTTTGACGCTCGCTATGGTCTGGAGAAGCACAAGCCGAAAACGCTGCAGAAGATGACGCGTTTTCCAAATGATTCTCTGGATGCGGCGCTGTGTCATGGCGATCTGCTGATCCAGATTTGCGCCAACACCCAGGATACGGTGATCCATGCCTTGCGCGACATCATCAAGCACACGCCGGATTTACTCAGCGTGCGCTGGAAGCGTGAAGGATTTATCTCCGATCACGCGGCGCGAAGCCAGGGGAAAGAGACGCCGGTTAACTTGCTTGGTTTTAAAGACGGCACGGCGAATCCGGATAGCACTGACGCGGCGTTGATGAAAAGCGTGGTGTGGACGACGGCGGACCAGAGCGAACCTGCATGGGCCGTTGGTGGGAGCTATCAGGCGGTGCGGATTATCCAGTTCCATGTTGAGTTTTGGGATCGTACGCCGCTCAAAGAGCAACAGACGATTTTTGGTCGTGACAAACAAAGCGGTGCGCCGCTGGGCATGAAAAACGAGCATGACGTGCCGGATTATGCGCGCGACCCTGATGGCGATACCATTGCGCTGGACAGCCATATTCGTCTGGCCAACCCGCGTACGCCGGAAACCCAGTCGAACCTGATGATGCGCCGTGGATACAGCTATTCTCTGGGCGTCACCAACTCCGGCCAGCTGGACATGGGGCTGCTGTTTGTCTGCTATCAGCACGATCTGGAAAAAGGCTTCTTAACGGTGCAGAAACGCTTAAACGGCGAAGCGCTGGAAGAGTACATAAAACCTATCGGCGGCGGCTATTTCTTTGCCCTGCCAGGCGTGCGCGGTGAAAGTACGTACCTCGCCCAAGGCCTGATCGAAGCGTAAATTTATCCCCGTGATACTTCGCGGGGATATTATTTTTTCGTATGTCTATCCCTCTGTTATATTTCTGTAATATTCCTGTAAGAGACTCATCTCAACTGCAGGAGTGGTCTTGAGGTTGCATTCAGGTAAAATAAATGTTGCATTTATGATAAATCCTGATGTACTTATTACAAGACGGCGGTAGTTCCCGGCAGTGATATCGATTCACTATGGAGATCGCGAATGGTTGGGTCCTGTACTGGACATAAGCAACATCACAACCGCACCACACAGCGCGGAGGCCCTGACTCCGGCAGCGATTTCTTCACCACAAAATTCTCCTCCCCAACGCATCACCCTGACTTTTCCGACATACAGCGCGGTGCGCATAGCCGTACGTGTGTGTCATCCAAAAAGGCAAGCAATGGCTTACAAGGAAGCCAAACTTCAGATGTTCGTTCGCCTGATCGCGTCGCCAACGGCGATGCGTGTGATGAATACCAACAACTCAAGGTGCTATCCATGGGAAGACAAAAAGCAGTGATCAAAGCTCGTCGCGAAGCAAAACGTGTGCTGAGACGGGATTCACGTAGCCATAAACAGCGTGAAGAAGAATCGGTCACCTCGCTTGTGCAGATGAGTGGCGTAGAAGCAATTGGCATGGCGCGGGACAGCCGCGATCATTCACCTATTGAAGCGCGTAATGAAGCTCAGGCGCACTACCTGAATGCTATCGAGAGTAAACAGCTGATCTTCGCCACCGGTGAAGCCGGATGCGGGAAAACCTGGATTAGTGCTGCTAAGGCGGCGGAGGCTCTGATTCATAAGGATGTGGACAGAATTATCGTCACCCGTCCGGTATTGCAGGCCGATGAAGATCTCGGTTTCTTGCCCGGCGATATATCAGAGAAGTTTGCCCCGTATTTCCGACCCGTCTATGACGTGCTGGTGAAACGACTGGGTGCCTCTTTTATGCAGTACTGCCTGCGACCAGAGATTGGCAAGGTGGAAATCGCGCCGTTCGCTTATATGCGCGGACGTACATTTGAAAATGCGGTCGTGATTCTTGACGAGGCTCAGAACGTGACTGCTGCGCAAATGAAGATGTTTTTAACGCGCCTCGGGGAAAATGTGACGGTTATCGTCAATGGCGATATCACCCAATGCGATTTGCCGTCGGGCGTGAAGTCTGGCCTGAGCGACGCTATGTCACGTTTTGTTGAAGACGATATGGTGGGTGTGGTGCGTTTTACCAAAGACGACTGCGTGCGTTCGGCGCTCTGCCAGCATACCTTAAACGCCTATTATTGAGTGTGCGATTGCTCTCAAGGCCCGGGAAACCGGGCTTTGTTTTTTGTGGGCAAGGTGTTGTGGCAAACTCATTGTGACAAACAACAGACGAAAAAAAGCCCGCATTTTCATGCGGGCTCTTCTTTAAATATGGCGGTGAGAGAGGGGTTCGAACCCTCGATACGTTGCCGTATACACACTTTCCAGGCGTGCTCCTTCAGCCACTCGGACACCTCACCGTATTGTTCTGCTGCCTTACCGCGAGGGGGCAACGGGGCGCTACTATAGGGAGTTGCGCGAAAACGGTCAAGCTTATTTTGCGCATGGGCGGCTGTTCGGTTAAGCAATAATCACTCTCACGAATAGGTTAGCGTCAATTAAGGAGAATGTGGGCCAGGGGCGCGTGAAACAGGGTTTCGACAGACGAAAAAAAAGCCCGCATTTTTATGCGAGCTCTTCTTCAAATATGGCGGTGAGAGAGGGGTTCGAACCCTCGATACGTTGCCGTATACACACTTTCCAGGCGTGCTCCTTCAGCCACTCGGACACCTCACCGTATTGTCATCCCGTTGCTGCTGGGACGGGCGCTAATGTAAGGAAAAGCCGAACTGCCGTCAATCAACTTTTTCAGTTAATTAGCGTGTTGAGACAAACTTTAAGCAACATGATTCCTGAATGTGCTGAAAGCGTCTCTTTTATCAGCAACGCAGTTTCCAGATAAATTTGTTATGCTGGCAATCCAGTTGAAAATGCACATAAAACAGCGAAATAAAAGGCAGGAGTCATTATGGATATCATCTTTTATCACCCGACGTTTGATACCCCTTACTGGATCAACGCGCTGACGGCAGCCCTGCCTGGCGCACGCGTTCGTGAGTGGAAGCGCGGCGATAATGAACATGCCGATTACGCGTTAGTTTGGCATCCGCCAGTCGAGATGTTGCAGGGGCGCGACCTGAAAGCGGTGTTTGCCCTTGGGGCGGGTGTCGATTCGATTCTGAGTAAACTGAAAGCCCATCCGGAAATGCTGCCAGAACATATTCCCCTGTTCCGACTCGAAGACACTGGTATGGGTCAGCAAATGCAGGAATATGCCGTTAGCCAGGTGCTGCACTGGTTCCGCCGTTTTGATGATTATCAGGCGCTCAAACAGAAATCACACTGGGAGCCGCTGGCTGATTATCAGCGTGAAGATTTTACCATCGGTATTTTGGGCGCCGGGGTGCTGGGCTCGAAGGTCGCTGAAGCGCTCGCACCGTGGGGATTTCCGCTGCGTTGCTGGAGCCGCAGCCGCAAAACGTATCCTGGTGTGCAAAGTTTCGCTGGGGCGGACGAACTTCCGGCTTTTTTAAAGGGTACGCGCGTGCTGATTAACCTGCTGCCGAACACGGCAGAAACCGTGGGAATTATCAATAAAGGGCTGCTCAATCAGCTGGCGGATGAAAGCTATTTGATGAACCTGGCGCGCGGCGTTCATGTGATTGAGGAGGATCTGATTGATGCCCTGAATACGGGCAAGCTCAAGGGCGCTATGCTGGATGTCTACAGCAGCGAGCCGTTGCCGGTCGAAAGCCCGCTGTGGGCGCACCCGCGCGTGGCAATGACCCCGCATATCGCGGCAGTGACGCGTCCAGCAGAAGCCGTGGCGTATATTGCCCGCACCATTGAGCATCTGGAGCAGGGGAAAGCGGCCACCAGGCAGGTCAACAGACAGCTCGGCTACTGATTCCGGCGTGAGTCAAACCCGGCACTGGCCGGGTTTTTGCTAATATTCACCCCCCATTCCTGCTATCCTTTGGTAAAACATCAGAGGAGAGACCGATGTATCCCGTTGACCTGCATATGCACACCGTCGCCAGTACCCATGCTTACAGCACCCTCCATGACTACATCGCGCAAGCCCGGTTGAAAGGTATTAAACTTTTCGCCATTACCGATCACGGTCCTGATATGGCTGATGCGCCGCACTACTGGCATTTTGTGAATATGCGGATCTGGCCACGTCTGGTTGATGGCGTTGGGATACTGCGTGGTATCGAGGCCAATATTAAAAATACGGACGGTGAAATCGACTGTACTGGCCCGATGCTGACGTCTCTGGATATGATTATCGCCGGTTTTCATGAGCCGGTGTTCCCGCCGCAAGATAAGGACACCCATACTCAGGCAATGATTGCGACGATTGCCAGCGGCAACGTGCACATTATTAGCCATCCCGGTAACCCTAAATTCCCTATCGACATTCAGGCCGTGGCGCAAGCGGCGGCCAAACACCGTGTGGCATTGGAAATCAACAACTCTTCCTTTACACACTCCCGAATGGGCAGTGAAGCGAACTGTCGTGCCGTCGCAGCGGCAGTGCGCGATGCAGGCGGAATGGTTGCGCTGGGTTCTGATTCCCACACGGCGTTTACGCTGGGTGAGTTTACCGAGTGTCGGAAAGTGCTGGATGAGGTGGGGTTCCCGGAAGAGAGAATTCTTAACGTCACGCCGCGCCGCATGCTCGATTTCCTTGAGTCGCTCGGTATGCCTCATATCCCTGAATTTGCAGACCTTTAATATTGTAATGGAAAAATGAAATGAACGAGTTTTCAATCCTTTGCCGCGTACTGGGCACCTTGTATTACCGTCAGCCGCAGGATCCGCTGCTGGTGCCGCTCTTTACGCTGATTCGCGAAGGCAAGCTCGCGGAAAACTGGCCTCTGGAGCAGGATGAGCAGCTAGAGCGTCTGCAAAAAAGCTGTGATATGCAGCAGATCGCGGCGGACTACAACGCCCTGTTTGTTGGCGAAGAGTGTCGCGTATCGCCGTATCGTTCCGCATGGGAAGAGGGCGCAACGGAAGCTGAAGTGCGCGCGTTTCTGTCCGAGCGTGGAATGCCGCTGACGGATGCGCCTGCCGATCATATTGGCACCCTGTTGTTGGCCGCGTCCTGGATTGAAGATCACGCCGGGGAAGATGAAAGCGAAGCACTTGAAACGCTGTTCGCCGATTATCTGCTGCCATGGTGCGGCGCTTTCCTGGGCAAAATCGAAGCGCATGCCACGTCGCCTTTCTGGCGGACGATGGCCCCATTGACCCGTGATGCCGTGTCGGCCATGTGGGATGAATTACAGGAAGAGAATGAAGAGTGACACTCGTCACATTTCAAATGTAACAGTGTATTTTGGTTTGCATAAAATGTGCTCATGATCCCATTTCGTGGCCGCGTATCTGATAAGATGCGCGCCATGAACATACTCCTTTCTATCGCAATCACGACAGGCATTCTCTCCGGACTCTGGGGATGGGTGGCTGTGTCCCTTGGGTTACTGAGTTGGGCGGGATTCCTCGGCTGTACGGCCTATTTCGCTTGCCCACAGGGCGGGCTTAAAGGGCTGTTTATCTCCGGATCTACCATGATGAGCGGCGTGGTGTGGGCGCTCATTATCATGAAGGGTAGCGCACTGGCACCGCATCTTGAGATCGTGGGCTATATGATGACAGGCGCGGTGGCATTTTTGATGTGTATCCAGGCGAAGCACCTGTTGCTGTCATTCGTTCCTGGAACCTTTATTGGCGCATGCGCAACGTTTGCCGGTCAGGGCGACTGGAAAATGATTGTCCCGTCTTTGCTACTTGGCCTGGTGTTTGGTTACGCCATGAAGAACAGCGGACTATGGCTAGCGGCGCGACGAGAAAGGGCACAAAACGTCACCGTATTAAGCAAATAAAAAAGCGAGACTCTCGGGTCTCGCTTTTCTTTTGCGCTTCTGAATCAGGAATCAAGATTCAGGAGGCACGGACATTTCGCGGTATTTCACCAGAATGTCATTTTTCACTTCATTTTTATTCTGCAGGTCCCACAAGCCGCGATCGATACCGTCATTAATCAGGAAAATAACCCCTGTTTCGATGGCCGACATCAGGCACATCATGACCGGTTCGTTCGAGGTGTAGCCAATTTCACCTTCCAGCAGTCGTTGATAGTCGATGAAGCGGAACACACCGGCCTGAACCTCATACGAGAGAATGGTTTTGCTGGTGGTGACCGATGACAACACCTCACCCGTGCTCACGTTGACCACACGCAGGTTGACGGCAATCTGGTCGAGTTGGTATTGCGTGTCAGCACCGATACCAAAATAACGTGCCCCGACACCGCCCGATTTCACATTACTTTCATACCCGATAATGGACCCTTCAACCATCACGTTAGCCGCCACGAGCGATTGCAATGGTGTGCGGTTATTCACGCCTGCGGTCCCATTTTCCTGGGCTGCACGAATGATTTTGCGTTCATTCAGCAGGTTTTGCAGTCCCTGGCGTTCCAGAGGAATAAACCAGCGTGAGTCCTTAAGCGCAGTGACCAGCATCGCGGTGGCACTTTGCGGTACAGCGGTGGAGAAGTTACTTGCCGGATACGGTTTAAACTGACCGGTTTCATCCTGAATGTTATATACCGAGACAAAGATCTTGCCTGTTGGCATCGGCAAATGCGTTAAATCACGATAACTTTGGGCCCGAGGCATTAATGTTGGTTTCGCGGCTTCTTTGGGCGGAGCAGTTAAACAACCGCTCAATAAGCACACTGCAACAAGAATCAGAAAGCGCTGCATGAGTATTGTCCTTATTTCGATGTTGTTTAAAAGTCAGCTGAATTATTGGCCAGACCGGAAACCTGGATTGTGGATGTTTTACCCGTTTTCCGGTCGGTGACATTCAGCTGCAGTTGCCCATCTTTATTTGCGATATCGACGATAAAATCATTGGTCACCATCCGACCTGGTTTACCGGTATTAATATTCGTTAATAAGCCGCCTAATATTTGCGACTGAATAGCTTGAGTAAAGTTATCCAGTGCAGAAGGCGTTTCGACACCGAAATCGTCTTTAAAACTGGGATCTTTATAGGAGTTTTGAGCCTGGGCTTCATTCAGCATGAAAGCCCCGTTATTCGGATTGCCGCCAAAGTTAGGGTTGCGGAACTGGAAAGTCATACTCCCGGCCCAGCTCAGTGGAGCAATCAGCATTAATGAAATCACTGTGTGTGCGAGACGCATTACAGCCTCCGGATATTATTCGTCGTCAGAATTCATCTTTTGCTAAATCGCCAGTGCTCAGAAGAGCCTTGTCGATTTGCAGGCGATTTACCGCATCTTCGGTCTGTGCCAGTGCAAAACTTACGTTTTGATCAAAGTCTCGTTTCGTCGGGAATAAAAAGGTCTGGTAAATAACGTCCTGATTAATCGTTATTGTGATCCAGCTTCCCCATCGAGCACTGGGACGCTCATTGATTGTTAAGTTGCCTGGATAATCACTTTCCCATTTGTCGCTAAACGCTCGGTAAAAATCGTGGCCGATAGATGAGACGGTGTGGTCAGTTAACAATCCGGGAACTTCCACTTCAACAGCGTGAAGATTCCCCGCAGCAAGCAGAAAACCCGCCGCCGCTACCCAACTCAACGTGCGTTTCATGTTATTAACGCCTGAGGTTATCGTTTGCCCATGAAACAGCCTGAGTCCTGTTTTTAACAGCTATCTTCTTGAAAAGATTATAGAGATGCGTTTTAACGGTATTTTCGCTGATAAATAAAGAACGGGCGATTTCAATATTTGAAGAACCGATGCGTAATTTATTCAGGATCTCTTTTTCACGGTGCGTGAGCAGCGCGGATTCTGAACTGTTATAGCGATAATTTCCGGAGTGGGTGATGAGATAGCTGGCAAGCTTTTGGGAAAAGTAGCACTCTCCACGCAAAATACCTTGCAGCCCTTCTACCACATGCGTCTCGTCTTCAGTGACGTAAAAGACGCCATTAATATGCGGCCAGCTTTCAATATCCCGGAAAGGATATTCATCAGGGGTATTCAATAATAGCGCGCGGATATTATTGTTTTTCCTGCTTAAGTTATCTTGCCAGTAATGAATCAGCTTTTTATCGGCTTCCATCATGTCGAAAAGAATGATGCTGCCAGGAACAATATCATCGAAAGAACGTTGAATATTATGCAGTTTCCCATTCAAGCACAGAGATTGCTTCAAATGCTGTAATAACGCTGTCGCTTGTAAGGAAGGCTTGGTGATCAACAATAATGTATGACCTTGTAAACTATGGACTTCATTAAACATGATGAAACCCCACTTTTTATAACACCTGGCACCCGTCCCCTTGAAATAGGTAAGGGGACACCAGAGGTACTGACAGATGTTGCACTGCTGTGTGTAGAATCTGAACATAACCTCAAGAGAGAGGTAAATATTAAAAAATACTCCGTACTGCTGATTTCAATCTAGCTATTACGATTTTTAAATCAAGTGTTAATGGTGTAACAGGATGTAAAAATCAATATTAAATTGTGAATTTAAGGTCTGAAAAATGTTTCGATATGATAAAAAAGTTGTACATGTTAATTCTTCTGCACACATTTTAAAAATCATACAAATTATTCTAATTTATTGATTTATAGATATATTAATTATTAATGTTACTGACTTTTCAGGTATGAGTTTGTGAGAAAGTCTACGACTTCCTTTGTGATCGGAATGCTCTTAAGAAATCGAGTGAGTTGTGACGAGTGAGTCATGTGACATCCTTCCGGAAGGACGAGAGCCGATGATGCGAGGCGGGGAAAGCTCATGAAGTGCACACAAGTATGTTACCCAAATATTTATAAAAAATACTAAGTCACGCTGGCATCAGCATATTTCAGAATTAATTAATACTTTGAGGTGACCCTTTAAATAAAAATAACACTCGCGGGTGAGATATTTAAATTGTTTCGAAAGACATACTCTTCATCGTAACGCGGCGTTAACAAAAAACGAATCGCGTTAACACCGAGATGTTTATTTAGCCAGGTCCAGGTGACAACATGAAAAACAGAACGTTATTTATGATGTTTACATTACTGGGTGCGCCTGGGTTATCAATCGCGGCAGGTCCGGATTTGGCAAATTCGGAATACAACTTCGCGGTTAATGAAATAAGTAAGTCTTCATATAATCAGGCAGCCATTATTGGTCAACAAGGCGTGGGTAATAACGCAGAAGTTCGTCAGGGCGGTTCAAAATTACTGTCCGTTGTTTCTCAGGAAGGGGGGAGCAATAGAGCGAAAGTTGATCAATCAGGGACTTATAACCTTGCTTATATTGATCAGACCGGCAACGGGAATGATGCAAGTATTCAGCAGGGTGCTTTTGGTAATACCGCGATGATTATTCAGAAAGGTTCGGGTAACAGAGCGAGTATTACGCAGTATGGTACGCAAAAAACAGCAGTTGTTGTTCAGAGACAGTCGCAAATGGCTATTCGCGTTATTCAACGCTAACTATTTCGACGACTTAAATCAATCCGATGGGGGTTTACCATGAAACTTTTCAAAGTGGCAGCAATCGCAGCAATCGTAGTTTCTGGCAGTGCTCTGGCTGGTGCAATTCCACAATACGGCCACGGTGGCGGTTGGGGTGGCGGTAATAGCGGTCCTAACTCAACTCTGAGCATTTACCAGACCGGTGGCGGCAACTCAGCTGTTGCTCTGCAATCTAATGCTAAAGATTCTGTACTGTCTATTTCTCAGCACGGTGGCGGTAACGGTGCTGATGTTGGCCAGGGTTCTGATGACAGCTCTATCGAACTGGTGCAGCATGGCTTCGGTAACAGCGCAACCCTCGATCAGTGGAATGGCAAAGATTCTACTATGACTGTTAAACAGTTCGGCGGCGGCAACGGCGCAGCAGTAGACCAGACCGCATCTGGCTCAACTGTGTCTGTTACTCAGGTTGGTTTCGGCAACAACGCCACTGCGCATCAGTACTAATACGCACTCTGTGCTACAAAAAAACAGGGCCTTTGCCCTGTTTTTTTTCGGGAGTTAATCATGCATACTCTTCTGATCCTCGCTGCGCTCTCCAGCCAAATTACATTTAAAACCACACAAAATGGGGACATGACGACCATTATTCCCCAGGTGACGTTGTCCGAGCCTTGTGTCTGTCAGGTTCAAATCACCTCTTCCCGACAAGGGGGAGGAGGGCAGAGTACTTCAAGTCAGCGAAATACGCTTTCTCTTCCGGCTAATCAAGCCATTGATTTGTCCCGTCTCAGTTTAAATATCTCCCCTCAGGAATCGGTCAAAATTGTTGTTACCGTTTCTGATGGGAAATCGCTGCATTTATCGCAACAGTGGCCGACGTCTGAATGAAATATTCACGAAATCAATACATTGGATAATTTGGCGGTTCCTAATGAATCTCTCTATGCTGTTAATAAGGAATGCACGACACCCTCAAGGATGATTTCTCATTGAGGAACCAATCCATGGTCGCGTTCAGCGTAAAAATGATGTTAGGTGTGGGGATGATGCTTTCATCTGCTCTAATACCGGCATTTTCGGCAACTCTCGTTAACGGCGGTGTTATTCATTTCCGTGGGATGATTGTCGAGAATCCGTGTGAAATCACACCGCAAAAGCAGCAGTTTGCGCTTTCCTGTCCTAAAGACGGGCAGATGCAAACGACTCAAGTGAGCTATCAGGATGCCATTAGCGGTCGCAACGTGAATCCAGATACCGTCAGAGTCAGCATGAAATATATCAATCCAGAAAAGTCATTGGCCATTGTGCAAATTGACTATCGCTAAGCCAAAGCCCTCCGTCCCGTGGCGGGGGGCTTTTCTGATCAATTCCTTTTTCGCCACATTCCCGTGCTATACACTGACTAAAAGACGAGTAGTCGAGGAATGGATATGAAGCCGCAAATCGAAGTTGTTGTTGGGGATATCACTACGATGGAGGTTGACGTCATCGTCAATGCAGCCAATCCATCATTAATGGGCGGCGGTGGGGTTGACGGTGCCATTCATCGCGCGGCCGGACCGCAACTGTTAGAAGCCTGCAAAACGGTTCGCCAGCAACAGGGCGAATGTGCGCCAGGACATGCGGTCATTACAATCGCGGGCGATCTTCCGGCCAAAGCGGTCATTCATGCGGTTGGGCCTGTCTGGCAAGGGGGCGAAAACCACGAAGCAAGGACGTTACAGGATGCCTATCTTAACTGTCTGCGTCTGGCTGCCGCGAATGGGTATAAAACGCTGGCCTTCCCGGCCATCAGCACTGGCGTTTACGGATATCCCAAAGCGGCTGCGGCAGAAATAGCGGTGGATACAGTTTCAGAATTCCTCACCCGCAAGCCTCTGCCGGAGCGGGTATACTTTGTCTGTTATGATGAAGAAAATGCCCAGCTTTACCAGCGACTCCTTATCCAACGAGGACTTACCCCCGACGCATAAAACGCGGCTCGGGCGTGCTATCGCGCCTGTCAGCGCGGAACACCCGGGGCTATGTGGTCTTCTCCCCCTGGACGACAGCCTGGACGCTTTCGCTTGCCGCTATCGGCTGGCGGAAATGGCGGAAAAAACCTTAGATGTGCAGTATTACATCTGGGAAGACGACATGTCCGGGCGGCTGTTGTTTTCCGTCTTGCTGTCGGCGGCGACGCGCGGGGTGCGCGTCCGGCTTCTGCTTGACGATAACAATACCCAAGGGCTGGACGCCATTTTACGTCTGCTCGATTCGCATCAAAATATTGATGTACGGCTATTCAATCCCTTCTCTTTCAGGACGCTCCGCTCGCTGGGGTATCTCACCGACTTCGCGCGACTCAACCGCCGTATGCACAATAAAAGTTTCACCGTCGATGGTGAAGTCACTATTATTGGCGGCCGAAATGTTGGCGATGCCTACTTCGGGGCAGGGGACGCGCCGCTCTTTTCCGATCTGGATGTGATGGCGGTGGGGCCGGTTGTGGCGGATGTTTCCGATGATTTTGAACGCTACTGGGACAGCGCGTGCGTTTCCACCCTAAAGCAGGTTCTTGAACTGTCGGAAGCGGAAATTGAAGCACGGATCCAGCCACCGGACGAATGGTATCAGAACGAGATAACCCAACGTTATTTGAATAAGCTGGAGTCCAGCCAGTTCATCACCCAGCTTGAGGCGCGTGATTTGCCGCTGATTTGGGCAAAAACCCGTTTACTCAGCGACGACCCGCGTAAAGGGTTGGGACGAGCAAAACGTCACTCCCTTCTGCCGCAGCGTTTACTGGATGTGATGGGTTCGCCGGTCGAACAAATTGATATTATCTCCTCGTATTTTGTCCCCACTCGGGCAGGCGTTGCGCTGCTCCTGCAAATGGTGCGTAAAGGTGTCAAGGTCGCGATCCTCACAAATTCGCTGGCGGCCAACGATGTAGCCGTGGTTCATGCGGGCTATGCGCGCTGGCGAAAAAAACTGCTGCGACACGGTATCGAGTTGTATGAACTCAAACCGACGCAGGATTTCGTGCCGGGACTACACGATCGCGGATTGACGGGGAACTCCGGTTCCAGTCTCCATGCCAAAACGTTCAGTATTGATGGTCAGAAAGTGTTTATTGGTTCGCTGAATTTTGACCCGCGATCCACCATGCTCAATACCGAAATGGGATTTGTGATTGAAAGCGAAACGCTGGCGCAGATTATCCATCGACGCTTCCTGAAAACCCGGATGCAGGAGGCATGGCAAATTCGGCTTGATAACACGGGGCGCTTGAACTGGATTGAGCATAAAGACGGACAGGAAATCGTGTTAAAGAAAGAGCCGTCAACCCGTTTCTGGCAGCGCGTTTTGGTGCGTCTGGCCTGGTGGTTACCCGTTGAGTGGCTGCTGTAAGCGCGCCGAAGACCCGGCGCGCAGAGAATTATTGCGTGGCGTTGAGGTTTTCCGCTTTGTTCTGCGGTTTGCCTGAAAACAGGAAACGCAGCAGCGGGATCCGCAGATGAATTTCATACAGCACAATGGCGATGCCCACCACAAACACTAGGCCAGTGAAGAATCCCAGCGTGTTTGAGGCGATATGCGGCGTGATGTATGCACCAAAAAAGAGCGTCAGCGGATGGTGGACCACATAGATAAACAGAGACGCGTTAACGAAATAGGTCACGCGTTTCGATTTGAAATTCAGCAGACGATGCCCGAGCGCAAACACCACGTTCACCATCCACAGCCCCAACAACATCGTAATCACGCTTTCGGTTTCATACATCCACGCATTGCCGCTGCCGTATTTTTGATTCAGCAAATACGCGGTGAAAGCCAGCGCAGAGCCGACAGCGCACCACGGTGATGGGGTGATGAACAGGGCTTTTAGCTTCGGCGAAATAAAGGCCAGCGCACCCAGCATAAAGAATGGAATGTAAAACAGGGTTTGCATCACCACAAAATTAAACAGCCCGTCGCTGAGAATAGGCGGATAAACCATAAACAGCGTGCGGCGTATCACGCCGTAAGCAATTCCAAGTATCAGAAAGATAAACGAAAGCCTGGTAAAGGTGATGGTCGAGAAATGGTCTTCCGCGTGACGGCTTAACTGGCGGCGCAAGCGGCTGAAGATCCACAGGCTCACCGTGGTCATAACCACCAGCACTAGCAAGAACCAGAGATGTGAAATCAACTCCCAGGCCAGGGTGTTATATTTTTCGTACACGCTCAGATTCTGCCAGTTGTCCGCTTTGCCTTTTACATACTGCAGCATCATAAACTGAGGCAGCGTCAGCAGCGGAATGGCGGTGAGCAGGGGGATACCGACGCGCTCGACGCGCACTTTCCACCAGCGTTTCAGCGGATAACGCAGAAACAGCATGTAGGAAAAATAGCCCGATATCACGAAGAACACCTGCATTCGGAATGAGTGAATAAAATCGTTAAACAGTGTCAGCCACCATGAGGGCTCTATACTGTTTACATGCCAGGTGTGGCTCGAGTAAATCAGTGAAATGTGGAACGGGATCCCCAAAAGCATTAACCATGCCCGGATGGAGTCGAGGAAGTATTCACGTTGAGTGGGTGCAGTGATCATATAACGTTGCGCATTCTCAGACTTTTCGCCTTATCCATAAGACTAATAGTGGTTACATTCGAAGCCAACCCTACACCAAGACCGACACCTCTGTCTCCAGGATAAGCACGCAAAGTGGAACGAGGGTCTTCCACTTGCTTAATCCATGAGCCGGTGCGCTGAACAAAGCGGTGATAATGTTGTCGGATTGCCTGAATTTCCAGTAAAATGGATCGGATCGAATTAAGCACACAAAGGGGGAAGTGCTTACTTATTATGAAACATAAATCAAAAATGATGAAAATGCGTTGGTTGGGTGCGGCAGTGTTGTTGTCCCTGTATACCTCGTCAGCATGGTCTTTTTCCATCGACGACGTCGCAAAACAGGCTAAATCGATGGCTGATAAGGGCTACGAAGCGCCGAAAAGTAACCTGCCCTCCGTTTTCCGCGACATGAAATACGCGGACTATCAGCAGATCCAGTTTAATCACGATAAAGCGTACTGGAACAATATAAAAACCCCGTTCAAGCTTGAATTTTATCACCAGGGTATGTATTTCGACACGCCGGTTGCCATCAATGAAGTGACGGCAACTGCGGTACGTAAGATCAAATACAGCCCGGACTATTTTAATTTTGGCGATGTGAAGCACGATAAAGACACCGTGAAAGACCTGGGTTTTGCAGGCTTTAAAGTTCTTTATCCAATCAATAGCAAAGATAAAAACGACGAAATCGTCAGCATGCTGGGCGCCAGCTATTTCCGTGTGATTGGCTCCGGCCAGGTTTACGGTCTGTCTGCGCGCGGTCTGGCGATTGATACGGCTCTGCCATCTGGCGAAGAATTCCCGCGTTTCCGTGAGTTCTGGATCGAACGTCCAAAACCAACGGATAAACGCCTGACCATCTATGCACTGCTCGACTCCCCGCGTGCGACGGGCGCTTACCGCTTCGTCATTATGCCGGGTCGTGACTCCGTTATTGACGTGCAGTCGAAAGTCTACCTGCGTGACAAAGTGGGCAAACTGGGTGTTGCACCATTAACCAGCATGTTCCTGTTTGGGCCAAATCAGCCTTCGCCGGCAACGAATTTCCGCCCGGAACTGCATGATTCAAACGGTCTTTCTATTCTTGCCGGTAACGGCGAGTGGATTTGGCGTCCGCTGAATAACCCGAAACACCTGGCTGTCAGCAGCTTCGCAATGGAAAACCCGCAGGGCTTTGGTTTACTCCAGCGCGGCCGTCAGTTCTCCCGCTTTGAAGATCTCGACGATCGTTACGATCTGCGTCCAAGTGCGTGGGTTACGCCAAAAGGTGATTGGGGTAAAGGAAAAGTCGAGCTGGTTGAAATTCCAACCAACGACGAAACCAATGACAACATCGTCGCTTACTGGGCTCCGGATCAGCTTCCTGAGGCCGGCAAAGAGATGAACTTCAACTACACCATCACCTTTAGCCGCGATGAAGACAAATTGCATGCGCCGGACAACGCGTATGTGATGCAGACGCGTCGCTCTACGGGTGACGTGAAGCAGTCAAATCTAATTCGTCAACCTGATGGTACCGTCGCGTTTGTGGTGGACTTCACGGGTCAGGACATGAAAAAACTGGCGCCGGACACCCCTGTGACTGCGCAAACCAGCATTGGTGATAATGGCGAGATCGCGGAAAGCTCCGTACGTTATAACCCAGTAACCAAAGGGTGGCGCTTAACCCTGCGCGTGAAAGTGAAAGATCCAAAACAGACCACTGAAATGCGCGCTGCGCTGGTCAATGCCGATCAGCCGCTAAGCGAAACCTGGAGCTATCAGTTACCTGCTAATGAATAATACAACTGAATACATTGATGCCCTGCCGCTGACGGACATTGAGAAAGCGGCACTGCCTAAGAGCGACATCCGCGCGGTTCACACCGCGCTGGATGGTGAACATCATCCGTTTTCTCGTGATGATGATACGCCGCTGGGTTCAGTCAAAGCGCGTCTGGAGCAGGCATGGCCGGACTCGCTGGCAGAAGGCCAACTGATCAAGGACGATGAGGGACGCACGCAGCTTCAGGCTATGCCAAAAGCTACGCGTTCTTCGATGTTTCCGGATCCGTGGCGTACTAACCCGGTCGGTCGTTTTTGGGATCGTCTGCGCGGTCGCGAAGTCGCTCCGCGCTACCTGTCTCGTCTGACCAAAGAGCAGCAGGCATCTGAGCAGAAATGGCGTACCGTCGGGACTATCCGCCGCTATACCTTGCTGCTGCTGACGCTGGCGCAGACCGTTGTCGCAACCTGGTACATGAAGACCATCCTGCCTTATCAGGGCTGGGCGCTGATCAATCCGGCCGATATGTTCGGGCAGGATGTATGGGTGTCGTTCATGCAGCTGCTGCCGTACATTCTGCAAAGTGGAATTCTGCTGCTGTTCGCGGTTCTGTTCTGTTGGGTTTCGGCCGGTTTCTGGACCGCGCTGATGGGCTTCCTGCAACTGCTGATGGGGCGTGATAAATACAGTATTTCTGCGTCAACGGTGGGGGATGAAGCCTTAAACCCAGAGCACCGCACTGCGCTGATAATGCCTATTTGTAACGAAGACGTTGACCGCGTATTTGCGGGTTTGCGTGCGACCTGGGAGTCTGTAAAGGCGACCGGCAACGCGGCGCATTTTGACGTTTACATCCTGAGCGACAGCTACAACCCCGACATCTGCGTTGCCGAGCAAAAAGCGTGGATGGAACTTATCGCGGAAGTGCAGGGCGAAGGGCAGATTTTCTACCGTCGTCGTCGCCGTCGCGTTAAGCGCAAAAGCGGCAACATCGATGACTTCTGCCGTCGCTGGGGCAACCAGTATAGCTATATGGTGGTGCTGGATGCTGACTCCGTGATGACGGGTGAGTGTCTGACGGGTCTGGTGCGTCTGATGGAAGCGAACCCGAATGCGGGTATCATCCAGTCGTCGCCAAAAGCCTCGGGTATGGACACGCTTTATGCGCGCTGCCAGCAGTTTGCGACGCGCGTGTACGGTCCGCTGTTTACCGCCGGTCTGCACTTCTGGCAGTTGGGTGAGTCCCACTATTGGGGTCACAACGCGATTATCCGCGTTCAGCCGTTCATTGAACACTGTGCGCTCGCGCCGCTGCCGGGTGAGGGCTCATTCGCGGGTTCTATCCTGTCGCATGACTTCGTTGAAGCTGCACTGATGCGTCGTGCGGGTTGGGGCGTGTGGATTGCTTACGATCTGCCGGGTTCTTATGAAGAGCTGCCGCCAAACTTGCTCGACGAGCTGAAACGCGACCGTCGCTGGTGTCACGGCAACCTGATGAACTTCCGTCTGTTCCTCGTGAAAGGGATGCACCCGGTTCACCGCGCGGTATTCCTGACGGGCGTGATGTCCTATCTGTCTGCGCCGCTGTGGTTTATGTTCCTGGCCTTATCGACCGCTTTACAGGTCGTGCATGCCTTGACTGAACCGCAGTACTTCCTGCAACCGCGCCAGCTGTTCCCGGTGTGGCCGCAGTGGCGTCCGGAGCTGGCGATTGCTCTGTTTGCGTCAACGATGATCTTACTGTTCCTGCCGAAACTGTTGAGCATTATTCTCATCTGGTGCAAAGGGTCGAAAGAGTACGGTGGGTTCTGCCGCGTGACGCTTTCACTGCTGCTCGAAGTGCTGTTCTCCGTGCTGCTCGCGCCGGTGCGCATGCTGTTCCACACCGTATTTGTGGTCAGCGCGTTCCTCGGTTGGGAAGTGGTATGGAACTCACCGCAGCGTGATGATGACTCAACGCCGTGGAGCGAAGCCTTTAAGCGTCATGGTTCGCAGATGTTGCTCGGTCTGGTGTGGGCCGCAGGGATGGCGTGGCTGGATTTACGCTTCCTGTTCTGGCTGGCACCGATTGTGTTCTCGCTGATTCTGTCGCCGTTTGTTTCCGTAATCTCCAGTCGCTCGACGATGGGATTACGCACCAAACGCTGGAAGCTGTTCCTCATTCCAGAAGAGTATTCGCCGCCGCAGGTGCTGGTGGATACCGACAAATATCTGGTGCTGAACCGCAGCCGCTCGTTGGATGATGGCTTTATTCATGCCGTGTTCAATCCATCGTTTAACGCCCTCGCAACGGCAATGGCAACCGCACGCCACCGTGCAAGCCAGGTGCTGGAGATCGCTCGCGATCGCCACGTTGAGCAAGCGCTGAACGAAACGCCGGAAAAACTGAACCGCGACCGTCGTCTGGTCCTGTTGAGCGATCCAATTACCATGGCGCGCTTGCACTACCGCGTCTGGTCAGCGCCTGAGAGATACTCGTCCTGGGTGAACTACTACTCGACGATAAAGCTGAATCCGCTGGCGATAAAGTCGAAGTAAGCCAAGCGAAATAAAAATACCGGCCACGGCCGGTATTTTTTTATATGAGGTGTAAATGAGAATAGTCATTGTGGTCATAATGTCGCTGCTGCTCAGCGGGTGCGGCAGTATTATCAGTCGAACGATCCCCGGTCAGGGGCATGGAAATCAATACTATCCCGGCGTGAAATGGGATGTCCGCGATTCCGCATGGCGTTATTTGACGGTTCTCGATTTACCCTTTTCGCTGGTTTTTGACACGCTATTACTGCCCATCGATGCACAGCACGGACCTTATGAGTAACGCCTGATCACCGCTCGTCCCACTCATCCGCTGCGGTTTGTCCCTCTTCAGTGTCCAGCGGTGGTTCAAGCTGAAATTCGCCCTCATCCCACTCGTGAAGGGTGTTTTCTTCAAGCCATTCCTGACGCAGTTCGATCTCATCAAAATCATTGTCAAAAACGGCCTGTGCCGCTTCACCACTCAGCACCGGCAAACATTCGCCGTCGCTTCCCTCATCAGCGAAAAACTCTACCTGCCACATGATGTCCCCATCCTGAAGCACATACTTCTGAATGTTGAGTTGTTGCACATCGGCATCTTCAGCCTCAATACCAGGGTTGTTCGCGAGAAACTCTTCGCGAGCGGCATCAATAGCTTCTTCCAGCGTGGCGTACATAGTCATCGGTGTCTCCCTGTGATTCTCAATGGCATTCAGGGAAAGAATAGCTGATTCTCTGGTTTTGCAAGTATGAATGCGCCAATAAGTTGTCACGCGGATGTCTTATTCAGACGATGCCAGGCACCATGGTGGGTGCCTGGCTGTCTGTGTACGAAAATTTAGGCGGGGTAAAACCAATGTCGATACGGTCCGCAGACCGCATTGCTCAGTAGCGAGAAGGCATCCCTTCAGGGCGGGTTTTGAAGCGGCGATGCAGCCACATGTATTGCTCCGGAGCGAGCATAATGCATTTCTCTATCACGCCATTCATCCACCTGGCGGTTGTTTCCGCATCGTGGATCGGCGGCGAATATTCTGGCTCAAGCATGATCAGTTCATAGCCTTTTCCGTCAGGTTTACGCCGTGGGACGAAGGGAACCACCGCGGCTTTCGACATCTTCGCCAGCATCCATGTTCCCGTTGTGGTCGCAGCCTGATCGACTGCGAAAAACGGAACAAAAACGCTGGAGCGGCGGCCGTAGTCGTGATCCGGCGCGTACCAGAGCACTTCGCCATTTTTGAGTGCTCTGATCATGCCCTTGAGATCTTTACGGTCGATCATTTGCTTATTGGAGCGCATACGCCCCCATGTTTGCAGCAGATCTATCACTGGATTGTCATTGGGGCGATAAACGCCGATACCCGGCGCCTGCATTCCAAACATGCGCGCGCCGATTTCAAGCGTCAGAAAGTGAATGCCAATCAGCAACACGCCCGTTTTTTGCGCCTGGAGTTGATGCACCGGCTCCATGCCTGTGCCCGCGACGTCGAACCAGCGCGCCATGCGTTTATCCGACCAAAACCAGGCCATCCCTGTTTCGATCAGGCCCATGCCGACGGATTCGAAATTCTTTTTGAGAAGCACCTGGCGCTCGGGCTCGCTCATTTCAGGAAAACACAGCTCCAGATTGCGATGCGTGATTCTAACGCGCCGCTTCATAAAACGGTGGGCGAGATGCCCCAGGCCGCATCCTAAACGGTAGAGCAGCGGGTAGGGCAGCTGAATCAGTAACCAGAGAAGACCGACGCCGAACCAGGTTAACCAGTATCGAGGATGCAGCAGTGCAGCAGAAAATTTGGGTAAATGGGTCATATCACTCCTGTTTTACATCGTCCTTTGACCATTATTCTCGCATTTTTTAAATACATAACCAAAATGAATGGCCCAAAATGGGGGCGGAAGCAGCAAATGTTGCTGCTTTATAATTTGAATGAGAGAAATGTAGCGCAAAATGTGGGGATGTAAATTCGCATTGTTTGCTATATGATGCCGCCGATTTTCATTTCTTAACGATTGCAGGAACCGTACACCATGCCAGTGTTACACAACCGCATTTCGAATGAGACGTTAAAAGAACGCATGCTGGCCGAAACTGAGCCGCGTATAACGATCTCGTTCTATAAGTATTTTTCCATCGCTGAACCTCAGGAAACCCGTGACGCGCTCTACAAAGCCTTTGAGTCGCTGAATGTGTTTGGGCGTGTTTATCTCGCTCATGAGGGCATCAACGCGCAGATCAGCGTGCCAGAAAGCAAAGTCAGTGCTTTCCGCGATTTTCTCTACAGTTTCGATCCGGCACTAAACAACGTGCGTCTCAACATCGCGCTCGATGATGACGGTAAATCGTTCTGGGTACTGCGAATGAAAGTACGTGAGCGTATCGTGGCGGACGGCATTGACGATCCAACGTTCAATGCCAGCGATGTGGGCGAGTACCTCAAAGCGGCAGAAGTGAACGCCATGCTGGACGATCCTGACGCCGTGTTTATCGATATGCGAAATCACTACGAATACGAAGTGGGCCATTTCGAGAACGCGCTGGAAATCCCGGCTGATACGTTCCGTGAACAGTTGCCGAAAGCCGTCGAGATGATGCAGGAACATAAAGATAAAAAAATCATTATGTACTGCACCGGTGGGATCCGCTGTGAAAAAGCCAGTGCCTGGATGAAGCACAGTGGGTTCAATAAAGTGTGGCATATCGAAGGCGGGATCATCGAGTATGCGCGTCGTGCGCGCGAGCAAGGTCTACCGGTACGTTTTATTGGTAAGAACTTTGTCTTTGATGAGCGTATGGGTGAGCGTATTTCTGAGGATATTATCGCGCATTGCCATCAGTGCGGAACGCCGTGTGATACTCATACCAACTGCAAAAACGACGGCTGTCACCTGCTGTTTATTCAGTGCCCGACGTGTGCAGAAAAGTTCAGGGGTTGTTGCAGTGAGCTGTGCAGCGAGGAAAGCGTGTTGCCTGAAGAGGAACAACGCCGTCGTCGTGCTGGTCGCGAAAACGGGAATAAGATCTTCAATAAATCGCGCGGACGGCTGAATACCAAACTCGGTATTCCTGACCCGGAATAACGCGTTAACGTCCCGGTCGCAGCGTGCGACCGGGATTTTTCATTATGACTTTTGCTGCACGCCTTCCACAGAAATAATCAAATCCACTTCTTGCGATGCCGGACCTAAATCGGTCGTGATATTGAAGTCCTTCAGACGAATTTTGCCCGATGCTTCAAAGCCCGCACGTTTACCGCCCCATGGGTCATCACCCTGGCCGATTAACTTAGCTTCCAGAGTCACAGGTTTGGTGACGCCATTGAGCGTCAGGTTGCCGGTGATATCCAGGTCTTCACCGTCTTTTTTGACTTCCGTTGAGGCGAATGTCGCCTGCGGGAATTTCGCCACGTTCAGGAATTCAGCGCTGCGCAGATGTTTGTCGCGCTCAGCATGGTTGGTGTCCAGGCTATTGGTATTAATCGTGACATTCACTTTATCGGCGGCGGGATTTTTTTCGTCAAAGGTAAACGAACCATCAAAATCTTTAAAGGTGCCATACAACCAGCTGTATCCGAGGTGCTGAATACGGAAATTGACGAAGGCATGCTGGCCCTCTTTATCAATTTTGTAATCGGCAGCAACGGCAGAACCGGTGGTGAATAACAGTGAACCCAATGCGATACCCAGCAGGCGTTTTTTCATTTTATGCTCCAGAGTCTACAGACGAGCGGCCAAGCATGCGCTTGAGCGTATCGTCTTTATCGATGAAATGGTGTTTGAGGGCCGCAAGGCCGTGAAGGGCGGATAAAATAACGACACTCCAGGCAAGCCACAAATGTATCTGACCGGCCAGATCGGCCTGTGAACCGGCATCGCTCAGCGTGGCCGGGACGTCGAAAAGACCAAATACGCTGATGGGTTTGCCGTCCGCGGTAGAAATCAGGTATCCGCTGATGAAAATGGCAAACAGGATCGAATACAGCGCTATATGCGCTCCCGCCGCAGTCACCCGAGTCAGCGTGCTATGGCTTTTGGGGGCGGAAGGAGGACGCGAAATATGTCGCCAGATAACGCGAATCACGAGCCCCATCATCAGCACAATACCGATGCTTTTATGCAGCTCGGGTGCCTGATGATACCAGCCGTCGTAATAACTCAGCGTCACCATCCACAGGCCAAGACCAAACATCGCGTAAACCGCGAGTGCAATGCCCCAGTGCAGCAGCATGGAAATTAATCCGTAGCGTGCAGAAGAATTACGCAGTTGCATAATGACGACCATTCTCTATTAAAGGAAGGCTCAAAATGGCGTGTGGAAAACATTAATGCAACTGATATTTAGGAATAAGGATTTTAATTTATTGTATTTCAGTTTAATTGAATGGGTTTTCGGTAAGTAATTCAAAAGCTTCGTGTTAAATGGCGCTTTGTGCTGATTTTATTGGTTGAGGGGGTAGGTGTGGGTATTCAAATAATTTGCTTATAAATTCAGCTTTTATAGAGTATTGTCAATTAAGGTCAGCCAGTGTTTTCAAAAAAATACAATATAGATAATGTCGATGAGGGCCAGCAGAGACCAGAGCAATATATAGAGCATAAAATGCTCTCTAATATTGTTGATCAGATAATCAAAGATCCTGCGCATATTTCCCCGACAGCAGTCAAAAATAAAGGCCCCAATAACCGGAGCCTTAAGATGGATATTATCCGCGAAAACGTGAAAGCGAGAACGGCGTGAGATCAAACGGCGGAGTAATACCTTGGGCAAATTGGGCTGCAATCTCGCCCAGCACGGAAGCGAATTTAAAGCCGTGTCCGCTCAAGCCTGTAATGAGGAGAGTGTTGTCGTGGCCCGGTAACGTGTCGATGATAAAATCTTCATCGGGGGTGTTATCGTAAGTACAGGCCGCGCCATACAGTAGTCCGCCAATTCCCGGCAGGATATGGCGTAAGAAATTAAAGGCTTCAGAACCATCGCTCGGATAGTCGCCAAAGGGTTTGCGCTCATCCGGTGAGTGAATGATCTGCCCGCCGTTATGTTTACCAATTTTGAGCGCATCTTTTTCCGATGGGAACCCGTAGAACTGATCGCCGTTCGGCAGCTCACCGGTGAATGCAGGGAATTTATTCTGCGTACTGAAACGGCCATCGGCCTGGAACCAGGAAAAGACCTTGCGCACCGGCTGGACAGGCAGATCGGGAATTAGCTTTGTCACCCACGTTCCCGCGCTTACCAGCAGGCGAGAAGCCGAATATTGACCTTCCGGCGTATCCACCGTCACGCCGTCATCATGGTGATGAACAGCAGTCACCGGGCAGTTGAACAGTTGCGCGCAGCCCGCTTGTTCAGCAAGAGAAATCCAGGTTTTGATGGCGGTTTCGCAATGCAGCACGCCTGACTCTGCCTCAAACAGGCCGATATAATCCTCAGGAACCGCGATCTCTGGCCAGCGTTTCATGATGGCATTCGCGTCGAGACGTTCAACATTCAGATTAAACTGTCGCGCGCTCTGTTCAACGTTGGCCAAAAATTCGGAATGGGCAGGTCCAAGATTAACGACACCGGTACGCTCAAAAATAGGCTCTTCATTGAGGGCTGACAACTCATCCCAGAGCGTTTGAGCACGCAGCACCAGCGGAACATAGCGTTCCCCTTCGCCATAGGCGTGGCGAATGAGACGGGTATCACCATGATGGCTGCCTTCTTTATGCGGAGGCATATGGGCATCGATCATCAACACGTTAAGGCCTGCTTGTGTGGCGTAATATCCCGCCGCAGAACCCACGGAGCCGCTGCCTAAAATAATCAAGTCGTATTTCATGAGGGTCTCTTAAACCAGTACTTTGGTTTGCAGAGTAATTAATATGGCAGGCTTATACAAGGGTGAAATAAATGAGGCACCACATGGGTGCCTGTTGAGTGAATGTTGGGCATATTTAATGCCGACGATACTCATTTTCCTGGTAATCGCCAGATTCTATTTTTGCAATGCCTGCTTCTAAAATAGAAATAAATTGACGTGCAACGTCCGTGGTGAGCCACAGCGTCTGTCCAATTTCCGCGTCGTCGCGGTCTGGTTGATTCGGGGTCTGGTAGTGCAAACGCAGCATCAGCGCATCATAGCTATCTACAGTGCTGATGTCCCAACCAACAAGTGGATGGGTCTGAATGACTTCATTATTCTTTTCCATCATAACCCCTTAATGCGTGTTTAAAGACAACGGCTGTGAGGTTCAATGCGTGTTTTTCTGAAGCAATTTCAGTATATCAATAAATACGGGTTATGCAGGTGAAATAAACAGGTCGCAACACATTTTTGCGTTTTTTAAGAATGTTTGAACATTAAAACGCCATCTTATTCACGAATTTTTAAGAAGATAGGCAATTAATTTGAACTTATTTAAATGAGATGAAAAAAAGCCGGGGCGACCCGGCAAAGAAAAACAATGAGGGAGCAATATTAATCTGTGATAAACCAGTCGTCGGCGCTTTCCCAGGTTTCCTGGAGAATCTCGGTAATGCGTTCTTTATCGTCTTTTGCCGCACCCATGACGGAGAGATTATTGGCTGTGGCGTAGCGCACGGTTACGGCTCCGCTCTGGTCGGGGAAATTGTCATTGATACGACGGGATAATTCACCCGCCAACGCATCGAGCGCGCCAGCAGGCAAAACGGTTGTTTTGGCGATGGTAACTTCAATACGCATAATTGCCCCCTGTGTAATGTACTGTTTATTTATACAGTCATATTGCAAAACTTACAACAGGGGACGATAAATATTTAGCGCTTAACCGTCCAGTGAACGATTTCACCCGCCAGGAACGGGATCAGTGTGTCATCTGTTAGCGCGATAGATTCCTCGACCTGGCTCTCTTTGCGTTCCAGTTCGATAAAGGTTTCGTTGAGCGGCAGGCCGTAGAAGCGTGGGCCATTGATGGAGGCGAAAGCTTCGAAATGTTCAAGCGCGCCCATCTCGTCAAAGACCGTGGCATAGCTCGCCAGTGCGGTAGGGGCGTTGAAACAGCCTGCACAGCCACAGCTAGCCTCTTTACGATGACGCGCATGCGGAGCCGAGTCCGTCCCCAGGAACGCGCGGGTGAACCCACTGGCGACCAGCTCACGCAAGGCCTGTTGATGGATGTTACGCTTGAGGATCGGCAGACAATACAGATGCGGACGCACACCGCCGACCAGCATGTGGTTGCGGTTAAACATCAAGTGCTGCGGGGTGATCGTCGCGGCGAGTAACTCATTACCGTCGCGCACGTATTCCGCGGCATCTTTGGTGGTGATGTGCTCAAACACCACTTTCAGGCCTTGAAGGCGTTGACGAAGCGGTTCCATGACGGTTTCGATGAAACGCGCTTCGCGATCGAAAATATCAATTTCAGCGTGCGTCACTTCGCCGTGAACCAGCAGCGGCATCCCCAGTTTTTCCATGCGTTCCAGCACCGGCATGATGGCATCAATACTGGTGACACCATGGCTGGAGTTGGTGGTGGCATTGGCGGGATACAGCTTAGCCGCTGTGAAGACACCTTCGTTGAATCCGCATTCGACTTCATTCGGGTCGAGCGAGTCGGTAAGGTAGCAGGTCATCAGCGGGGTAAAATCGTGGTCCGTCGGAACCGCATCGAGGATGCGCTGGCGATAGGCAATAGCTGCATCGACGGTCGTGACTGGGGGAGCCAGGTTAGGCATGACAATCGCGCGGCCATAGAGTTCGCTGGTATAAGGCACGACGGTTTTAAGCATATCGCCATCGCGCAGATGGATATGCCAGTCGTCAGGGCGGCGGATTTTCAGAACCTGGGGTTGTGCAGTCATTGATATGCTCCGGCTTATCAGGAATCAGTCATAAGGATGGCTGTTTTTGCCGGACACAAATCATATGCGTAAACGTTTTCGTTTGCACACATTTCCGTAAAACAAGCACGCAAAAAAAAGAGCGCCATCGGCGCTCTCAGAGATTAATTGGTGAACGGGATAATGATTTCGCCCGGTTTCACTTCAATGCCTTTGGCATATTTCCTGGCTAACGCTTCGCCCTTGCTCTTGTCTTCGCTGAGAACATAGGCTGGCTGCTGGTTGAAATAATTACGCAGAGACTGGTTCAGATAGGGCATCAGCGTCTGGAGAACCGGCTTCATTTTTTCCGGCGTGACGTCGGCATCGACGATCTCCATCTCCTGCAGATAAATCGCCCCTTTTTCTTTATTGAAGACCGGCAATGCTTTGAGCTTCAGCTTGATATTCGCTTTCTGGCTGCCGAACAACGAGTTCATATCCAGTTTTGCATCACCTGACAGTGTCACCTTGTTGGGCTCTTCGCGTCCAATCTGGCTGACTAACTGATTCAGTACGATATGGGCATCGGCAACGCCGGGCACACCAATATCTTTCGAGAAGTTGTTATGTTTTTCCAGCGCCTGATTAATTTCCTGCTCGCTGACGGAGTACTGCGTAAGCTGGTTACAGCCCACCAGCAGGCCGCTGATAACAAACGCAGCAGCAATGACAATCTTTTTCATGGGGTTCCTCAACATGATATCGGCGCTTCTGTCCTGATGCGTCAGTATGTCAGGGTGAAATCCATGAGACCAGCAGAAAAAACTGATAATGAAAGGGGGCGGGAGAGGGTTCCCGCCCTGGGAATGTTATATCGCCTGCGACGAAAGCAGATTGATTTGCGTCTGCTTCGCCATATTGTCGCGGTAATCGGTTACGCGCGACGGCCAGCTAATTCCAGCCACCAGCGTCAAATTACGCAGCAATGGGAACAGGTGAATATCATCCTCTGACAGTTCGCCATTCACGGCATTCGGCTTCACGATTAGCTTATCCAGCGCGCGCAAATCGTCACTGATGTTTTTGATAAGCCCCGGCGAGTGGGAGAGGTGTTCGGCAAAATTACCGATGGCAGCCTCTTTTTTCTCGACGAAATAGGCTCGTGCCTGCGGCGTGGCAAATTCATCAAAAGCGCCGGTGGCAAAACGTGGAATGAGCAGGCGATTAACGTAGCCGTTCACTTTTCGCAGCCACTCCTCGATGGCCGGATTGCGTTTACCGGTGAGCAAGGGAGCACCATCAAGTTTGTCGACATAGTGGACGATGTCCATGCTTTCGGGGAGATAGCGGCTGTCGTCTTTTTGCAGGATCGGCGCCATTTTCTTGCCAATCATGCGGGTGGGCGTCTCTTCGTCATCGCTCAACAGCGTGACTAACTCAACCGGGAGATTCTTCAGGCCGAAAATCATTCGGGCTTTCAGACAGAACGGACAGTGATCGTAGATGTAGAGCTTCACGTTTCTCCTCCATTTAGTGACCAACAGTCTTTATTATGGCGGAGAAAAAAGCATGTTTCAAATCAAGCCCCTGGCTCAAGCATACCGCTCGCGCTTCGCTTCGGGCTAAATTGCCACCACAGTGCAATGAGGGTAATAAAGCCCACGACGCCGAGCATTACCCAGGGTAATTCTGATTGATTCATGGCCTTACCGGAATCAAATAACCAGCCGCCACCGGCATATCCAAGCGCGCCACCCAGCGCCAGACCGAGGCGGCTGAACCCCATATAGCTGCCACGCGCGCGTGGGTCTGCAAGCCCGGCACCGAGCGTTTCGCGGGCGGGTTCAGCAATGATTGAGCCGATATAAAAGGTACAAATCAGCACAAAGAGCTGTTGCACGCTGCTCACTAAACCGATGGGCATCATGCTAAGAGTCATGACCAGTAGGCCGGCCATGAGGCGATGTTCCAGACGAAAACGCTTTTCGCTCCAGCGCGCAATAGGGTAGAGCAGAGTAAGTGACAGGCAGGCTTCGATGGCATACATCCACTTCACGGCGGCAGGCGAGCCCGCAATGTCGTTCACCATAATCGGCAGCATCAGCATCACCTGTACGGCCAGCATGTAATAGCCCGTCAGCGTCAGCACATACGTGACAAAACGCTTATCGGCCATGACGCGGCCCAGCCCTTCCCGCACCGGCGCTTTGACCGTCGAGAGTTTCCAGGCCGGCAGCAGCCAGGCATTAAACGCAGCGCAAAGGATAAACAGCGCGGCGCCCGTCGCACAGACCAGGCGGAAATCATACTGCAGCAGCCAACTGCCCAGCAGCGCACCGATGACTGCGCCCGCGCTGTCCTGCATCATCAGCAACGAGAAAAAACGGCCGCGCTGTCGCGGACGAATTAATTTCACCACCAGTGCGGTTCGCGGTGGATCAAACAGCGTGCCGCCGAGACCGGAGAGAAAACAGGAAAACCACAGCAGCCAGGGATCGTGCGCAATACCCATGGTGGCAAAACCCGCAGCGCGCAGCAGCATACCGGTGACAATCATCGGTTTTGCGCCGAAGCGATCGGCAATCGCCCCACCAAAAACGCCCAGTCCCTGTTGCACAAACTGCCGCAACCCCAGCGCAATCCCGACCATTAACGCCGCCCAGCCCATTTGATCGACAAAACGAATGGAGATCAGCGGAAAGACGACAAAAAAGCCCAACACAACCAGCATGTTATCAACGAGCAGGAAATATTTACCGAGATTACGGGCCTGTGATACGCGGGACATTTTCCCTCCAGGGAAAAGTACACAGAGTCTTCAGGCTGCCGCTGCGTGAGCCACGCCGTGGTGCAGTTTGAATGGGTCGGTGTAGAGAAAGGTGAGCACGCTAATATTCTGCGGTGTTGACGAGCGTTTTCCCACCCCTGCTTGCGACAATATTTTTTTATCAAAAGGGTGGTTTGATTCAGCTTTTTCATCGAATTTTGTGAATTCAACGAAAAATGGTATGTCACTGTTTTCACAGAAGGCACAGGCGCAGGTATAGTAAAGCTAACGGGTAATAGGGCTGAAGTGACGGGAAGGAGTGGTATCGATGTTTGGCTACCGTAGTAACGTGCCAAAAGTGCGCCTGACAACAGACCGATTGGTCGTTCGTCTGGTGCATGAGCGTGATGCCTGGCGTCTGGCGGATTATTACGCCGAAAATCGCCAGTTTTTAAAACCCTGGGAACCCGTAAGAGATGAAAGCCACTGCTTTCCTTCTGGCTGGCAGGCACGTCTGAATATGATTGCCGAGTTTCATAAGCAGGGAACGGCTTTTTATTTCGCGCTACTGGACCCTGAAGAAAAAGAAATCATCGGGATCGCCAATTTTTCCAACGTGGTGCGCGGATCGTTCCACGCCTGTTATCTCGGCTATTCTATTGGTCAAAAATGGCAAGGGCAGGGACTGATGTTTGAAGCGCTAACCTCCGCCATTCGCTACATGCAGCGAACCCAGCATATTCATCGCATTATGGCCAATTACATGCCGCACAATCAGCGCAGCGGCGATCTGCTGGCGCGTCTGGGATTTGAAAAAGAAGGGTACGCAAAATCGTATTTGCTGATCGACGGCGAGTGGCGTGACCACGTGCTGACGGCGTTAACCACCAAAGAATGGACCGCAGGTCGATAAGGATAAAAGATGAAATATCAGTTAACTGCTACGGAAGCGCGCGTCATTGGCTGTCTGCTGGAAAAACAGGTGACGACACCGGAGCAATATCCGCTGTCGGTAAATGCCGTCACCCTGGCTTGTAATCAAAAATCCAACCGCGAGCCGGTGCTCAACCTGAGCGAACACGATGTCCAGGATCATCTGGATGCGCTGGTAAAACGCCATTATCTGCGCACCGTCAGCGGATTCGGCAATCGCGTCACCAAATACGAGCAGCGTTTTTGTAATTCCGAGTTTGGCGACCTCAAGTTCAGTTCCGCTGAAGTCGCGATCGTCACCACGTTACTATTACGCGGCGCACAAACGCCGGGTGAATTGCGATCTCGCGCCTCGAGAATGCATGAATTCAGCGATATGCAGGAGGTGGAACAGACGCTGGAAAATCTCGCCTCGCGCGAAGACGGCCCGTTTGTCATGCGTCTGCCACGCGAGCCGGGTAAACGTGAAAGCCGCTTTATGCATTTATTTAGTGGCGATGTTGAAACGTTGGTCAACGTGGCGGAAGCCGTGTCACCCGTAGAGGACGAATCGCTGGCCGCCCGTGTTGACGCGCTCGAAACGGAAGTCGCTGAGCTGAAACAGCGCCTGGATTCCTTGCTGGCACATTTAGGAGAATAACCATGACAAAACTACGCATTGGCGTTGTCGGGCTGGGCGGAATCGCGCAAAAAGCGTGGCTACCCGTTTTGGGTGCCGCAACGGACTGGACGCTGGCGGGAGCATGGTCTCCCACGCGGGCGAAAGCCCTGCAAATTTGTGAGACCTGGCGGATGCCCTACGCCGTTTCTCTGCTCGATCTGGCGCGCGAGTGCGATGCGGTGTTTGTCCACACCTCGACGGCTTCGCATTATCAGGTGGTCACTGCACTGTTAAATGCAGGCGTGCATGTTTGCGTGGATAAGCCACTGGCGGAAAATGTGTCGGACGCAGAGCGCCTCATTGAGCTGGCCGCGCGTAAAAACCTGACGCTCATGGTCGGGTTTAACCGTCGTTTCTCGCCGGTCTATCAGGATCTGAAAGCGCAGTTGGGCAGCGCTGCGTCGCTGCGTATGGATAAGCATCGCACCGACAGTATCGGCCCGAATGATATGCGCTTTACGCTGCTGGACGACTATCTGCATGTGATCGACACCGCGCTGTGGCTGGCGGGCGGTAACGCCCAACTCAACAGCGGTACGCTGCAAACCAACGGGCAAGGTGAGATGGTTTATGCCGAACACCATTTTTCGGTTGACCATGTGCAGGTGACGACCAGCATGCATCGTCGCGCGGGCAGTCAGCGTGAATCGGTGCAGGCCGTGACGGAGGGGGCGTTGTATGACATCACCGATATGCGGGAATGGCGTGAAGAAAAGGGCAGCGGCGTGATAACCCGTCCGATTGCCAGCTGGCAAAGTACGCTCGAGCAGCGCGGCTTCGCCGGATGTGCGCGTCACTTCATTGAGTGCGTACAAAATCAGACGGTTCCTGAAACCTCGGGTGAGCAAGCGATCATGGCCCAGCGCATCATTGAAAAGCTCTGGCGCGAGGCAATGACCGAATGAAAACGGTTTAATCCCCGTCACATCTGCGGATAGTAATTCGCATAAATACGGGTAGACTAAGCGCTTCTTTTAACGCCTGCATTGCAGGCGTTTTGCCGTGTGGTAGTGGAAATTCACGTTAATGAACTTATTAAAATCGCTGGCAGCCGTCAGCTCGATGACCATGTTTTCTCGTGTGCTGGGTTTTGCCCGCGACGCGATAGTGGCAAGGGTCTTTGGTGCAGGCATGGCAACCGACGCCTTTTTTGTGGCATTCAAATTACCCAATCTTCTGCGCCGTATTTTCGCAGAAGGCGCATTTTCCCAGGCGTTTGTCCCGATCCTGGCAGAGTACAAAAGCAAGCAGGGTGAAGACGCCACTCGCGTGTTTGTCTCCTATGTTTCGGGCTTGCTGACGCTGGCGCTGGCGATCGTGACGGTCGTCGGGATGCTGGCTGCTCCGTGGGTCATCATGGTGACTGCGCCAGGCTTTGCCGACACGGCGGATAAATTTGCCCTGACCTCGCAACTGTTGCGCATCACCTTTCCTTATATTCTGCTGATTTCACTGGCCTCGCTGGTGGGAGCGATCCTCAACACCTGGAACCGATTTTCAGTCCCGGCGTTTGCGCCGACGTTTTTGAACGTCAGCATGATTGGTTTTGCCCTGTTTGCCGCACCGCACTTTAACCCTCCCGTGCTGGCGCTAGCGTGGGCGGTTACCGTCGGCGGTGTTCTGCAGCTGGCTTATCAACTTCCGCATCTGAAAAAAATCGGCATGCTGGTGCTGCCGCGCATTAACTTCCGCGATGCGGGTGCGATGCGCGTTATCAAGCAGATGGGACCGGCGATTCTCGGCGTTTCTGTGAGCCAGATTTCCCTGATTATCAACACCATTTTTGCCTCGTTCCTGGTGTCGGGTTCGGTGTCGTGGATGTATTACGCTGACCGTCTGATGGAGTTTCCGTCTGGTGTGCTGGGCGTGGCGCTGGGCACTATCTTGTTGCCGTCGCTTTCCCGAAGCTTTGCCAGCGGAAATCATGATGAGTATTGCCGCCTGATGGACTGGGGTTTGCGCCTGTGCTTTTTGCTGGCGTTGCCCAGTGCGGTCGCGCTGGGCATCTTGGCAAAACCGCTGACCGTCTCATTATTCCAGTATGGGAAATTCAGCGCGTTTGATGCCCTGATGACCCAGCGCGCATTAGTGGCGTATTCCGTGGGTCTGATGGGGCTGATCGTCGTGAAAGTGTTAGCCCCGGGCTTCTACTCCCGTCAGGACATTAAAACGCCGGTCAAAATCGCCATCGTGACGCTTATCCTGACGCAGGTGATGAACCTGATCTTTATCGGTCCGCTGAAACACGCCGGTTTGTCGCTGTCGATTGGTCTTGGCGCATGCCTGAACGCAGGTTTGCTGTACTGGCAATTGCGTAAGCAAAACATCTTCACGCCGCAGCCGGGCTGGATGAGCTTCCTGATTCGTCTGGTGATTGCGGTTCTGGTGATGGCTGCCGCGCTAGTGGGGATGATGTACGTGATGCCTGAATGGTCAAATGGCACCATGCTGTTCCGTCTGCTGCGCCTGATGGCGGTGGTGGTGGTGGGAATGGCGGCCTATTTCGCCACGCTGGCGGTACTCGGTTTTAAAGTGAAAGAGTTCGCCCGCCGAACAGTATAAACGACGAGAGGGGAGTCACCTGCTGGTGCTCCCCGTCGTCTGTCTAATCGCGATGGCGATTAAATCGAAATCTTTTTACCACCGCCGCGCGAGCTGGCCGTCTGGCCATTAGCACCATACAGTCCAGGCTCCTGATGAGGTTTTAACACCTCGAGCGCCTGCTGATTGCGTTCAATCTGCCCCTCCAACAGCCAGCCGTTATGCTGGTTGAGATCGCGAAGGTGCTGAGTTTTTTCAGTAATAGTCTGCCAGCGCTCAGCGATATCATCATTCGCGCTACGTCGCGGGTCTTGCTCCGCACGACGCTGTTGTTCCAGGTAATCCAGGGTTGCCAACAGCGAGCTTTTATCTTCAGTAATACGCTGCAAAGCGCTACCGGTAAAATGTCCCATGGACAGCTGCTGCTGTTCGGCATCCATTACCGTCTTCAGATCGTTCAGGACTACCGTCATCTGATCCAATATTTCTGACAGTCGACTCATACGGTTATTTACTCTGTAAGAAGCTCTGCGTTTCCTGAAGCAATGCATCAGCAATTTTGCTGGTGTCCATCTTCAATTCGCCGTTACGAATAGCCGCTTTCAGCGATTCGACACGTTCGACGTTGATATCATTTGTCGCAGGCTGCATCAGTTTTGACTGCCCATCACTGAGGGTGACGCTGGCGCTGGTGCTGCTCGCCGTGGACGATTTTTCTGCGCGTGCTTTCAGCACTGGCGCGTCATTCGTTTCACGAGGTTGTACAGTGCTAACCGGTTTCAGGGGCGATGTACGATCAATGCTCATAGTGTTGTCCTCATAGAGGTTCGCGGCGTAGGCGCCTGACATTATCATTTGTAAATTATTTATCGGCAGGTGCCGTGAAATCTTTAAAAAGATTATAGGTTAATCAGAATAATCCCATCAGATCCGACGGTTCCGCTTACAACCTGACCAGAGGACATCCTCACGCGAGCATTTTGAGCGACGGCTGCGTTGTTCAACGCCTGGCCTTCGCTGTTGACACTAAACCCGTCTCCGTTGGCGATCACCATGACGCGTTGTCCTGCTTTTACGCGCCATGCCTGACGCAACATCGACAGTTGTATCGCTTGTCCTGGCGCTAAATCGCGCAGGCTAACGGAGTCTTGCGCCTGATTAATATCAAGCATAGTGCGCGGCGGGAGCTGATCCAGTCGACCGCGTTTTAATTCCACGCTGGTCGTCTGCAACACGCTACCGCGGGCAATGGGTTGGGCGGCGACGACATAGTTGCCTGTCGCCTGCACGTTCACCTGTAAAAAGCGCTTTTCGTTGTTACAGCGCGCCAGCACGTTCACATTGCCCCACAGTTTTGTGGTGCCGCTGATGCTTAGCGCAGGCTGATCGCAGGAGGGTAGGAGATTGGGCTGCGTGCGGACGGTCACCGTCACCTCATCACTAAAGCCGGCCAGACGCTGGGCAAAAAACGCCGTCAGCTGGGCATTCAGATCCTGAGCCTGCGTCAGAGGACTTAAAAGTAAGAGGGTTGCGGCTAAGCCACTTTTGAACGACAGCATCACACATTCCCACGGTTCCTGGATTTGAGACGATTCTACCCTTTAGGCTTTTTCTTCAACGCGACAAATAGCGACGCATTTTGCGTGTATTCCGTCGATAAGGTGTACGGGTTGAGTTTTAAGCTACATGCTGAAATTTCGCCATCAGCGGAGAAGACATGCTCGATAAACTCGACGCCTCGTTACGTTTTCAACAGGAAGCGCTCAACCTGCGCGCTCAGCGGCAAGAAGTGTTGGCCGGCAACATCGCGAATGCGGATACCCCCGGGTATCAGGCGCGCGATATGGATTTTTCCAGTGAGCTTAAAAAAGTGATGGATCGTGGCCGCGCGGAAGGGACCGGTGTTGCCCTGGCATTGACGTCTTCGCGTCATATCCCCGCTCAGGCAATGACTGCCCCATCTACCGATTTACTTTACCGCATTCCCGACCAGCCATCCCTTGACGGTAACACCGTTGATATGGACCGGGAGCGCACTCAATTTGCCGATAACAGCCTGAAATATCAGACGGGCCTGACCGTTCTCGGCGGACAAATTAGAAGCATGCAGAGCGTTCTGCAGGGAGGCAACTAATTCATGGCCTTACTGAACATTTTTGATATCGCCGGTTCGGCGTTGACTGCCCAGTCCCAGCGTCTGAACGTTGCCGCCAGTAACATGGCGAACGCCGACAGTGTGACCGGACCAGACGGTCAGCCTTATCGTGCAAAACAGGTTGTCTTTCAGGTCGATGCTGCGCCGGGCGGGGCAACGGGCGGCGTGAAAGTCTCCAGTGTGGTTGAGAGTCAGGCACCGGACAAACTGGTATTTGAGCCGGGCAATCCGCTGGCTGATGCGAACGGTTACGTCAAAATGCCAAACGTCGACGTCGTCGGCGAGATGGTGAACACCATGTCCGCTTCCCGCAGCTATCAGGCGAACGTCGAAGTGCTCAATACCGTCAAGAGCATGATGCTCAAAACGCTCACTCTCGGCCAGTAAAGGAGACACGAATGTCTATTGCCGTCAACGTAAATGACCCGACTAACTCCGGCGTCGCAGGCACCAGCAGTACCAGCGGTTCTAAATCCCTGACGGGAAACAGCGCATCCGATCTGCAAGGCAGCTTTTTGACGCTGCTGGTTGCACAGTTGAAGAACCAGGACCCGACCAACCCGATGCAAAACAACGAACTGACCACGCAGCTTGCGCAGATCAGTACCGTGAGCGGCATCGAGAAGTTAAACACCACGCTCGGCTCAGTGTCGGGTCAGCTTAATGATAGCCAGTCACTGCAAGCCAGTAACCTGATTGGCCACGGTGTGATGATCCCAGGGACCACTATCCTGGCGGGGACCAGCACGACCGAAGGCAATAGCACCACTACCACCACGCCGTTTGGCGTTGAGTTGCAGCAGACAGCCGATAAAGTCACCGCAACAATCACCAACAAAGATGGCGTCGCTGTTCGCGTCATCGATATCGGTGAGCTGAAAGCTGGCGTCCATACCTTTAGTTGGGATGGCAAATTGACTGACGGTACCACCGCGCCAAACGGTTCTTATAAAGTTGCGATTTCCGCCAGCAACGGTGCAAATCAACTGGTGGCGCAGCCACTGCAGTTCGCACTGGTGCAGGGTGTCACGCGTGGCGCTGATGGCAACAAACTGGATTTGGGTACTTCTGGTACCACTACGCTCGACGAAGTTCGGCAGATTATTTAAGCCTTAATACTTATCAGGAGTAACTCATGGCCTTTTCACAAGCGGTCAGCGGCCTGAATGCCGCTGCCACCAACCTGGACGTCATTGGTAACAACATTGCCAACTCCGCGACCTATGGTTTCAAATCCGGTACTGCGTCTTTCGCAGATATGTTTGCCGGTTCCAAAATCGGTCTGGGCGTAAAAGTTGCAGGTATCACCCAGGACTTTAACGACGGCACAACGACCAACACCGGTCGTGGACTGGACGTTGCCATCAGCCAGAACGGTTTCTTCCGTATGGTTGATGCCAACGGTTCTGTTTTTTACAGCCGCAACGGACAGTTCAAGCTGGACGAAAACCGTAACATCGTGAACATGCAGGGTCTGCAGTTAACGGGCTATCCGGTTGCAGGTACGCCACCGACCATCCAGACCGGTGCAAACCCACAGGCGATTACTATTCCGAATACGCTGATGGCGGCAAAGTCCACCACCACCGCATCGCAGCAGATCAACCTGAACTCAACGGATGCTGCTCCGTCAAAAGCCTTTAATGTTGCAGATACCTCTGACCCAGATTCTTACAACAAGAAAGGCACCGTGACTGTCTATGACAGCCAGGGTAATGCGCACAACATGAATCTGTTCTATGTCAAAGACACTGCCGCGAACAGTTGGAAGGTTTACTCCCAGGATGCGAGCGTACCGGGTAGCGCAGCAACACTGGCTACCACGTTGACCTTCTCTGCTAGCGGTGTGTTGACCGCTGGCGGCCAGGTTAATGTGACAACGGGGACTATCCCTGGTGCTACCCCTGCGACATTTGCACTGAGCTTTGCTAACTCCATGCAGCAGAACACCGGTGCGAACAACATCGTGGCAACTAACCAGAACGGCTACAAGCCGGGTGACCTGGTGAGCTACCAGATTAACGATAATGGTACCGTCGTGGGTAACTACTCTAACGAACAGAATCAGGTTCTGGGTCAGATCGTGCTGGCAAACTTCGCCAACAACGAAGGCCTGAAATCCGAAGGTGATAACGTTTGGACGGCCACGCAGTCTTCCGGCGTGGCGCTGCTGGGTACAGCAGGAACCGGTAACTTTGGTTCGTTGACCAACGGTGCACTGGAAGCGTCGAACGTGGATCTGAGTAAAGAACTGGTGAACATGATTGTCGCGCAGCGTAACTATCAGTCGAACGCGCAGACCATCAAAACCCAGGATCAGATCCTCAACACGCTGGTCAACCTGCGTTAATCGTCTAACGGGATGATGTAATGGATCACGCAATATATACCGCGATGGGCGCAGCCAGTCAGACGCTGAATCAGCAGGCTGTGACCGCCAGTAACCTGGCGAACGCCTCTACGCCGGGCTTTCGCGCACAGCTTAATGCGATGCGCGCGGTACCGGTTGAAGGGCTGACGCTGCCAACGCGTACGCTGGTTATCGCCTCTACGCCGGGTGCCGATATGACGCCTGGTCAAATGGATTACACCTCACGGCCGCTGGACGTGGCGCTCCAGCAGGATGGTTGGCTGGCGGTGCAAGCGGCTGACGGTTCGGAAGGGTATACCCGTAACGGTAATATCCAGGTCGATTCCACCGGACAGTTGACGATTCAGGGTCACCCGGTCATCGGCGAGTCGGGTCCACTGACGGTGCCGGAAGGTTCGGAAATCACCATCGCGGCAGACGGGACCATTTCGGCCCTGAACCCTGGCGATCCTCCGAATACCGTGGCGCCGGTTGGCAAACTGAAGCTGGTGAAAGCGGAAGGCAATGAAGTGACGCGCGGTGATGACGGACTGTTCCGTACCAGCGCTTCGGCACTGGCCGCACGTGGTGCGACATTGCAGCCCGATCCGAGCATCCGCATCATGTCTGGCGTTCTGGAAGGCAGTAACGTTAAACCCGTTGCCGCCATGACCGATATGATTGCCAGCGCGCGTCGTTTCGAAATGCAAATGAAGGTTATCACCAGCGTTGATGAAAACGCCGGACGTGCTAACCAACTGCTGTCTATGAGTTAACAGGATTTCTTATGATCAGCTCTTTATGGATCGCGAAAACGGGTCTTGACGCACAGCAAACCAACATGGATGTGATCGCCAACAACCTGGCGAACGTCAGCACCAATGGTTTCAAGCGTCAGCGTGCCGTGTTCGAAGATTTGCTTTATCAAACCATTCGTCAGCCGGGCGCGCAGTCGTCTGAGCAGACAACGCTGCCGTCAGGCCTGCAGATTGGTACAGGCGTGCGTCCGGTTGCGACCGAACGTCTGCACAGCCAGGGTAACCTCTCTCAGACCAACAACAGCAAAGACGTTGCCATTAAAGGCCAGGGTTTCTTCCAGGTGCAGTTGCCTGATGGCACCTCGGCGTATACGCGCGACGGTTCTTTCCAGGTCGATCAGAATGGTCAGCTGGTGACGGCGGGCGGCTTCCAGGTTCAGCCTGCGATCACCATTCCGGCTAACTCCCTGAGCATTACCATCGGACGTGATGGCGTGGTGAGCGTGACGCAACAGGGGCAGGCTGCGCCTGTTCAGGTTGGCCAGCTTAACCTGACGACCTTTATGAACGACACCGGTCTGGAAAGCATTGGTGAAAACCTCTACACAGAAACCCAGTCCTCGGGTGCACCTAACGAAAGTACGCCTGGCCTGAACGGCTCAGGTTTGCTGTATCAGGGTTATGTAGAAACGTCTAACGTCAACGTGGCGGAAGAGCTGGTGAATATGATCCAGGTTCAACGCGCGTATGAAATTAACAGTAAAGCAGTGTCGACGACCGACCAGATGCTGCAGAAACTGACGCAACTCTAAGGGGTAGTCCGGTGCGGTAAACGCTGCATCGGACCCCTGTTTTCGAAGATGAAGGTAATGCAAAAAAACGCGGCGTTTCGTTATCCAATAGTGACTGTTCTGGCCGTAACCCTCAGCGGTTGCGCCTTGATCCCGTCGAAACCTTTGGTGCAGGGTGCGACTACCGCCCAACCGATCCCAGGCCCTACGCCTGTGGTGAACGGTTCTATTTTCCAGACCGCACAGCCTATTAACTATGGCTACCAGCCGCTGTTTGAAGATCGCCGCCCACGTAACATTGGCGATACGTTGACAATCCAGCTGCAGGAAAACGTCAGTGCGAGCAAAAGCTCCTCGGCAAACGCCAGCCGCGATGGAAAAACCAATTTTGGCTTTGATACCGTTCCACGCTATCTGCAGGGCCTGTTTGGTAATGCCCGTGCCGATGTCGAAGCATCTGGCGGCAATAGCTTTAATGGTAAAGGCGGCGCAAATGCCAGCAATACCTTCAGCGGGACGCTGACTGTAACAGTTGACCAGGTTCTGGCTAACGGCAATTTACATGTTGTGGGTGAAAAACAGATCGCCATCAATCAGGGTACTGAGTTCATTCGCTTCTCCGGTGTGGTTAACCCTCGCACCATCAGTGGCAGCAACACCGTGCCGTCCACTCAGGTGGCGGATGCGCGTATTGAGTACGTCGGTAACGGCTATATCAATGAAGCGCAGAATATGGGTTGGCTGCAACGTTTCTTCCTTAATTTATCGCCGATGTAAGCAAGGTGACCTATGTTTAAAACCCTTTTCGGAATGGTGTTGGTACTCGTGGCGACGTTCGCCCAGGCCGACCGCATTCGCGATCTCACCAGTGTACAGGGCGTACGAGCAAACTCACTGATCGGCTACGGCCTGGTCGTCGGCCTGGACGGCACGGGCGATCAGACCACCCAGACGCCTTTCACCACGCAAAGTTTGAATAACATGCTTTCCCAGCTCGGTATTACGGTACCGACCGGGACAAACATGCAGCTGAAAAACGTAGCGGCCGTTATGATCACCGCCTCTTACCCGGCGTTTGCCCGACAGGGCCAAACCATCGATGTGGTGGTTTCCTCTATGGGTAACGCGAAAAGTCTGCGCGGCGGAACGTTGTTGATGACCCCTTTGAAAGGGGTCGATAGCCAGGTTTATGCGCTGGCGCAAGGCAACATTTTTGTCGGTGGTGCGGGGGCGTCAGCAGGCGGAAGCAGCGTGCAGGTGAACCAGCTGAACGGCGGTCGCATTACAAACGGTGCGATTATCGAGCGTGAACTACCGACCCAGTTTGGCGCAGGCGACACCATCAATCTTCAACTGAATAATGAAGATTTCACGATGGCGCAGCAGATTGCCGACACCATCAACCGCAGTCGTGGCTACGGCAGCGCGACTGCGCTGGATGCGCGTACCGTGCAGATCCGTACCTCCAGCGGTAGCAGCAATCAGGTGCGTATGTTGGCGGATATCCAGAATATGGAAGTCAACGTTCCGCTTCAGGATGCCAAAGTGATCATCAACTCGCGTACGGGTTCGGTGGTGATGAACCGAGAAGTGACGCTGGATAGCTGTGCCGTGGCTCAGGGTAACCTCTCCATCAGCGTGAACCGCTCGGCGCAAGTCAGCCAGCCGGATACGCCATTTGGTGGTGGACAGACTGTCGTCACGCCACAAACGCAGATTGATATGCGCCAGAGCGGTGGTTCACTGCAAACCGTGCGTTCGAGCGCCAATCTGAACAACGTTGTGCGTGCCCTGAATGCGCTGGGTGCGACACCGATGGATTTGATGTCGATTTTGCAGTCCATGCAAAGTGCGGGCTGTCTGCGCGCCAAACTGGAAATCATCTAATGCTGAGCGATAGCAAACTGATGGCAAGTGCGGCCTGGGATGCCCAGTCGCTCAACGAACTGAAAACCAAAGCAGGACAAGACCAGGCGGCTAACCTCCGCCCGGTAGCCCGCCAGGTGGAAGGGATGTTTGTGCAGATGATGTTGAAAAGCATGCGTGAAACGTTACCCAAAGACGGGATGTTCAGCAGCGATTCAACGCGCCTCTACACCAGCATGTATGACCAGCAGGTTGCTCAGCAAATGACGTCCGGGAAGGGGCTTGGCCTCGCCGATATGATTGTGAAACAGATGCAGGCGGCTCAGGGGATTCAACCCGAAGAGCAGACGCAGCAGGTTCCGATGAAGTTTGACCTGGAAACGGTGACGACGTATCAGAACCAGGCGCTCACGCAGATGGTGCGTAAGGCGATGCCGAAGCCTGCAGAAAGTAACGATGAGGCGCTCTCCGGCGACAGTAAAGATTTCCTCGCCCAACTGTCGCTGCCAGCGCGTCTGGCCAGTGAACAGAGTGGGGTGCCACATCACCTGATTCTGGCGCAGGCAGCGCTCGAATCAGGGTGGGGCCAGCGACAGATTCGCCGCGAAAATGGCGAGCCGAGCTTTAACATTTTTGGTGTTAAAGCCTCTTCTGGCTGGAAAGGCCCGACGACAGAGATCACGACAACAGAATATGAAAACGGCGCGGCGGTGAAGATCAAAGCCAAATTCCGCGTCTACAGCTCTTATCTCGAAGCCCTCTCAGATTATGTAAGCATCTTGAGCCGAAATCCGCGCTATGCGGCTGTCACCAATGCCGCGACGGCAGAGCAGGGCGCGCAGGCATTGCAAAATGCAGGCTATGCGACCGACCCGCAATATGCCCATAAACTGACGAACATGATTCAACAGCTTAAATCCATGGGCGAGAAGGTCAGTAAAGCCTATAGCAACGATCTCGAAAATTTATTCTAAAGACTCAAGTTTGTGCTACGGCTGTCGATAATCCTTATCAGGACCCGTGTCTGAAAGTTTAAAAGGAACCTCAATGTCCAGTTTGATTAACAGCGCTATGAGTGGCCTCAGTGCGGCTCAGGCCTCACTGAATACAGTCAGTAATAACATTTCCAGCTATAACGTGGCAGGTTATACCCGTCAGACCACCGTGCTGGGTGCAGCAAACAGTACGTTGACGGGCGGCGGTTGGGTCGGTAACGGCGTGTACGTTAATGGCGTACAGCGTGAATACGATGCATTCATCACCAATCAGCTGCGTGCTGCGCAGAACCAAAGCAGCGGGCTGACCACGCGCTATCAGCAGATGGCAAAAATTGACGACGTGCTGTCTGATACCACGAAATCTCTTTCTACGACGTTGCAGGGTTTCTTTACTAGCCTGCAAACGCTGGTCAGTAATGCGGAAGATCCCGCTGCGCGCCAGACAGTGCTTGGAAAAGCCGATGGCCTGGTCAATCAGTTTAAGGTGACCGACCAGTATCTGCGCGACCAGGATAAGCAGGTTAACACTGCGATTGCGACCAGCGTCGATCAGATCAACTCCTACGCGACGCAGATTGCTACCCTCAACGACCAGATTTCACGTCTGACCGGTGTGGGCGCAGGCGCCTCCCCAAATAATCTGCTCGATCAGCGTGACCAGTTGGTCAGCGAATTGAATCAGATTGTCGGTGTGGACGTCTCTGTACAGGACGGCGGCACGTACAACGTATCATTCGGGAACGGCTACACCCTGGTGCAGGGCAGTTCCGTCACTAAGCTGGCGGCAATGCCTTCAAATGCCGATCCTGCACGTATGACTGTGGCGTATGTCGATCCTGCGGCGGGTAATGTTGAGATCCCTGATAAGGCGCTAAACACCGGATCGCTGGGTGGCTTGATTACCTTCCGTAATGAAGATCTGGATAAGACGCGTAATAACCTTAATCAGATGGCGCTTGCGTTTGCTGATTCCATGAACCAGCAGCATGAAAAAGGTTTTGATGCCAACCATGATGCGGGCGGAAAATTGTTCAGTTTCGGTACGCCATCCGTTATGGAAAATGGCAAAAACACCGGAAGTGCGACCGTTACCGCGACCATCGATGACAGCTCAAAAGTTCAGGCGACCGACTACAAACTGGAATACAACGGTTCTGACTGGACGGTCACGCGTCTGTCAGACAAAACCACGTTTACCGCAACCCCGGATGCTAGTGGGGATATGACATTTGATGGCGTTAAAATTAACGTCAGCGGTGCAGCGGCTAATAAAGACAGTTTTGTGGTTAAGCCGGTCGTCGACACCATCGTCAATATGGAGCTTCTGATTAAAGATGAGTCCAAACTGGCGATGGCTTCTGACGCGACAGCAGGCGAGAGCGATAACCGTAACGGCAAGGCGCTGCTTGCACTGCAAAGTACCAAAACTGTCGGTGGGAATAAAAGCTATAACGATGCCTACGCCGCGTTGGTCAGTTCCGTGGGTAGCCAGACGGCTGCACTGAAGACCAGCAGCGCGACCAAGACCAACGTGGTGACACAGCTTAGCAATCAGCAGCAGTCGATTTCTGGCGTGAACCTCGATGAAGAGTACGGCAATTTGCAGCGCTTCCAGCAATATTACCTAGCGAATGCGCAGGTTCTGCAAACAGCCAGTACCCTTTTCGACGCCATCATTAATATTCGCTAAGGCCGAGGTAAAAAATGCGCATTAGCACTCAAATGATGTACCAGCAAAACATGCGTGGGATTACTGAATCCCAGAGCAAATGGCTGGGTTACGGTGAGCAAATGGCCACCGGCAAACGCGTTAATCGTCCGTCTGATGATGCCATCGCCTCCTCGCAGGCCATTGTACTTTCTCAGGCGCAATCGCAGAACGAACAATATAAGCTGGGTCGTACCTTTGCGAAACAGAAGGTCTCGCTGGAAGATAACGTGTTAAACCAGGTTAACGTGGCGATCACCAGTGCCCAGGAAAAAATCGTTTATGCCGGTAACGGTACGCTGAGCGATGATGACCGTCTTTCACTGGCGTCTGATTTGCAAGGTATCCGCGATCAGCTGATGAACCTGGCGAACTCCACAGATGGTAACGGTCGTTTTATTTTCGCGGGCTATAAGACAGAGACCGCGCCGTTCGACTCGGCGACGGGGACCTACAGCGGCGGAACTGAACCTATTACTCAGCAAGTGGATTCTGCGCGCAATATGGCTATCAGTCATACCGGTAAGCAGATCTTCGAAAGCATCACCAGCAACGCGCAGGAAGTGCCGGGCGGCGGTTATGGTGAACCGAACATGTTCAAAATTCTCGACACCGCTATCGCCGCGTTGAAGGTGCCAGTAGACACAGATTCAGGTGCTGCTGCTACGCAGAAAGAGGCTCTGCAAACCGCAGCCGTCGGCATTAAGAATACCCAGAATAATGTGCTGACTGTCGTTGCGGACGTCGGGACGAAGCTGAATGAACTCGATACGCTGGATTCATTGGGAGCTGATCGTACGCTGGGCCAAACCCAGCAGATGAGCGACCTGGTTGATGTTGACTGGAACGCGGCGATTTCGTCTTACACCATGCAGCAAGCGGCGCTCCAGGCTTCGTATAAAGCGTTTACGGATATGCAGGGAATGTCTCTGTTCCAGCTGAACAGATAACAAAATTGACCTCTTAGAACATGTCTTGAAACTGGATATGTTTTGTCTGCCCAACCCGGAATTCCGGATTGGGCTTTTTTTTATCGATTTTGTGCCTGAACAGCAACCACTCGCGCACTTTCAATCAGACGGATCAGCAGGGCTATTGCGCCACACACGGTTGCCAGTGCTACCACGCCGGGCCAGCCTACCACCGCGTACACTTTGCTTCCTAGCGCTGAGCCAAGCGCCATGCCGATAAAGATAACCGTGAACAACAGTGCATTGAGACGTCCACGGGCCTGGGGTTCGAGGCTGTAAACCAGATTCTGGTGTGCAACCAGGCTTGACTGCAGACCGAGATCAAAGCCTACGGCGGAGACCGCAATCAGGATTAACTGTCCGCTGGTACCCAGCGCTGGCATTAAAAACATCAGTGCGAAGGATACGGTCACCAGCGCCGCGCCCAGTTGCGTCACTTTGCCCGCACCGAGTCTGTCCGCCAGACCGCCCGCCAGTGGAGCGGCTAACGCACCTGCTGCGCCTGCAATCCCGTATCCGCCTGCCGCCGCGCTGCCAAGGTGATAGCGGTCTAACAGCATGACCGCCAGCGTTGACCAGAAAGCGCTAAAGGCAATCGACAAAAACCCTTGTGCCAGCGCGGCACGACGCAGGGCAGGATAGCGACGCCACAGATGTTCCATCGAACGCAGCAGCGCCGGGTAGCTCAGCGTGGAATGAATCGCAAAGCGCGGTAAAACAGCCCACATCACTACGCCGATAATCGCGATGCTCCCTGCCGCCAGCTGATACATCACGCGCCAGCCGAACGCTTCACCAACCACACCGCTGACGGTACGAGACAGGAGAATGCCCAGGAGTAAACCGGTCATCACGGTACCGACAGTTTTACCCTGCTTCCCTTCAGGCGCAAGAATGGCTGCCGCAGGAACGATATCTTGCGCCATAGTCGCGGCCATGCCGATCAGCAAGCTGGTGAACAGTAACGAGTGAAGCTGTTCAGTCAGGCTGCATCCGAGAAGAAACAGCGCCAGCGCTGCACTTTTGAAAAGGATTAATGCGCGGCGATCGTGTCTGTCGCCAAGGGGAAGCAGGAACAGAATACCCAGCGCGTAGCCCGCTTGCGTTAATGTGGGGACCAGCCCCATGCCAGCGATACTCAGATGGAGATCTGCCCCCATCAGAGGCAAAAGCGGTTGTGCATAGTAAATTGATGCGACGCTGAAACCTGCGCCGATGGCGAGGATAAAAATAGTCCAGCGGCTGGTCTGTGTAGCGATGGCTGCGTTCATTGGGTGTACCTCATTCATGGAATGAGGCTATTTTTGCGCAATCCCGCTTGAGGCGGTAGTCAGTAGGGTGGTAAAACATTTATACGTATAACGTATAGCCACGAACAAAATGAAAAGAACTGAGCGTATAGATAGAGTGGAGCTGATGCGTACATTTATTCGCATTGTGGAGTCGGGTTCGCTCTCGGCTGCGGCAAGACAGCTCGACACCACACAGGCGACCGTCAGTCGGCGCTTGCAGTCCCTGGAAACGCTGCTCGGCGTCCGCCTGTTGCTTCGCACCACCCACGCAATGAAATTAACCGACGACGGCGAGCGCTGCTATCACCATGCAAGGCGGGTGCTCGACAGCTGGCTGGCGCTGGAAGATGAAGTGGGTCAGGCCGAAGATGAACCGGTGGGGATTTTACGCGTACGCGCGCCGCATGCGTTTGGTCAGGAACAGCTGTTGCCACCGTTAATGCAGTTTTTGACCCGCTACCCACAACTCTCAATCGAGTGGAAACTCAATGACAGATCGGTTGATTTTCTCAGCGATGATATCGACTGTGCGATTCGCGTGGGAGCCGAAGTCGATCCTGCCACGGTATCCGTCTTGCTAGCCGAAGTTCCCCGAAGCGTTGTTGTGTCTCCAGCGCTGCTGGCGCAGTTTGCTACGCCAGTGCATCCCGACGATCTCAGCGCGTTGCCGTGGGTGGCGCTCAGCACTTTTTATCATCAGCATATTGAGCTATTCAAAGGAGGGGTTATAGAGCCGACGCGCGTCGCTATTTCGCCTCGCCTGAGCACCGACAGCTTGTATGTCGCGCGAAACACTGCGCTGATGGGACTGGGTGTGGCAGCGGTGTCAAGCTGGACGGTGGAAGAGGATATTCGCCAGGGAAGGCTGGTTCATCTTTTGCCTGACTGGCAACCCTCCCCTTTGCCGGTGCACCTGGTTTATCCGTGGTCGCGTTATTATCCGGCACGATTAAGACGATTTCTGGAGATGATGCGAGAGGTCATGCCACAGATGGCGGGTATGCGAAAACCACTCGCTTAGCCGTTTCAGGCAATAAAAAAGCCGACCATGAGGTCGGCTTTTCATTAGGGCTGCGAATTACTCAGCAGACTGCGGACGCGTTGCCGGTGCCGTTGCCTGATGAGTAGCGCTATGGCCACCCGCAGAACCTTTACCTTCGAAATCGAACGCAGGACGCACCCAGTCACTCTGACGTGGCGCTTCTGGCTGATATTCCGGTGCTGGAGCACGCGTCATCGGTGCTGTCGCGTAGTGATTACCGACAACAGCAGGTGCAGCTGGCTGTGGCTTCACTTCAACAACAGGCTGCTCTGCAACGACGGCAGGCGCAGGTTGTTCAGCTTCAGTGACAACATCTGCCACGGCTTCAGCTTCCACGTCTGCCACAATGTCTGCTTTCACTTCGGCAACAGCAGGCTGTTCCACGAACGTGTCAGTTGGCGTTGCAGGTTCAGCGGCTTCAGCGATTTGCTCAGCAACAGCAGCATCTTGTTGCGCGATAACCTGAGGTTGAGCATCAACCGGCGCTGCGATCACTTCCGGATGCGTAGTTTCAACTTCAACCGTTTCAACTGTCTGCGGTTCAGCCACGACGTGTTGCACTTCTTCAACCGCAACAGGCGCAGCGACCATTGGCTCAACGGTTTCAACTACAGTCTGCTCTTCAAATTGCTGATCCTGAGGACGGGCAATCGGATAGCGGATCCACACTTTACCGGAAGCCATTTCTGGCGACACGCAGGCAACGGTCATTGGCATCGGTGACTGCGTCGGGTAACGCTCGTCACGATAGCGACGACGACGCTGACCGCTCACGCGCAGGTGGCGCGGAGAGCGACGGGAACGACGTGGCATACCATTGTTATCACGGGCTTCCGCATTATCGTCTTGCTCATGTGTTGGCTCAACGACAGCAGGAAGATCCAGTTTTGCCAGTTGCGTGTTCTGCGATTCTTCAACAGCAGGTTCGCTCACAGCGGTCGTTGCAGCTTCAGTTTGTTCAGATTCGAAACGAACTTTCTGCGACAGTTGGCGCTGCTTACGACGCGGCATGACCTGGACGCGTTCTTCCTGCTCAGCTTCCTGGACAACTGGCTCTTCAAGAGTAACGGCTTTAACTTCCTGCTGCGCCTGGCGCTTATCGTCATTACGACGACGGTTACGCTCACGACGTGGCTGCTGCTCGTCACGCTGTCTGGATTTTTCAGACTCATCGCCCGCTGGCTGGCGGATTTCACGATCTTCCGCATTCTGCTGCGGTTTTTCGCGACGGTTGCGACGATTGTCTTCGCGCGCTTCACGACCTTCGTTGTTTTCAGAACGATTATCACGGTTGTCGCGGTTATCACGATTATCGCGGTTGTCACGGCGGTCGTTACGATCGCGGCGATTGTTCTGACGCTTACGACGGTCCTGCTGCGGACGCTCTTGTTTCTCTTCTTTCGGAGCCGCTTTCGGCTCTTCAGGCTGAGCTTCTTCACCCGCGAACATTTTCTTCAGCGCGCTGAAGATACGACCCAGCAGACCCGGTTCTGAAGACGTCACGCGAGCTTCGGTTTCAGATTTCTGCACTGCAGGTTTAACGGTCGCTTCCTGCTCAGAAGGTGCCGGAGGTGCTTCGGGCATGATGAAGGTGGCCAATGCTGGCTGCTCAGGGAGTTTACGCTCCGCAGGCTCTTCATCAGAAGGCATCGCCATCTCTTCTTCGTGTAGTTTCGGCAACAGGTAGCTCAGAGTTGATGTCTCTTCACCTTTGCGTACGCGAAGCACGGAGTAGTGCGGAGTTTGCATCTGATCGTTTGGAACGATGATGCAACGCACCCCAGCCTGGCGTGCTTCAATGGCACTGACTGCTTCACGTTTTTCGTTCAGCAGGTAAGAGGCCACTGGAACCGGAACAATAGCGTGAACTTCTTTGGTGTTCTCTTTCAGCGCTTCTTCTTCGATGAGACGCAGAATGGAGAGTGCAAGTGATTCGTTGTCACGCACGGTACCTGTACCGCTACAGCGCGGGCAGACGTGGTGGCTGGATTCACCCAGAGAAGGACTCAGACGCTGACGTGACATCTCCAGAAGACCAAAGCGAGAAATATGGCTGATCTGGATACGAGCACGATCCTGACGAACCGCATCACGCAGACGGTTTTCCACGGCGCGCTGGTGGCGCACAGGCGTCATGTCGATAAAGTCGATAACGATCAGACCACCGAGGTCGCGCAGACGAAGCTGACGGGCAATTTCATCTGCGGCTTCAAGGTTGGTGTTGAACGCGGTTTCTTCGATATCGCCGCCGCGGGTTGCGCGTGCGGAGTTGATGTCGATAGCGGTCAGTGCTTCGGTCGAATCGATAACGATGGAACCGCCAGAAGGAAGACGTACTTCACGCTGGAAAGCGGACTCAATCTGCGATTCGATCTGATAGTGGCTGAACAGCGGGATTTCTCCGGTGTACAGTTTGATTTTGCTGGTGAAATCTGGACGGCCCAGTGCAGCGATATGCTGGCGCGCCAGCTCAAGCACTTTCGGGTTATCGATCAGAATCTCACCGATGTCCTGACGAAGATAATCACGGAAAGCACGAACGATAACGTTACTTTCCTGGTGAATCAGGAACGGAGCCGGACGGCTTTCTGCAGCTTTCTGGATGGCTTCCCAGTGCTTCAGACGGAATCCTAAGTCCCACTGCAACGCTTCGGCAGATTTACCGACGCCTGCAGTACGTACAATCAGACCCATGCCATCAGGCAATTCAAGACTGGCCAACGCCTCTTTCAGCTCGGTACGATCGTCGCCTTCAATACGGCGAGAGATACCACCCGCACGCGGGTTGTTTGGCATCAGTACCAGATAACTACCCGCCAGGCTGATAAAGGTTGTCAGCGCAGCACCTTTGTTGCCGCGTTCTTCTTTATCAATCTGAACAATGACTTCCTGGCCTTCGCGCAGCACATCTTTGATGTTCGGACGACCATGGGAGTTATAGTTGGCAGGGAAATATTCGCGGGCAATTTCTTTCAGAGGAAGGAAACCGTGACGCTCAGCGCCGTAATCGACGAAAGCGGCCTCCAGGCTTGGTTCAATGCGGGTGATTTTGCCTTTGTAAATGTTCGCTTTTTTCTGTTCGTGTCCAGGACTTTCAATATCCAGATCGTACAGGCGCTGCCCATCCACAAGGGCGACACGCAGCTCTTCTTGCTGAGTTGCGTTGATTAACATTCTTTTCATCGTAACTTACTCATTATTCTTACATTGACGACTAAGCTGCGGGCAAGGTGACGCTTTCCGGGGTATGAACCGATGGCCTCGTGACTGTGACGTCGCCAACCTCACGGTTGTCGCTCGTTTAAGAGGCGCAAAGTGTCGGTTGCCTGTTTTTCATAAGGAAATACAGCGCAATTATCAGGGGAACAGCCTGGGAGAACTCTCCAGAGAAGATTCCATTTACCGGTAAGTACTGCAACCCGCAGCCCGCTAACTGTCTGAAAGATCAATACGTCTTACGCCATTGCTGCGTTGATGATCGGTCAGACAAAATTGGTCATTCCGTCGTTATCCTTACAAAACCCGGATTTAACACGGAAAACGACTTCATTATTCCATTGCTAACCCAGTTATAGCAAGATGACTTTTACCAATTATCACCCGGTTACTCACAGTTTCTTCACTTCAAAGTGATGATTGGTTTAATAACCACCAAATCGATTGCGTCGAGAGAGAGCAGGCTGATTAAAAGTAAATATAAGCACATAAAAATGAGTGGCGCTAATGCCTGACGATATTTAGAATCGCCAACCATGAAAACAGAGACTCCATCCGTAAAAATGGTTGCTATCGCTGATGACGAAGCGGGGCAACGAATCGACAACTTTTTACGCACCCAATTGAAAGGTGTGCCAAAGAGTATGATTTATCGCATCCTGCGCAAAGGCGAGGTGCGAGTGAACAAAAAACGCGTGAAGCCGGAATACAAACTGGAAGCCGGTGATGAAGTGCGCATCCCGCCAGTGCGTGTCGCTGAACGCGAAGAAGAAGCGGTATCGCCGCATCTCAATAAAGTGGCGGCGCTGACCAATGCCATTTTATATGAAGACGACCATATCCTGGTGCTGAACAAACCTTCGGGTACAGCGGTACACGGCGGTAGCGGGTTAAGCTTTGGCGTTATTGAAGGTTTGCGCGCGTTGCGACCGGAAGCCCGTTTCCTGGAACTGGTCCATCGCCTTGATCGCGATACGTCTGGCGTGTTGCTGGTGGCAAAAAAACGTTCCGCGTTACGTTCGTTGCATGAGCAACTGCGTGAGAAAGGGATGCAAAAAGATTATCTGGCGCTGGTGCGTGGCCAATGGCAGTCCCATGTGAAAGTGGTGCAAGCGCCGCTGTTGAAAAATATTTTGCAAAGCGGTGAGCGTATCGTTCGCGTCAACAGCGAAGGCAAGCCCTCGGAAACACGTTTTAAAGTCGAAGAGCGTTATGAATTTTGCACGCTGGTACGCTGCAGTCCTGTCACGGGGCGTACGCACCAGATTCGCGTGCATACTCTTCATGCCGGTCATCCGATCGCGTTTGACGATCGTTATGGCGATCGTGAGTTTGATAAACAACTGGCTGGCACCGGATTATCGCGTTTGTTCCTTCACGCTGCCGCGTTGAAATTCACCCATCCAGGCACGGGCGAAGAGATGCGCGTAGAAGCGCCGCTGGACAATCAGCTCAAGCGTTGTCTTAAGATTCTGCGCGGGTAGTATCATGCCGGTGGCGCTACGCTGTTTTTCAAGCAACAGCGCAGCGCCACCTGCCTATCACGCCATCAATGGGTTAGCGTCTTCACGTCGTAGCATCTGGCAAAGCGCAATCAGCGGTAAGCCAATCAACGCATTCGGGTCGCGACCATCCAGTTTTTCAAATAGCGCAATCCCCAAGCCTTCACTTTTGAAACTCCCAGCGCAATTCAACGGGCGCTCTCTGCGGACATAATCCTCGATTTCTTGTTCGCTCAGATGGCGGAAATGCACATCGAAAGGTTCGCATTCTGTCTGCAGGTGACCGGTGGCAGAGTTGTAGAGTGCCAGGCCAGTATAAAAGGTGACAATAGTTCCGCGTGCTTTCATTAATTGCAGGCGGGCGTTCTCTTCGGTGTGGGGTTTACCGGTAATTTCACCGTCCAACACGCAAACCTGATCGGAACCTATAATCAGATGATTGGGATAGCGACTGGCGAGACTTTGCGCTTTTTCCTGCGCCAGACGCAAAACTAAATGGCGTGGCGATTCAGCAGGTTGTGGCGTTTCGTCAGTGACAGGCGCCGCGCACTCGAAGGGAACACCCAGCTTTTCAAGCAGCGCACGTCGGTAAGGCGAAGTGGAAGCAAGTACGAGATTCTGCATATTTTTTTCACCAGATATAGCGTATCGATGCCAGCCATTTTAAACTACAGGCCGCAATGTGTGCGAATAATTGGCAAAAGGCAGCTGTGGTTGCCTTTTTCTTTGACTCTATGACGTTACAAAGTTAATATGCGCGCCCTATGCAAAAGGTAAAATTACCCCTGACTCTTGATCCGGTTCGTACGGCTCAAAAACGCCTCGATTACCAAGGTATTTATACCCCCGATCAGGCTGAGCGTATCGCCGAATCTGTGGTCAGTGTGGATACTGATGTAGAATGCTCCATGTCGTTCGATATCGATAACCAGCGCCTTGCCGTTTTAACCGGTGATGCAAAGGTAACGGTAACGCTCGAATGTCAGCGTTGCGGGAAACCGTTTATACGTCATGTTCACACAACGTATTGTTTCAGTCCGGTTCGTTCAGACGAACAGGCTGGAGCACTCCCGGAAGCGTATGAGCCGATTGAGGTTAACGAATTCGGTGAAATCGATCTGCTTGCATTGGTTGAAGATGAAATCATCCTCGCCTTGCCAGTAGTTCCGGTGCATGATTCTGAACACTGTGAAGTGTCCGAGGCGGACATGGTCTTTGGTGAATTGCCTGATGAAGCGCAAAAGCCAAACCCATTTGCCGTATTAGCCAGTTTAAAGCGTAAGTAATTAAGGAGTAAGGTCCATGGCCGTACAACAGAATAAACCAACCCGTTCCAAACGTGGCATGCGTCGTTCCCATGACGCGCTGACTGCAGTTACCAGCCTGTCTGTAGACCAGACTTCTGGTGAGAAACACCTGCGTCACCACATCACTGCTGACGGTTTCTACCGCGGCCGCAAGGTTATCACTAAGTAATCACGCGCAAGCGTGATGAAGCTTAGTGAGGATTTCCCCAGGAAACTGGGGAAACGCCAAACCGGGCAGCGATGATACCTTGACACGTCTAACCCTGGCGTTAGATGTCATGGGAGGAGATTTTGGGCCTTCCGTGACAGTGCCTGCAGCATTGCAGGCACTGAACTCTAATTCGCAACTCACACTTCTTTTAGTCGGTAATCCCGACACAATCACGCCATTACTTGCAAAAGCTGACTTTGAACAACGTTCACGTCTGCAGATTATTCCTGCGCAGTCAGTTATTGCCAGTGATGCTCGGCCATCGCATGCGATCCGCAACAGCCGCGGAACGTCAATGCGAATTGCGCTGGAGCTGGTAAAAGAAGGGCGGGCAGAAGCCTGTGTTAGCGCGGGTAACACCGGTGCGCTAATGGGGCTGGCGAAATTAATGCTCAAGCCCATTCAGGGGATTGAGCGTCCGGCGTTGGTGACGGTATTGCCCCACCAGCAAAAGGGCAAAACGGTGGTGCTCGATCTGGGTGCCAACGTCGATTGTGATAGTACAATGCTGGCCCAGTTTGCCATCATGGGGTCGGTATTAGCGGAAGAAGTTGTGGGGATTTCGAATCCCCGAGTCGCGTTGCTGAACATCGGTGAAGAAGAAACAAAAGGTCTGGATAGCATTCGTGAAGCCGCAGAATTGCTAAAATCCGCGCCGTCGATTAACTATATTGGCTATCTTGAAGCTAATGAATTATTGACGGGTAAGACCGATGTTCTGGTGTGTGATGGGTTCACTGGCAACGTGACGTTAAAAACGATGGAAGGGGTCGTGAGAATGTTCCTTTCCCTGCTCAAATCGCAGGGGGAGGGGAAAAAAACGGCCTGGTGGCTGATTTTATTGAAGCGTTGGTTACAAAAGAGTCTGACGCGGCGATTCAGTCACCTCAACCCCGACCAGTATAATGGCGCCTGTCTGTTAGGATTGCGCGGCACGGTGATTAAGAGCCACGGTGCGGCCAATCAGCGAGCGTTTACCGTCGCCATTGAACAGGCAGTGCAGGCGGTGCAGCGACAAGTCCCACAGCGGATTGCCGCTCGCCTGGAATCTGTATTAGCAAAAAGTGACTGAGCGTACATGTATACGAAGATTTTAGGTACCGGCAGTTTTCTGCCCAAACAAGTGCGAACTAACGCCGATCTGGAAAAAATGGTCGATACCTCTGACGAGTGGATTGTCACACGTACAGGTATCCGTGAACGCCGTATCGCCGCGCCTGATGAAACAGTTTCCACTATGGGCTATGAAGCTGGCCTTCGTGCGCTAGAAATGGCCGGCGTGGATAAAGAAGAGATCGGGTTGATCGTTGTCGCGACCACCTCTTCGACTCACGCTTTCCCGAGCGCAGCGTGCCAGATTCAGGGCATGATGGGCATCAAGGGCTGCCCTGCATTTGACGTGGCTGCCGCGTGTGCTGGCTTCACTTATGCACTCAGCATTGCCGATCAGTATGTGAAATCGGGCGCAGTAAAATATGCGTTAGTGATTGGCGCAGATGTGCTGGCGCGGACCTGCAACCCAGAAGATCGCGGCACGATTATTATTTTTGGCGATGGCGCGGGCGCGGTCCTGCTGGGTCAGTCAGAAGAGCAGGGCATTATCTCGACGCATTTACATGCTGACGGAAGCTATGGTGAGCTGCTGACGCTACCAAACGCGGATCGTGTTAACCCGGACAATTCGATTTTCCTGACGATGGCAGGAAATGAAGTGTTTAAGGTTGCCGTGACGGAACTGGCTCACATTGTCGATGAAACGCTGGCGGCGAACAATCTTGAACGTTCCGCGCTCGACTGGCTGGTTCCGCATCAGGCTAACCTGCGTATTATCAGTGCCACGGCGAAAAAGCTGGGCATGTCGATGGATAATGTTGTTGTGACGCTCGATCGCCACGGCAATACCTCTGCGGCGTCCGTACCTTGCGCATTTGACGAAGCGGTACGTGATGGACGAATTAAACGAGGCCAACTGGTCTTGCTTGAAGCTTTTGGTGGCGGTTTCACCTGGGGCTCCGCGCTGGTTCGTTTCTAATTAAGGATTAAAAATGACGCAATTTGCTTTTGTGTTCCCGGGCCAAGGTTCTCAGGCGGTTGGGATGTTGTCTGATTTAGCGGCAAGCAACCCTGTTATCGAAGAGACTTTCCGTGAAGCTTCTGATGCTCTGGGTTATGATCTTTGGGCGTTGACTCAGCAAGGGCCAGCAGAAGAGCTGAATAAGACCTGGCAAACACAGCCTGCGTTACTGACAGCGTCAGTGGCGTTATGGCGTGTATGGCAGCAGCAGGGCGGTAAAACCCCAGCGCTGTTAGCGGGTCATAGCCTGGGTGAATACTCCGCGCTGGTTTGTGCGGGTGTCATTGCGTTTGCTGATGCCGTACGTCTGGTCGAAATGCGTGGCAGATTCATGCAGGAAGCGGTGCCGGAAGGCACGGGTGCAATGTCAGCGATTATCGGTCTGGATGATGCTTCTATTGCTAAAGCGTGTGAAGAATCAGCAGAAGGTCAGGTTGTTTCACCGGTGAACTTTAACTCGCCGGGCCAGGTTGTTATCGCCGGGAATAAAGAAGCTGTTGAGCGCGCTGGCGCCGCTTGTAAAGCTGCGGGCGCTAAGCGTGCGTTGCCACTGCCTGTCAGCGTTCCGTCTCATTGCGCGTTGATGAAGCCAGCTGCCTTTAAGCTGGCGGCAGAACTCGAAAAAATAACGTTTAACGCACCTACTGTTCCTGTTGTGAACAATGTTGATGTGAAATGCGAAACGGCACCCGAAGCGATTCGCGATGCGCTTGTTCGCCAGCTTTATAGCCCAGTGCAGTGGACCAAAACCGTTGAGTTTATGGCCTCACAGGGTGTTGAGCATCTCTTTGAAGCCGGTCCAGGCAAAGTCCTGACCGGTCTGACAAAACGTATTGTTGATACAATGACTGCATCGGCTATTAACGAGCCGGAAGCGCTGTCAGCGGCACTCTCGCAATAAAAGAGGAACACCATGAGTTTTGAAGGAAAAATCGCGCTGGTAACGGGCGCAAGCCGCGGTATCGGACGTGCAATTGCTGAAACACTTGTCGCGCGCGGCGCGAAAGTCATTGGTACAGCCACCAGTGAAAATGGCGCTCAAGCCATCAGCGAATACTTAGGTGCAAATGGTAAAGGTCTGGTACTGAATGTGACCGATCCTGCATCTATCGAATCTGTTCTGGGAAATATTCGCGCAGAGTTTGGCGAAGTTGATATTCTGGTAAATAATGCCGGTATCACTCGTGACAACCTCCTGATGCGAATGAAAGATGATGAGTGGGACGATATTATCGAAACCAACCTGTCATCAGTATTCCGTCTGTCAAAAGCGGTAATGCGCGCTATGATGAAAAAGCGTTATGGTCGCATTATCACTATTGGTTCTGTGGTCGGTACCATGGGAAATGCTGGTCAGGCCAACTACGCTGCGGCGAAAGCGGGTCTGATTGGTTTCAGTAAGTCGTTGGCGCGCGAAATTGCGTCTCGCGGCATTACTGTTAACGTTGTTGCTCCGGGCTTTATTGAAACGGACATGACGCGTGCGCTGACTGATGATCAGCGCGCGGGTACGCTGGCGGCAGTTCCTGCGGGGCGTTTAGGCTCCCCAAATGAAATCGCCAGTGCGGTGGCATTTTTAGCCTCTGACGAAGCGGGTTACATCACTGGTGAAACCCTCCACGTCAACGGCGGGATGTACATGGTTTAACCACGAGCTACACAAAATCATTCAGGTTGGATCAAGGCGGCAAGGCCGATAGGACCAAGTGCATAGATTACTATGTGACCGGGATTAGACGGCGCTGCCAACTAAGAGGCGACCTGAATGAAGAAGTGTAGAAAAAATTTGCGTTATTAGGGCGAAAGGCCGCAAAATAACGTAAAATCGTGGTAAGACATGCCGGGATTTAGTTGCAAATTTTTCAACATTTTATACACTACGAAAACCATCGCGAAAGCGAGTTTTGATAGGAAATTTAAGAGTATGAGCACTATCGAAGAACGCGTTAAGAAAATTATCGGCGAGCAGCTGGGCGTTAAGCAGGAAGAAGTTGTGAACTCCGCTTCCTTTGTTGAAGACCTGGGCGCAGATTCTCTTGACACCGTTGAGCTGGTAATGGCTCTGGAAGAAGAGTTTGATACTGAGATTCCGGACGAAGAAGCTGAGAAAATCACCACCGTTCAGGCTGCCATTGATTACATCAACGGTCACCAGGCGTAAGTGAACATCTCCAGGCGGTCATTCGACCGCCTGAGTTTTATCTTTTTCATTCCCACCAATCTCTTTTTTTATCCCTCCCTGGAGGACATACGTGTCTAAGCGTCGTGTAGTTGTGACCGGACTTGGCATGTTGTCTCCTGTCGGCAATACCGTAGAGTCCACCTGGAAAGCTCTCCTTGCCGGTCAGAGCGGCATCAGCCTAATCGACCATTTCGATACTAGCGCCTACGCAACGAAATTTGCTGGCTTAGTAAAGGATTTTAACTGTGAAGAATTTATCTCGCGCAAAGAACAGCGCAAGATGGATGCCTTCATTCAATATGGAATTGTCGCTGGCGTACAGGCCATGCAGGATTCTGGCCTTGAAATAACGGAAGAGAACGCTACCCGTATTGGTGCCGCTATTGGCTCCGGGATTGGCGGTCTTGGTCTGATCGAGGAAAACCATACCTCTTTGGTCAATGGTGGTCCACGTAAGATCAGCCCATTCTTCGTTCCGTCCACGATTGTTAACATGGTGGCTGGTCACCTGACCATCATGTTTGGCCTGCGTGGCCCAAGCATTTCTATCGCAACTGCCTGTACTTCTGGTGTGCATAACATCGGTCAGGCTGCGCGTATCATCGCTTACGGTGATGCCGACGCAATGGTTGCGGGTGGTGCTGAAAAAGCGAGTACCCCGCTGGGTGTGGGTGGTTTCGGTGCAGCGCGTGCGCTGTCTACCCGTAACGATAATCCTCAGGCGGCAAGTCGTCCATGGGACAAAGACCGTGATGGTTTTGTTCTGGGTGACGGTGCTGGCATGATCGTACTCGAAGAGTATGAACACGCGAAAAAGCGCGGCGCGAAAATTTATGCTGAGATCATTGGCTTCGGCATGAGCAGTGATGCTTATCACATGACCTCACCACCGGAAGATGGTGCAGGTGCTGCCCTGGCAATGGTTAATGCTATTCGCGATGCTGGTATCGAACCAGGCCAGATTGGCTATGTGAACGCTCACGGCACCTCGACACCTGCTGGCGATAAAGCCGAAACGCAGGCGGTTAAATCAGTCTTTGGTGAGGCAGCAAGTCGTATTATGGTGAGCTCAACCAAATCCATGACCGGTCACCTGTTGGGTGCAGCGGGTGCGGTAGAGTCAATCTACTCCATCCTGGCATTGCGCGATCAGGCTGTTCCACCAACCATTAACCTGGATAATCCAGATGAAGGTTGCGACCTGGATTTCGTACCGCACGAAGCACGTCAGGTTACTGGCCTCGAGTATACGCTGTGTAACTCCTTCGGATTCGGCGGCACGAATGGTTCTCTGATCTTTAAAAAGATCTGAAGCCCGCCTCCCGATTGCGTTAAATGAAAAGGTCCGCTTGTCGGGCCTTTTTTATTCGGTTTTTTTCCCTTGTTCTGCATTATTCGTCCTGCCAAACTATTTGGTCACGCAAAAGGAGCGACCATGTTCTTCATTAATGGCCACAAGCAGGATTATCTTCCCGCAAACGACAGGGCGATCCAGTTTGGCGATGGCTGTTTTACGACAGCGCGCATTGTCAGCGGTGAGGTTTGTTTTCTGGCCGCGCATCTCCAGCGTTTGCAGAGCGCATGTGAAAAACTGCTGATCCCTTTCGAACAGTGGGCCGAACTCCAGCACGAAATACGTGAAATGGCCCTGGGAAATGAGCAGGGTGTTCTGAAAGTGATTATTAGCCGCGGCAGCGGGGGACGTGGATACAGCGGTGCCAGCTGTCATCAGCCGACGCGTATTCTCTCAGTTTCTGATTATCCTACACATTATGACGCCTGGCGCCGGGAAGGCATCACCTTAGATTTGAGTCCTGTGCGACTCGGTCGTAATCCCATGCTGGCGGGAATCAAGCATCTCAATCGGCTTGAGCAGGTCTTAATCCGTACTCATCTTGAACAGTCAGCGGCAGATGAAGCTCTGGTTCTTGACAGTGAAGGGTTCATTACGGAATGCTGTGCGGCCAATTTACTCTGGCGCAAAGGGAATGAGGTGCTGACGCCGAAGGTCGATCAGGCCGGCGTCAATGGCATCATGCGGCAGTATTGTTTGCAGCAGTTGGCACATGCTGGCTTTCGCGTTGTCGAAATTAACGCAGGCGTAGAAGCACTTTTGGCCGCCGACGAGGTGGTCATTTGCAATGCGTTGATGCCCGTCGTACCCGTCCGTGGTTACGGTGAACGCTGCTGGTCGTCGCGTGAGTTGTACTCATTCTTAGCCCCACTGTGTGAGCAAGTGAAATCGTCATGAAAAAAATGTTGCGCTTTGTCCTCCTGCTTATCGTTGTGCTGGGTATCGCAGGCGGGGTAGGGATGTGGAAGGTTCGTCAGATGGCGGACAGCAAACTCCTGATTAAAGAAGAGACGGTATTCACGTTGAAAGCGGGAACCGGGCGTTTGGCGCTGGGTGAGCAACTTTACAGCGACAAAGTGATTAACCGTCCGCGCGTATTCCAGTGGCTGCTGCGTATTGAGCCGGAGTTGTCACACTTTAAGGCCGGGACCTATCGCTTCACGCCGGGTATGACGGTCAGGGACATGCTGGAACTGCTGGAGAGTGGAAAAGAGGCGCAATTCCCGCTGCGATTCGTGGAAGGTATGCGTCTGAGTGACTACCTGAAACAGCTCCGCGACGCGCCCTATATCAGCCATACGCTGAAAGATGACAGCTACGCAACGGTTGCGGAGGTCCTCAAACTGGAACATCCAGAATGGGTTGAAGGCTGGTTCTGGCCCGACACCTGGATGTATACCGCCGGAACAACCGATGTGGCTATCCTGAAACGTGCGCACGCCAAAATGGTGACGGCCGTTGATAAAGCCTGGGAAGGGCGCGCGGAAGGGCTGCCTTATCAGGACAAAAATCAGTTTGTGACCATGGCGTCAATCGTTGAAAAAGAGACCGCTGTCGCGCGTGAACGCGATCAGGTCGCGTCGGTGTTTATCAATCGCCTGCGCATCGGCATGCGTCTGCAAACCGACCCGACGGTGATTTATGGTATGGGCGAAGACTATAAGGGCAAGATCTCGCGTAAGGATCTGGAGACGCCAACCGCGTATAATACTTACGTGATTAGCGGTTTACCGCCTGGGCCGATTGCCACGCCGAGCCAGGCATCTCTTGATGCAGCGGCGCATCCGGCAAAAACACCGTATCTCTACTTTGTGGCCGATGGAAAAGGTGGGCACACCTTTAACACCAACCTGGTGAGTCACAATCGCTCGGTTCAGGACTATCTGAAAGCACTTAAGGAAAAAAATGCGCAGTAATTACATCGTCATTGAGGGGCTGGAAGGCGCCGGAAAAACTACCGCACGTAATGTGGTGGTGGACACACTAAAAGAACTCGGCATCGAGCAGATGGTTTTCACCCGCGAACCGGGTGGCACTCAACTGGCCGAGAAGCTCAGAAGCCTGGTGCTGGATATCAAATCAGTTGGCGACGAAGTGATCGATGTGAAAGCCGAAGTGCTGATGTTTTACGCTGCGCGCGTACAGCTGGTTGAAACGGTGATTAAACCCGCGCTGGCGGAAGGGCAGTGGGTGATTGGGGATCGCCATGATTTATCCACGCAGGCTTATCAGGGCGGTGGACGGGGCATTGATCAACAGATGCTGGCGACACTGCGTAATGCCGTGCTGGGTGATTTCCGCCCAAACCTGACGCTTTATCTGGATGTGACCCCAGAAGTGGGTCTGAAGCGCGCCCGTGCACGCGGTGAGCTGGATCGTATCGAACAGGAGTCTTTGGACTTCTTTAATCGCACCCGTGCGCGCTATTTAGAATTGGCCGCGCAGGATGACTCGATTCGTACGATTGACGCCACGCAATCTCTTGAGGGTGTCACGCGCTCTATTCGTGAAACCATCACCGCATGGTTACAGGAGCAACAGGCATGAAATGGTATCCATGGTTGCGTCCGCACTTTGATCAGCTGATAAGCAGCTATCAGGCCGGTCGGGGGCATCATGCGCTACTGATTCAGGCGTTACCCGGTATGGGTGACGACGCCCTCATTTATGCGCTGACGCGTTTTTTAATGTGTCAGAAGCCAGAAGGGCATAAAAGCTGTGGGAAGTGCCGTGGCTGCCAGTTGATGCAGGCAGGCACGCATCCAGATTACTACACACTGGAACCTGAAAAGGGTAAGAGTTCGCTGGGTATTGATGCCGTGCGTGAAGTCAGCGAGAAACTTTACGAGCACGCCAGGCTGAGCGGTGCGAAAGTCGTCTGGCTCAAAGATGCGGCTTTGCTGACCGAGGCGGCCGCAAACGCGTTGTTAAAAACACTGGAAGAGCCACCCGAAAAAACCTGGTTCTTTATGTCATGCCGCGAACCCGGTCGATTGCTGGCAACGCTTCGCAGTCGTTGCCGCCTGCATCACCTTGCCGCCCCCTCAGAATCATGGGCATTGACCTGGCTTGAACGAGAAGTGACGGTGTCACAAGATGCCGCATTAACGGCGCTAAGATTGAGCAGTGGCGCACCCGCTGCGGCGTTAGAACTGCTGCAAAAAGAGAGCTGGGCCCAGCGTGAGCAACTCTGTAAAGCCTTCAGCCATGCTCTGGACACACGTGACTGGCTAAGTCTCGCCAGTACCCTGAATCACGATCAGGCCACGGCGCGATTGCACTGGTTGGCATCCTTACTTCTGGACGCGCTAAAACTCCAGCAAAGCGCCTCACTTCTGAGCAACGCCGACGTCTGGCCGCTGGTGAACACGCTGGCGAATCAACTTCCTGGTGCGAAATTGCGCGCCATTCTTCATGACATTTGCGCGTGTCGCGAACAGCTGTTAACGGTCACTGGGCTCAATCGTGAATTGGTGCTCACCGATCTGTTACTGCGTATCGAACGTTACCTACAACCCGGCGCGCTGCTGCCTGCTTCCAATCTCTGAGAGAGACATTATGTTTTTAGTCGACTCACACTGCCATCTTGATGGCCTGGATTATCAATCGCTGCATAAAAACGTGGATGACGTGCTTGAAAAAGCCGCCGCTCGCGATGTGAAATTTTGTTTGGCGGTCGCCACCACGTTACCAGGATACCGCTCCATGCGCGATCTGGTCGGCGAGCGCGATAACGTTGTTTTCTCCTGCGGCGTGCATCCGTTGAATCAGGGTGAAGAGTACGACGTAGAAGACTTGCGTCGTATGGCCGCGGAAGAGGGCGTGGTGGCGATGGGTGAAACCGGGCTGGATTATTTTTACACGCCCGAAACTAAACCGCGTCAGCAAGAGTCGTTTCGCCATCACATCCGCATCGGACGCGAGCTGAACAAACCGGTTATCGTGCATACCCGTGATGCGCGGGCAGACACACTGGCTATCCTTCAGGAAGAAAAAGTGACGGATTGCGGTGGCGTACTACACTGTTTCACAGAAGACAGAGAAACGGCGGGTAAGCTGCTTGATTTAGGTTTTTATATCTCGTTTTCGGGGATCGTGACGTTCCGTAACGCTGAGCAACTGCGTGATGCTGCGCGTTATGTGCCTCTCAACCGTATTCTGGTGGAAACAGACTCTCCATACCTGGCACCGGTGCCGCATCGCGGTAAAGAAAATCAGCCAGCCATGACGAGAGACGTGGCTGAGTATATGGCCGTACTGAAGGGGGTCAGCCTTGAAGAGCTGGCTCGGGCCACCACGGACAACTTTGCCAGCCTGTTCCACATCGACCCCGCCCGCCTGCAATCTCGTTGAAACACCTGTTTTTTTTAGGCTCGTAATTAATAAACAAAGCGAGTAAAGTTCACCGCCTTATTTGGGGCGGTGACAGTGTTTTTTGACATATCTGGACATGCTCTTTGTAAATAACTGCAAGTTTTTCGATCGTCATAAGCTGAAACGTGATAGCCGTCAAACAAAGTCGCAGGGATTTATTTTACCCTGTGTAATAAATAAAGGGCGCTTAGATGTCCTGTCCACGGCGCGGTTCTCCCCCCGTGTCCATGCGTGAAAGCGTAAAAAAAAGCACAAATACTCAGGAGCACTCTCAATATGTTTAAGAATGCATTTGCTAACCTGCAAAAGGTCGGTAAATCGCTGATGCTGCCAGTATCCGTACTGCCTATCGCAGGTATCCTGCTGGGCGTCGGTTCTGCAAACTTCAGCTGGCTGCCAGCCGTAGTCTCTCACGTGATGGCCGAAGCAGGCGGTTCTGTTTTTGCTAATATGCCGCTGATCTTCGCGATCGGTGTCGCTCTGGGCTTCACCAATAACGACGGTGTATCTGCTCTGGCCTCCGTTGTGGCTTACGGCATTATGGTGAAAACCATGGCTGTGGTTGCGCCGTTGGTACTGCATTTACCTGCTGAAGAAATCGCAGCGAAACACCTGGCTGATACCGGTGTTCTCGGCGGTATCATCTCGGGTGCCATTGCAGCCTATATGTTCAACCGCTTCTATCGCATCAAGCTGCCAGAATATCTGGGCTTCTTCGCGGGCAAGCGTTTCGTACCAATCATTTCTGGTCTGGCAGCGATTTTCACCGGTGTGATCCTGTCCTTCATCTGGCCACCGATTGGTTCCGCGATCCAGACCTTCTCTCAGTGGGCTGCATACCAGAACCCGGTTGTCGCGTTCGGTATCTACGGTTTCGTTGAGCGCTGCCTGGTGCCGTTTGGTCTGCACCACATCTGGAACGTTCCTTTCCAGATGCAGATTGGTGAATATACCAACGCTGCAGGTCAGGTATTCCACGGCGATATCCCACGTTATATGGCAGGTGACCCAACTGCAGGCAAACTGTCTGGCGGCTTCCTGTTTAAAATGTACGGTCTGCCGGCTGCTGCGATTGCTATCTGGCACTCTGCTAAACCAGAGAACCGTGCAAAAGTGGGCGGTATCATGATTTCCGCAGCGTTGACCTCGTTCCTGACCGGTATTACCGAGCCGATCGAGTTCTCCTTCATGTTCGTTGCGCCGATCCTGTACTTCATCCACGCGGTTCTGGCTGGCCTGGCGTTCCCAATTTGTATCCTGTTGGGTATGCGTGACGGTACCTCGTTCTCGCACGGTCTGATCGACTTCATCGTTCTGTCTGGTAACAGCAGCAAGCTGTGGCTGTTCCCTATCGTCGGTGCGGGCTACGCAGTGGCGTACTACACCATCTTCCGTGTGCTGATCAAAGCACTGGACCTGAAAACGCCAGGTCGTGAAGATGCGTCTGACGACGTGAAAGCGACTGCGACCGGCGAAATGGCTCCAGCACTCGTTGCGGCATTTGGCGGTAAAGAAAACATCACTAACCTGGACGCGTGTATCACTCGTCTGCGTGTCAGTGTTGCTGATATCGCTAAAGTCGACCAGCCTGGCCTCAAGAAATTGGGCGCAGCGGGCGTAGTTGTTGCAGGTTCTGGTGTTCAGGCAATCTTCGGAACTAAATCCGATAACCTGAAAACCGAAATGGATGAGTACATCCGCAGCAACTAAGTGGTGATTTGGGGAGACTAAGGCAGCCGAATGGCTGCCTTTTTTATTGCCCGAAATAAAAAGGGAGCCCATTGGCTCCCTTAACATTCATTCTACAGATTAGAACTGATAGCTGGCCGTTACGCTAACGTTGCGTGGCTCGCCATAAACAAGCGCACCTTCGACGTTGGTATCGTAGGTTTTATCGAACAGGTTATTCAAATTACCCTGAACGGACAGGTTTTTCGTGACCTGGTAGCGGGTAAACAAATCCACCAGCGCGTAGCTGCCTTGCTCTGCACGCCATGTGCCATAAGGAGTTGCAACATCGCTGTACACACTGTTCTGCCAGTTGACTCCACCGCCAACGGTCAATGCAGGCAGGGCTGGCAGACGGTAGCGGGTGAAAAGTTTAACCGTCGTGCGCGGCAGATTCGGGTTAACAGCGTTGCCATCGCTATCTTCTGCGACGTAACGCGTTGCACCAAAGGTCATCTGCCAGTTATCGGTCAGGGCACCGTTGATTTCAAATTCCACACCTTTACTGACGGTCCCATCAACGCCTTCATAAGCTGTATCGGTTGAACCCTGAATCATGCGGCCAGTGCTTTGCGCCACGTTATCTTGTTCAATGCGGAACACGGACAGGGTGGTGGTCAGACGGCTGTTCATCCAGTCAGATTTCAAACCGACTTCATAGTTATTACCGGTGATAGGTGCAAGGTATGAGCCCGAGCTGTCGCGGTAATTTTGTGGCTGGAAGATAGAGGTGTAGCTCGCGTAAGTCGACCAGTTATCGTCAATATCGAAGACCAGACCGGCGTAAGGCGTGGTGTGATTTTTCTCCATGCCGTAGGTCATGGTATCGACACGCCAGTTGGTGTAGCGAGCGCCCAGGATCAAGTGCAGCGGGTCTGCCAGAGAGATACGGGTCGCGGCATACAGCGACTTCATGTACGTTTTATCATCCTGGGCGAGACTCTGTGATCCCCAGTTTGTCTCCGGGAAATTACCCTCGTAATCATAGAAACTCCCCAGCTCATCAGGGAAAACGTTCGCCCATGAGTTGGTGTAACGGTTGGTCTGACGGCTGTAGCTGCCGCCGAACATCACGGTGTGCTGACGGCCTAACAGCTCGTAACCGCCATCTGCGAACAGATCCACAGCGTCAACTTTACGCTTGCCGCTGTTCCAGCCTGTACCGCCGACGTAAGCATAGTCAGGGCCGTAATTGACATAGGGACCCGCCAGCATGCCGGTACTTTTATCCACGTAGGCGTCAAGGTACATGGCTTTGCTGTCGAACTTCGCTTCGGTATGGGTCGCATTCAGCGTGGCTTGCCAGTTGTCTGCAAAGCGCTGCTTTACCGTCGCAAAGAATTTGTTGAATTCTTTATCGTTGTAAGCCCAGTCCGGTGCAGTGCTGTGCGCGCGATCGTAATGTCTGACGCTGCCATCGGTATTCCAGCGCGGCAAGCCGCCCCAGGTCTGGTTGTTGACGTCGATACGTTGATATTCATACCCTGCGGACAATGACGTAGTCTCGCCTAAATCAGCGTCAACAATTCCCGAGAAGAAGGTTTTCTTTTGATTGTATCGGTCAAGCCAGGAGTCGTTGTCCTGATAACCGGCCACGATACGCGCGCGAACATTGCCATCGTCGGTCAACGGGCTTTGCATATCCATGACATAGCGCTGTTTATTCCAGCTACCGTATTCTGCAGAAACGTTGCCTTTGAACTCACGGCTGGTGGCATGTTTACGCACCATGTTGATCGCCGCAGAAGGGTTACCGGTTCCGGTCATCAACCCATTCGCACCACGCACCACTTCGACGCGTTCAAAGAGCGCAGTATCAGAAAGGGCGTCGCCCAGGTTCCAACGCGATTCAAAATAGGTAGGAATGCCATCAACCATGTAGTTATCAATCTGGAAACCACGTGAGTAATAGCTGCTACGGTCGGAGTCAGCGGTGCTTTTGCTGATACCCATGGTGCTATCCATCACATCACCCAGCGTTTGTAATTGCTGATCTTCCATGCGCTGTTCGCTAACGATGGTGACAGACTGAGGAATATCGCGCTGCACCATCTGCATTTTGGTGCCAACGGTGGTCGTTTTTACGCTGTAATCCTGCTCGTCATTTGCGGAGCCAGACTGAGAGCCGTCCACAATGACCGTATCTTCAGTGTTTGGTGCGGCGAAACTGGCGGTAGGCATCAATGCCATAGCAATGCAGGCTGCCAGCAACGTCGGTGTTGCGACAGGCTGACGTTGCCCATCCCTGGAGTGATTAATGAAAGACATCATCAAACCCTTTCTGAGTGAAGTGTGAATTTACTGCCCCAGTCCCGATAACGGTCGGAGGTCATTTCTATGTTAAAAATGCGCATGAAAATGCAAATGCGAAATATACGCATTAGGATTCATCGTGTAAACAGATGTTACTAGTTCACTTGAAATTATGTTTCAGTCCTGCTGAAAGGCAGGAAAGGTCACTCGGCGAGCAGTAAATTCGCACTCAGGAAAGAAATCGAGGGATAAGGTTGAAAGGACAGGAGAAAGTCGCTCATACTCTTGTGTTATGCCACAGAGCAACAGGTCGCCATAAGACTCTTGCCGGGGTTGCCACACCAGACTAAACACACAAGGAAAACGTCATGACTGAAGAAACCATTTTCAGTAAAATTATCCGCCGCGAGATTCCGGCCGATATCGTGTATCAGGATGAACTGGTCACGGCTTTCCGCGACATTTCGCCACAGGCACCGACACACATCCTTATTATTCCCAATATTCTGATTCCGACCGTCAACGACGTGAAAACCGAGCATGAAGTGGCGTTAGGCCGTATGCTGACGGTAGCTGCGAAAATTGCTGAGCAGGAAGGCATTGCCGAAGACGGGTACCGTCTGATCATGAACTGTAATCGTCATGGCGGGCAGGAAGTTTATCATATTCACATGCATCTGCTGGGCGGTCGTCCGCTCGGATCGATGCTGGCGCATAAAGGTCTTTGACATGCAAAGAGGGCGTATTGCTGTTCTGGCATTGGCTATTGTGTTGGCGGGCTGTAGCTCGCGTCCCGCGATCCCGGTCAGCGATGAACAGACGCTGGTGATGGAGTCGTCGGTACTGGCTGCGGGAATCACCGCAGAATCTCCGTCGCTCACGCTCAGTGAAATCCAGCCGTCGGCGTCCTCCACGCTCTATAACGAAAGACGTGAGCCTGTCACCATCCACTACCGCTTTTTCTGGTATGACGTGAGAGGGCTGGAGATGCATCCGTTGGAAGCGCCGCGCACAGCCGTTATTCCGGCAAATTCCTCTGTTACACTTTATGGCAGCGCTAATTATCTGGGTGCGCATAAGGTCAGACTGTATCTTTATTTGTAAGGGGTAAACCTTGATTAAAAATTTGAGCCGTTACGCGCTCGTTACCGCTTTTGCACTCTTCCTGTCGGGCTGTATCACCCGCACAGAACAGCAACCCGCGCCGGTCGATGAAGCCAAACCGGGCACTGAGCAGCCCGCGCAACCGACGCAGCCGGTGCCGACCGTGCCGTCCGTACCGACAGTGCCTGCGCAGCCAGGCCCGATCGAACATCCTGATCAAACCTCGCAGCCTGCGCCACGCGTACGTCATTATGACTGGAACGGCGCAATGCAGCCGATGGTCGGCAAAATGTTGCAGGCGCAGGGTGTAACTGCAGGCAGCGTCTTGCTGGTGGACAGCGTGAATAACCGTACCAACGGCACGCTCAACGCGGGCGAAGCGACCGAAACCTTGCGCAATGCGCTGGCGAATAACGGCAAATTTACGCTGGTGTCCGCGCAGCAGCTGGCCGTCGCGAAGCAGCAGCTGGGCCTTTCACCACAGGACAGCCTAGGCTCGCGCAGCAAAGCGATGGGTATCGCACGCAACGTTGGGGCACAATATGTTCTATATTCCAACGCAACCGGCAATGTGAATACGCCAGCGCTGCAAATGCAGCTGATGCTGGTTCAAACAGGTGAGATTATTTGGTCAGGTAAAGGTGCCGTTTCGCAACAATAACGTCACGCGCGAAGACCTCATTTCGCGCTATTTCCCGCCGTATCGCCTTATCGCGCCGCAAACCCACGCCGGGTTTAGCGGCGCGAGTTGCATTATTGAGGCGGGCGAAAACCGTCTGGTTTTGCGTCAGCATCATGATGTGGCAGCGCCCGCTTTTCATTTTCGTCGTCAATATCGTGCCCTGAAGCGGCTTCCTTCGGATGTCGTGCCGGAGCCATGCTTCTTCAAGCATGGCTGGATGGCCGTTGAGTATCTTGCGGGTGACATTAAATCAGCGCTTCCCGATGCGCCAACGCTCGCGGGCATGCTGTATCATCTGCATCGTCAACCGCGCCTGGGCTGGCGTATATCGCTTTTGCCGCTGCTCGATTATTACTGGCAGCAGGCGGCGCCTGGCAGGCATTCACCTTTCTGGCTGGCAATGCTAAAGAGGTTGCGTAAGTGCGGCGAACCGCAGTCGTTGCGGTTGGCGCCATTGCATATGGATGTTCACGCTGGAAATATCGTGCATACCCGAACGGGCGAAAGGCTGATTGACTGGGAGTATGCCGGTGACGGTGATGTGGCGCTGGAGCTGGCAGCGGTCTGGGCTCCCACGGAAGATGCCCGGCTGGCGCTGATTCGAGCCTATGCACAAACAGCGAATATGCACGTTTCTGCGCTGGAGCAGCAGGTGAAACGCTGGCGGCCCTGGGTACTGATGCTGATGGCGGGCTGGTACGAGCTTCGCTTCAGCCAGTCGGGCGACAAACCATTTATTGCGCTGGCAGATGATGCCTGGCGACAGTTAAAAACTAAAGGATAGGAGAGGTTCGTGTGGGTCCAGTAATGTTGGATGTCGAAGGGTATGAACTGGATGCGGAAGAACGCGAGATTCTGGCGCATCCGCTGGTGGGTGGCTTGATTCTGTTTACCCGCAACTATCACGATCCAGAACAGTTGCGCGAGCTGGTCCGCCAAATCCGCGCGGCATCGCGCAATCACCTTGTGGTGGCAGTAGATCAGGAAGGCGGTCGCGTGCAGCGTTTTCGTGACGGATTTACCCGTTTACCTGCCGCGCAATCATTCGCTGCGTTGATGGGAACAGAAGAGGGCGGTAATCTGGCACAAGACGCGGGCTGGTTAATGGCGAGCGAAATGATCGCCATGGACATCGACATCAGCTTTGCGCCGGTGCTGGATGTGGGTCATATCAGCGCCGCGATTGGCGAGCGTTCATATCATGAAGATCCGAATATCGCTCTGGCGATGGCGACGCGCTTTATTGACGGCATGCATGATGCCGGGATGAAAACGACCGGGAAGCATTTCCCGGGGCACGGTGCGGTCACCGCAGATTCGCACAAAGAGACCCCGCGCGATCCGCGTCCGGAAGCGGAGATTCGCGCCAAAGATATGTCGGTGTTCCGATCCCTGATTACCGATAACAAACTCGATGCCATCATGCCAGCGCATGTGATTTACAGTGATGTCGATCCGCGCCCGGCCAGCGGTTCATCGCACTGGCTGCAAACGGTGCTGCGCAAAGAGCTGGGTTTTAACGGCGTGATCTTCTCTGACGATTTGTCGATGGAAGGGGCGGCGATCATGGGTAGCTACGCGGAGCGCGGACAAGCGTCGCTGGATGCAGGTTGCGATATGATCCTCGTCTGCAATAATCGTAAAGGTGCGGTGAGCGTGTTAGATAACCTGTCGCCGATCAATGCTGAACGTGTTACACAATTGTATCATAAAGGTTCATTTAGCCGTCAGGAGCTGATGAGCAGCGCTCGCTGGAAAGCGGTGAACGCGCAGCTCGAAGCACTCAATGAGCGCTGGCAGGCACACAAAGCGGGCCAATAACCATCCCGGAAGACGTAGTGTGGCGAGGAAACGATGATCATTTATTTGCACGGTTTTGACTCGAACAGTCCTGGTAACCATGAGAAAGTGCTGCAACTGCAGTTTATCGATCCGGACGTGCGGCTGATTAGCTACAGTACGCGCCATCCGAAGCATGACATGCAGCATTTGCTCAAAGAAGTGGACAAGATGTTGCAGCTCAACGTCGACGAACGCCCGCTGATTTGTGGCGTCGGTCTCGGCGGCTATTGGGCAGAACGCATCGGTTTTCTCTGCGATATTCGTCAGGTCGTCTTCAACCCGAATCTGTTCCCTGAAGAGAACATGGAAGGTAAAATCGACCGCCCTGAAGAGTATGCGGATATCGCCACAAAATGCGTCAGTAATTTCCGCGAGAAAAACCGCGATCGCTGCCTTGCGATCCTCTCCCGACAGGATGAGGCGTTAAACAGCCATCGCGCGGCGGAGTTTTTGCACCACTATTATGAAATTGTGTGGGATGAAGAGCAGACCCACAAATTCAAAAACATCTCCCCGCATCTACAGCGTATCAAAGCCTTCAAGACTCTGGGTTAACCCTTTCTGAAGATTCTCTGGCCCGGCGGCGCAAGCTTGCCGGGCTTTGTCTTTGCTACAATTGTTCAAATTTAAACCGGCAAAACTTGATTCATATCAATTTTGGTATGACCAATGCGCCTTGCGTGTTATTCTCAATACCGATGAATGGTTTCAGTGCTGTAACCTGTTGTTAAATAAGGGTTATTTTTATAACTTTTAATTAACAATTGGTTAATAATTTGAGGGGGTCACATTGACTACGCCATTGAAAAAGATAGTGATTGTAGGCGGCGGCGCAGGTGGGCTGGAGCTGGCAACACAACTCGGTAAAAAGCTGGGTCGTGGTAAAAAAGCCAAAATTACGCTGGTCGATCGTAACCACAGCCATCTGTGGAAACCGCTGCTGCACGAAGTGGCAACCGGTTCACTGGATGAAGGTGTGGATGCCCTAAGCTATCTGGCGCACGCGCGTAATCACGATTTCCAGTTCCAGTTGGGCTCGGTGATGAACATCAACCGTGAGAGCAAAACCATCACGCTGGCGGAGTTACGCGACGAGAAAGGTGAACTGCTGGTGCCTGAGCGCAAACTGCCTTATGACACGCTGGTGATGGCGCTGGGCAGTACCTCTAACGACTTCAATACGCCGGGTGTGAAAGATCACTGCATCTTCCTGGACAACCCGCATCAGGCGCGTCGTTTCCACCAGGAAATGCTCAATCTGTTCCTGAAATACTCCAATAACCTTGGCGCGAATGGCAAAGTCAATATCGCCATTGTGGGCGGCGGGGCGACGGGCGTTGAACTGTCTGCTGAACTGCACAATGCGGTGAAACAGCTGCACAGCTATGGTTACAAAGGATTGACCAATGATGCGCTGAACGTCACGCTGGTCGAAGCTGGCGAACGTATTCTGCCTGCATTGCCACCGCGTATTTCGGGCGCTGCGCACAGCGAGTTGACCAAAATGGGCGTGCGTGTTCTGACGCAAACCATGGTCACCAGTGCTGACGCTGGCGGTCTGCACACCAAAGATGGTGAATACATTCAAGCGGATCTGATGGTTTGGGCTGCGGGTATCAAAGCGCCTGACTTTATGAAAGAGATTGGTGGCCTGGAAACGAACCGCATCAACCAGCTCGTCGTTGAACCGACGCTGCAAACCACGCGCGATCCGAACATCTTTGCGATTGGTGACTGCGCCTCTTGTGCCCGCCCTGAAGGTGGATTTGTACCGCCGCGTGCGCAGGCGGCTCACCAGATGGCAAGCCTGGCGCTGCATAACATCCTGGCGCAGACGAAGGGCAAAGCCATGAAGTCATACGTTTACAAAGACCACGGCTCGCTGGTTTCCCTGTCGAACTTCTCAACCGTGGGCAGCCTGATGGGTAACCTGATGCGCGGCTCCATGATGGTTGAAGGACGTATTGCGCGCTTCGTGTATATCTCGCTGTACCGCATGCATCAGGTCGCGCTGCACGGTTATTTCAAAACCGGCTTGATGATGCTGGTAGGCAGCATTAACCGCGTGATTCGCCCCCGTCTTAAGCTGCACTAATCTCACCCCCCTTCGGTCCCACCGGAGGGGGTTTTTAGCATATCGTCCTGTCATATCCCCCTGAGAGCCTAGGAGTTCTCTGAAACGTATTCCTGGTCGCTCAACCCCTCTGTTTTTGATCCTTATTCTGATTGGCGAAGTCTTTCTTTGATTGCAAAATTGTTACTAACAGCAACAAAGGAGGAAGTCCCGTGAATAAATCAATGTTGGCGGGTATAGGGATTGGCGTGGCTGCTGCGCTCGGCGTGGCGGCGGTTGCCAGTCTTAACGTGTTTGAGCGTGGCCCGCAGTACGCACAAGTTGTTTCAGCAACACCGATTAAAGAATCCGTAAAAACGCCTCGTCAAGAGTGCCGCAACGTGGCCGTTACCCATCGTCGTCCTGTACAGGATGAAAACCGCATCGCAGGTTCTGTTCTGGGAGCTGTTGCCGGTGGTGTGATTGGTCATCAGTTTGGCGGGGGACGCGGGAAAGATGTTGCCACGGTCGTCGGAGCATTAGGCGGCGGTTATGCAGGGAATCAAGTCCAGGGCGCGATGCAGGACGGAGATACCTACACCACCACGCAGCAGCGTTGTAAAACTGTCTACGATAAGTCAGAAAAAATGCTGGGTTACGATGTGACCTATAAAATTGGCGATCAGCAGGGCAAAATCCGAATGGATAAAGATCCCGGCACCCAAATTCCACTGGATGGCAATGGCCAGCTGGTTTTGAATAACAAGGTGTGAAAAAAGCAGTTCTTTGAATTTGGCTCCTCACGCGCTCAGGCTGAGGAGCCTTTTTTGCTGTAAAAACAGTTGTTAAAGGTCAAATTCATGATGCTGGCGCAGAAGCAAAAATCCTGTAATCAGCACTGAGATAAATGCAAACAGCACTGAACCACCACATACAATCCACAGACCAAATAACAATGTAATTACTATTAGCACTTTGAATAATGGTAATAGCAAAATCATCTTTATTTTCCTTCCGCATGTGTACAGTCAGAAAGCGCCTTTGTCATCGACAAAAATAATGTGCCGCCGCATCGGCTGGGAAAGGGTAAAGCTACGGTTATTAGCGTCTTCATGACGTGAACGACTCTCCATTTAATGGCCGCTAATCATTAGCAGCACAATAATCACCATTTAAGCGTAGCAAACGAGGCGTTTTTGGAGATAGATTTGACCTATTGTTCAACAGGCCAAATCTGATTTCTGACGATATATTCAGCTTTTGAGCAGCTCAGGCCAGAGCCGCAACGTGGTGTGAGTGATTTTTTGCAGCTTTTCTGTGTCCGCGCCTTCACGTGCGCTGATCGACATTCCCTGCAGAATACAGCTCAGGAACTGAGTTAATTCTGCTGTATCACAATGTGCGGGGATCTCACCCCGCGCCTGACGTTGGCGTAAAAACGCACCCAGCGTCTCTTCCTGCATGGCGTGGCGCGACTTCACGGTATTGGCGATCTCTTTCGAGGAGGCCGCGAGCGTGGCGGAAGTGTTGATCATAAAACAACCCGCTGGCGTATCTTTGCTGGTAAAGCATGCGGCCACCGTTGCGAAATAATCCTCTAAAGCCTGTTCAACCGTCTTCTCTTCGCAGAAAAGCTGTGCCTCATGTTTGGCCGCAAAACGGGTGATATAGCGATCCAGCACCGCACGGAACAGACCTTCTTTATTCGTAAATTCTGCGTACAGCGTAGGGGCTTTCGCGCCAGTGGCTTCGACCAGATCGGATAAAGACGTGGCTTCATAGCCGTGCTGCCAGAAAAGTGTCATGGCCTTATCAAGCGCCGCATCCCTGTCGAACACCTTCGGTCGGCCACGGCTTTTTTTAGCGCAACTCGTGATGTCGGTTGTCATAGCCGTTGTACCTTGGTTGGTTTATTGAATGACCATTATAAAAATAATAGCCAGTGGCGACCAGCACTGATTAGATAAAAATAAATTAATCATATGAATATGATTAATATGAGGTTTTAAATTAATTTAACGATCATTATAAAATAGTGTTGACGTGTGATGCAGATCACATCTATCATTTACCTATCGATCGTTAAGTAATTAACTTACGACCTCCTAATCATCTGCTAAAGGCTACTCATCATGAAAAACGTAAAAACCCTGATCGCTGCTGCTTTCTTAAGCTCACTCTCTTTCGCAAGCTTCGCGGCCGTTGAAGTGCAATCGACTCCAGTTGACCAGCAAAAAGTGGGCACTATTTCTGCTAACGCAGGGACCAACCTGGGTTCACTGGAAGACCAACTGGCGCAAAAAGCAGAAGAAATGGGTGCGAAATCTTTCCGCATCACGTCAGTGACTGGCCCGAACACCCTGCACGGTACTGCTGTTATTTATAAATAAGCCTGGCGAAACCCTCATATTTGCCACTGCAATAAAAAAGGCCCCGCATCACTGCGGGGCCTTTTTTTGTTCGCTCTTTAAAGCGATTGCTGAGTCATACCGGGATGTGGCGTCACATCCACCGGCATTCCTGAGCGAATCTCCATCGCTCTTTCCATCACCGCGCTATCGGCGCTGGCTTTGAACGTTTGCATAGCGGCGTTCAGCACAATCGGCAGCGTTTGCGGATCGTCACCGATATTTTTTGACAGCGGCTGGTGGATTTCAACCAGACGTTTCCCGCCCGGCTCTTCCGACACTTTAATCGGCGTGTTCAAAATATTGACCTTCGTCCCCGGCGTAATCACCCGGAACAGAGTTTCGATATCGCCATCGCGCAGGCGAATACAGCCTGAGCTCACGCGCATCCCAATCCCAAAATCAGCATTGGTTCCGTGCAGCAAATAGACGCCGCCGTAGGCCGCCAGACGAATGGCATGATGGCCCATCGGATTGTCGGGGCCTGCTGGCACGACAGCGGGCAAATCAATCCCCTGTGCTTTATAGCGCGCACGGATATTCGCCGTCGGCGTCCAGGTTGGATTCGCGCGTTTATCCGATACCGTCGTCACCATCGTTGGCGTTAAGGTATCGCCGCCTAACTGACCGATGCCGATGGGGTAAACCGTCACCTCTTTTTTACCCGGCGGGTAATAGTAGAGGCGCAATTCCGCAAGGTTGATCACCAGCCCTTCACGCGGCGCGTCGGGCAAAAGCGTTTGCAGCGGAATCGTCAGCACGCTGCCTGCGCGCGGCACGTAAGGATCAACGCCTGGGTTTGCCTGCAGCAAAGCCAGAAAGCCGACGTTATATTTTTTCGCAATCGCTTCAAGCGATCCGCCATCATTTTCCACGACGTGAAATTTATTCTCACCGACCAAACGGCTGCCGGCAGGCGGCAAAGGCCAAGTGTTGGCGCGAGCGGGAAGGGCAATCGCCACCGCCACCGCCAGCGCAAAAAAGGTTATCCAGCGAGTTAAACGCAAGGTCATCATTATCACCAAAATCCATAGTAATAGTAGGGCTATTGTTACGAAATAGTTAATTGATAATTATGGCGAATGCATGTGTCGGGAAACGCAGGGGGATTGCAAAGATTGTGTAAATATCAGGCCCCGATAACTGGCGTTACCGGGGCATAAACGTCACTACGCTACCGTGTTTTCTTCCAGTTGACGCATAAAGTTGCGCACCCATTCCATGCGGGTTTTCCGGTCGGCCAGTTCCTGCGTAAACTTCAGACGCGTCGGGCCATCCAGGCGGAAATGCTGTGGTTGCTTCTGCAACAAACCGATCAGCCACATCGGATCGACATGGTTTTTCTCAGCAAATTCAACCGTCCCGCCTTTCTCATTCCCTTCAAGCTTGCGGATACCCAGCTTCTGCGCCTGCTGACGCAGTCGGGCGATGTCGAGCAGGTTACGCGCCGGATCCGGCAGCAAACCAAAGCGGTCAATGAGCTCAACCTTGATTTCTTCAAGCTCAGATTCTTTTTTGGCGCTGGCAATTCGCTTATAGAACGACAGGCGCGTGTTCACGTCCGGGATAAAATCATCAGGCAACAGGGACGGCATGCGCAGTTCGACCTCCGTTTGCTGGCTGGTGAGATCCTCAAGCGACGGCTCGCGCCCAGCTTTCAACGCATCAACAGCATTTTCCAGTAGCTCCATGTACAACGAGAAACCGATGGTTTCCATGGACCCGCTCTGATCTTCACCCAGCAATTCGCCAGCGCCACGAATCTCGAGATCGTGTGTCGCCAGCGCGAAACCTGCCCCCAAATCTTCCAGCGAGGCGATGGCTTCAAGACGTTTTTGCGCGTCGGTGGTCATCGCTTTCGGATGCGGCGTCATCAGCCATGCGTAAGCCTGATGATGCGAGCGCCCAACGCGACCGCGCAACTGATGAAGCTGCGCCAGACCGAAGTGATCCGCACGTTCAATAACGATGGTGTTCGCCGTCGGAATGTCGATACCGGTTTCAATAATCGTGGTACACACCAGCACGTTAAAACGCTGGTGGTGGAAATCGTTCATCACCCGTTCCAGCTCGCGCTCGCGCATCTGCCCATGACCGATGGCAATGCGGGCCTCTGGCACCAGTTCAGCCAGTTTATCGGCGGTTTTCTGAATGTTTTCGACATCGTTAAAGAGATAATAAACCTGCCCGCCACGCAGCACTTCACGCAGGATTGCTTCGCGAACCACCAGGCTATCGTACTCGCGGACAAACGTTTTCACCGCCAGACGACGCGCCGGTGGCGTGGCAATGATCGACAGATCGCGCATGCCGCTCATCGCCATATTCAGGGTACGCGGGATCGGCGTCGCGGTGAGGGTCAGAATATCCACGTCCGCGCGCATCGCTTTGATGCGCTCTTTGTGGCGTACGCCGAAGCGGTGCTCTTCATCGACGATCAGCAGGCCCAAATCTTTCCACTTCACGTCGCTTTGCAGCAATTTATGGGTGCCGATCAGGATATCGATTTTGCCTTCGCGGGCCTGTTCCAGGATCTGTGTTTGCTCTTTGGCACTGCGAAAACGCGACAGCATCTCGATCCGCACCGGCCAGTTGGCGAAGCGATCGCGGAAGTTGTCGTAGTGCTGCTGGGCGAGCAGCGTGGTCGGCACCAGCACGGCGACCTGCTTGTTATTTTCGACCGCCAGGAAGGTGGCGCGCATCGCGACTTCGGTTTTACCAAAGCCCACGTCACCGCACACCAGGCGATCCATCGCCAGCGGCTGGCACATGTCGCTTAGCACGGCGTTTATCGCCTGCGCCTGATCGGGCGTGGTTTCAAACGGGAAACTGTCGCAGAACAATTGATATTGTTCCTTGTCGTGCTTGAACGCGTAGCCTGATTTCGCGGCACGCTGGGCGTAAATATCCAGCAATTCTGCCGCCACATCGCGGACTTTTTCGGCGGCTTTCTGACGCGCGCGCGCCCAGACATCACCGCCCAGCCTGTGCAGCGGGGCGTTATCTTCTGCACCACCCGCATAACGGCTAATCAGATGCAGCGAAGACACCGGAACGTAGAGTTTGGCATCGCCGGAATAGGTGAGCATCAGGTATTCGCCCTTAATGCCGCCCGTTTCCAGCGTGGTCATTCCCGCGTAACGCCCCACGCCGTGCTCGAGATGCACGATCGGCTGGCCCACGTGCAGCTCCGCCAGGTTGCGAATCAGCGTATCCGGGTTAATGGTGCGACGGCTGTCCTGACGACGGCGCGCCACGCGCTCGCCGAGCAGATCGCTTTCACAAATCAGCGCGCGATTATTCAGCGTGTCGATGAATCCATGCTCAGCCGCACCAATCATCAGGTAGCGCCCGGCATCGGTCGCTTCGTCGAGGCGTAAAATGCGTTTTGGCGACACTTTGATTCGCGCGAGCAGTTCGCCCAGCGCTTCACGGCGGCCTTCACTCTCGACCGAGAAAATCACCGGACCGGTGAAGGATTCCAGGAACTTGCGCAGATTATCCAGCGGCGATTTTTGCTGCGCCTGAACGGAAAGATCGGGCAGTTTCTCGAATCCGAGATTGGTATTGGCGGCTTTCTCAGGCAGATTTTCCGTTTTGAGCTGCACGCGCGGCCATTTTTTGAGTTCTGAAAACAGCGCGTCGGTGCGTAGCCAAAGCTGTTCCGGTGGCAGCAGGGGGCGCATCGGATCAACGCCACGGTTTTCGAATCGCGCACGGGTTTCGTTTTCAAAACGGGTTGCACTGGATTCCAGATCGCCGGTGTTCACAATCAGCGTTTTCGCCGGGAAATAGCTGAACAGCGCGGGAAGTGGCTCGCTAAAGAACAGCGGCTGCCAGTATTCAATCCCCGCAGGCAGCGTGCCTTTGCTCACCTGCTGGTAAATATGTTCGGCGTCGCGCTTCACATCAAACTTGTCGCGCCACTGGCTGCGGAACAACTCGATGGCGGTTTTATCCGTTGGGAATTCATGCGCAGGCAGTAAATTGATGGCATCGACTTCCTCCAGCGTGCGCTGGGTATCGGCGTCAAACACGCGCAGACTGTCGATTTCATCGTCGAAGAAATCCAGGCGATACGGCTGGTCACTGCCCATCGGATACAGATCCAACAGCGCACCGCGCGTGGCGTATTCGCCGTGCTCCATCACCTGATCGACATGGCGATAACCGGCGCTATCAAGCTGCGAACGCAGGGCGTCGCGCGATAACCGTTCACCTTTTTTCATCACCAGCGCGTGACCGTGCAGATAGCTGTGCGGACACACGCGCTGCATCAACGTATTCACTGGGACAATCAATACGCCGCGCTGCATGGTCGGCAACTGATACAGAGTCGACAGGCGCGAGGAGATGATCTCCTGGTGCGGGGAGAAGCTGTCGTACGGCAGCGTTTCCCAGTCGGCCAGGTTAAAGACCAGACTGTCGGTAAACTGGCGAATTTCGTCGTGCAGACGCAATGCGTTTTGCATATCCGGGGCTACCAGGACCACCGGACCCGCATGGCGCTCAGCGATCTCCGCCACAAGCGTGGCGCAGGCTGCACCCGTCAGTTCACCTAGCTGACGTTGGTCGCCCGCTTTGCCGGGCAAGGAATAACGATATTGTTCAGGCATGGCTCTTTCAGGATCTCTTATGGATATACCAACAGTATTGGGGCATATCACTGATACGCAATGTCTTTATTATCCTTGATCGTTTTGCATTAGCAAACTGGAACCGCACAGAGAGAAAATTTGCCCCCGATGAAGGGGGCAGAAGGGCGTTAGCGCGCGGGTTGCGCGGGGGCGAGACGTGCCGGAGGCGTGAAGAAAACATCACCAAATAGCGCGCTGGAGGCTTTGCGCGCACCTAATCCAATCAGCGTACACACCAGCAGGCTGATAAACGGATACACCAGAATAAGCGACAGCTCTGCCCACACCGGCCAGTACGCGGCGTTGAGTTCGGCAATCAGCACGAGGCTGAATATTTCAATCAGGATCCGATGCGTGGCGTAAATGGCAATCGTGTTTGAACCGACAACATTCAGCAGATTATTGGGATGCACGGCGTAACACTGCTCAAGGCTGTAGAAAAGTTTCATGATCAGCAGAATCGACAGCAACGATAGTAACAACGGAACGTTAGCAAACCATAGCACCACCGAAACTGCACCAAAGGCGATAACGGGGAGCCAGTAACGACGCATGGTCATGTCTTTCATCCACGCCATCAACTGCGCGCCATACCATGCGCCCAGGCTGTAGTAGATCATATTGCGCACCACGCTGTTCATTCCCCACCACGGCAGCGGGAGGAAGTTAATCGCCACGCTTGCCAGCACCAGCAGGGCGAGCATCGGCAGCTTCCAGCGGCTCAGCATTTTACACAGCGTGAAGTAGACGATTAGCGCGTACAGATACCAAAGACTGGTGCTGGCGGTGAGCATGCCGCGAAGAAAACCGGCGAACGACTCTGCGTAGGCGGCGTTGGACGACGTAGAGAGCTCGCGCTCCGGCGCCAGCCAGTCATTGATGTGGCTTATCGCCTGCCATTGCAATATCCCCCACAGGGCCAGCACCCAGACGATGCTCCAGATCCTTTTATCCAGGCTCGTGCGCCAGCCAACGTCATCGATATAGCGGCGAATTAAATAACCCGAAATAAAGAAAAACACCGGCATGCGAAACGGCGCGAGATAGAGATTGAAGTAGACCCAGCATTTGGCGAGCAGGCCGGAGAGCGGATGTTGCAGCCCGTCGAGATGAGGGTAAAAAGTGATGACCGAGTGGTAAATCACGACCAGACAGATGCACAATCCTTTTATCTGATTAATCCATAATGCTTTTTGTTTCATCGGTAACGGATACCTGTTTTGCCATAAACGAAACGTCGATCCTGGGCGAACGGGCAGGGGATGTAATCAGTAAGAGTCTGTATCCGGGTCATTTTCGGAAAAGGTGGAGGGTGAAGGTGATGGAATGATGTGCATATCTGCGAGTAGCGTTCTGATTTTTCTTATTTTTTCGGAAAATTCATTACCAAAGCTTACGGTATCAGTCATTTACGCTTAACGGATTCGCTTATATACTCGTGGGTCTGCTATCAGCAACCAGACGGATTTCATGTATCAACCTGTCGCACTCTTCATAGGCTTACGTTACATGCGTGGGCGCGCCGCGGACCGCTTCGGTCGCTTTGTCTCCTGGCTTTCCACTATCGGCATTACGCTTGGCGTAATGGCGCTGGTGACGGTACTTTCCGTAATGAATGGCTTCGAGCGCGAGCTGCAAAACAACATCCTGGGGCTGATGCCACAGGCGGTTCTCTCTTCGACTAACGGATCGATCAATCCGCAACAGTTACCTGAAAGCGCGGTGAAACTGCAAGGCGTGAATCGTATTGCGCCGCTGACGACCGGCGATGTGGTGCTGCAAAGCGCGCGCAGCGTCTCGGTGGGCGTGATGCTGGGCATTGACCCGGCGCAAAAAGATCCGCTTACGCCGTATCTGGTGAACGTCAAACAGACCGATCTGGCACCGGGTCAATACAACGTGATTCTGGGCGAACAGCTCGCCGGACAGCTTGGCGTCAACCGTGGCGACCAGCTGCGCGTGATGGTGCCGTCTGCCAGCCAGTTTACCCCGATGGGCCGCTTGCCAAGCCAACGCTTGTTCAACGTGATCGGCACGTTTGCCGCCAACAGCGAAGTCGATGGCTATCAGATGCTGGTCAACATTCAGGATGCGTCGCGCCTGATGCGTTATCCGCTGGGCAACATCACCGGCTGGCGTCTGTGGCTCAACGAACCGCTGAAAGTGGACGTGCTGAGCGAGCAAAAATTACCTGAAGGCACCAAATGGCAGGACTGGCGCGAGCGCAAAGGCGAACTTTTCCAGGCCGTGCGCATGGAAAAGAACATGATGGGGCTGCTGCTGAGCCTGATCGTCGCCGTCGCTGCGTTTAATATCATCACCTCGCTGGGTCTGATGGTGATGGAAAAACAGGGCGAAGTTGCGATTCTGCAAACCCAGGGGCTAACGCCGCGCCAGATTATGGCGGTGTTTATGGTCCAAGGGGCGAGCGCCGGGATTATCGGGGCGCTGCTCGGTGCGGTGCTTGGGGCGTTGCTTGCCAGCCAGTTAAATAATTTGATGCCGATTATCGGAATTTTGCTCGACGGCGCGGCACTGCCGGTCGCTATCGAGCCGTTGCAGGTCGTTGGTATCGCGCTGGTCGCTATGGCGATCGCGCTACTTTCTACGCTTTATCCTTCATGGCGCGCTGCCGCCACTCAACCCGCTGAGGCTTTACGTTATGAATAAGATCCTGTTGCAATGCGACAACCTGTCCAAACGCTATCAGGAAGGCAACGTGCAGACGGACGTGCTGCATGAAGTCAGCTTCAGCGTGGGCGAAGGCGAGATGATGGCGATTGTTGGCAGCTCAGGCTCCGGCAAAAGTACGCTGCTGCACCTGCTTGGCGGGCTGGATACGCCGACGTCTGGCGATGTGATTTTCTCCGGTACGCCGTTAAGTTCGATGTCTTCGACGGCAAAAGCCGATCTGCGTAACCGCGAGCTGGGCTTTATCTATCAGTTCCACCATTTGCTACCGGACTTCACCGCGCTGGAAAACGTCGCGATGCCTTTGCTGATTGGCAAAAAGAAACCGGCTGAAATTAACACGCGCGCCAGCGACATGCTGAAAGCCGTGGGGCTTGCACACCGCGGGAATCACCGTCCTTCCGAGCTATCCGGCGGGGAACGTCAGCGCGTTGCCATTGCACGCGCGCTGGTCAATAACCCGCGTCTGGTATTGGCCGATGAACCGACCGGTAACCTGGATGCGCGTAATGCTGACAGCATTTTCCAGCTGCTTGGCGAGCTGAACGCGTCGCAGGGCACCGCATTTCTGGTGGTGACGCACGACCTGCAACTGGCAGGGCGGATGAGTCGCCAGCTTGAGATGCGCGACGGACGTCTGACGACGGAAATGACCCTGATGGGAGCCGAGTAATGGCGTCGTCGTTATCCTTACTGATCGGTTTACGCTTTAGCCGAGGCCGCCGCCGCGGGGGCATGGTGTCGTTGATTTCCGTGATTTCTACCGTGGGCATTGCCCTGGGCGTCGCGGTGCTCATCGTCGGTTTAAGCGCGATGAACGGCTTTGAACGTGAGCTTAATAACCGCATTCTGGCCGTCGTTCCACACGGTGAAATCGAGCCGGTTAATCAGCCGTGGAATAACTGGAATGATGCGCTGACCAAAATTGAAAAAGTGCCGGGCATTGCTGCCGCTGCGCCTTACATTAACTTTACCGGGCTGGTTGAGAGCGGGGCAAACCTGCGCGCTATTCAGGTCAAGGGCGTGAATCCGCAGCAGGAAGAGCGTCTGAGCGCGTTGCCGCAGTTTGTGCAAAACGGCGCATGGGCGGGCTTTAAGGCGGGCGATCAGCAAATCATTATCGGTAAAGGTGTTGCCGATGCGCTGAAGGTGAAGCAGGGCGACTGGGTGTCAATCATGATCCCGAACTCCAGTGCCGACCATAAGCTCCAGCAGCCCAAACGTGTGCGTTTGCATGTGACCGGTATTTTACAGTTGAGCGGTCAGCTCGATCACAGTTTCGCCATGGTGCCTCTGGATGACGCGCGTCAATATCTGGATATGGGCGACAGCGTGACGGGCATCGCCATCAAAGTGAATGATGTGTTTAACGCTAATAAACTGGTGCGCGATGCCGGTGGCGTGACCAATAACTACGTTTACATCAAGAGCTGGATAGGCACGTACGGTTACATGTACCGCGATATCCAGATGATCCGCGCCATTATGTATCTGGCGATGGTGCTGGTGATTGGCGTTGCCTGCTTCAACATCGTGTCCACTCTGGTGATGGCGGTGAAAGACAAGAGCAGCGATATCGCAGTGCTGCGTACGCTGGGGGCAAAAGACGGTCTTATTCGCGCCATTTTCGTCTGGTACGGTCTGCTCGCGGGTCTGTTTGGTAGCCTTTGCGGCGTGGTGATTGGTGTGGTCGTTTCGCTACAGCTGACGCCGATTATCAACGGCATCGAAAAGCTGATCGGACACCAGTTCTTGTCAGGCGACATCTATTTTATTGACTTCCTGCCTTCTGAATTGCATTGGCTGGACGTTATTTATGTGCTGGTTACAGCACTTTTACTGAGTCTGCTGGCAAGCTGGTATCCGGCGCGTCGCGCAAGCCGAATTGATCCGGCGAGGGTATTAAGTGGCCAGTAATTTGTCATGATCGGGTGAGCTTTGCCGCCAGATCAAAAGAGGAATGCGTTATGTATTATGGATTTGATATTGGCGGCACCAAAATTGCGCTCGGCGTGTTTGATGAACATCTCAAATTGCAGTGGGAAACCCGCGTTCCCACACCGCGCGAAAGCTACGATGAATTTTTAACCGCCATTGCCACGCTGGTGGCGCAAGCGGATACCCGCTTTGGCGTGAAGGGCTCGGTTGGCATCGGCATTCCCGGTATGCCAGAAACCGATGACGGTACGCTGTATGCCGCCAACGTGCCTGCCGCCAGCGGTAAACCGCTGCGCGCCGACCTCTCTGCTCTTCTCGATCGTGACGTCCGTCTCGACAATGACGCTAACTGTTTTGCCCTTTCAGAAGCCTGGGACGATGAGTTCCGCGCGTATCCATTGGTAATGGGATTGATCCTGGGCACGGGTGTGGGCGGTGGCATTATTGTTGATGGCAAACCGATTACTGGTCGCAGCTATATTACCGGCGAGTTTGGTCACATTCGCCTGCCGGTGGATGCGCTGGAAGTGGTGGGGCGCGATTTCCCGCTAACGCGCTGCGGTTGCGGGCAACACGGTTGTATCGAGAATTATCTTTCGGGCCGTGGGTTTGCATGGCTATATGAACACTTCTATCATCAGAAAATTGAGGCTCCTGAGATCATCACTCTGTGGGAACAGGGGGATGCTCAGGCGCGGGAACACGTTGAGCGCTATCTGGATCTGCTGGCGGTGTGTTTAGGCAATATTTTGACGATTGTTGATCCTGATTTGCTGGTGATAGGCGGTGGATTATCCAACTTTTCGGCGATCACCGAGCAGCTGTCCGGGCGTTTGCCGCGGCATTTGTTGCCGGTGGCTCGCGTGCCACGTATCGAACGTGCGCGTCATGGCGACGCCGGGGGAATGCGCGGTGCGGCGTTCCTTCATCTCACCCGCTAGTTATACGAGGTTATTATGCTGTCGCGCCGGTCACATCGACTCACCCGTTTTCGCAAAACTAAACGTCGCTTGCGTGAGCGCTTACGCCAGCGAATTTTTTTCAGAGACAGAGTGATGCCTGAAGGAATGGAAAAACCAAGAGTGGTCGTGCTGACCGGCGCGGGTATCTCCGCTGAGTCCGGCATTCGTACTTTCCGTGCTGCAGACGGTTTGTGGGAAGAGCACCGCGTGGAAGACGTCGCGACGCCGGAAGGTTTCGCGCGCGACCCCGCGCTGGTGCAGGCGTTTTATAACGCTCGCCGCCGTCAGTTACAGTCGCCCGAGATTGCACCAAACGCGGCGCACCTGGCGCTGGCAAAACTGGAGCAGGAGCTGGGCGATCGTTTTCTGCTGGTCACGCAGAATATCGACAACCTGCATGAACGCGCCGGTAACCGCAACGTTATCCATATGCACGGTGAACTGCTGAAAGTCCGCTGTGCGTGGAGCGGGCAGGTGCTTGACTGGACCGGTGATATCACGCCGGATGACAAGTGTCACTGCTGCCAGTTCCCGTCACCGCTGCGCCCGCATGTGGTGTGGTTCGGCGAAATGCCGTTGGGGATGGACGATATCTATAGTGCGCTGGCGATGGCCGATATTTTCATTGCCATCGGCACGTCCGGGCATGTCTATCCCGCGGCTGGGTTTGTGCATGAGGCGAAACTGCACGGGGCGCACACGGTTGAACTGAATCTGGAACCGAGTCAGGTTGGCAGCGAATTTGAAGAAAAACAATACGGTCTGGCGAGCGCAGTGGTGCCCGATTTTATAGAGAAGTTGCTGAAAGGGTTATGAACACGCAATTCCCTCTCCCGGTTGGGAGAGGGGAAAAGGCTACTTCAGCGGCCCGCCTTCAGCTTCTGATAATAGTCTTCATAAAGGCGGCTCGCGTCGCCCACATCGTTCTGCCATTCGCCTTTTTTGACGGTCTCCGCGTCGGGATACAGTGACTTATCGTTTGCCACTTCCGGGCTGAGCAGTTTGCGCGCGGCAAGGTTTGGCGTCGGATAACCAATGGTTTCAGCCACCTGTTTTGCTACGTCCGGGCGCAGCAGGAAGTTAATTAACTTCATCGCCCCGTCGACGTTTTTAGCGTTTGCCGGAATCGACAAGCTGTCCATCCAGAAGATCCCGCCTTCTTTCGGCCACACCACCTGCAACGGCGTCCCGGCCTGACGCGCAACGTACGCCGACCCGTTCCACACCATCCCCAGATTCACTTCGCCTTCCATGTACGGGTTTGCCGGGTTGTCGGAGTTAAACGCCGCCACGTTTGGCATCAGCTTTTTCAGCTCGTTATACGCCGCGTCGATCTCTTTCGGGTCAGTCGTATTACCGGAAAAACCCAGTTTACGTAGCGCCATCTGGAACACTTCGCGAGCGTCGTCGGTCAACAGCAGGCTGCCTTTGTATTCCGGTTTCCAGAGATCGGCCCAGCTTGTCACCGTTTTGGGGTCAATCTCATCGCTGTTCACGCCGATCGCCGTCGCACCCCAGATATACGGGATGGAGTAGTCATTATTCGGGTCGAACGGTTTATTGAGCATCTGCGGATCGAGGTTATTGAAGTTGGTGAGCTTCGTTTTATCGATCTTCTGGATCATGCCCTCTTTGCGCATTTTGTCGACGAAATAGGTCGACGGCACCACCAGATCGTAAGCGCCGTCTTTATAGGTTTTGAGCTTGGCATACATGGTTTCGTTCGATTCGTAGGTCGAATAGATAACCTTGATGCCGGTCTCTTTGGTGAACTGTTCCAGCAGGCCTGGCGGCACGTATTCAGTCCAGTTATAGAAGTAGAGCGTTTTGCTGTCGTCCGCGTGTGCAGCGCTCATGCTCATGGCAAGTGCGCCTGCCGCGAGCAGGTGGCGTGACCATTTCATCATTTAACGTCCCCTGAGTGGTGAGCCTTAAAGCTCCTGGTTTTATCACGAGCAATGAGCTGGCTGGCGATGACCAGAACCAGCGATAACAGTAGCAGAATGGTTGCCAGCGCGTTCACCTCGGGCGAGACGCCGACTTTGACCATGGAATAGATTTTCAACGGCAGAATTTCATACCCTGGCCCGGTGACGAATGAGGAGACCACCACGTCGTCCATCGACAGGGTGAAGCTCAGCAGCCACCCGGCGGCCACCGCAGGCATTGCCAGCGGCAGAATGATTTTGCGCAGAATGGTGAGTTCGCTCGCGCCCAGATCTTTGGCCGCTTCGAGCATCCGCACATCAAAGCCTTTGAGCCGTGAGTACACTGTCACCACCACAAACGGCAGGCAAAAAGTGATGTGAGAAAACAGCAGCGACCAGAATCCGAGCTGGACGCCGAGCAGCATAAACAGCACCAGCAGTGAAATGGCCATCACGATATCGGGCGACATCATCACCACAAATAACATGCCGCTGACGAAAGGCTTGCCACGAAAACGGTAGCGATACAGCGCCACGGCGGTTAATGAGCCGATAAGCGTCGCAAAGGTCGCGGAGACGATCGCCATCGTCAGGGAGTGTTGCGCCGCCTGCAATAGGCTGTCGTTGTTCATCAGCAGGCTGTACCACTTTGTCGTAAAGCCCTGCCAGTTAATGCCGAAACGCGAACTGTTAAATGAGTTAACGATCAAAATGATAATCGGGATGTAGAGATACGCGTAAATGACGGTCATAAAACCGCCGCGCAGCAGACGACCGGTCATTCAAGATCTCCCTTTTTGTTCAGCCAGCGGGCAGCGCGCCAGTAAACCAGCAGCATAAGCCCCATCACCACCGTCAGCGTGATACTGGTGGCGGAACCGAACGGCCAGTCGCGAATATTCAGGAACTGGCTTTTTATCACGTTACCGATCAGCAGGTTTTTCGCGCCACCCATCAGATCAGAAACATAAAACAGCCCCATCGCAGGCAGCATCACCAGCAAACAGCCTGCGATAATGCCCGGCATCGTCAGCGGAAGGATGATGCGAATAAATGTCTGAAACTTGTTGGCACCTAAATCTTTCGCAGCCTCCAGCAGCGGTCTGTCGAGCTTCTCGATGCTGGAATAGAGCGGCATAACCATGAACGGCAGCAAGATATAGACCAGGCCAATGATCACCGCGCTGGGCGTAAACATGATGCGAATCGGCGTATCAATCACGCCCAACCACAGCAAAAACTCGTTCAGGTAGCCTTTGGTGCTCAGGAATATTTTCAGGCCATAAATGCGGATCAGCGAGTTGGTCCAGAAGGGAACTATCAGCAAAAACAGCAGCAGCGGACGCACTTTTTGCGGTAAACGCGCCAGAAACCAGGCGAAGGGATAGCCCAGCGCCAGGCAGGCAAGCGTAGCAATGACCGCCATATTGAGCGAGTGGAGCAACACTTCAAAATAGAGTGGGTCCAGCAGGCGCGCGTAGTTATCCAGCGTAAAGACCAGTTTGACAAAATCAGCATCGTCGCGGGTCAAAAAACTGGTGGCGATGATCATCAGGTTGGGCAGAAACACAAACAACACAAGCCAGCCCACGATCGTGGCGATCACCACATTCTGGAATTTACTTGTGTTCTTCATCAGCCAGTACGACCTCCCAGCTTTCTACCCAGTTCACGACCATTTTTTGATCGAGCGGGTGGTCAAAATCCGGATCGTCTTCGTTGAAGAATTCACTGACGAACACCATTTTGCCGCTTTCCAGTTCAACCACCGATTCCAGCGTCATGCCTTTGTAGTTGCGCTCGCGGATATAACCGATAAGCCCTTCGACGTCAGTGCTGTCATGAATTTCATCTACGCGCAGATCTTCCGGGCGCAACATGACGTTCAGCTTCTGCCCTTTCTCCACCGGGAAGTTGACGGTGATATTGCACGCGCGGCCTTCGACGTTGGCGCGAACGCGTTGCTCATCCAGACGCTCAATGACGGTCGCATCAAAGATATTGATCTCACCAATAAAACTGGCGACAAACAGGTTTTTAGGCTCTTCATAAATTTCACGCGGGGTGCCGTCCTGTTCGATTTTGCCGTCGCGCATCACCACGATCCGATCTGACATGGTCAGCGCTTCTTCCTGATCGTGCGTGACAAACACAAAGGTGATGCCAAGCTTGCGCTGCAGCGCTTTGAGTTCGTTCTGCATCTGTTTGCGCAGCTTGTAATCCAGCGCGGAGAGGGATTCATCCAGCAGCAGAAGACGTGGTTTATTCACCACCGCACGAGCGATAGCCACGCGCTGCTGCTGGCCGCCGGAGAGCTGATGGGGTTTGCGTTGGGCGAATTCGTCTAGCTGAACCATGCGCAGCGCATCGTTGACGCGTGGGGTAATCTGCTCGTTTGGCGTTTTTTGCATGCGCAGGCCGAACGCCACGTTTTCGAACACGGTCATGTGCGGGAAAAGGGCATAGCTCTGGAAGACGGTGTTAACGTGACGGTTTTCAGCAGGCACATCGGTGATGTCCTGATCTTCAAGATGAATTTGGCCGTTATCGACGCTTTCTAATCCAGCGATAAGGCGCAACACGGTCGTTTTGCCACAGCCGGAGGGGCCAAGCAGCGTAAGAAACTCACCGTTATTAATGCTCAGGTTAAGATCGTTGATGACGATTTTACCGTCGAAACTTTTGCTGATCCCCGATAAAAGCACCAGCGGCGACACCGTACCCAGTTGTGTATTCAATTTTTGGCTCTGTCCCCTATAAGCGCTACGAATGGGTTTTCGTTAGCGGGATTTGTGTTCAACCACCCTGGTGACTCGCAATGAGGGCGGCCATTCTACGGCAAAGCATTGAAATCACCAATCCTTGTGACTGATTGATAAACTATATTTATTAACCAATAACGACATAAACGAATATATTCTCGTTTACGGGATAAAAGTGACCTGACGCAATATTTGGGTTTTGATGCTTAATGATAATGTTGTCACAAAAAGTGAGGGTGACTGCATGGATAAATTACTTGAGCGTTTTTTACAGTACGTATCGCTGGATACCCAATCTAAAGCGGGTGTCAGGCAGGTGCCGAGCACTGAGGGTCAATGGAAGCTGTTAAACCTGCTGAAGGAACAGCTGGAAGAGCTTGGCCTGGTCAATGTGACGTTAAGCGAGAAAGGTACGGTGATGGGGACGCTGCCAGCGAATGTCCAGGGTGACATTCCGGCCATTGGATTCATTTCCCACGTTGATACTTCACCCGATTTCAGCGGTAAGAACGTCAACCCGCAAATAGTCGAAAATTACCGTGGCGGCGATATCGCGCTGGGCATCGGCGACGAAGTCTTGTCCCCGGTCATGTTCCCGGTGCTGCATCAACTGCTGGGACAAACGCTGATCACCACTGACGGCAAAACCTTGTTGGGCGCGGATGACAAAGCGGGCGTGGCCGAGATCATGACTGCGCTTGCCGTGCTGAAAGGCAAAAACGTGCCGCATGGCGATATTCGCGTGGCCTTTACGCCGGATGAAGAAGTCGGCAAGGGCGCAAAACACTTTGACGTCGCTGCGTTTAACGCGAAGTGGGCTTACACCGTCGATGGCGGTGGTGTGGGTGAACTGGAGTTCGAAAACTTTAACGCGGCGTCGATTACCATCAAGATCGTTGGCAACAACGTTCATCCTGGCTCGGCGAAAGGGGTGATGGTGAACGCACTGTCGCTGGCGTCGCGCATTCACGCGGAAGTACCGGCACAAGAGAGCCCTGAACAGACCGAAGGTTATGAAGGTTTTTATCATCTCACCAGTATTAAAGGCACGGTCGATAGCGCGCAGATGCATTACATCGTGCGTGATTTCGACCGTAAAGCCTTTGAAGCGCGTAAGCGTAAGATGATGGAGATCGCCAAAAAAGTGGGCAAAGGGCTGCACCCGGATTGCTACATTGAGCTGATCATTGAAGACAGCTATTACAACATGCGCGAGAAAGTAGTCGAGCATCCGCATATTCTGGATATCGCTCAGCAGGCGATGCGCGATTGCGATATCGAACCGCAGCTGAAACCGATCCGTGGTGGCACTGACGGCTCGCAGCTCTCCTTTATGGGACTGCCTTGCCCGAACCTGTTTACCGGCGGCTATAACTACCACGGCAAGCATGAGTTTGTGACGCTGGAAGGGATGGAGAAAGCGGTGAAAGTGATTGTGCGTATTGCCGAGATAACAGCAAAGCAGGCGTAAAATAATGCCCGGTCAGCGAAATAGCTGCCGGGCTTTATCTCTCTTAGTCTTCGAAGAACCAGTATCCGCTGTTGACCAGCGCGGCTAACATTGCCAGGAACGAGGGATCTTCCAGCGCGTCACCAAAGGTTTCAGCGTTCAAGACCATATGGCTTGCCAGGGCTTCGAGTGCTGGACGGTGCGGTGAATCGAGCTTTTCGCCGTTAACGAAAATGTCATCGCCAATACGCAGCACACGTAAGCCACCCAGACGCACCAGGGAATCTCCCTGCTGCAACGCATCGTAAATTTCATCCGGCTGATACGGCGGCTCTGCAGGCGCAACGTCCAGTTCATGACGGGACTGGCTGATAAATTCGCCAAACCACTGCTTGAAATGTTCCGGCTCGTTAATCAGGCCCAGCATCATCTCTCGCAGCTTATCTAACTCTTGCGGCAGAACGTCTGCAGGGTGTTCACGCGCAGGCACATCAGGGTCGCTGTAGCGATGACTGCCCAGCTCACGCTGCAGCACGTAATCGGCAAAACCGCTGATCATCTCGCGTCCGCTTGGCGCGCGGAATCCCACGGAATAGTTCAGCGAGTTCTCCAGCGAATAGCCTTCGTGCGGGAATCCCGGCGGGATATACAGAATATCGCCTGGCTCCAGTTCTTCGTCGATAATGCCTTCAAAAGGATCGACCTGAAGCAGATCGGGATGTGGACAGTGCTGTTTCATCGGCACTTTCTCGCCCACACGCCAGCGACGGCGGCCCGTACCCTGAATGATAAACACATCATATTGATCCAGATGGGGGCCAACGCCGCCACCGGGCACAGAGAAGGAGATCATCAGATCGTCCATGCGCCAGTCGGGCAGGGCACGGAACGGATGCATCAAGGCTGCAGTAGGTTCATGCCAGTGGTTGACGGCCTGAACCAGTAATGACCAGTTGTTTTCACCCAGATGATCGTAGCTTTCGAAAGGCCCGTGGCTCACCTGCCATTTACCGTCCTGATGACTCACCAGTCGGCTGTCCACTTCGTTTTCCATCGCCAGTCCCGCCAGTTCGTCTGGCGAGATAGGGTCAACAAAATTGCTGATGCCGCGTTTCAGAACGACCGGGCGTTTCTGCCAGTAACGTTCGATAAAATCGGGCCAGTTTAGCGTTAAGTGATATTCCATATTATTTATTTCCGCAGGCTCTTATTGAGTCGGATTATAACGGAAGCTCACAAGGCTGCGTGCGTGAATCTCGCTTTTTTCACATTCCGCGCTAACTATCGTCGGAAGAGGGATGCTGGCGGCCAAAAATGGCCACCATCCGCGCGCCACCCAGCAGGCTATCGCTGGTTTCAATTTTGCCGTTGTACTGCTCGACAATCTCCTGCGCAACGGAAAGCCCGACGCCCTGTCCGGGGCGCAGCGTGTCTGCGCGTTGGCCACGATCGAAAACGACATCGCGTTTGTTTTTTGGGATCCCAGGCCCGTCATCTTCAATGATGATGTGCAACGCGTCATCCGTCTGCTGCGCGGACACTTCCACAAATTCCAGGCAATATTTGCAGGCGTTATCCAGCAGGTTTCCCATTACTTCGACAAAATCATTTTTCTCGCCAACAAAACTGATTTCAGGCGAAATATCGAGACTAATATTCACGCCTTTGCGTTGATACACTTTATTCAAGGCGGAGGTCAAACTGTCGAGCAGCGGTGCGACGGGATGCAGCTCGCGGCTTAACAGTGGGCTGCCCGAGCGCATGCTGGCGCGGTGCAGGTAGTAACCAATTTGCTGCGAGATACGACTGATCTGCTCCAGCATTACCGGCTCGGCATCATCCACGCTCAGTTTGGAACCGCGCATCGAACGCAGCGTACTTTGCATGACGGCGAGCGGAGTTTTAAGACTGTGCGTCAGATCGGTCAGCGTGGTGCGGTATTTATCATAGCGATCGCGTTCGCTTTTGAGCAGCCGATTGAGGTTTCGCACCAGACTTGTCAGTTCTCGCGTGGTTTCTGGATTGAGTTTTTCGCGATTGTGTTCTTCAAGCTCGCGCACCTCTTTGGCCAGCGATTCGATAGGCCGCAGGCTCCACCAGGCGGCGATCCACAGCAACGGAATGACCAGCAGCAGGTTAGCCGCCAGCACATACACGAACCAGCTCCAGACCATATAGGAGCGTTTTAACTCAACGGGAATCGTGTCGATGACCACAATCGTCAACTGGGGCATATCTATCGTGGCGGGATAAAGATTGATGGCTACCGAGTGCGTCATCTCAGTGTCGTCGTCATCGTCACGGATTTCGGCGAGTTTACGCTGCATGGACGCATCATTGTCGAGCAACCTGCTGGTGGCATTCACGTCAGCTTCAATTTCATGAAAACCATTCGTTTTGAGCCATTCCGGGCGAATACTTTTTTCCAGCCACGGAACATGGCGTTGTGCCCAGAGCAGCTTGCCTTTCTCGTCATAGATCAGCGCCATCGTCGGGCTTTGCCGATTCAGATTCTCGGGCATGTCGACGCTGATGTGGTTGTTTTCCCATTTCGCCAGCGTGTAGAAGAGATTGCTCTCCCCGCGCAGCAGACGGAAGGTCGTTTTATCAAAGCTAACGCTGTAGCCCACGAGCGCCACCATGCCGTAGGCGAGCGAGAGGATCAGCACCACCGCTGCGGTGGCCAGCAAAAAACGGACCCGCAGAGAAAGGGGCAAAATATGACGAAGAAGTCTTTTCATTTAGCGTAATTCAAACAGGTATCCCTGACCCCTCACCGTCGTGATGACGTCATGCGGATGCTGCGCCTGGATTTTTTTGCGCAAACGTCCCATCAGCACATCAATCGTATGGCTCTCGCGCAGTTCGGCATCCGGGTAAAGCTGAAGCATTAATGAATCTTTGCTCACCACTTTGCCGCTGTTGCGGATCAGCGTTTCCATAATGGTGTATTCGAACGCCGTCAGTTTGATGACTTCATCGTTGATAGAAAATTCACGACGAGACAGATCGACCTGGAATGGTGGTAGCGAGATCACCTGAGAGGCCAGACCGCTGTTGCGGCGCATCAGGGCCTGAATACGGGCCGCGACTTCTTCGATGTGGAACGGTTTGGTGACGTAATCATCTGCGCCCGCGCTGAGCACTTCGACTTTGTCCTGCCAGCCTTCGCGAGCAGTCAAAACCAGTACGGGGAGAGAAACGTCATGGCTGCGCCAGCGGCGGATCAGCGACAGGCCGTCTTCATCCGGCAAGCCCAAATCGACGATGGCGATATCGGGCAGATGTTCATTGAGATAATAATCGGCTTCTTTTGCATCTTCTGCGTCATCAACCTGATGACCCATTTCCTGAAGCTGAACTTTCAGGTGATGACGTAGCAAAGCATTATCTTCAACAACCAATACGCGCATCATCTCTTCTCCCTAACATTAATGGTATGAATAGTTTAACGCTGATTATGTGGCTGTGGGGATAAACATTGAGTAAACGCTGTGGAAGGAACCCTCTTTCCGGGCGGAAAGAGGGCGGGGGCCTTATTTCAATTCATCAACCATGGTGATAGCACGGCCAATATAATTGGCTGGCGTCATCTCTTTCAGACGCGTTTTTTCGTCTTCCGGCAGTTCCAGGCTATCGATAAAGTGTTTCATGCCTTCAGCATCAACACGCTTGCCGCGCGTCAGCTCTTTCAGTTTTTCATACGGCTTTTCGATGCCATAGCGACGCATCACCGTCTGAATCGGCTCGGCCAGCACTTCCCAATTGTGGTCCAGCTCGTCCAGCAGACGGTCACGGTTCACTTCCAGCTTGCTCACGCCTTTCAGAGTGGACTGGTAAGCAATCAGCGCGTAGCCAATACCCACGCCCAGGTTGCGCAGAACGGTGGAGTCGGTCAGATCGCGCTGCCAGCGGGAAACCGGCAGTTTGCTCGCCATGTGCTGCAGCAGAGCATTCGCCAGGCCCAGGTTGCCTTCGGAGTTTTCAAAGTCAATCGGGTTCACTTTATGCGGCATGGTGGACGAGCCAATTTCGCCGGCGATGGTTTTTTGCTTGAAGTGGTTCAGCGCCACATAGCCCCACACGTCACGATCGAAGTCGATCAGGATGGTATTGAAACGGGCGATGCAGTCAAACAGCTCAGCGATGTAGTCGTGTGGTTCGATCTGCGTGGTGTACGGGTTCCACTGGATGCCCAGAGAGGTCACGAACTCTTCGCTGAACTGATGCCAGTCAACTTCCGGATAGGCGGCAATGTGCGCATTATAGTTGCCAACCGCACCGTTGATTTTGCCCAGGATTTCAACTTGTTCCAGCTGGCGGAACTGGCGCTCCATACGGTACGCCACGTTCGCCATCTCTTTGCCCATGGTGGATGGAGTCGCTGGCTGACCGTGGGTGCGAGAAAGAAGCGGAATGTCGCGATACTGAACGGACAGGTCTTTGACCGCATCGATGATTTTGCGCCAGTAAGGCAGAACCACTTCCTGACGGGCGGTAGAGAGCATCAGCGCGTGAGAGAGGTTGTTGATATCTTCTGAAGTACACGCGAAGTGGATGAACTCAGACACCGCGTGCAGCGCAGGGATGCTTTCCACTTTCTCTTTCAGGAAGTATTCAACCGCTTTCACATCGTGGTTGGTGGTGCGCTCGATCGTTTTGATACGTGCGGCATCTTCTTCATTGAATTCTGCCACCACTTTATCGAGGTAATCGTTTGCCTCGGCAGCAAAAGCAGGAACTTCCTTGATTGCTGCGTGCGCGGCCAGTTTTTGCAGCCAGCGTACTTCAACTTGTACACGGAATTTCAGCAGACCATATTCGCTGAAAATCCCGCGCAGCGCGCTGACTTTATCGCCGTAACGTCCATCAACAGGGGAAACGGCGGTCAGTGAGGATAATTCCATAATTCGCAACTCCGGGAGGTTAACAATGAGCAAGAATTTGTTTTGCCTGAGCGGTCAGGCGATTACGAGAAAACATTAATTGCAGTCGGCCACCGCCAACCTGATGCCACAAAACGGCGGCACGGATGCCAGCCAGAAGCGAGGCGCGGACCTTCGCCTGCACCTGCGAGCTTTGCAGCACGGCAGGGGAGCCGGTCACCTGAATACGTGGACCCAGCGGGCTGATGACGTCGACGTAAATGGCGGCCATCGCGCTCATTAGCGTTTCAGACTGCAGATCGAAGTGATCGAGCTGACGCTGTAATCCCGCGATGCGATCGCCGAGCGTATCCATCGCGCCTTTTGCACTGTTCAGCTTACGCTCCAGCACCATCAGGCTGAGCGTATAGCGTGTTAATTCTGCGTTCAACCCCTGACGATTGCTGGCATTCAGCACGCCGAGCAGCGTTTCGAGACCGAGACGAAGATTTGTTTCGCTGCCACCGAACACGCCCAGCGTTGAGCCAGGATTGAGATCGATAACGCTGTTAAGCGAAACGTGCAGCGCGTCAGCATCGCAATGCCCCTGATGCGCCAGCTGTTGCACCAGACGAGCAGACTGGCAAATTCCTGCCAGTGCCAGGGTGATGTCATAATAATTCTTCGCCACACGGGCTCCTTTTAGTGTGCTCGTTTACACCGCTGCCAGAGGCAGGCGCTGTTCAATGATACCGCCGCCCAGACAGATTTCACCGCTGTAGAAAACGGCTGACTGGCCTGGCGTCACGGCAGAAACCGGCTCGTCGAAACGAACCTCAACGCGTTCTTCATCCAGTGCCGTCACGGTGCAGGGAATATCGGTCTGGCGATAACGGGTTTTGACTGTGCAACGCAGCGTACCGGTAAACGGCTCGCGATCCACCCAGTGCAACTGCTGGGCGATAAGACCGACAGACATGAGGCGCGGATGTTCGTGACCCTGGGCAACAACGAGAATATTGTTCTCAACGTCTTTGTCGACAACGTACCATGGCTCTTCGCTGCCTTCTTTTGTACCGCCAATACCCAGACCTTTGCGCTGTCCGAGCGTGTGATACATCAGGCCCTGGTGTTCACCCACATCATCGCCATCCACGGTGATGATTTTGCCCGGTTGAGCCGGCAGGTAACGCCCCAGGAATTCGCGGAATTTGCGCTCACCAATAAAGCAGATGCCGGTTGAGTCTTTTTTCTTCGCGGTAATCAGATCAAGGTTTTCGGCGATTTTGCGAACTTCAGGTTTTTCGAGTTCACCGACCGGGAACAGGCTTTGCACAATTTGGTCATGGCCGAGCGTATAAAGGAAGTAGCTCTGATCTTTGTTGCCGTCGAGACCGCGCAGGAGTTGGCTTTTGCCATCAACGTCTGCACGACGCACGTAGTGACCGGTCGCGATAAAGTCAGCGCCCAGATCTTCCGCGGCGAATTCAAGGAAGGCTTTAAATTTGATCTCTTTGTTGCACAGAATATCCGGGTTCGGCGTGCGGCCTGCTTTGTACTCTTCCAGGAACAGTTCAAAGACGTTGTCCCAGTATTCCGCCGCAAAGTTGACGGTGTGCAGTTCAATGCCGAGTTTGTCGCACACGGCCTGCGCATCGGCGAGATCCGCAGCTGCTGTACAGTATTCCTCGCCGTCATCTTCTTCCCAGTTCTTCATGAACAGGCCTTCGACCTGATAGCCCTGTTGTTGCAACAGCCAGGCAGAAACGGAGGAGTCGACACCGCCGGACATGCCGACGATCACTTTTTTTGGGCTTGCTGACATAGGAATACTCACGACATTGAACTTAAAGGCGGCATATTCTATCACGCGCCCCCACCGTTGACACCCTCTGTAAACGGCCAGTTAAATTCGCTGATAACGTCAAGCGGCAAGCGGCTGCCCGTCTGATAGCAACGAATGCTTTCGGCAACCAGCGGCGAGCGCAGGTTTGGCGAGTTAAGAATTTCCTCAGCAGTGACCCACAGGCAGCGATCAATATCGTCATCATGCGGCTCAGCGGCGCACATTTCGTTAAGTTCGATGACGAATAAAAAGCGCAGGAACGGCGTGCGGTCGGGTGCAATCCACTGATGCAGACGGATGAAATGCTGTGGCTGCGCATCTATACCGGTCTCTTCCCACAGCTCGCGTTTGGCGGCCTGGACCAGCGTTTCGTCCGCTTCCAGATGCCCGGCGGGCTGATTCCACAGCGCTTTGCCGTTGATTGTCTCTTCAACGACTAAAAATTTGTCCTGCGCGTGAACCAGTGTGGCAACCGTAACATGAGGCTTGAACATGATTTCTCCTTATTCCGTTGCGTCGCGCCATTCCCCGTTGGCAAGGGAATCCAGCGTGTAATGACCCATGGCATAGCGGATAAGCCGCAGGGTAGGGTAACCAACGTGGGCCGTCATCCGGCGAACCTGCCGATTGCGACCTTCATACAGGGTGATTTTCAGCCAGGCGGTGGGAATGGATTTACGCTCGCGAATCGGTGGATTACGCGGCCACAGCCACTCCGGTTCGCTGACCCGCTCAACGCCAGCAGGCAGCGTTGGGCCGTCGTTTAGCTCCACGCCGTGACGCAACGCAGCCAGCGTTTCGTCCGTTGGTTCACCCTCAACCTGAACGTAATAGATTTTTCCGGTGCGTTTACCCGGCTGGGTCAGGCTTGCCTGCAATGCGCCGTCGTTGGTTAACACCAGCAAACCTTCGCTATCGCGGTCCAAACGCCCCGCGGCGTATACGCCCTGAACAGGAATAAAATCTTTCAAGGTGCTGCGCCCGGCTTCGTCCGTGAACTGCGGCAAAACATCGTAGGGTTTATTGAACAAAATGACCCGTTTTGGCGGGTTTACGGCTGTTCTTCTGGTGGCTTGTTGTGAGCTGAATCGCTCAACCCGGTGATTTCTAAAAGAAGTTTTTTTCATGGTATTTTCAGCGTCGGTCAATTGCCGCATTATAGCCTAATAACGAATGCCTTTCATGGCGCCGGACATTCAGGTACTATCGGACGGCTCATTACAAATTATTAACATAAGATCAGTAACAACCAGAAGCGCTCGAAGGAGAGGTTAATGGAAAGCAAAGTAGTTGTTCCGGCGGAAGGTAAAAAGATCACCCTGCAAAACGGCAAAATTAACGTTCCACACAACCCGATTATTCCCTTCATTGAAGGTGATGGAATCGGTGTAGACGTTACTCCTGCAATGCTGAAAGTGGTTGATGCCGCTGTTGAGAAAGCCTACAAAGGCGAGCGTAAAATTTCCTGGATGGAAATTTACACCGGTGAAAAATCGACCCAAGTTTACGGCCAGGACGTTTGGCTGCCAGCAGAGACGCTGGACCTGATTCGCGAATACCGCGTGGCGATTAAAGGCCCACTGACCACCCCGGTCGGCGGCGGTATCCGTTCCCTCAACGTTGCTCTGCGTCAGGAACTCGATCTGTATGTTTGTCTGCGCCCAGTGCGTTACTACCAGGGCACACCAAGCCCGGTAAAACGTCCGGACCTGACCGACATGGTTATCTTCCGTGAAAACTCAGAAGACATCTACGCGGGTATCGAATGGAAAGCGGACTCTGCTGATGCAGAAAAAGTGATTAAATTCCTGCGCGAAGAGATGGGCGTGAAGAAAATTCGCTTCCCTGAGCATTGCGGTATCGGCATCAAGCCGTGCTCCGAAGACGGTACTAAACGTCTGGTGCGCGCAGCCATCGAATACGCAATCACCAACGATCGCGACTCTGTGACTATTGTTCACAAAGGCAACATCATGAAGTTCACCGAAGGCGCATTCAAAGACTGGGGTTACCAGTTGGCGACTGAAGAATTCGGCGGCGAACTGATCGACGGCGGTCCGTGGCAGAAAATTAAGAACCCAAACACCGGCAAAGAGATCATCATTAAAGATGTTATCGCCGATGCGTTCCTGCAGCAGATCCTGTTGCGTCCAGCTGAATACGACGTGATCGCGTGTATGAACCTGAACGGTGACTACATCTCTGACGCCCTGGCGGCGCAGGTTGGCGGTATCGGTATCGCGCCTGGCGCAAACATCGGTGACGAATGTGCACTGTTCGAAGCTACCCACGGTACGGCACCGAAGTACGCAGGCCAGGATAAAGTGAACCCAGGTTCAATCATCCTGTCCGCTGAAATGATGCTGCGTCATATGGAATGGTTCGAAGCCGCAGACCTGATCGTGAAAGGTATGGAAGGCGCGATTAACGCTAAAACCGTAACCTATGACTTTGAACGCCTGATGGACGACGCTAAGCTGCTGAAATGTTCAGAGTTTGGCGACGCGATTATCGCGAATATGTAGTCCAGATTCTGGGTTAAACAAGAACGGGAGCCGATAGGTTCCCGTTTTTTTGCCTCTCAAAATGTCTTCCCCAAAACCCTCCCCAAAACCCCTCGATTTTCACCCGGTTTTTGAGTCAATAACTACCCAGTCTTTCCCTCTATCATCGTTGTATTTGTCGGTCTGTTTTCTAGATTTATGGCCGAGCAACTTCTGAGTATCTATCCCTTGTTCTCTATACAGTCGCTCTGATAAAGACCGCTGTTCATGGAAGGTTGGGGCAGTGCCTTTTTCCCAATCAATGCCACATTTATTCCTGGCCTTTTTAAATGTCGTGGTCAGACTGCTGCTGGAAACTCCATCGCCCCTGGTGGCTTGTGAGGAAGAGTGACGAAAGTGAACAAGGTATTTGCTGACCACGGCATCCCGGCATTTTGAGATAACATCTCTCAGCGTTAAATTTAAGATATCGCATCTCAACTTGAGAGGGATCGCCAACCTTGAACCTGTTTTTTCTTGTTCTATGTGGAGCATGTCATCCCAAATATCGGAGAATTTCATTTTACAGATATCTCCCAGTCGTTGACCTGTAACTAAAGCCAGTAGCATTCCAGTTTGCAAATAAGGTTGCTGATTTTCTGCCGCCTCATAGATTTTGCACCATTCCTCATAAGACAATCGCTGCCGGGTTACTCTATTTCTGGGCTGTTTGGTAGCCATCGCTGGGTTATATCCAGGCGGAACATGGCCTGAATATTGTGCTTCTTTAAATACATCAATTAAAACCATGCGGACAACCTGAGCCATTCGGTTATGACCTTCTGCCTTTATGGCATCCGTGATTTCAGCAATATCTAAAGTAGAAATATCTTTAAGGTGCTGCATTCCGCAATGTTCTCTGAACAATCTAAGCGGCTTATTTTTCTGAAAGAATGAGTTAGGCCGCAGTTCATTGTTCTTCACTCGTTCCTCTTGAATCGAAATATATTTATCTATCCATTCAGTGACGGTGTGACCTGTGCCCAGATGCTGACTGTTAGCAATTCCAAAGCTCATGTGCTGGTGTGCTTAATAACGGAAAATCTATGTATTAACCATAGTTTAACTGGAAGCTATTCAAGCCCATCAAGGGTGTGGCTCCACCGGATTGGTTTACAGAAAATGATGGCTTGCCGCTGGCTACCATCATGTGGGAAATGACCACCAAAGAATTATGCGGTCAGGGTTTGCTGTGCGTGACCGATCTCGCGGTGCTTGAGCGCTGGTGCGTCGCTTACGAATTCTGGCGTCGTGCGGTGAGAAATATTGCTAATGATGGGCTCACCATCGTTGGAGCGATGGGCGGCAAGATTAAAAACCCTGAACTCACCGCCAAGAAAGAACAGGAATCGGAGATGAGTTCTACCGGTTCTATGCTGGGCCTTGACCCTAGCAGTCGCCAGCGTCTGATCGGCCTCGCAGGCCAGAAGAAAACCTCCAATCCATTCCTGAAGATGATTAGCTCATGACGCGGAAATCGTACCCCAACGTAAATGCTGCGAACCAGTACGCCCGCAACGTTGTGCGGGGGAAGTCCCGGCGTGCCGGTATGTTGTTCAGGCTTGTCAGCGCCATATCGATGATATGGCTCAGGAGAAGAGCCGGAAATTCCGGTACCGCTTTGATAAAGATATGGCGGAAAAGGCCGCGAAGTATATTCAGTTACTGCCCCATACAAAGGGCGAATGGGCATTTAAACGAATGTCGATCACCCTTGAGCCATGGCAGTTATTCATTATTTGCTGCGCCTTTGGCTGGGTGCAAAAGGGGTTTAAGCTCCGTCGTTTCCGCGAAGTTTACACGGAGATCCCACGCAAGAACGGCAAGTCAGCGATCTCTGCGGGTGTGGCGCTTTACCGATAGGGCAAGTGAGACTGTTGCTGCCGCGAACGCAGCACAGTGGGGATCTGGTGGTTACGGAGCTTATGGCGCGAGTGTTGTGAGTCCTGGTTATAACCCATACCAGATTAAACAGAGTGGGCAGCTACAGCCACAGGGAACCGTTACTGTTCAGTTTAAGGATGTACCTCCTGGAATGAGAGTGATTGAGACGAAAGCATCAGGCATCGATGTTAATCATGATGTTGGTTATACGCGTATTTCAGGTCGATAGGTTAACTTCACTGTACTGCCCTTATGAGAATGCTATTATCGAAAGCACCTACACATAGGAGCTTTATAATGTCAAAAAAAACCACCCTTAAGGCGGCTTGTGCTTTAGCTATTATTACATTAACTGGATGTAAGATTGAAATGTCGTCTGATGTACCAGTATCCGCATTACTAGCAGATGATATAAAAACTGGAACAGCAGAGTTATATGTTGAAGTTCCATCATGTGATGATTATGAGGATTCCAGAAAACCTTCTAAGAGCCTCATTGACGCTAAAAATCAAATATCTGAAATTTTCGTTGACAGCCAATTTAAGGAATGTTTTAAGAAAAAATTCGACAGCATCGCATCATTCACCCTTCCTGTTGCTTATGGACCAGACAGTAAAGTTAACAAGGACACCCCACAGGTCCGAGTTCTTTATAATGAAAAAAACTACGTTTATTTTGATCTAGGCTCCGGTCTTAAGGCCAAAATTAACGGCGCAAAAAATAAGCCATCTATATCCGGTGGTTTCTCACCATCTGATGTATCGATTTTTATAAATATAGTGAATGATACCGGCAAGGATATTAAAGCAAATTATGCGAGCACATATGTTGCTGGTACACCTATAATTTACGCAGATGGATTGGTTCTTCCTAAATCTAAAAACACGGTGCTGAAACTCTCAGACGTCTCTACGTCGGTGATTTTTGATTCATCTCAAAGCAATCATGCTTGGTTTATGTCTAACCTAGAGAAATAAAGCCAAATTTCATTTATTAACCCGCTTCGGCGGGTTTTTTTATGGGGGAAGCAACTATGACGTGGAAAGAAAGGCTTCAGGATGCGTCATTCCGTGGCGTACCGTTTAAGGTCAAAAGTGAAGGCGCATCCATTGGTCGTCGCGTTGAAACGCACGAATATCCGAACCGCGATAAACCTTATACCGAGGATCTCGGTAAGGTGACCTTCCGGCCAGATATCACCGCCTATATTATCGGCGATGACTGTTTCGAACAGCTGAAACGTGCTCATATTCTCACCGGTAAGTCAAGATCTGCATGCGACATAAATAATTGCGCAAGTTATATTTTAAAAGTAGCTTTGGAAAGGAAAGAGCAAGTCAATGAAAATGAAGCTAATTTCTATTTTTTCGCTAAAGGCGATAGTCAAAATAATATAATTGTTATTATTGCAGAGATTAAATGCATAAGTCAGATTGGTAAATATCTAATAATCCCTTATCAGCTACAGATATCACAATAAGATTGAATTTTACGTCAATGCTACGCACGAAAGAGGTCTGAATAATTATTGCCATAAACATTGCCACTTAGTCCGCAAAATGAATCAAATAGGACTGTTACTAATCACCCTTTGATTCCATTCTAACAAACTGTCAGCAAATAATTAGTGCCCAGCCATCTCAATTTTAAAAGGATTGGCAAAAGTTAATGCTGATTTTACATAATTTATTGCATCATTTTGCGAAGGTTCTAGTCCATATGGATCGTGAACTACTTCATTGCGCAACATTAATAGATTTTTTATAAGATCTAATTGGGCAGGTGTTATAATGCTCGCATTCTGTAACTCGTGAACCATTTTTCCTGGTCCTAATGTTCTGGAGTATCCGCGAGAAATGGCGGCTGTTTTGAGATTATGATCTTTAAGGTAATTCGCTATTGCTGCTTCTAAAATTTTCCATGAATCCAAAATTGACAATCTTGGTGGAAGTTCCAAGAACTTTTGCTCTAAATTCTGTTGCTCAGCGTCGGCTGCGACATTCGGTAGCTCAGCTTCACTTTTTGTCGCTACTTCAGTTGTTTCACGGCTGAAGCTTGCATCAACATAATCCCCAACCTTGATAGAGGATAATGAACCGACGAGAGTGATTAATGTTCGACGATACATGATTGCAATGAAGAGAAGCACACTAGGCCATGCGCAGCTTGCAATCAATTTGCTGGAAAAAGTTAACCAAACCATAGAACTCTCAAGAAAGGAAAATTATCAATATGGGAAAATGTTGTAGAACATCCTCCTCCAAAACGGAAAGCAACATTATTATCTTCAATAAGTTAGCGCAAAGCATTTCATGTTTAAAAGTGAATATTGAATATTGAGATTTGTTTTAAAAAAACATAAAGTTAGCGAAATGCTAGAAATGTAATGCTCCGCTATATGGAATGGTTTAAAGCTGCAGACCTGATCGTGAAAGGCATGGAAGGCGCGATTAACGCGAACATGTAATCCAGTCTCTGGGTTATATAAGAACGGGAACCAGTTGGTTCCCGTTTTTTTGCGACAGAATTCCCCAAAACGTCATTTCTATTCCATCACCATCCAGGCATCGGCCTCGTCGAACATCTCTTCAAGCATACGGTTCAATTTTTCACGATCGCTTTTGCTAGCATCGCTGTTCAAGCCGTTCGCCTGCATGGGTTTAACCTTTACAACCGCATCAGGGAAAATGCGATGCACGCGCTTGGTTAACTCATTAAGAATGATGTCATTCGCACCGACCAGACCCTGAACGTTACGCTTGTCATAGACGAGTTCAACAAACATACTTACCTCAATAACTGTTTTTATATACAGCATTTTCACTGGTCACGCGGAAAGAGTCAAGAATGCATCAGATAAATGAGGCTTAAAAATCATTCTGATAAATGCGTCTGATTTCATCTTAATTCAAAGCGAGCTAAAAATTAGTCCATTCTGCAGGTGCGGAATCCCGTTGCAAATGCGTTCCGCTTGAAAAGAAGTGTCACACTTAGGCGGTATAAAAATTCACCAAACCTTTTTCTGCCAGCTACGCTTAGAGAGGTAACAACCAGCGGGAGGGCTTATGCTGACTCATTCTGAAGCGAAACGATGGGCGTCCATAATGTTGAAATCAGCGTTGTGTGACGGCATGAAAACGGATGAGATTTCTCGGCAGGTGCATCTTATTTGCGACCACCACGGAAGAGAATGTCTTGAAGAGTTGATCGAAGAAATCTTAATTGAAGCAGGGCGGTTAGGACCCAAACACAGCGCCGGAGAGATCACTCAGCATTGAGTCTCTTCGTCTAACCGCTTTTGTGACAAGAATCCGGGAGCATGCTCGCTCCCGGACACATTGTTGATTCCCTTACAGCGTCATCAGAACGTCTGTTTGACTTTAAAGATCGACACAGATTGCGTCAGTAAGTTTGACTGGCTATTCACACCTGATACCGTCGTTGCCACTTTCTCAACTAACGCGGCGTTTTGCTGAGTCACGTGATCCATCTGGGTGATCGCCACGCGAATCTGCTCCACTCCACGGTTTTGCTCTTGTGATGTGAAAGCGGCTATGCGACATCATGTCCGGTAACGCATCGTACTGATGGCCGTCGCGTGATACGCCGGCAACGTTAGGCAAAAAAAAGCCCACTAAAAAGTGGGCAAGAAATACTGGAAGCAATGTGAGCAATGTCGTACTAAATACCTGAGCGTTTTACTCAACTATTCAGTAATGAGAAAGATAATTCTTCTCATCAAAAGATGCAACCCCATCTTTTGTGTGGCAGGTTATTTTTTGTTGTCGATAAAATGCGCAACTAAACACTGTGATACCTATCACAAATTTCCTTTCTGAGATCCTGTGCTATCCTTTTCTGTGTTGTTGATTTAGTAACAAAAACCAAACAGAGAGGGAAGCTAGCTATGGGAATTTTATCCTGGATTATTTTTGGTCTTATTGCGGGGATTCTGGCGAAGTGGATCATGCCGGGCAAAGACGGCGGTGGGTTCTTCGTCACCGTAATTCTGGGTGTCATTGGTGCCGTGGTCGGTGGCTGGATCAGCACCTTGTTCGGTTTTGGTAAGGTCGATGGCTTCAACTTCGGCAGCTTTGCCGTCGCAGTCATTGGTGCGTTGGTCGTTCTGTTTATCTACAGAAAAATCAAAAGCTAAGCACTGAAATCGTCAAAAAAGGCTGCCGTCTGGCGGCCTTTTTCCGTTTGGATCACCACCAGCCGAGTTGGCTGCCCGCGACAGCCACGACGGCGATGATTAACATAATGATGGTTGTCTTTCTCACTTATGCCCCCGGAGCGGCGTAGCCGCCAACAAAAAACCACGTTAAAAACACCACTGCCGTTATAAAAATAACGACCGGGAAAACAATTCCAATCCGCATGACATTACCTTATGGGTTTATTTGCAGCCAGAGTTTACGGGGTTAATCCAGTGCGAGAAAGCGCGTTTTGCTTTTCTCTTTTTTATCACGATACATTGCTGCATCTGCGGCGCGTAATGCACCGTCAGCATCAATGTGTGAAGGGTCGACAGATACCACGCCTAAACTGGCACCAGGGTAGACAATATGCACATTTCCCAACACATATTCTCCCGCGATACAGGCGCTAACCTGCTTTCTGAGAATAGTAATTTGTGCGTTATCTGCGTCACTGTTGCCTTTACTCAGGCACGCCACCAGGAACTCATCACCGCCTAATCGGCCGACAATATCGTCCTCCGTTTGGCCCGTGGTTAACCGCTTACCGACCTCAACCAAAAATTGATCGCCGGTCTCATGGCCATAACGGTCATTGATCAGTTTGAAATCATCCAGATCGATATAGGCGATGATCGCATTGCGCTTGAGATGGCGTGCGAGCGAGAACAAGGCGGTGAGGTTTTCAAAAATCGCGCGGCGATTCGGTAGCCCGGTTAACGCATCGGTATACGAATGGGCGATCAGCGCTGCGTTTGCTTCGCGCAACTGCATGACCAGTGACTCTTTTTGAATGTAATGCGCGATAAGACCGGCAAACAGCTGTAGCACCTGCTCACCGCGATGGCTCAACGTTTTCTTTTCCGTGCTGGTAGCGCACAGCGTACCGTACAGCGAACCATCCGCCAGATGAATGGGAATACTCATGTAGGTGGTGATGCCCAGCGTTTTGGCTGCATCACAATCCGCCCAGTGTTCCGCGACATCATCACTGTAAAAACAGCGGCTCTCAATAGCACGTTTGCACAACGTCTCACCCCAGGGAACGCTCAGCCCTTCGGGGATCTGCATTTGTTTGCTGTTACGGGCATAAAGAATGTGCTGCAAACGCGCGTTGATATCGACTTTCGTGAGATAGGTCGATTCCATTTCGGTGACAATCTCAAGCATTTCCAGCAGTTGACGTACCAGGCTTTCGAGTGATTGTTCGGTTGCGAGAGTTTCTGAAACACGGGCAAGAATAATATCCGACATGACGTGGGTAGACTCCCATGCAGAAGACGTCAGTATCTGCATGCTATGCTGAATTTTTCGACTGTGGGGCGTAGTAAAACACGAATACAGAGAATTTAATATATCAGCAGAAGTGCCTGCTATTTTTGGTGGGAAAAAGGCCCCGCGGTTGAGGCGGGGCAAAGACATCTTGATTACGGAATGATGTTCTCTGGTCAAGGAGAACGCGCTCACTGTAGGGCGAAAAAGTGCAGAATTGATGGAGAAATCATGGAGAAAACTGTGCTCAGTCGTTACGCTTAGGCCTCTGTTTATTAAAAGGACACCGTTATGCGATATCTGTTGCTGGCAATGGCGCTGCCATTAGCCGCCTGTTCCACGCCCCCAGAAGCCCCTAAACCGCCGCAAATTGGCATGGCAAATCCAGCGGCCGTTTACTGCGTGAAGAAAGGCGGGGAGCGGGTTCCGGTGCAAAGTCCGCAGGGCATACGCACCGAATGTAAACTGCCTGGCGGTGAAGTGATCGATGAGTGGGATCTGTTCCGACGCGATCACCCGACGCCTGCCAGGTGACAGCCAAGGTTTGACTGCGATACAATTCTCTTTAGGAATTATCTTAGCCTGCGGGCTAGCACATCGCGAGAGAAGAATGTTTCAGTTAAAACCGGGTAGTCTGGCTATGATTATTGGCGCCCGCACGTCCGCAGGGCGTTGTAATATCGGCAAATCCGTTGAGCTTTTCGAACTTTGTCAGCCGGGTTTGCGCTTCCTGAATCCCGTCAACGGTGTGATGACGGAACTGCCTGCTACGGCGGACCGTGCACTTTGGCTGGTGACCGGTGATGTTTATGCCTTCGATAAACAACACGGTTTTGCGTTTATCCGTCCTGAACATCTGATGCCGCTGACGCCTGACGAAGCCCCGCAAATCCTCGACGAACTCATGCTCGATTAAATTACCTGCGCCGCAGCCAGTCGGCCAACACTAATGCGTGGTTTTGCTCAGTATTTTTGGCTGCGTAAATCAGCGTCACGGTCTGGTTTTTCGCCAGCTCGGCGAGGCGTTGACCTTCATCCTCATGCTGGGCCAACTCTTGCTGATAGGCTTGGCTGAAAGAGGTGAAATCAATCGTCTCGCTGTGAAACGCTTTGCGCAATGTGTTGGAAGGCGCAAGCGTTTTGCACCACTCGTCAAAGGCTAAGTCAGATTTTTTAATCCCACGCGGCCAGAGTCGGTCGACCAGAATCCGATATCCGTCATCTTCGTTCGCGGCGTCATAGACGCGTTTACACTGAATCATTTTCTCTCTCCTTAACCCAGGCGATAAGCTCCATGAGTTGGTTATCGGAAAATACCTGAATACCGTGCTCGCGTAAGAGTGCTGCGGCGACGCCCATTCCGGCGCGCTTCTGCCCGGTAAAACTACCGTCGTAAATCAACTCGCTGCCACATGTGGGGCTGCCGTCCGTCAGCAACGCCGCGCTGCAATCTGACGCCAATGCGGCTCGTAGCGCCAGCCAGGCGGCCAGTTGATAATGCCCGGTGACGTCAGTGCCATCACTTTCCAGGATAGACGCGTGTCCTGCCATGACATCTTTTCCACTGCCTGCCACAATTTCGGCGGATAAACGCGGAATCGACAGCCCTGCGGCCAGCTCCGGGCAGTGCGTTACCAGCCGGTTTTCCCGCTGCCAGCGCTGGAGCGTTTCGGAAATCTGCGCCTTTTCGCTGCCGTTATAGCGAACCTTGTGGCCCATCAGGCATGCGCTCACCAGAATTTTGGTTTTCATGGCGTTTAAGTCGGTCCAAAGAAGGGGTGAAAATACGCTAACACACTATAACACCACATTTTTCCCCCTCCAATTTAAGGTATTGTGATACGGGCAAAAGACCGGTAGGCTGAGGTTCCTTATGTTATCTGAATATTTTTCTGGCATATGGAACCTCTTATGGAACTCTCTCCGCTAAAAGATACGCTTCGCATTGCACTTGTTGGCGATTATAACCACGATGTTATTGCTCATCAGGCAATTCCCCTGGCCATTGACGATGCCGCCGCTGTGCTGGAAATAACAGCGGATTACGACTGGATCGCCACCACCGAGCTGCTCAGTCCTGAAGATTTAGTCGGCTATGACGCAATCTGGTTGGTTCCTGCAAGCCCCTATAAGAACGTTGATGGCGCCTTTATCGCGGCGCGTTATGCCCGTGAAAACAGTATTCCCTTCCTGGGGACCTGCGGTGGATTCCAGCACGCGTTAATTGAATATGCGCGCAATGTCTTGGGTTGGGATGATGCGGCACATGCTGAAACGGACAGTGAAGGCAGAATGGTGATCGCGCCGCTTGCCTGTTCGCTGGTCGAACAAACGGACACCATTGAACTGCGTGCGAATACGCTGATTGCGAAGGCTTATGGCAGACAAGAGATTGAAGAAGGGTATCACTGCAATTACGGCGTATCCCCTGAGTTCGCTAAAGAGCTTGAAAGTGGCGATATGCGCGTGACGGGCTGGGATGAACAGGGTGAAATTCGTGCGGTAGAGCTGGTCACGCATCCATTCTTTGTGGCAACGCTGTTCCAGCACGAACGCGGTGCGCTAGCCGGTCGACCTGTGCCTCTCGTTCAGGCAATGCTTTACGCCGCTCGCGGATAAAAGGCAGACTGCTCAGTCTGCCTTCATTGTGTTTAGTCGGGCGCGATCTCTCCATCGCGTCCGGCAAGCACACCACAAATAGCCATCACGACTGCCGCCAGTGCGCAAGCAATAAGCTGAATGCGCCAGTCTCCCGCCGTATCGTGAATTTTACCCATCAACGGTGGCCCGCATGCGGCCAGAAGATACCCGACCGATTGCGCCATTCCGGACAGCGCCGCCGCCTGATGTGCTGACCCGGCGCGAAGGCCGATAAAGGTGAGACCCAAAATCATCGTGGCCCCTGATCCAAATCCAAAAATAAGCGTCCAGAGAACCGCCTGACCCGGAACAAACCAGAACCCCGCTGCGCTAACCGCGCACAGTAAGGCCGAGAATCCAGCGATGCCGCGCTGGTCTTTGAGCCGGTGCAACACCAGCGGAACGGCAAGTCCGGGCGCAGCTGTCGCCAGTTGCAACAAACCATGCATGGAACCTGCCTGCGTTTCGCTGTAGCCATGGCTGAGTAAAATCGCCGGAAGCCAGCCGATAATCACATAATAAATCAGCGAGTTAATCCCCAGAAATAACGTCACCTGCCAGGCCAGGGGCGAGCGCCAGATTCCACGATTATGCAGCGCACGCGCGCCGCTTAACGAGGCGGTGTGCTTCTGACGCCACTGCGGCAGCCACAGAATCAGCGCGAGAAGCGGAAAGACCATCAGCGACAGTAGCGCGCCATGCCAGCCCGCGCCGCTCAGTGCCAGCGGCACAATCATGGCCGACCCCAACGCGGCTGACGCGCCCATCGTCAGGGAATACGCGCCCGTGAGCTTTGCAACCTGACCCGGAAAATCGCGCTTAATCAGGCCGGGCAGCAGGACGTTTCCGAGTGCAATCCCGCAGCCGATCACCGCCGTTCCGGCAAACAACAGCGTGGACGAGGGTAGAGAGCGAATACCAATGCCTGCGCAGATCAGCAGCAGGGCGATAAACAGGCTGCGCTCCATACCAATACGACGCGCAACGCCTGCGGCCAGAGGCGAAATGAGGGCAAAAGCCAGCAGCGGCAGAGTGGTGAGCAGGCCCGTCTGGGCAGTGGTCAGGCCATAGTCGTGACGGATGGTGTCCAGCAGCGGAGCCGCACCGGTAAATGTCACGCGCAACGTCGTGGCGATCATCAGCATACCGGCGATCAGCAGCAGGCGATCTTTACCGGTGGAAGGGATGGCAGTAGTCATTGTTTTCTCTTACCTCTTAACGAGCGCACACATTACTCGTTTTCAGTGCTGTTTGAATCAAGCTAAAATGACAGTTTATCGCTCATATCGGACAACATTATGTTAGGTCTTGGACTCGACGGGTACGATCCGGACAGCCAGCATCATGCGGCAGTGGCGTTTCATATTCGCGTCGTGGAAGACGAGCAACGCATTCCGCGGCATCAGCATCGTAAGGGGCAGCTGATCCTCGCTCTGCGAGGGGCGGTCACCTGTGAAGTGGACAACGCCATGTGGATGGTACCGCCGCAATACGCAGTCTGGATACCCGGCCAGATCCCGCACAGTAATAAGGCGACGCCGGGGGCACAGCTCTGTTTCCTGTTTATTGAACCCGGCGCGGTGATGCTGCCGGATCGCTGCTGCACGCTCAAAATCTCTCCGTTGGTGCGCGAGTTAATCCTGACGCTGGCAAGCAAAACGGACGATCAGCTACTGCTCGCCGCGACGTCAAGGCTGACGGATGTGCTTTTTGATGAAATCCCACAGCAGCCGCAGGAACAGCTGCAGTTGCCTGTCTCACCGCATCCCAAAATCCGCATGATGAGCAACACGATGGCGGAACAACCCGCCGAATGGCAGACGCTGGCGCAGTGGGCCAGCCACTTTGCGATGAGCGAGCGCAATCTGGCGCGGCTGGTGGTGAAAGAGACAGGGCTGAGCTTTCGCCGCTGGCGGCATCAGCTGCAGCTGATCGTGGCGTTACAATTGCTGATTGGCGGCAAATCGGTCCAGCAGGTGGCGCAGTCACTCGGATATGACTCCACCACCGCGTTTATCACGATGTTTAGGAAAGGGCTGGGGCAAACGCCGGGGCGCTATATCGCCAGCCTGTCTACGACTTCCCGATAAACAGCGAAACCAGTCCGGCGGCAATCAGCGGACCCACAGGGACTCCGCGGAATAGCGCCACGCCCAGAACGGTCCCGACCAGTAAACCCGCTACCAGCGACGGCTGGGAACTCATCAACGTCACACCGCGCCCGCCGAGCCATGAGACGAATACGCCCACGGCGATGGCGATCAGCGATTTCCAGTTCACAAAGGAGTGCAAAAGTGTGGAGGCCGGTAATGTGCCGCTGGCGATAGGGGCCATTACGCCGATGGTCAGGATAATTATCCCAATAGTGAGGCCTTGTTTTTCTATCCATGGGAAGAAGGTGTTCAGCGGCGTCACGCGCACGATAATCAACACCAGGATTGAAATCGCGACCGTGGTGTTGTGGCTGATAAAGCCGAGCGCTGCCAGAGCCAGCAGAATCAGCAGGGTAGGGTCAAACATGAGGATTTCCTTGCCAAAAAAAAGTAAGCCTGCTTACTTTACCCGCAAAGGCGTGATTAAACAGGCTTTTATCAAAAAAACCATTTTATTTATGCAACTGCCAGAAGAGGAGTGATTCAACTTTTCGCCAGCGCACTTCCCGGGGCTTGAATTAAAAAAGAGTAATAACAGTTTCGATGTGGGCATCAGCGCTCGGGAACGCGTTGTCGCGATACAAGCGTAAATAAAGGGGATAGCCGTTGCAGTAGCGGTGAAAAGGTTTTTTCCCGAAACCGTTACAGCGCCCATATTTTTCATCAGAATGACCTGATAGTGTCATGCCGCTGTCATTAAGGGACAGTAAAAAGGATATACATATCAAGAAAGGGGGGAATCAATATGCACGATCAAATGTTTATTGAGACGCTGATTATATCGTCCTCATTTTTTACCATTGCGATGATTATTGTGGCATCCGTGATGTTTCTTGAGAAACACGACTGACCCAAGGGCCAGTCGTTGCAAGATTATCGACGAAAAGTCACCAGCTCAGGTTGGGCAATTCGCAGGTAATCGGCGGTGTTCATAATCACTGATTTTTCGAGCAGCCCCGCATTAAATGCAATTTCGTCGAAACGTTCAAACAGCAACGGATCGGCAACCAGCGTCAACTGCGGATGAAAGCTGAACGGTGGAATTGCACCGAAGACGCAAGCGGTGAGGTCGTCTACTTCTGCTGGGCTGGCGAGCGAGGCTTTACTCCCACCAAAATGGCTGGCGAGTTGACTCAGATCGGCCTGCTGATCGGCAGCCAGAATCGCCAGAACGTGCCTGTTTACACCATGGCCTTTTACTTTGCAGACCAGCGCTTTTGCTCCCTGACCGAGATCGGTACCGCGAATTTCACTCACCGCTTCGCATTTCCCCACGGCTTCGTGCTCCACAACCCGATATTGTGCACCCTGCTCAGTTAACAGTGCGATCAGTTGCTGGTGGGTTGTTGTGCCTTTAATCTTTTCCGACATGGCTGTATTGCCTGTGATATTTGAATACAGGGCTCATACGGTAGCACATCCTATTCATAAAAAAACCCATAATAAATATACCTGTTTTGACAAAACTAAAAGTATATCTCGTTACTATTTGGCCGGTAATTAATTTGTTGCTGGAGGAGTAATGAACAGTAAATTCAAAAAAATTGATGCTACCGTTCGTGATTTGAATCATTCGACGGATGCACATTTCAAATGGCTGATAAATATACTGCGGTTTGTTGCCAGTCGTGATGTTTTACTCCCGGACCTGACTTGCGATGATGCGCATAATTTTTGTGATTTTGGCCATTGGTTAAATACGCAATTACAAGATGACATAGCGGGCAGGAATTATCTTCTTGATATAAAGGATAAACATATTCACGTCCATAAGATGTGTCGCGAGCTTATAAAAGCCATTGAGCACGACGAGTGTAACAATGCACCTTTCGATGATTTCGAGACGGCGCTCCTGGCATTTACGGCGTCAGTGTCTCGCTATAAAGCGCACTTGCTACAACTACGTACCAGCTATGATGCGTTGACAGGGCTGCCCTTGCGGCGAATCCTGGATGAGTCATATGACAGCATGAATAAAGCATTGGGCGATGAGGGATTATATTTGCTTCTGCTGGATGTCGATCATTTTAAAAAGATTAATGATAACTACGGACATTTAATCGGGGATGCCGTTTTACGGTCATTGGCCCTTAATCTGGAAAATAATATTCGGCGTGCAGAGTCTGTTTATCGCTATGGCGGCGAAGAGTTTATTATTCTGCTCCAGGCCCACAGTGACAGAGAGGCCACTGAAGCCGCAGAACGTTTACGCCGGGTAATAGAGACGTCAGAGACCGTATCCGGAGGTCACAGAGTGAAAATTACCTTTAGTTCAGGGCTGACGCGCGTCCATCGCGGTGAAACACTGCGGGAAGTTCTGGAAAGAGCGGATGTGGCACTTTATAAAGGCAAGCAGAGTGGAAGAAACTGCACCATCCTGATTAATAAAAGTCTCGATTGTATTAATGTGAGCTATTAAGAAAACAGCCAGCAATGAATGCTGGCTGTTGCGTTATGCGTTGCTGGTACTCGATTGTTTATGGAACAGTTCGCGGAAGACCGGGTAAATATCATCCTGATCGCGGATATGCTGCATGGCAAAGTTATCAAACATGGTTTGCAGATGTTCATACTCACGCCACAGCGTTTGATGCGCGCGGCGGGTGATTTCGATATAGCTGTAATAACGCACCACCGGCAGAATTTTCTTCGCGAGGATTTCGTGGCACAGCGGCGAATCATCTGCCCAGTTATCGCCATCGGACGCTTGCGCAGCATAGATATTCCATTGCGCCGGGTCGTAGCGTTCTTTAACCACTTCATCCATCAGCTTCAGCGCGCTGGAGACAATCGTCCCGCCCGTTTCCTGCGAGTAGAAAAACTCATGCTCATCGACTTCTTTAGCCTGCGTGTGGTGGCGAATATACACAACATCAACGTTCTTATAGGTTCGACTCAGGAACAGATAGAGCAGAATATAAAAACGCTTCGCCATGTCTTTGGTGGCCTGATCCATTGAACCCGAAACGTCCATCAGACAAAACATCACCGCCTGGCTGGAGGGTTCCGCACGTTTCTCATAGTTCTTGTAACGCAGGTCGAACGTGTCAATAAACGGCACGCGTTCGATTTTTGCGCGCAGTTCAGCGATCTCTTTGCGCAGCCGTTCTTCTTCGAGCAGTTGCGCAGGTTCACTGTTCTCGACCGTTTTTAGCGTGACTTCCAGCTCGTTCAGCTCACGACGTTTCCCTGCCGTCATCGCTGTGCGTCGGGCCAGCGAGTTTTGCAGCGAACGCACCACGCTAATATTCGCCGGCACACCGTTGGCGGTATACCCCGCGCGGTGGGTTTTGTACTCGTTTAACTGACGGTGCTGGTTTTTTTTCAGGTTTGGCAGCGCCAAATCTTCGAACAGCAGGTCGAGATACTCATCTTTTGAGATCTGGAAGACAAACTCGTCCTGGCCTTCGCCGTCCTGACCCGCTTGCCCCTGACCGCTTCCGGACCCGCCACCGCCACCCTGTGGGCGCTCGATGCGGTCATTTTGCACGAAGTGATCGTTACCCGGATGGACGCGATGGCGCAGGCCGCCACGCCCCTGATGGAACATCGGTTCGCTAATATCGTCCGTCGGGATTGAGACGGACTCGCCGCTATCAACATCGGTGACTGAACGTTTGTTGATGGCCTCGGAGATCGACTGTTTAATTTGCGATTTATAACGGCGCAAGAAGCGCTGGCGGTTCACCGTGCTCTTGTTTTTGCCGTTAAGACGCCGGTCAATAAACCAGGTCATAAGCCCCCCGTACTGCATTTGCCAACTTTATGCGGGTCCCGTAAGGCCGGAAAAACGGTGTTTATCCGGCTTACGGTTCACCTATTTTGCTCGCCCGACAGCAGGGCTGCCGGGCGATTTTCTGGTCTGTTATGACGATTTACGCACGCGCAGATACCATTCGCACAGTAGGCGCACCTGTTTGCGGGTATAGCCTTTCTCCATCATGCGGTCGACAAAATCGTCGTGCTTTTTCTGCTCGTCGGTTGACGTTTTGGCATTAAAGGAAATGACCGGCAACAGCTCTTCGGTATTGGAGAACATTTTCTTCTCGATAACCGTGCGCAGTTTTTCGTAGCTGGTCCAGTTCGGATTACGTCCGCTGTTATGAGCTCTGGCACGCAGAACAAAGTTGACGATTTCGTTACGGAAGTCTTTCGGATTGCTGATCCCGGCAGGCTTCTCAATTTTTTCCAGCTCTGCGTTCAGGGATTCGCGGTCAAACAGCTGGCCGGTGTCCGGATCGCGATACTCCTGATCCTGAATCCAGAAATCCGCATAGGTGACGTAACGGTCGAATATGTTCTGCCCGTATTCAGAATAGGATTCCAGATAGGCGGTCTGGATCTCTTTGCCGATAAACTCGGCGTATTTCGGGATCAGATAGCCTTTGAGGAACTCCAGATAGCGTTCCGCCAGCTCTTGCGGGAACTGCTCACGTTCTATTTGCTGTTCGAGCACGTAGAACAGATGCACTGGGTTGGCCGCGACTTCAGCGTGATCGAAGTTGAACACGCGGGAGAGGATTTTAAACGCAAAACGCGTGGACAGTCCGTTCATCCCTTCGTCGACACCTGCGTAGTCGCGATACTCCTGGTAGGACTTCGCTTTCGGATCGGTGTCTTTCAGACTTTCACCGTCATAGACGCGCATTTTTGAATAAATGCTGGAGTTTTCTGGCTCTTTCAGACGCGACAGAATCGAGAACCGCGACAGGGTTTCCAGTGTGCCAGGCGCACAAGGTGCATGTACCAGCTCGCTGTGGTTGAGCAGTTTTTCGTAAATCTTGATCTCTTCGGAGATGCGCAGGCAATAAGGCACTTTGACGATGTAAACACGGTCAAGGAACGCCTCGTTGTTCTTGTTGTTTCTGAAGGTCACCCATTCTGATTCGTTCGAGTGCGCCAGAATGATCCCGTTGAACGGCAGGGCGGAGATACCTTCTGTCCCGTTGTAGTTCCCTTCCTGCGTGGCGGTCAGCAGCGGGTGCAGCACCTTAATCGGCGCTTTGAACATCTCGACGAACTCCATCACGCCCTGGTTTGCCCGGCATAACGCGCCGGAATAGCCATAGGCATCTGGGTCGTTCTGCGCGTGGTGTTCCAGTTTACGAATATCGACTTTTCCGACCAGCGCGGAGATATCCTGGTTGTTTTCATCACCAGGCTCCGTTTTTGCAATCGCAATCTGTTCCAGAATCGAAGGCCAGACTTTCACCACGCGGAACTTAGTGATGTCACCGCCGAATTCGTGCAGACGTTTTGCCGCCCATGGCGACATGATGGTGCCCAGATAGCGGCGCGGAACGCCAAATTCTTTATCCAGAATCTGCGCATCTTCCTGCGGGTTGAACAGGCATAGCGGGTGATCGTTGACCGGGCTGCGCTCGCCGTTGGCGCTCAACACATAAATCGGCACGCGCTGCATCAGCGCTTTCAGTCGTTCCGCCAGGGACGATTTACCGCCGCCCACCGGACCCAGTAAATAAAGGATCTGTTTCTTCTCTTCAAGGCCTTGAGCGGCGTGTTTCAGGTAAGAAACAATCTGCTCGATGGCATCTTCCATGCCGTAAAATTCTTCAAACGCGGGATAGCGCGCAACCACACGATTCGAAAAGAGACGGGAGAGCCGTGGTTCGAGCGCCGTGTCGACCATGTTAGGCTCACCAATAGCCATCAATAGCCTTTCTGCCGCATTAGCATAGGCACTGCGATCTTGCCGACAAATGGTAAGAAACTCCTGCAGTGTGAACTCTTCGTCCTTGGCAGCTTCATAGCGCTGGCGATAGTGATCGAATATATTCATGGCATGCCGTCCTTTCGTTTTTAGCACAGGAAAAGAGCCGTTCGTATGAATAGTGGAGGCTCCTGGAAGAGGAACCGTCGCATCTCACTGTCTAAGCAGCAACCCGTGTGCCAGGTCTGACGCTCACAACCGCAGGGTGTTCAGGCATTCATCTTCTTAAAATTAAGCGTAGATGGCATTTGCAAAACTTGCATGCCTGCAAAAACTAATTTCAATGACATATCAATAACTCATCCGAATAATTAGCCGATGAAATAAGCATAAAATGTCAGGTTTCATCCAGGCGTCACAGAATTGAAAGCAGTCAGTCATCTTAAACGATGAAAATAATCGGTTAATCAAACTCATTAGCAGGCAAAAAATTTTGGGATGTTTAGCAAGGGCGGTTACACTTCAAACGCTGATTATTTGACTACAGGAAAGAATGGATTGTGACCAAACTCAAACTTCTGGCATTGGGCATCCTTGCCGCCACGGCAGTAAACACCGTACATGCAGAGGATAAATTCTCTCTTGGTGCGGGTGTTGGTGTGATCAATAGCCCATACAAGCAGTATGACCGTGAGATCTATCCGGTTCCCGTTGTCACCTATGAAGGGGATAACTTCTGGTTCCGTGGTCTGGGTGGCGGTTACTATTTGTGGAACGATGAAGCCGACAAGCTCTCGATCATGGCTTACTACGATCCGACGCACTTTAAGCCGGGCGACAGTGACAGCCACCAGATGCGCCAGCTGGACAAGCGTAAAGGTACCCTGATGGCGGGTCTTTCTTACGTGCATAACACGCAATACGGCTACCTGCGCGCTGCGCTGGCAGGCGATACCCTGGACAACAGCAATGGTTTCGTCGGTGATGTGGCGTGGCTCTACCGTTACACCAACGGTGGCCTGACGCTGACGCCGGGTATCGGTGTGGATTACAAAAGTGAAAACTACAACGACTACTATTACGGTGTATCACGTAATGAGTCGCGTCGTAGCGGTCTGAAGCAGTATCAGGCTGACGATGGCTGGAACCCGTACCTGGAATTGACGGCAAACTACAAGTTTGCAGCCGACTGGAGCGTCTACGCAACTGGCCGCTATCTGCGCCTGAGCGATGAAGTGAAAGACAGCCCGATGGTCGACAGATCATGGGCCGGTATTTTCTCAACCGGTGTGACTTACAGTTTCTGATTGTGCACTGACACAGTGCATTTTATGCATCATAACGGGGCGCTTGCGCCCCTTTCGTTTTACGGTGGTGCAGCAAAACAGGAGAGACCAATGAGTGAAAAAACCGTGACCTTTACCGAAGGCTTGACCGTCCCCGCGATTGGGCAGGGAACCTGGTACATGGGAGAAAACGCCAGTCAGCGTCGCAACGAAGTTGATGCACTGCGAGCGGGCATTGACCTTGGTCTGACGCTGATTGATACCGCTGAGATGTACGCGGATGGCGCTGCGGAAGAGGTGGTGGGCGAGGCAATCAAAGGCCAGCGTGAGAAAGTGTATCTGGTGTCTAAGGTGTATCCGTGGAATGCGGGCGGCCAAAAAGGGATCGCCGCCTGCAATGCCAGCCTTCGTCGTCTCGGAACAGATCATATTGACCTTTACCTGCTGCACTGGCGCGGGAATTTCGGTCTCGATGAAACTGTTGAGCTAATGGAGACATTGCAGCAGCAGGGCAAAATTGGCCGCTGGGGTGTCTCGAATCTGGATTACGACGACATGCAGGAATTGTGGGGCGTGAAGGGCGGTATGGCCTGCGCAACAAACCAGGTGCTTTATCATCTGGCCTCACGCGGCATTGAATACGATCTGCTTCCGTGGTGTCAGCAGCAGAACATGCCAGTTATGGCGTATTGTCCGCTTGCTCAGGCCGGGCGCTTACGTTCGGGCCTGATGAATCATCCGGTCGTGAACGATATTGCTCGCATCCATCAGGTAAGCGCTGCGCAAATTTTGCTGGCATGGGTGGTAAGCCATAAAGGCGTCATGGCGATTCCGAAAGCGGCAACCATTGAACATGTGACGGAAAATGCGGGAGCGTTGGCGATTGCGCTTTCAGCTGAAGAGTTGCTCAAGCTGGATAATGCGTTTCCAGCGCCAGACCACAAGACTGCGTTAGACGTGGTGTAAGAGTTACCCCCTCACTTTGCGGGCGAGGGGGAGCGATCGTATTAACGTTTCACGATCTTAATCGTCTGACCAAGACGAGACGGTTTGTCGGCACTCGCTTTCTGCGGTGCAGTCACGCATGCGGTTTCGACGCACACAAACGTTTTGTAGCCATCATCCGGCACGTCCGCCATGCTGACAGATAGCGCCGGGCCAGGGTTCCAGCCCACCACGTTGCTGTGATGCTGGTGAATCACTTCAATTGCGCGGTTTAGCTTCGCATCGTGGATCACGCTGCACGCTTCTGGATTCAGGTAAACGCGGTCAGTACGATCCGGGAAGGTCTGGACGCCATCGCTCAGTTTACCTTCTTTCGCGTTATCCACTTTGTCGATATAGGTATCGCCAAGGCCGCTGACTTTGACATCGGCAATGTTGCCGACGTTGAAATAGGTGTGCAGAGCAGAGGCGGTTTCAAACTCACCGTGAGCTTCCAGTTCGATTTCGCAGGTTTTGCCCAGCTTGAAGCGAGCAAACAGCGTGAAGTCATGCGGCCACAGCGCACGGGTCTCGTCGTTGCTTTGCAGCTCAAACGTCAGAACGGCGCCGTTATCATCTTCATTATGCGCTTTCAACGTCCATTGCTGGTTACGGGCAAAACCGTGAGCGGGCAGACCCGGTTGAGCTGCAGGACCAAACCACGGCCAGCAAATCGGTACGCCACCGCGAATTGCCGCGCCTTTTTTGAAGGATGTCGCCGCGCTCAGCCACAGGCCTTCTTCTTCGCCTTCGGGTGTCCAGGAGAGCAAATGCGCACCGTTGAGCGCGACAGATGCCTTAACGCGCGGGTGGTCGACAACAATGATATCCGCTTCATCAATTTGGCGGCGGGAAAGCACAGGGGTAAGTTGTTCGACTACCGGAAGAGCAAAAATTTTGTGAATCATTACGCAATCCTCTGTCTTATCTGCAGAAATAAAAAAAGGCGACCGAAGTCGCCTTTTTGGATCAGATTCTCATCTCAACTTATTTAGAGATGTGAGCGATCAGGTCCAGTACTTTGTTAGAGTAACCAGTTTCGTTGTCGTACCAGGAAACCAGTTTCACGAAGTTGTCGTTCAGTGCGATACCCGCTTTAGCATCGAACACGGAAGTGCAAACTTCGCCGTTGAAATCGGTAGATACAACGTCGTCTTCGGTGTAACCCAGAACGCCTTTCATTGGGCCTTCAGCAGCCGCTTTGATTGCTTTCTTGATTTCTTCGTAAGACGCTGCTTTTTCCAGACGAACGGTCAGGTCAACAACAGACACGTTTGGAGTTGGAACGCGGAACGCCATACCAGTGATTTTACCGTTCAGCTCTGGCAGTACAACGCCTACAGCTTTTGCAGCACCGGTAGAAGAAGGGATGATGTTCTGAGCTGCGCCGCGGCCGCCGCGCCAGTCTTTGTGAGACGGGCCATCAACCGTTTTCTGAGTAGCGGTAGTTGCGTGAACAGTGGTCATCAGGCCTTCAACGATACCGAAGTTGTCGTTGATAACTTTAGCCAGTGGAGCCAGGCAGTTGGTGGTGCAAGATGCGTTAGAAACGATATCCTGGCCAGCATACTTCTCGAAGTTTGCGCCTTTAACGAACATCGGGGTGTTGTCTTTAGAAGGACCAGTCAGAACAACTTTCTTCGCACCCGCGGTGATGTGTTTACGCGCTGTTTCGTCGGTCAGGAACAGACCAGTCGCTTCAGCAACAACGTCAACGTTAACTTCGTTCCACTTCAGGTTAGCCGGGTCACGTTCTGCGGTAACACGGATAGTTTTGCCGTTAACAACCAGGTGGCCGTCTTTGACTTCTACAGTGCCGTTAAAACGACCATGAGTTGAGTCGTATTTCAGCATGTAAGCCATGTATTCAGCGTCTAACAGGTCGTTGATTGCAACGATCTCGATGTCAGAACGTTCCTGAGCAGCACGGAAAACAATACGGCCGATACGGCCAAAACCGTTGATACCTACTTTGATAGTCATATATTCCACCAGCTATTTGTTAGTGAATAAAAGGTTGCCTGTAAAATTACAAAAACCTTACGCAGCGTCAAGCGGAATCGTGTCAATCATTGCGACAAATCAATCCTGCGCATAACCTTTGTGCGACTGACCGCCTCACTTTCCTTTTGAGCTAGCAACCACATGGGGGCTGCGCGCGGGATTTTAAAGGGCCATCAGGATAAATATGTGAGAAAGATCACAATTGGCTGACTGCTAAACCGCAACGCATAAGTTTAGAACAAAAGTTCACACTTCAGTGTTAATGTTTTGTTAGAATTCTCGGTAAAACGTGTCTGTTTCAACAGCGAGATATGAGCTTATGTCGAATCAACATAACCCTGATGACCTGAAAAAAAATTTGACGGAAATGCAGTTCTACGTCACGCAGAATCACGGGACCGAACCCCCATTCACCGGGCGTTTGCTGCACAATAAACGGGATGGTGTGTATCACTGTCTGGTGTGTGATGCGCCGCTGTTTAACTCGCAAACAAAATACGATTCTGGCTGCGGATGGCCAAGCTTTTACGAGCCTGTGAGCGATGAAGCAATCCGTTACCTTACCGACGCCAGCCACGGTATGCAGCGCACCGAAATCCGCTGTGGGAACTGTGATGCGCATCTCGGGCATGTGTTCCCGGATGGCCCGCAGCCAACGGGTGAACGTTTTTGCGTCAATTCGGCTTCGATGAGCTTCTCGGATGATGAGAATGGCGACCAGACAAAAGGCTGAAGAAACGATTCAGCAAATTATTCCTTCAGAGCGGATTTTTCATGAATATCGATGACATGATCAACACGATGACGCCAGAGGTTTATCAGCGTCTGGTGACAGCAGTTGAATTAGGAAAATGGCCAGACGGTGTGGCGCTCACGCCAGAGCAAAAAGAGAACAGTTTGCAACTGGTGATGTTATGGCAGGCGCGCAACAACACTGACGCTCAGCACATGACGATCGACACGCAAGGTCAGATGGTGATGAAAAGCAAACGCGAGCTGAAAGAAGATTTTGGCATTACGCCAAAGCCGATTGCGACATTTAAATCCTAATCTGTCGAACAAGCGCAGCAATCCCTCCTGAATGGGTTTCGACACATAACAGGAGGGATGGACAGTCTGCGTTATTTCTTGTCGATCATCGCTTTAAGATTGGCAAACGGATTGTATTTCGCTTCACCCACGTCTTTCTGCGCATCTTCTCCCGCCACGACCGTTGAACCGTACAAATCCACTTCAGTGTATTTCGAGTGCTCATGATCGTGACAGTACAGGCACAACATCTCCCAGTTGCTGCCATCTTCCGGGTTATTGCTGTGATCGTGATCGATATGATGCACGGTCAACTCGCGCAAATTTGAATAGACGAATTCGCGTGAACAGCGTCCACAGACCCACGGAAAGAGTTTTAGCGCCTTTTCCCGATAACCGACTTCCAGCCGGGCGTAATTTTTTGGGATAAAAGCCATACGACGTACCTCATCTAAAAATAAAATAGCGGTGTCTGAATGCGACACCGCTGATTAAACGTTAAGCCTGGGTCTCTTCCCAGTCTGCCAGCGTATAGAGCGTCGCGCCTGCTGTGGACATCTCCATAAACGCCAGCGCGCTATCGTGCGCATCGAGGTTGACGCCACGACAACCATCGGTAATGACGCTCACCTGGTAACCCAGCTTAAGCGCATCCAGCACGGTATATTTCACACAGTAATCCGTCGCCAGCCCCATCACAATCAGCTCGTGAATCTCATGATGACGCAGCCATTCGTCCAGCGCAGTTTGCTGGCGATGTTCGTTATCAAAAAAGGCGCTGTAGCTGTCGATTAAGGGGTTTTCGCCTTTATGAAACACCGCATCAATGGCGTGCTGATTGAGCAGCGGGTGTAGCTGTGCGCCTTCCGTTTGCTGAACGCAATGATCCGGCCAGAGTGTTTGCGCCAGCCCGTCGAGTTCGCCTTGAGAAAAGGGTTCCGCATTGTGCTGACTGGCGAAACTGCCGTGATCCGCAGGATGCCAGTCCTGGCTTGCAACCACCGCTTCACCGCGCGCTTTACACCAGGCGATCAGCGCATTGGCCACATCAACGGTACTGTCGCCTTCCGCAACCGCCAGCGCGCCGCCCGCGCAAAAATCATTTTGCAGATCGACCAGCAGCAGAGCTCGTTGTTTCATCAAAAACTCCTTATTCGTCCGGCGTCAGTTCGCCACGCAGGTTTTGCATCATGGCGTTGCGCATCGCATCCACGTCCAGATCCTGACTGAGTAAATAGTGAAGTTTAGTCAGCGTGGCTTCTACCGTCATATCGAAGCCGCTAATTACACCGGCCTGAGCCAGCGCGTTGCCGGTGGCGTAACCACCCATATTGACCTTGCCAGACATACATTGCGTCAGGTTAATCACCAGGATGCCGCGCGCGCTCGCTTCCTGAAGCTCTTTCAGGAATTCACCGTTCTGCGGCGCATTGCCCACACCGTAGGAGCGCAGGATCAGCGCTTTAACCGGCTGGCGCAGGAAGTTGCGCACCACGTCTGCTGAAATTCCAGGATAAATCGTCACCACGCCAATAGGCTGCGGTGTGATCGGGTGGACAATCAGCTCGCCCGCAGTGTGTGGGGCAGGCGGGGTGCCAAGGCGACGAATATGAATGCCTGCTTCCAGCAGCGGTTGCAGATTTGGCGAAGCAAAGGCATCGAACCCGTCGGCGTGGGCTTTGGTGGTGCGATTCCCGCGATACAGACGATTGTTGAAAAACAGCGTCACTTCGTTAATCGGATAATTTGCCGCCACGTACAGGGAGTTCAGCAAGTTGATCTGCCCGTCGGAGCGCAGTTCTGCCAGCGGGATTTGTGACCCCGTGACGATCACCGGTTTGCCCAAATTCTCCAGCATGAAGGAGAGTGCGGACGCGGTAAACGCCATGGTGTCGGTGCCGTGCAGGATCACGAAACCGTCGTAATCGTCATAATGCGCTTTGATATCGTCCGCAATATGCTGCCAGTCTTCTGGCGTCATATCGGATGAGTCCATTAGCGGATCGTATTCGTGGATGGTGAAGTCAGGCATTTCCGGGCGATGAAACTCTGGCATCAGCGCGAGCTGGCGCTGGAGGTGACCGGAAACAGGGATATAGCCATTTTCTGAGCGCTGCATACCGATTGTACCGCCGGTATACGCCACATAAATCGATTTCTTCTGCATCATTTTGTGTTCTTAGGCTTCAAAGAAAAATCCCCCCTTCGCGAGAAGAGGGGACGAGGTTAGCGTACGTTCGCGCAGGTCAGGCAAAATGCGTAACGGTTTTGCGGATCGTTAAAGGCGGCGAGTTTATCGCTTTCACCTTTCACAACGCTCGCAGCCGTCGCCACGGGCGCTGGCAGATACGCCTGAATGGCGGCTGGCAGCATGGCGCGAACGGAGACGGACATCCCGTTCATGACCATATCAATAAACGTGGGTTCATCCTGATAATACGCAATGTGCCACTGTTTCAGCTTCGCCAGTTCGGCGGCCTTCGCGACGGCGTCATCAAAATCACCCAGGCTGTCGACCAGACCGTTGTTCTTCGCATCCTGACCGGTCCAGACGTGGCCCTGAGCAATTTTATCGATCTGCTCTGGCGTTGACTTACGTGATTCCGCCACCAGCGTGATAAAGCGCTTGTAGCCGTTCTCGATGGTCAACTGCATCATCTGCGACACTTCCGGCGGCAGCGATTTGGTCACGGACACATCGGCCAGTGGTGACGTCGCAACGCCATCCGTGTGCACACCCAGATAATCCAGGCTGTTTTCTACGGTGTTGATCACCCCGAAGATGCCGATAGAACCGGTCAGCGTGCTTGGGTTTGCCACGATATAGTTGGCTGGTGTGGAGATCCAGTATCCGCCGGATGCCGCCATACCGCCCATCGAGACCACGACCGGTTTGCCCGCTGCACGCGCTGCCGCAAGCTCAGCGCGAATCACTTCAGACGCACTCACGCTGCCACCAGGGCTGTTGACGCGCAGGACAATCGCTTTCACTTTCGGGTCGAGACGCGCGTCGCGGATTTGCGATGCCGTCGTGTCACCCCCCACGTTGCCCGGTGTCTCTTCACCGTCCATGATCGCGCCATTAGCGAAGACCACGGCGACGCTATCACCTGTTTCACTCGGTTTCTTCGTGGTGTAGTCATACAGACTCACCGCGCTGTAATTCTTCTCTTCTTTGCTCCAGCCAAACTGCTTGGTCAGCGCTTTTTCGATATCCGCGCTGGATCCGAGCGTATCGACCAGTTTGTTGTCCAGAGCATATTTTGCCGTATCGCCATCCACCTTTTGCAGTCCATCCAGCATCGCTTGCGCGCCCGGGAAGATTTGCTCAGGGGTGACCTGACGGTTAGCGGCAACGGTGGTCAGATAGTTATTCCACAGCTCGCCAATCCAGCGGCTGTCGGCTTCACGCGCGGCAGGAGACATATCGTTGCGAATAAACGGTTCAACGGCGGATTTATAGGTCCCGACGCGGAAGACATGCGTGGTCACTTTCAGCTTCTCGAGCAGCGATTTGTAATACAGGCCGTTCGTCGCAAACCCGTGCAGATCAACTGTACCCTGTGGGGAAAGCCAAATTTTGTTGGCAAAGCTCGCCAGATAGTATTGCCCCTGGCTGTAGCTATCACCCACCGCAATCACCGGTTTACCGCTGTCGCGGAATTCGCGCAGGGCTTTACCGATGTATTGCATCGAGGGCTGGTCGGCACCGGCAAAGTTTTTCAGATCCAGAACGATCCCGGTGATGTTGCGATCGTCTTTGGCCTGACGAATCGCCTCAACGATATCAAACAGGGAGTTTTCCTGCAGGCGATCGGACGTCGCGCCAAACAGCTGGCGGCCAATCACCCCCAGGCGATTACTGGCGGACGGTTTGTCGACAATTACGCCGGTGATATCCAGCAACAGCGCGCCACGCCCGGAATTCTGCGCCTGGTTGCTGCTGCTGATGTGCATCCAGACGCCCACACAGACCAGAATCAGGAAGATGAAAAACACGTTCATCACCAGTTCGCGGATAAAATTGAGCAGCCGCCACGTCCATTTAAAGAAACCGGCAAAAATTCGCCAAAGGGTTCGCATGTGTACTCCCTAACCAGAAAATGACTGTTCCGTCGCGACTGGACGGCAATGTGGGCTTATCGTAATGACCCAACCGCCACTTGTCAGCAGGAATCGCCCACTACGCTGTAACAAAATCTGCTGTCGTGTTAATTTTGTGAGCAATTTTGAAGACAGGAGTTAACCAATGGACGCACTAGAACTGCTTGTTAACCGTCGTAGCGCTTCACGCCTGGCCGAACCCGCTCCTGCGGGTCAGCAACTGGACAGCATTTTGCAGGCCGGAATGCGCGCGCCGGACCACGGTACGCTGCAGCCGTGGCATTTCTTTATTATCGAAGGTGAAGGGCGTGAGCGCTTCAGCGCTTTACTGGAGAAAGGGGCGATCGCCGCGAGTCAGGACGACAAGGCTATCGATAAAGCCCGCAGCGCGCCGTTCCGCGCGCCAATGATTATCGCCGTGGTGGCAAAATGCCAGGCCGGGCATAAAGTGCCCGTCTGGGAACAAGAGATGTCAGCGGGTTGCGCAGTCATGGCCATGCAAATGGCGGCGGTCGCGCAGGGCTTTAATGGCATCTGGCGTACCGGCCCGTTGACCGACAGCCCGGTTGTTCGCGAGGGATTATCCTGCGGCGAACACGATAAAATCGTCGGTTTCCTCTATCTCGGAACGCCACAACTCAAAGCGTCCACTACCGTTTCCGTGCCCGACGCCACGCCGTTCGTTACCCATTTCTGATAAGCACACTAAACTGTCTGGATTCTGCGCATCCGCGCCAGAATTCAGACAGTCAGACTTACCTCTTTAAGGAATGAGCGCTACCATAGCGCCACAGCAATGACAGGAGATGTCCATGAGCGAGCAAACCATTCGTCTAACGCAATACAGCCACGGAGCAGGTTGCGGTTGTAAAATTTCCCCTAAGGTGCTGGAGACCATTCTGCACAGTGAACAGGCGAAGTTTGTCGACCCGAACCTGCTTGTCGGTAATGAAACGCGTGACGATGCGGCGGTTTATGATTTAGGCAACGGGACCAGCGTTATCAGCACCACCGATTTCTTTATGCCTATCGTCGATAATCCGTTTGATTTTGGACGCATCGCGGCCACCAATGCGATCAGCGATATTTTCGCGATGGGCGGTAAACCGATTATGGCGATTGCCATTCTGGGCTGGCCAATTAACACCCTTGCGCCGGAAATTGCCCGCGAAGTCATTGAGGGCGGGCGCTTTGCCTGTCAACAGGCGGGGATCGCGCTGGCCGGTGGGCATTCCATCGATGCGCCGGAGCCGATTTTTGGTCTGGCCGTCACCGGCATCGTCCCGACGGAACGCGTCAAGCGTAACAGCACCGCGCAGCCGGGTTGCAAACTGTTCCTGACTAAACCGCTCGGTATTGGCGTGCTCACCACCGCCGAGAAAAAATCGCTGCTCAAACCAGAACACATTGGCCTTGCGACAGAAGTCATGTGCCAGATGAACCTCGCGGGTGCCGCGTTCGCGAATATTGACGGCGTGAAAGCGATGACCGACGTCACCGGTTTTGGGCTGCTCGGTCACCTGAGCGAAGTCTGTCAGGGCGCAGGTGTGCAGGCGCAAATCGTGTATCAGGAGATTCCAAAACTGCCGGGCGTTGAAGAGTACATCGCGCAAGGCGCGGTCCCTGGCGGCACGCAGCGTAACTTTGCCAGCTACGGACATCTGATGGGCGAAATGCCTGTCGAATGGCGCGATCTGCTGTGCGACCCGCAAACGTCCGGCGGCCTTCTGCTGGCGGTGACGCCAGAGTCGGAAACCGAAGTCAAAGCCACGGCCGCTGAATTCGGTATCACCCTGACCGCCATCGGTGAGCTGGTCACCGCCCGCGGCGGCCGTCCGATGATTGAGATTCGTTAATTCGATGCGGCTGTATATTGCGGAAAAGCCAAGCCTGGCCCGAGCCATTGCAGATGTGCTGCCAAAGCCACATCGCAAGGGCGACGGCTTTATTGAGTGCGGAAAAGGGCAGGTGGTCACCTGGTGTATCGGGCACCTGCTTGAGCAGGCGCAGCCGGACGTCTATGACAGCCGCTACGCCCGCTGGAACCTGAACGACCTGCCTATTGTGCCGGAAAAGTGGCGTTTACAGCCGCGACCGTCGGTCACAAAACAGCTCAACGTGATTAAGCGTTTCCTGCACGACGCGGCTGAAATCGTCCATGCGGGTGACCCGGATCGCGAAGGGCAACTGCTGGTGGACGAAGTGCTCGATTATCTTGAGCTGGCGCCAGAAAAACGCAAACAGGTGCAGCGCTGTCTGATAAACGATCTCAACCCGCAGGCCGTTGAGCGGGCAATTTCTCGTCTGCGCTCTAACAACGAATTTATCCCGCTGTGCGTCTCCGCGCTGGCGCGTGCGCGTGCCGACTGGCTGTACGGCATCAACATGACCCGCGCGTATACGATTTTAGGGCGCAACGCGGGCTATCAGGGTGTGCTCTCCGTTGGACGGGTGCAAACGCCTGTTTTAGGGCTGGTGGTACGCCGTGACGAAGAGATCGAGAACTTCGTAGCGAAAGACTTCTTTGAGGTGAAGGCGCATATCGTAACGCCGAAGGACGAGCGTTTCGTCGCCGTCTGGCAACCCAGCGAAGCCTGCGAGCCCTATCAGGATGAAGAAGGGCGTTTATTGCATCGTCCACTGGCGGAGCACGTCGTTAACCGCATTGCCGGTCAACCGGCCATCGTCACCAGCTATAACGATAAACGGGAATCAGAACCCGCGCCGCTGCCGTTTTCGCTGTCGGCATTACAGATTGAAGCGGGCAAACGCTACGGCATGAGCGCGCAAAACGTCCTGGATATTTGCCAGAAGCTTTATGAAACGCACAAGCTGATTACCTATCCGCGTTCGGATAGCCGTTATTTGCCGGAAGAACATTTTGCCGGGCGTCATGCGGTGCTGAATGCGATTGGCGTCCACACGCCGGATCTGCTCCCGCAGCCAGCCGTGAATCTGGAGACGCGTAACCGCTGCTGGGATGATAAAAAAGTCGATGCCCACCATGCGATTATCCCGACGGCGCGCGCCAGCAACGTTAATCTGACTGAAAATGAGTCGAAGGTTTATCAGCTGGTGGCTCGTCAATATCTGATGCAGTTCTGCGCTGACGCGATGTTCCGCAAATGCGTTATCGAACTGGAGATTGCCAAAGCGAAGTTTGTCGCGAAAGCGCGTTTCCTGGCCGAAGCTGGCTGGCGTACGCTGCTGGGCAATAAAGAGCGCGACGAAGAAAACGACGGCACACCGCTGCCGGTGGTCGCGAAAAACGACGAACTCCTGTGCGAGAAAGGCGAAGTAATTGAGCGTCAGACGCAGCCGCCGCGACACTTCACCGATGCCACGTTGCTCTCTGCCATGACCGGGATCGCCCGTTTTGTGCAGGATAAAGACTTGAAAAAGATCCTGCGCGCGACGGACGGATTGGGCACTGAGGCCACACGCGCTGGGATTATCGAACTGCTGTTTAAACGCGGTTTTCTCATCAAAAAAGGCCGCTATATTCAGTCAACGGATCCAGGCCGGGCGCTGATTCACTCCCTGCCGGAACTGGCCGCACGACCGGATATGACCGCGCACTGGGAATCGATCCTGACAAAAATCAGTGAAAAAGAGTGCCGCTACCAGGACTTCATGCAGCCGCTGGTGGGAACATTATTTGATCTGATTAATCAGGCGCGAACGACGCCAGTGAAAAATTTCAGAGGAATGGTTGCGCCAGGCGGCGCGAAAAAACCGTTCAAAAAGAAAAAGAGCGCAGCCTGATGTCGCTGTTACAGCGCAATCTCTGTGGGTGACCGCTGAGCGAGAGCAAGCACAAGGCATAAGTAAAACGGCAACTTCGGTTGCCATTTTTAGTGTTTGCTCCTCTCCCTGTGGGAGGCTTGGGGTGAAGGTTTCAGACCGCATAAGACAAAAGTAAAACGGCAACTTCGGTTGCCGTTTTTAGTATTTGCTCCCTCTCCCGTGGGAGAGGGTTGGGGTGAGGGCACCAGACCGCACAAGACAAAAGCAAAACGGCAACCTCGGTTGCCATTTTTAGTATTTGCTCCCTTACCTCGTGGAAGAGGCTTGGGGTGAAGGTTTCAGATCGCGCAAGACAAAAGCAAAACGGCAACCGAGGTTGCCGTTTTTAGTGTTTGCTCCCTCTCCCGTGGGAGAGGGTTGGGGTGAGGGCACCAGAAAGTACCCTAAACATCTTAAATCACACCTTGCCCAATCATCGCATCGGCGACTTTCACGAAGCCAGCGATATTCGCGCCGCGCACATAGTTGGTCTGCTTATCTTCACCGCCATACTCGACGCAGGCGTGGTGAATATCCAGCATGATGTGATGCAGGCGCGCATCCACTTTCTCGGCTTTCCAGCCCATACGCGCCGCGTTCTGCGCCATTTCCAGACCTGAAGTCGCCACGCCGCCCGCGTTCGCCGCTTTGCCTGGCGCAAACAGCACGCCCGCTTGCAGGAACAGGTCGGTCGCTTCGATGGTCGTCGGCATGTTCGCGCCTTCAGCCACAGCTTTCACGCCATTCGCGATCAGTTGCTGCGCCGCGTCGACGTCCAGCTCATTTTGCGTTGCACACGGCAGGGCGATATCCACCGGCACCGACCACGGCTGTTTGCCTTCCAGATAGGTCAGGCCAAACTCACGCGCATAATCGGCCACGCGGCCGTCACGGCTGGCTTTGATTTCACACAGACGCGCCAGTTTCTCCGTGGTGAAACCGGCTTCATCCACCACCGTACCGCTGGAGTCAGAGGCGGTAATCACGCGTGCGCCAAACTGCATCGCTTTTTCAATCGCGTACTGCGCCACGTTTCCGGACCCGGAAACCGCTACGCGCATGCCTTCAAAGCCCAAACCGTGGCGTTTTAACATCGCCTCGGTGAAATAGACCAGACCATAGCCTGTCGCTTCTGGACGGATCAAACTCCCGCCGAAAGAGAGTCCTTTGCCAGTGAACACGCAGGCGCTGTTGTTAGACAGCTTCTTCATCATCCCGGCCATAAAGCCAACTTCACGCCCGCCAACGCCGATATCGCCCGCAGGCACGTCGGTATCAGGCCCAAGATGGCGATACAGTTCGGTCATCAGCGCCTGGCAGAAACGCATCACTTCGCCTTCGCTTTTGCCTTTCGGATCAAAATCGCTGCCGCCTTTCCCGCCGCCCATCGGCAGGGTGGTGAGCGCATTTTTGAATGTCTGTTCAAAGCCCAGGAACTTCAGAATCGATAAATTCACGGAAGGGTGGAAACGCATCCCGCCCTTAAACGGGCCGATAGCGGAGTTAAACTGGACGCGCCATGCGCGGTTAACCTGCACCTGATTACGATCGTCAACCCACACCACGCGGAACTGAATGACACGCTCCGGCTCAACCAGACGCTCAAGCAACGACATCTGACGATAACGCGGGTTTTCTTCAAGAAACGGCCACAACGTGGTCATGACTTCGCGAACGGCCTGCGCGAACTCGCTCTGATGCGGGTCGCGGCTTTGAACATGGGTAAGAAACGATTCCAGAGTGCGTGTCTGATCCATTGATATAAGAACCTCTTATGATGATTTTTTATATTTTGTGTGTTGTGCGGGTGATTTTTGGTCGTTTTCGACTATACCACCCGTACCGCTTTGCGAGGCAAGTGAAAATTCGTGACGAAAGGGAAATTAATTATCGGGCGCGAGTCATAACGAAAAACGATGGCTGACAAATTAAAGGTTCGACCCCGATTAACCGTTATAGTCATTACAAGGACACAACAGGAACCGACGTCTATGAACCGTTACCTTATTCCCGCGCTGTTTGCGCTCTTATCGGCAGGCGCTCAGGCCGACCGCTTTCGCCCGGATGTTGACGTCAACGTACCGGCAGAAGTCTTTAGCTCCGGCGGTCAGCGTGCGCAGCCGTGTAATCAATGCTGCATCTATCAGGATCAGAACTATTCGGAAGGGGCGGTCGTGAAAGCCGACGGCGTGCTGTTGCAGTGTCAGCGTGATGAACGCACCATCAGCACGAACCCGCTGGTCTGGCGGCGCGTAAAAGAATAAACGCTTCAAGCAACGGGATATCGGCAGGCGCTAGCGTGTAGGTTAGCGCCTCTTCGGGCGTACACCACACCAGCTCACTGTGATAATGAGCCGTCAGCTCGCCGCTGAATGTCGGGACGTGCCACGCGTGCAGCGCGATGAGCCGCTGCGACACTTCGCGCTGATGGCTGGCGACATACTGCGCAGGCTGCGCTTCAATGCCCAGCTCCTCACGCAGCTCACGAATCAGCGCGTCGGGCTGCGTTTCGCCTGCTTCGACTTTCCCTCCGGCAAACTCCCACATTCCGGGCTGATCGGCATGAGGTGGGCGCTGCGCCAGTAAAATTTTGCCGTCCTGTTCCAGGATCGCGGCAACGACATCGAGAGTTTTCAGCATGGTCATCAATAATTGAAGGTGAAAAACGACATATTATCGTCGCCTTTCAAAGAGTCCAGCCATCAGGAGAGTTCGGTGAAAGAAACTACCGCCTGGGTACACCCCGTCAAATCCATTCCCGTCAGCCTAAAACCCATCGCGGCGATGCAGAAAAAGCATTTCGGCGCGGTGCTCAATCCAACCCGCTGGTGGGGGCGAATGCCACGGTTGTTCTGGCTGGTGGCGCTGTTTGTCGGTTTTCTTGAGCGCCGTCATGCGCGTCTCAGTCCGACGCTGCGATCGCTGCTGATGACCCGCGTCTCGCAGCTTTGCCACTGCGCGTTTTGTATCGATGCCAACAGCCTGCGTCTGGCCGAGCGCTGCGGCGCGCTGGATAAAGTGCAGGCCGTCAGCCATTGGCGCGATTCGACGTTATTCAGCGCGGATGAACGTGCCGCGCTGGCCTATGCCGAGGCGACAACGGCCACGCCGCCGCAGATCGGTGACGACGTAAAAACAGAGCTAAAGCGCTTTTACAGCGACGCTGCGATAACAGAAATGACGGCGCTGATTGCGTTTCAGAATCTCTCGGCGCGTTTTAACGCTGCACTCGACATCCCGGCGCAGGGGCTCTGCGACGCCTTCAAAGGAAAACCGCATGCTTGACAGACATGTGCATCCACGCCTGAAACCGGCACTTAACCGTCTGGTAGAAAAGCTTGATAAGCCGACTATCACCGCCGATGGCTTAACGCTTCTGGGATTTGCCATCGGCGTGCTGGCGTTGCCTTTTCTGGCGCTGGGCTGGTATCTGGCGGCGCTGGTAGCCATTGTGTTGAACCGTTTGCTCGATGGGCTGGACGGGGCGCTGGCGCGGCGGCGCGGCATAACCGATGCCGGTGGCTTTCTCGATATTGCGCTCGACTTCCTGTTTTACGCTCTGGTGCCATTTGGCTTTGCGCTGGCCGCCCCGGCGGAAAACGCGCTGGCGGCGGCGTGGCTGTTGTTTGCGTTTATCGGCACCGGCAGCAGTTTTCTGGCGTTTGCGGCGCTGTCTGCAAAACACAATATTGATAACCCTGGCTACGCGCACAAGTCGTTTTATTATTTGGGGGGCTTAACGGAAGGGACGGAGACGATCCTGCTGTTCGCGCTGTGCTGTTTATTTCCGATGCACTTTGCGCTATTCGCTTGGATCTTTGGCGCGTTGTGCTGGCTCACCACCACAACGCGCATCTGGAGCGGATATCAAACGCTTAAAGCACTCGCCCGTTAAAGCGTACTTTCAGGCGTCAGCGGCCCGGTCGTGACAGGGTTTTGCGGGTGAGCGCTCCATTCGTACCAGCCGCCGTCGTACACGGCGACGTTTTTCCAGCCCATCGCCCGTGCGTACATAAAGGTTTCTGACGCGCGCCAGCCCGTGCCGCAATAAAACGCCACCTGCTGATCGGGCAGAATATGCCACTGTTTCCACATCGCCGCGATATCATCAGCGCTGCGCATGGTTCCATCAGGATTGTGGAAGTCTTCCATATGGGTGGCGTCGCTGCCCGCGTGACCCCAGCGGGCCCCGGCGATTTCGCCTTTGGGTTTGATATAGCTGTACCCGCTGGTTTCACCGATAAATTCCGGCCACGAGCGAATGCTGACCAGCGAGGCATCCTTGCGATGCAGCAGTCCGCGCGCCTGTTCCATATCCACCATCAGCTGCGGCTGCCCGGGAATGGGGGCGCCGAAATCGTTCGCCGGTTTGACTTTTGCGGGCGTGCCGCGCCCGACCGGCAGATTCGCGTCGGACCAGGCCTTCCAGCCACCGTCCAGAATGCGTACGTCCTTCACACCGGCGTACAGCATGATTTGCGCCACGCGTGCCGCAGCATACACGTCGCGGCCATACAAAATTACGGTGGTGTCGTGACGAATGCCGTGCTTCGCCAGCATGGCTTTCAGTTTGTCATCTGACACTTTATTCCACAGCGGTTCGCTTTCGACTTCATTGGTATCAATGTAATCCGCGCCGGGAATGTGATTTAGCAGGTAAAATTTGGGCGCACCCCAGGCGGCTTCGATAATTTTAAAATCACCCGTCGGCGCGGCCGCCACTTTTTTGCCTTGCTGCAGTTGGTGGATCCACTGCGGATAAACCAGTTGCTCAAAATGAGGCAGACGTTGCAGGCGGGCAGGGGTTTGCAGCGCGTCGCCTAAGGTTGAAACCGTTGAATATCCGGCTTTTTTTAAGCGCGCGTTGACGGCCTGATTGTCTGCGTCGCTGCCGTAGAGGGCAATCATGGACGCAGGCGTCAGATTGTGCTGTTTTGCCCAGCCTGCGAGCTGTTCGTCATTCATCGCGTTAAGCCAGCTGGCGGAGAGATTCAGCGCGGCAGGCTCATGCCCGGACGGGCCAGACAGCGTCTGCGGCCAGCCGTTATAAAACGCGCTGGCGCGGGTGTCGATAACCGTACCCTGCTGCTGTTGCAATTGCGCAAGCGTAAGTGATTGCGCCATATCAGCGGCAACGGAGGAAAAAGTGGCGAGACCCAGGATCATGGCGAGCGTGGACAGGTGAGAAACACGTTTCATCGAAAAGTCTGATATCAGGTAAAAGGTGCGTCATTTTCGTCTCCCACTCGCCAGAGTTCTTTGCGTTAGCACATAGATTATTGCCACATGGACAGCTGAAGCACGCGACCCTGTGCCGGAATATCGTCTTCATCGTGTGTGACCAGCACCACGGGAATATTGAGTTCGCGAACCTGCGCGAACACCCATTCCCGGAACGAGACGCGCAACGCCTTGTCCAGACGACTAAACGGTTCATCCAGCAGCAGCGCGTGAGGCTGCGCCAAAAGCGCGCGCAGCAGGCTGACTCTGGCGCGCTCTCCGCCGGAGAGCGTAGCCGGATCGCTTGCGTAAAACCCATTAAGCCCCGCACTTTTTAGCGCATGCTCAACCTGATCACGACGCGCGGGTCCTTTTATGTGCTCAGGGAGCGCCAGCAGCAGATTTTGCCCCACGCTAAAGTGGTCGAACAGCAGCGCGTCCTGGAACAAAATACCGATCTCACGTTTCTCGACGGGCAGCGCGTCGCATTGTCTGTTGTTCAGCCACAGCTCGCCGCACGCTTTAAAATCCGTAGGGAGTGCACCCACCATCCAGGCGAACAGCGTAGATTTTCCGCTGCCGGATGGGCCCATCAGCGTGACGATTTCGCCCTTATTCACGCTGAAGTTCACGTGGCGGAAAAGCGGCTCAAGCGTAAGGTTTTTAACGATCAGCATTAACGCAGTCCTTGTCGGTAGCGGCCCACTAGCCGTGATAAACCGGCGGCGAGACCAAAGGCAGCAGCCGTCAGCACCAGCAGCCACAGCGCGCGACCCGCAAGAATGGCCGTGCTGCCGCCGCTGCTGAGCGCGACCGCCTCGGTGGTCAGCGTCGGAAATCGTCCCGCGCCGAGCCACAGCGTCGGCAAGTATTGCGCCATGCTGACGGAAAAGCCTGTGGCAAAAGCAGTAAGCAGAGGGCGGATCAGCATCGGACATTTGATCAGCCAGAATATTTTGCTGCGCCGCATGCCGAGCGTTCTCGCGATTAATATTGCGCGCGGATCCAGCCTGCGCCACGCGGGTTGCAGCACCAGCAGCATCCACGGCAACACCCACAGCAGATGCCCCCACAGGACGGCGAGATACGATCCGTCGATGCCCGTGAAGAGCGCGATACGGTACTGCCCGGCGACCAGCGGCAGGGCGGGGAGTGCCAGCGGAAGCCAGATCCAGAGCGATCCGCGAGACGGCCCCCATTCAAGCCAGAGTAAAATAATCGCCAGGGCGATCAGGCTAGAAAACAGCGCCAACGAGAGACTGGCGCGAAATGGCACCCAATCAAAACTGTCTTCGCTTGCCAGCAAAATCAGCGCAGCTGCACACATAACTCCGCAAAGCGGCAGTAGCCCTCCCAGCGTTGTGCCAATCACGGGCGCGCCCAAATGCTGCCGAACGCCAGACGCGGCGGGAACCGGGCGGTGCCAGCGTCTCCAGATGATAAAACCGAGGGCGGCAAACAGCGCCAGCAGCAGAAGTAACATCAGACACAGCAAGGTCCCTTTGGTCTGCTGCTGCGCATCGCCCTGACTCAACCACTGCCACGCCAACACCGCCAGCGTCGGCGGATTACCAGGGCCAAGGATAATCGCGACATCCACCACCGACAGCGACCAGGCGACCACCGCCAGCATCACCGCGCCGAGCGCAGGCGAGATGGCGGGCAGCACCAGCCAGAAAAGTCCTTGAACGCGCGAATAACCGAGCGTTCGCAGCACCACCATCTGTTGCGCCAGCGTCTTTTCGGGCAGAACCGCATACATCGCCCACAGCACAAACGCGCTCTCTTTCACCGCCAGCGTCAGCCCCAGGCCAATGCCGTAGCGATCGATCAGGGGAGAACAGGCGCTGCACCATTGATAAAACGCGCCGCCTTCTGCAAACATCAGCAGCACGCTGGTGGCAAAGGCGACATGTGGTACGGCCAGCAGCCACGGCAGTCGGGTATGTAAACGCCGCCAGCGGTCGCCGGGCCACAGCGCTGCGACCACGCAAAGGGCAATCAAAAGCGAACCTGCGGTGGCGATAAGCGTTGAAACCAGCGTGGCGATCAATGCCTGCGGCAGCTGCGGATCGCTCAACAACGCCTGCCATCCGGCAAGCGACAAGGCCGGAGCCATCAACATGCCTGCGGCAGGGATCAGCGGCGCATAAATGACGGCTACCGCTATCCAGACCAGCCAGCCTAGCGGGTGCCGTAGCGACGCAACCATTCTTGCTCCAGCGCGTTAACCCACGCCGCATGCGGTTCCGGCAAGGTTTTCGGTAACCCGTCAGGGATGAATTTTTTAAGTTGCGCGGCCTGTGCCGACGGCAGTTTTTGCGGGCTTAACACGCTCGGATCGCCCCAAATTTTAGGGTCGGCTTTGCGAATTTGCGCCTCGGGCGACAGCAGGAAATTGGCAACTACTTTGGCACCCGCGCTGGCGCTGCTGTTCGCCGGGATCGCCACGAAATGCACATTGCCAATCATCCCGTCGTGAAAGCCAAAACGGTAGCTGTCGGCGGGCAGTTCGCCGCTGGCCACTTTTTGCTGCGCGTGCGCCGGGTTAAAGGTGACAGACATATTGAGATTGCTGCTGGCGAGCAGGGCATCCATTCGTGCAGGGCTGGGCGGAAAGTCTTTGCCTTCGCGCCAGAGCAGCGGGTGCAGTTTATCGAGATAATCCCACAGCGGAGCCGTCACTGCGTTAAACGTGTGTGAATCAGGCGGGACTTTCAGCGCATCAGAATTTGCTGTCAGTGTTAGCAGGAGCTGTTCCAGCCACGCCGTGCCGGTGAAATCCGGCGGACGCGGATAAGTGATTTTACCGGGATTTTTTTGCGCATAGCTGAGCAGGGCTTCGGGATCGGAGAGCGGAACTGGCAGGCTCTGTTTGCGGGCAATAAACGTCAATTGTGCGCCGCCCCACGGGGATTCTGCGCCGTCGGTTGGAATGGCAAAATCTTCGTTGACCGGTTTATCGGTATCGACATAGCGCCAGTTCGGCAGCGTTTGCGCCCAGCCGGTTTGCAGCAAACCGACTTCTTTCAGCGTGCGGAAATTCTCCCCGTTGACCCACAGTAAATCGACAGAACCGTTGGTTTTTCGCCCGGCGGCGGATTCTGTCTGGATGCGTTTGACCGCATCGGCAGCGTCCGCCAGATGCACGATTTTGAGGGTGATCGCGTAATGGGTTTTCATCTCGCCGCTTACCCAGTCGAGATAACGATTGACGGCCTGATCGCCGCCCCAGGCGTTAAACCAGACGGTTTGGCCTTTGGCGTCGTTTTGCACGGTTTGCCAACTGGCATCAGCCATTGCGGGGGCTGCCAGCAGCAGTCCGGTCAGAAATACGCAGCCACGCACACGGCGCATAATGCCTCCCTGTTAATGAGAAGAATGGAAATAGCGAGAAAACAGCCAGCGCGTCACCAGCGGCAATAACCCTAAGAGTGTAAGGGCGAAAAGCATGCCCGGCGACAGAATATCGCGCAGCGATGTCAGCTTGCCCAGTTCGCGTCCGGCATTCAGGAAAATCACCGTGGCAGGCAGCATCGCCAGCTGACTAATCCACCAGTAACGACGCACGCCAAGGGCGGTTAATCCGGAGAGTAAATTGACCAGAAAGAACGGAAAAAGCGGCATCAGGCGCAGGGCGAAAAGATAAAATGCGCCGTTGCTGTCTATCCCCTCATTCACCGTTTTCAGTTGGCGGCTGAACCGGCGCTGGATCCCGTCGCGCAAAATATAACGGCTGGTGAGCATCGCGAGCGTCGCGCCAAGCGTTGAGGCAAACGACACCAGCAGGACGCCCTGCCATAGCGGGAACAGCGTACCGCCGAGCAGGGTGAACAGCGCCGCCCCTGGAATCGACAGGGCAGAGATCACCACGTAAACCGCAAAATAGAGTGCGGCACTGCCGGCGGGTGCCTGCTGCACATATTCCTGGAGCGCGCGTTGATGCGTTTTGAGGGATTCGAGCGACAGAAAATCGGGGGGCAGCAGGGTACGAATCATGAAAAATGCGCCCATGAGGGCGCATATCAACAGAATTTTTGGTAGTTTCACCGGCGATTACAGTTTGAACTTAGCCCAGACTGGCGCGTGGTCGGACGGCTTTTCCATGCCGCGAATATCGTAATCGATACCGGTTTCGATGCAGCGTTCCGCCAGCGGTGCGCTGGCCAGCAGCAGGTCGATGCGCAGGCCACGGTTGTCATCAAAGCCTTTTGAGCGGTAGTCAAACCACGAGAAACGGTCCTGCGTATCAGGGTTTGCGGCACGGAAGGTATCCACCAGACCCCAACTTTGCAGACGCTGCATCCACTCGCGCTCTTCCGGCAGGAACGAGCATTTCCCGGTTCGCAGCCAGCGCTTGCGGCTGTCTTCGCCGATGCCGATATCCAGATCCGTTGGGCTGATATTCACGTCACCCATGATCAGTACCGGATTCTCTTTGTTCAGTTCCGTCGTCAGATAATCCTGCAGATCCTGATAGAACTTGGCTTTGGCCGGGAATTTGGTCGGGTGGTCGCGGCTTTCGCCCTGCGGGAAATACCCATTGATGACGGTGATGTTTCCAAGTGGAGACGGAATTTCCGCCATGATAATGCGGCGCTGCGCTTCACCGTCGTCGCCAGGGAAGCCACGACGTACGGAAATCGGAGTCTGTTTAGTCAGCAGCGCCACGCCATAGTGGCCTTTCTGCCCGTGATAAAAGACGTTGTAGCCGAGTTTTGCGACGTCTTCGAGGGGGAACATGTCGTCGTGAACTTTTGTCTCCTGCAGGCCGATCACGTCTGGCTGATGTTGCTCAACGATGGCTTCCAGCTGGTGAGGACGGGCGCGCAGGCCGTTGATATTAAAAGAGACAAATTTCATAGTCGCTGCCAATGCAAGGTGAATAGTGCATGGATGTTAGCAGAATTTGCGCCGCCTGTTATCGGGTTCAGCCAATAACTGCAACAGAAAATCCCGACGGTGCAATATTTGCACCATTTCGACGCGCCTTGCCCTCAAACAGGGCGTAAACGGCCAGTAAATTTCGCGAGCGATCACAAATCCAGAATTATATTTGGCCTGTGAATAATATTTCTGTTTTTCCTGCGGCAAACCGCCGCTTGCTGTAAAAATATTCACTTATTATGCATTAATAGTGAATAGCTGTAGGACGTAACCTATTGATATTCCGTCATCCTAAGCCGTTTATGCAATTTTATCGCTGGCTGGCACGAACTCTGCAATCTACATTCACAGTGCAAACACTCAATTATTTAACATTTGAATAACTTTTAATTTACCGGATGAGGTCGCTATGTCTCTGTCAATTACGCGTGAAAATTTCGATGAATGGATGATGCCGGTTTACGCCCCGGCGGCTTTTATTCCGGTACGGGGTGAAGGCTCACGCCTGTGGGACCAGCAGGGAAAAGAGTACATCGACTTTGCGGGCGGGATTGCGGTAAATGCCCTGGGCCACGCGCATCCGGCGCTGCGGCAGGCGTTGAACGACCAGGCAGCGAAGTTCTGGCACACCGGCAACGGCTATACCAACGAGCCTGCGCTGCGCCTGGCTAAAAAATTGATCGACGCGACCTTTGCCGAAAAAATCTTTTTCTGTAACTCCGGCGCCGAGGCCAACGAAGCGGCACTCAAGCTGGCACGTAAATACGCCCACGATCATTTTGGTGCGCAAAAAAGCGGAATTGTGGCGTTCAAAAACGCCTTCCACGGACGCACCCTGTTTACCGTGAGCGCGGGCGGTCAGCCCGCGTATTCAGAAGATTTTGCTCCGCTGCCGCCGGACATTCGTCACGCCATCTATAACGATCTGCAATCCGCCGCCGCGCTGATTAATGACGATACCTGCGCGGTGATCGTCGAGCCGATGCAAGGCGAGGGCGGCGTGGTGCCTGCCGATAAAGCGTTCCTGCAAGGACTGCGCGAACTGTGCGATCGCCACAACGCGCTGCTGATTTTTGATGAAGTCCAGACCGGCGTTGGCCGTACCGGCGAGCTGTATGCGTACATGCACTACGGCGTGACGCCGGATGTGCTATCGACGGCCAAAGCCCTCGGCGGTGGATTCCCAATCGGTGCCATTCTGACGACCAACAAATGTGCCAGCGTCATGGTCGTGGGCACGCACGGCACGACTTACGGCGGTAACCCGTTGGCGTCGGCGGTGGCAGGACAGGTACTGGATATTATCAATACGCCAGAGGTGTTAAAGGGCGTGAAGCAGCGCCACGACTGGTTTGTGGAGCGTCTTAACGCCATTAACAGCAAAACCGGTATGTTCAAAGAAATTCGTGGTCTGGGCTTGCTAATTGGCTGCGAACTGACGGCTGAATTTGCCGGAAAAGCTAAACTTATTTCACAGGAAGCGGCAAAAGCGGGCGTGATGGTGCTGATCGCGGGGGCTAACGTAGTGCGTTTTGCACCGGCGTTAATCGTCAGCGAAGAAGAGGTCGCCACCGGTTTAGACCGTTTTGCGCTGGCCTGTGAACAGGTGAAATCAGGGGTGTCATCATGATGGTCATCCGTCCCGTTGAGCGCGGCGATCTCGCCGGACTCATGCAGCTTGCCGGTAAGACGGGGGGCGGGCTGACCTCGCTTCCTGCCGATGAAAAAACGCTGTCGTCTCGCATCGACCGCGCCCTGCAAACCTGGCAAGGGACGCTGCCAAAAAGTGAACAAGGCTACGTCTTTGTTCTGGAGGAGTCTGACACCGGGACCGTGGTAGGGATCTGCGCCATCGAGGTGGCGGTGGGCCTTAATGACCCGTGGTACAACTACCGCGTTGGTACGCTGGTTCACGCATCGAAAGAGCTGAATGTCTATAACGCGCTGCCGACGCTTTTCCTCAGCAACGATCACACCGGCAGCAGCGAACTCTGCACTTTATTTCTTGACCCCGACTGGCGCAAAGAGGGCAACGGCTATCTGCTCTCGAAATCCCGCTTTATGTTTATGGCCGCATTTCGCGATCGCTTTAACGAAAAAGTGGTGGCGGAAATGCGCGGCGTTATCGATGAAACGGGCTACTCCCCGTTCTGGGAAAGCCTGGGTGAACGCTTCTTCTCGATGGAATTTAGCCGCGCCGACTATTTGTGCGGGACAGGGCAGAAAGCGTTTATCGCCGAATTGATGCCGAAACATCCCATCTACACCGACTTTTTAAGTCCGCAAGCGCAGGCGGTAATTGGCCAGGTTCATCCGCAGACCGCGCCCGCTCGCGCGGTGCTGGAGAAAGAAGGTTTCCGCTACCATAACTATGTCGATATTTTTGACGGCGGCCCGACGCTCGAATGCGACGTCGACCGCGTGCGAGCCATCCGTAAAAGCCGTCTGGTGACGGTGGCAGAAGGCCAGCCAGCGCCGGGTGAATGGCCCGCTTGTCTGGTGGCGAACGAGCAGTACGACCAGTTTCGCGCGATGCTTATCCACACCAACCCCACCTGTGAACGTCTGGTGCTGACCGCAGCCCAACTGGATGTCCTGAAATGTAACGCAGGCGATACCGTTCGTCTGGTGCGACTTTGCCCCGAGGAGAAAACAGCATGAGTTTATGGATCAATGGTGACTGGGTCACGGGCGAAGGCGAACGACGCGTGAAGACCAATCCGGTCGGCAACGAGGCGCTCTGGCAGGGTTTTGATGCCAGTCCGGCTCAGGTCGAGCAGGCGTGCCAGGCGGCCAGAAAAGCCTTTCCGGCGTGGGCAAAACTGCCGTTTACGGCCCGTCAGGCGATTGTCGAAAAATTTGCGACGCTGCTCGAAGCCAATAAAGCAGAACTGACCCGCGTTATCGCCCGCGAAACCGGCAAGCCGCGCTGGGAAGCGACGACCGAAATTACAGCGATGATCAATAAAATCACCATTTCGGTTAAGGCCTATCATACCCGCACCGGCGAACAGCATACCGCTATGGCGGACGGTGCGGCGACGCTGCGCCACCGTCCACACGGCGTGCTGGCAGTATTCGGGCCGTACAATTTCCCGGGACATCTGCCTAACGGCCATATTGTGCCTGCGCTGCTGGCAGGGAATACGGTGATTTTCAAACCGAGCGAGCTGACGCCGTGGAGCGGTGAAGCGGTTGTGAAACTCTGGGAACAGGCGGGTCTGCCGCCGGGCGTGCTTAATCTGGTCCAGGGCGGGCGTGAAACCGGTCAGGCGCTGAGCGCGTTAAGCGATCTCGACGGCCTGCTGTTTACCGGCAGTGCGGGAACGGGATATCAGCTGCATCGTCAGTTGGCAGGTCAGCCGGAGAAAATTCTGGCGCTGGAAATGGGCGGCAATAATCCCCTGATTGTTGAAGATCCTGAGGATATTGACGCCGCTGTGCATCTGGCGATCCAGTCGGCGTTTGTCACCGCCGGACAGCGCTGCACCTGCGCACGTCGTCTGCTGGTGAAAAACGGCGCACAGGGCGATGCGTTTTTAGCGCGTCTCATTGAGGTGACCGCGCGTCTGGTGCCTGATGCATGGGACGCCGAGCCGCAACCGTTTATCGGCGGGCTGATTTCCGAACAGGCTGCGAATAACGTCATTCATGCCTGGCGCGAACACGTGGCGCGGGGCGCAAAAACGCTGCTGGAGCCAAAGCTTGTGCAGCCGGGAACGTCACTGTTAACGCCGGGCATCATTGATATGTCGGATGCACGGGACATCCCGGATGAAGAGGTCTTTGGGCCGCTGCTGTGCGTCTGGCGTTACGATGATTTCGACAGCGCAATCGCGATGGCCAACAATACCCGCTATGGCCTGTCGAGCGGGCTGATTTCACCCGATCGCGAGAAGTTTGATCAACTGCTGATTGAAGCACGTGCGGGCATCGTGAACTGGAACAAACCGCTAACTGGAGCGGCGAGCACCGCGCCGTTTGGTGGTGTGGGTGCATCCGGTAATCATCGTGCCAGCGCGTGGTATGCCGCCGATTACTGTGCGTGGCCGATGGCCAGTCTGGAAACGCCCGCTCTGACGTTGCCGGAGGCGCTCAACCCAGGACTCGATTTTACCCAGGGGAATGGTCATGAAAGCGCGTGAAGTCAATTTTGACGGGCTGGTGGGGCTGACCCACCATTACGCTGGATTGTCGTTTGGCAATGAAGCATCGACGAAACACCGATTCCAGGTCTCGAATCCAAAGCTGGCGGCCAAGCAGGGGCTGCAGAAAATGAAAGCGCTGGCGGATGCTGGTTTTGTGCAGGCAGTGATCCCGCCGCAGGAGCGTCCAAACGTTGACGTGTTGCGCCAGCTCGGCTTTAGCGGCAGTGATGAGCAGGTCGTCGAAAAAGCCGGAACCCAAGCGCCACATTTGCTCTCGGCGGCCAGTTCGGCGTCGTCAATGTGGGTGGCCAATGCCGCCACCGTCGCGCCATCGGCCGATACGCTCGACGGAAAAGTGCATCTGACCGTGGCGAACCTCAACAATAAATTCCATCGCGCGACCGAAGCGGTCACCACCGAGCGCGTGCTCCGCGCCATCTTTAAGGATGATGCGCGGTTTAGCGTGCACGAAGCGCTGCCGCAGGTGGCGATGTTTGGTGATGAAGGGGCAGCGAACCATAACCGTCTGGGCGGTGATTACGGTGATCCCTCCACGCAGCTGTTCATTTATGGCCGCGATGACAGTGGACACGTTGCGCCGTCCCGTTATCCGGCGCGCCAGACGTTGGCCGCGAGTCAGGCCGTTGCGCGCCTGAATCAGGTCAATCCGGGACAGGTGGTGTTTGCGCAGCAAAACCCACAGGTTATCGATCAGGGCGTGTTTCATAACGACGTGATTGCGGTTTCTAATCGTCAGGTGCTGTTTTGCCATGAGCAGGCGTTTGCCCAGCAGGAGAAATTACTGGCAACCCTGGCCGAGCGCGTGCCGGGTTTTATGCCGATTCAGGTGCCGACACGTGCCGTCAGCGTGCAGGATGCGGTGCAAACCTATCTGTTCAACAGCCAGTTGCTGAGCCGTGAGGATGGCAGCATGCTGCTGGTTCTCCCGCAGGAGTCGCAAAATCATCAGGGCGTGTGGCGCTATCTCAGCGAACTGGTCAAGGGCGATAACCCCATCAGCGAACTGAAGGTGTTCGATCTGCGCGAAAGCATGGCGAACGGCGGGGGGCCGGCGTGTTTACGCCTGCGGGTGGTGCTGACGCAGGACGAAATCCGCGCCGTCAATCCGGCGGTACTGATGAATGATGCGTTGTTTAATACGCTCAACGATTGGGTCGATCGTTATTATCGCGATCGCTTAACCCAAGCTGATTTGGTCGATCCGCAACTGCTGCGGGAAGGGCGCGAGGCGCTGGATGCCTTAACGAAGATCCTGCATCTGGGATCGGTTTACCCGTTCCAGCGCTAAGGAGAGGTTATGCAGAATTTACTGGCGCTGACGCTGGCGGATGAAACGCCTGCTGCGCGGCAAGGCGAGGGGCCGACGTTTCACTGGAAATGGTCCTGGCGCGGGTTACTTGAACTGATCCCTTTTGAGACCAGTGAACGGTCTCTGGTGCTTTCCGCGGGCATTCACGGCAATGAAACCGCACCGGTTGAAATTGTCGATTTACTCCTCAAGGCACTGTTTACCGGTGACATATCTTTGCGCTGCCGTGTGCTGGTGGTGCTGGGGAATCCTCCGGCGCTGGCGCAAAACAAGCGCTATCTGGAAAGCGATATCAACCGGATGTTTGGCGGACGCGGGGCGCAGTTTCCGCAGGGTGACGAGACCGCGCGGGCACTCCAGCTTGAAAACAGCGTACGCGAGTTTTTTGCCACGGCGGGTCCTGACCGCTGGCATCTCGATCTGCATACCGCCATTCGTGCGTCTTACCACGTGCGTTTTGGTGTCATGCCGCAGCGCAACCAGCCGTGGGATGAGTCTTTCCTTGGCTGGCTCGGGGATGCGGGCCTTGAGGCGCTGGTTTTCCATCAGTCACCAGGCGGGACATTTACCCATTTTACCTGCGAGAATTTTGGTGCGCTGGCCTGTACGCTTGAGCTGGGCAAAGCGTTGCCGTTCGGGCAGAACGATCTTTCACGCTTTACCCCGACGCATCTGGCGCTGCGTGCGCTGTTATCCGGAAACAAGCCTGAACATTATTCAGGAACCGTCGAGCGCTATCGGGTCGTGCAGCAGATCACCCGCCGCAGCGAGGCATTCCAGCTACATATGGCAGCGCATACGTTGAACTTCACCCCTTTCCGGCATGGTGTGGTGTTGGCGCAAGACGGTGACGAGCGCTACGAAGTGCAGAAAACGACGGAATACGTGTTGTTCCCCAATCCCTCGGTTGCCTTTGGTTTGCGGGCAGGGTTGATGCTTGAGAAATTAACCTAATGCTATTTCCTCTCTCTGAGGAGAGAGGAATATCAATTTTATTTTCTTATCGATTAAGGCGTTTGCCGTTATTTGCAGAGTTATCCTGGTGTATTGCTTTATTATTAATCCACAGAACGGTATACTTCTTCATAATCTCTTTAAAGTCAGCTATTTGCCTATTTCTGTTTCAACTCTCCACTTTTTTTCCTTAATTTCTCCACATTTGGCTATAAATTGTTTTTTACACTTTCATTGTTTTACCGTTGCTCTGACTTATTGACGATAAACCCCGTAAAGTTAATCTCGTCAACACGGCATAGCGCCGAAAAATAACTGAAAGAAAGGACAAAAAATTATGCGTAAATTAACTGCACTGTTTGTTGCTTCTACCCTGGCTCTGGGCGCTACCAGCATGGCGTTCGCCGCAGATACCGCGACAACAACTACCGCGCCCGCTGATAGCAAGATGATGCACCATAAAGGCAAGCCGGGTATGCATCATGACATGATGTTTAAAGACCTGAACCTGACGGATGCGCAGAAACAGCAGGTTCGCGACATCATGAAAAGCCAGCGTGACCAGATGAAACGTCCTCCGCTGGAAGAGCGCCGCGCAATGCACGATATCATTGCCAGCAATACGTTTGATAAGGCCAAAGCGGAAGCGCAAATCGATAAGATGGCTGAGCAACACAAAGCCGGCATGCTGGCCCGCATGGAAACGCAGAATAAGATTTACAACATTCTGACCCCGGAACAGAAAAAACAATTCAATGCCAATTTTGAGAAGCGTCTGACAGAACGTCCTGCGCCAGAAGGTAAAATGGCTCCGCCAGCTGAATAATCAGCTCAACACATATAAGACCGCCGGAATCCTGTTCACAAAAGCGTAATCGCGGTGGACAGGTCCGGCGGTTTTTTCTTTCTCACCCTCTTGTCACGCGCCACCAGCACGGTATGCTCCTGTAAGCGGTTCAGATAATGTTAAGAGAGTCAGGGCGTTAGTGTTTTTTTCAACGCCATACTAAGGCCTTATTGCATTGCTGCCGATAATGCATCTGTAATGACCCAACGATAACAATCAAGATAGCAACACTGATTCAGTGTCGCCCTGGTGCGAGTTGCGCCTTTCAGGAGTGGTGATGGATTTTTTTGATATCCGCAAAATGCCGGTTAATCTCTGGCGAAACGGGGCTGGCGAGACGCGCGAGATTTGCTGTTTTCCTTCTGCGACGCGTGATTTTCACTGGCGTGCCAGTATTGCTTCTATCGCCAGCAACGGCGAATTCTCTCTTTTTCCAGGTGTCGATCGGGTTATCACCCTTCTTGAGGGTGGCGAAGTGACGCTGGATGCGGGGCATGCGTTCTGCCATACCCTAAAACGACATCAGCCGTTTAGTTTTGCGGGTGACCATCCGGTGAAGGCGAATCTCACCGAAGGGCGTATGTCGATGGATTTCAATATTATGACGAAGCGCGACTGTTGCCGGGCAAAAGTGCGCGTGGCCGATCGCACCTTTACCACGTTTGCCTCACGCGGGGGTGTGGCGTTTGTGCTGAGTGGCGCGTGGCAGTTAGGGGACAAACTCCTGACCGCCGATCAGGGCGCAAGCTGGCATGACGGAACGCACACGCTACGTTTACTGGAATCTGAAGGAACGCTGTTGTTCAGTGAAATTACCTGGCTTCCGGGACACTGAGCTCAATAATTTCATACCCACCGGCGAGCAACGGTTTGCACAGAATTTTATAACCGTCGTGATCAAAACCGGCTGGCGCGCGCAGGAGTGCCGTCGCATCGTCTAGCGTATCGACGGCACCCAGCCAGAACCAGTTATGAATGATGTGATAATGCGTCATTTCGTCGCGGGTTTCTTTTAACGCAATGGCGCCTTGCCATGGCCAGCAGGTGACGCTCAGCGCCGCCAGACCTTCTTTTAATCTCGCATCATGTTCTTCAATGCTTTCTTTACCGCAGCACGCACCTGCACATCGCTTTAGTGCAAAGCGGAAACAGGCGCGTCCGCGGGTGAGTGATTCCAGCCCCAGCACGCCATAGCAAAGTTGCTGCGCATCGGCGAGCGTTTGCAGGGCTTGCAACGCCGCACGGCGATTGGCAAACAGACCGTGCAGGCCCGGTGCGTGCGAGAAATCAACGTCTCGGGCATAAACTACCTGCGGTTTTCCACCAGTGATTTGCAAGGAACACAGCTGACGATTGCGACGAAGGCGTTTATTGAACAGCGGCTGCTGCTCTTTAATCAGACGCGCTTCAAGTAACAATGCACCCAGTTCGCCAGCGGTTTGCATCCAGGTAATCCGCCGCGACTGGCGCAGCATGGCGGCCTCGTCAGGCGTACGCAGATGCGATAACACCCGACTGCGGATATTGACACTTTTGCCGATATACAACGGCATGGCGTCACTCTCGCCATGAAAGAAATAGACACCGGGCTGTTTTGGAAGCGCCTCAAGCCAGGGGCGAAGATGTTCTGGGTATTCGTAGATGGCCGCCGCTTCAAACTCAAGACGCGGGGCAGATTGACGCCTGCTCACAAAAAACTCCGTATACTGTTCAGCTATACAGTGTAGCAGGTTGCGAATGGTTAAAAAAGAGGCGGTAATGACCGCCCCTTACGCGTTTAGCGTTTCCAGAAGTCGTCGAATACGGTAATCGGCGGGCGACGCTTATGTTCGGTTTTCAGATACCAGCCTTCAATGGTGCGGGCGATGGTGTCATCCAACGTTTTCCCTTCCAGATAATCATCGATATTTTCGTAAGTGACACCCAGCGCGGCTTCATCCGGAAGAGAAGGGCGATCGTCCTCCAGATCGGCGGTTGGTGCTTTCAGGTACAGGTGTTCCGGGCAGCCCAGAGCAGCCAGTAACTGTTTTCCCTGGCGCTTATTGAGGCGGAAAAGCGGGTTGATGTCGGTGCCGCCGTCGCCATACTTGGTGAAGAATCCTGTCACGGCTTCCGCGGCATGATCGGTGCCGACCACCACACCTTTGGTCATCCCGGCGATGCTGTATTGCGCTTTCATGCGCTCGCGCGCTTTTTCATTGCCGCGCACAAAGTCACTCAGCTCAAGACCCGCCTCGCGCAGCGCTTGCTCGCTTGCCAGCACGGAACCTTTAATGTTCACGGTCAGCACGCGATCCGGATGAATAAAAGCAATGGCGTCCTGACAGTCCTGCTCATCGGCCTGGACCCCGTAAGGCAGTCGCACGGCGATAAACTGCAGCGACTCATCACCCGTTTCCTGGCGCAATTCCGAGATTGCCTGCTGGCAAAGTTTACCGGCAAGCGTAGAGTCCTGGCCGCCGCTGATGCCTAACACCAGCGTTTTCAGAAACGAGTTTGTTTTCAAATAGGATTTCAAAAAATCAATGCTGCGACGAATTTCCGCGTTGGCATCGATGGATGGCTTGACGCCAAGCGCCTGAATAATCTCTTGTTGCAGAGCCATTACGCCCTCCATTAGCAAAAACAAAGCACAATGTGTGATGTGTTAAAACTAACCCTTTGGGCGGAAAACGACAAGGATCACAGTTTCGAGACGGGCAAATTAAGACGATTTAGTCGCTTATCGTTGTTTTATTAGAATTTTCCGAAAAACCTGCTGCTTCGCCCGTAAAGTTGATGAATAGACATTTTTATCCCATGCTTAGATAACACGCTGATTAACAAGCGCTGATAAACAAGAGGAAGGAATATGAACAAGAATGTAGCGGGAATTTTAGGTGCAGCGGCGGTATTGACTATGCTGGCGGGTTGTACAGCTTATGATCGTACCTCCGATCAGTTTACGCAGCCGGTAGTTAAAGATGTGAAGAAAGGCATGAGCCGCGCGCAAGTGTTGCAGGTAGCGGGTAAACCTTCTTCAGAAGTGACTATGATCCATGCTCGTGGGACTTGCCAGACTTACATTCTGGGTCAACGAGACGGTAAAGCAGAAACCTATTTTGTCGCGTTGGACGATACAGGACACGTGATCAACTCGGGTTATCAGACCTGTGCTGAGTATGATACCGACCCACAGGCACCGAAAGTTAAATAACGTTTTTGCCTGAGCACCTGAACAAACCGGCCAACTGGCCGGTTTTTTTATGCATTGACGAATCTTATTTATTTGCGCGAATTATTTACATAAACTGTGAGGGCAGTCAAAACGACAGGTCAAGGAGAGACAATTTTGATTAACCGCGAATTATCACCTCATCCCGCCTTGCCGTATACTCGATTTCAATGACAAACAAGTGTAACACCCGCAGGCGTCAATCTGGTGATAGTGGGTGGTCATACAAGAGGGAAGTGGCTATGGAAAAGAAACATATCTATCTGTTTTGCTCTGCGGGCATGTCAACGTCGTTACTGGTGTCAAAAATGCGCGCACAAGCGGAAAAGTACGACGTGCCTGTGGTGATTGAAGCGTTTCCTGAAACGCTGGCAGGTGAAAAAGGCCCGGCAGCGGATGTTGTATTACTGGGACCACAAATTGCCTATATGCTGCCAGAAATTCAGCGTCTATTGCCGAATAAACCGGTTGAAGTGATCGATTCTGCGCTGTACGGCAAAATCGATGGTTTGGGTGTGCTTAAAGCTGCAGTTGCATCGATTAAAAAAGCTGCCGCTAATTAGAATATTTTATTTTTCCCGTCAAAGAGTTATTTCACACACTTACGCCGCAATATTCGTTGCGGCATTTAAGGGTCATTTCCTATGAGTAGAGTCATCAATTCACTTGAAAAGGTTCTCCTTCCTTTTGCTGTTAAAATAGGAAAGCAGCCGCATGTAAATGCCATCAAAAACGGTTTTATTAAAGTTATGCCGTTAACGTTGGCTGGGGCCATGTTCGTTTTAATTAATAACGTTTTTCTGAGTTTCGGTGAAGGTTCTTTCTTCTATTCATTGGGTATTCGCTTAGACGCTTCAACCATTGAAACCCTCAATGGCTTTAAAGCCATCGGCGGCAACGTATACAACGGTACGTTGGGTATTATGTCGCTGATGGCACCTTTTTTCATTGGGATGGCGCTGGCTGAAGAACGAAAAGTCGATCCTCTGGCGGCAGGTTTATTATCCGTCGCTGCCTTTATGACCGTCACACCTTATAGCGTGGGCGAAGCCTATGCCGTGGGTGCAAATTGGCTAGGGGGCGCAAATATTATTTCCGGTATTGTTATCGGATTGGTCGTGGCGGAAATGTTTACTTTTATCGTTCGCCGAAACTGGGTGATTCGTTTACCGGATAGCGTGCCAGAATCCGTATCGCGTTCATTCTCCGCGTTAATTCCTGGCTTTATTATTCTCTCTATCATGGGGATTATCGCCTGGGCTCTGACTCACTGGGGCACCAACTTCCACCAGATTATTATGGACACCATTTCTACGCCGCTGGCGTCGATGGGGGGCGTGGTAGGCTGGGCGTACGTGATTTTCACCTCGCTGCTGTGGTTCTTTGGGGTACACGGTTCTCTGGCGCTGGCTGCGCTGGACAGCGGAATCATGACGCCGTGGGCGCTGGAAAACGTGCAGTTGTATCAGCAGTACGGTTCGGTCGATGCGGCTCTGGCAGCAGGTAAAACCTTCCACGTGTGGGCGAAACCAATGCTGGATTCGTACATCTTCCTGGGCGGTACGGGTGCAACGCTGGGTCTGATCATTGCCATCTTTATCACTTCTCGTCGCGCCGACCATCGTCAAGTGGCAAAGCTGGCGCTGCCGTCAGGCATCTTCCAGATTAACGAGCCGATCCTGTTTGGTTTGCCAATCATCATGAACCCGGTGCTGTTTATCCCTTTCATCCTGATTCAGCCCCTGCTGGCCGCGATTACGCTAACCGCGTATTACCTGGGCATTATCCCGCCAATCACCAACATTGCACCCTGGACGATGCCGGCGGGTCTGGGCGCATTCTTCAACACCAACGGTAGCGTGGCCGCTTTCTTACTGGCGATATTCAACTTAGGTGTCGCAACGCTGCTCTACATGCCTTTCGTGGCGATCGCCAACAAAGCGCAAACCACGATAGATGAAGAAGAGAGCGAAGAAGATATCGCCCTCGCACTGAAATTCTAAGATTGTCAGGCCGCGGGGCTACCCGCGGCAGTAAAAGGAGATGAAGATGTTTGATTTGGATACTATCGTGGCGGAAGAAGCCACCGAAAACGATCTCGAAGAAGTGGTGATGGGGCTCATCATCAATTCTGGACAAGCACGCAGCCTGGCTTACGGTGCGCTTAAGCAGGCAAAACAGGGCGATTTCGAGGCCGCGAAAACCATGATGGCGCAGTCCCGTACCGCGCTGAACGAAGCTCATCTGGTACAAACTAAGCTGATTGAAAGCGATCAGGGTGAAGGTAAAATGAAGGTCAGTCTGGTGTTAGTTCACGCCCAGGATCACCTCATGACTTCGATGCTGGCACGCGAGCTTGTCGCAGAGTTGATCGAGCTTCACGAGAAGATCCACTAAGTCTGTCCGCAGGAGGTAAACACGATGGAAATTAAAACCGCACTTGAGCAGCAGTTGTTTAATGGCAAGAATTTTCACGTGGTTATCTACAATAAAACGGAAAGCGTCAGCGGCCTGCACCAACACGATTACTACGAATTCACTATTGTCCTGACCGGTCGTTACTATCAGGAAATCAACGGCAAGCGGGTTCTGCTGGAACGGGGGGACTTTGTTTTCCTGCCGATGGGATCGTATCACCAGAGTTTTTATGAGTTTGGGGCCACGCGTATTCTCAACGTGGGCGTGAGCCGACGCTTCTTCGAAAAACATTATTTACCGCTGGTGCCATTCTGTTTTGTGGCATCGCAGGTTTATCGCATCAAAAATGAATTCCTGACCTGGATCGAAACGGTGATTGCATCACTGAATTTTCGTGACAACGAATTTGATGAATTTATCGAGACGGTGACCTTTTATGTGATGAACCGATTGCGGCATCATCGCGACGAACAGCAGATTATCGATGATATTCCACAGTGGCTTCGCGGTACCGTTGAATCAATGCATGACAAAATGCAATTTGGCGATAACGCGCTGGAAAATATGATTGCGCTGTCAGGTAAATCGCAAGAGTATCTTACCCGCGCCACGCAACGTTATTATCAAAAAACGCCGGTGCAAATTATTAACGGCATCCGCATTAATTTTGCTAAAAAACAGCTCGAAATTACCAACTATTCCATCACCGATATCGCTTACGAGTCGGGATATAGCAGCCCGAGCCTGTTTATTAAAACCTTTAAAAAATTCACCTCTTTTACACCGAGCAGTTATCGTAAAAGTCTAACGGTCATAAATTAATTTTGGCGGTGTTATCCGCCATCAATATTGACGTAATTGCTTGCCCACATAATAGCGGGAATGCCACGCTATACTTTGCAGGCAGTTATCCTGATTACGCTAAGGGAGATATTATGCAACAGAAATTAAAAGTCGTAACGATTGGCGGCGGCAGCAGTTATACCCCAGAATTGCTCGAAGGTTTTCTGAAACGCTATCACGAGTTGCCTGTGAGTGAATTATGGCTGGTGGACGTTGAAGAAGGGCAGGAGAAACTCGATATTATTTTCGACCTGTGCCAGCGCATGGTGAAAAAAGCCGGCGTTCCGTTAACCGTGCATAAAACACTCGATCGCCGCCTGGCATTAAAAGACGCTGATTTTGTCACAACGCAGCTGCGCGTTGGTCAGCTTAAAGCGCGTGAACTCGACGAGCGTATCCCGCTGAGCCACGGTTACTTAGGTCAGGAAACCAACGGCGCGGGCGGTCTGTTTAAAGGTCTGCGCACCATTCCGGTGATTTTCGACATCATTAAAGATGTGGAAGAGATTTGCCCGCAGGCGTGGGTCATTAACTTTACCAACCCAGCCGGGATGGTGACGGAAGCGGTGTACCGCCATACCGGTTTTAAACGTTTTATCGGCGTGTGCAACATTCCGATCGGCATGAAGATGTTTATTCGCGATGTGCTGGTCCTGTCCGACAGTGACGATCTTTCCATCGAGCTGTTTGGTCTCAACCACATGGTGTTTATCAAAGACGTGCTGGTCAACGGTGAGTCGCGCTTCGATGAGCTGCTGGACGGCGTTGCATCGGGTCGTCTGACGGCCGGTTCAGTGAAAAATATCTTCGATCTGCCGTTCAGTGAAGGGCTGATTCGTTCTCTGAATCTGCTGCCGTGCTCTTACTTGCTCTATTACTTCAAGCAGAAAGAGATGCTGGCGATTGAAATGGGCGAGTACTACAAAGGCGGCGCGCGTGCGCAGGTGGTGCAGAAGGTCGAGAAACAGCTGTTTGATTTGTATAAAGATCCAGAGTTGAACGTCAAACCTAAAGAGCTTGAGCTGCGCGGCGGGGCGTATTATTCCGACGCCGCCTGCGAAGTGATCAACGCGATCTACAATGATAAGCAAGCTGAACATTACGTGAACGTACCGCATCACGGCCATATCGATAATATCCCGGCAGACTGGGCGGTGGAGATGACCTGTATTCTGGGACGCGGCGGCGCGACGCCACACGCGCGTATCACCCATTTTGATGAGAAAGTGATGGGCTTGATCCATACCATCAAGGGTTTCGAAGTGGCGGCCAGCCATGCGGCGCTGAGCGGTGAGTTGAATGATGTCTTACTGGCGCTGAATCTCAGTCCGCTGGTGCATTCTGACCGTGATGCGGAATTGCTGGCGCGCGAAATGATCCTGGCGCATGAGAAATGGCTGCCTAATTTTGCGGCGACGATAGAGAAACTCAAACGCGAACAACGCTAAGAAGGCGAAAATGGACAAGCTGCTGATCGTAAACGCCGATGATTTTGGTCTGTCGAAGGGGCAAAACTACGGCATCGTTGAAGCCTGTCGCCACGGGGTGGTGGCGTCCACCACCGCGATGGTCAATGGCGAAGCGGTCGAACATGCCGCCGCGCTCAGTCGTGAGTTGCCGGGCCTGGGCGTGGGGATGCATTTTGTGTTAACGCTCGGGATGCCGCTGTCGCCGATGCCTGGACTGACGCGCAGCGGGCAACTGGGGAAGTGGATTTGGCAGATGGCGGAGCAGGGAACGCTACCGCTCGATGAAATCGCGCGTGAACTGGATTGCCAGTTTAATCGTTTTGTCGATCTTTTCGGGCGCGAACCGACGCATATCGACAGCCACCATCATGTGCATATGATCCCGGCTATTTTCCCGCTGGTCGCCCAGTTTGCGGCGCGAAAGGGTGTGGCGATGCGCGTGGACCGTCAGGTGCAAGCCTCTCACGATTTGACGCTGAGTCGTGCGCCAACCACCCAAGGATACAGCAGCGATTTTTATGGCGATGAGATCAGTGAAACGCTGTTCTTGCAGGTGCTGGATGCTTCTGCTGCACGCGGTGAACAATCGTTTGAGATGATGGCCCATCCCGCCTTTGTCGATAATACGGTGCGTAAAAGTGCCTATTGCTGGTCGCGCCTGGCGGAGCTAGACGTGCTGACGTCACCCTCGCTGAAATATGCGATTGCAGAACGCGGGTATCGTCTGGGGTCGTTCCTGGATTTATGAGGTGAAATATCGCCGGGTAGTGAATACCCGGCGATGTGTTTACGCCGGAATACTGGCGATTTTACTGCTTCTCGACCACACACGGTGCGCAGCCATTTGGTCGAACAGCTGATCCATAAACTGACCGTCAGCACCGTCACCTTCAACAATGCCTTCCTCGCCCTGATCGGCCACTTTCAACAGCGATTTGAACTGTCGCGCATCGCCCGCCAGGGCGATCGGTTTCAGGTGTTTGTACGCCTCAAGCAGATAATAGGCGGCGTCACCGTTGCCAAGCAGGCTCTGAATATCACCGCACGGTACGATCACGGCATCAACAGTCAGCGACGGCGCACCCGCGAATGTCCCCGCGATCGGCAGAACGGAGCCGTCATCGGTCGTCACCTCGCCCATTCGGGAATAGAGCAGTTTGGCGTGTACGCCCTTGGTTTTGAGCGCCTGCAGGATCGCCAGTACGTCGCTTGAGCGGGTTTTGTCGTTCAACAACACCGCGACAACACGCCCTTTTATGGTACCGCCAGGCACAGCGTACAGGCTCAGTGACGCGTCTTTTTTCAGCCCGTTAACGTCTTTCGGTGGCGCAAGATGACGCTGCTCGTCGGTGAGCGTAATGCCCAGATTATCGGCAACGCCTTGCGCCAGCTGGATGTCGATATGCGCCAGCTGATCAACGACGCGCTCGCGAATATAGGTGCGCACCACTTTGCTTAATTCAAAGCTGAAGGCACCAATAATATGCTGCTGCTCAATCGGCGTCTGACTTTGCCAGAACAGGCGAGGGTGGGCGTAATATTCGCCGAACGACGGGCTACGCTCGCGGATTTTTGTCCCTTCGACTCGCTCCTGATAGGACTCAAAACCCCCACGTTTTGCAGCCGGTGGCGTTTCACGCGGCCAGTTGTCGTTGATGGAGTTGGGTTCATAATTCGCCGGATTGGTATCAATATCCTGTCTGTGCATCCCGTCGCGCTGGAAATTGTGGTACGGACAGGTTGGGCGATTGATCGGAATTTCGTGGAAATTTGGTCCGCCGAGACGGCTGATTTGCGTATCGGTATACGAGAACAGACGGCCCTGCAGGAGCGGATCGTTGGTGAAGTCCAGCCCCGGAACAATATGACCTGGGTGGAACGCCACCTGTTCATTTTCGGCAAAGAAATTATCTGGATTGCGGTTGAGCACCATTTTGCCGACCAGTTGTACCGGGACCAGTTCTTCAGGGATGAGCTTGGTGGGATCGAGCAGGTCGAAATCAAATTTGAACTCATCCTCCTGCGCAATCAGCTGCAACCCAAGCTCGTATTCCGGGTAATCACCCGCCTCGATCGATTCCCACAGCTCACGGCGGTGGAAATCGGGATCGCGCCCGGTCAGCTTTTGCGCTTCATCCCACACCAGCGAGGCTTTACCCGCCACCGGTTTCCAGTGGAAACGGACGAACGTTGCTTTCCCTTCCGCATTGATCATGCGGAACGTGTGAATACCAAACCCTTCCATCGTACGGTAGCTGCGAGGGATGCCGCGATCGGACATGGCCCAGATCACGTTATGCAGCGTCTCAGGCTGGAGAGAAATATAGTCCCAGAAGGTGTCGTGCGCGCTTTGTCCCTGCGGAATTGCCCAGTGCGGTTCCGGTTTGACGGCATGGACAAAGTCAGGGAATTTATGCGCATCCTGAATAAAGAATACCGGCGTGTTATTGCCGACGAGATCAAAAATCCCTTCATCGGTGTAGAACTTGGTGGCAAAACCACGGATATCACGCACGGTGTCAGCAGAGCCTGCGCCGCCCTGAACGGTAGAAAAACGCACGAATACGGGCGTGATTTTGTCGGGGTCGGAAAGGAAGTCGGCTTTGGTAATGTCGCTGAGATTTTTATACGGCTGGAAATAACCGTGTGCGGCAGAACCGCGCGCATGAACGATCCGTTCCGGAATGCGCTCGTGGTCAAAATGGGTGATTTTTTCGCGCAGAATAAAGTCTTCAAGCAGCGTCGGGCCACGATTCCCGGCGCGTAGCGAATTCTGGTCGTCGGCGATGCGCACGCCTTGATTGGTCGTCAGCGCATAATTTTCGCCACCCTTGCGGTGAGGTTCCAGCGACTGAAGTTTATCGTTGCCGGTATCCGGTGATTTCACGCTGCCAGGTGCGGTCGGTTGCTCGCCAGGGGCTGAAGGTTCAGGCGTCGGTTTATGCGAACCGTCTTCAGGCGCCAGCGAATCCATGCCCGGTTTTGACTCTTCTGTCCCGTGGATGGGCGATGGTTGAGGTTGATGTGTCTTATCATTATTCGACATTGCACTCGTCTCCTTTTTCATTGCTGAAGTGGGTCGTTGTTGCGAAAAACCCTGTTAACTATAGAACAATGTGGTTTGTTGACGGGCAAACTGAGATTTTTCAGACTGGACGTTTAGCGAAAGGAGGCATGCGGCGCATGCCGGGCGCGACGCACGGGGTGGGAATCGGCTATGATAGGAATTTCCTGTTTCAAGAATTTGTTTTAGTGAACCAGCTGCTTATGAAATCATTTCGTCAACAAAACCGTCCTATCATTAGCTACGTGCCTCGCGTCGAACCCGCGCCGCCCGCTCACGCCCTGAAGGTGGATGGCTTTCGCGATGTCTGGCAGTTACGGGGAAAATATGTGGCGTTTGTCCTGATGAGTGAACATTTCCGCCGTTCTCCCGCCTTTAGTGAGCCGGAAGCAGCCCAGCGCTGGGCGATGCAAATCCGTCAGGATGAGGATATTCAGGAATAACAGACATAAAAAAACCGCCCGAAGGCGGTTTTTTATTTTGGGGAGATTAGCGGTGCGCCAGTTCGGCGTTTTCTTCGCTATCCAGTATTTCTTTGTCGGTCTGCTTCAGCCACTGGCTGGTCAGCGTCCCGGCGGTCATGGAACCGCTGACGTTCAGCGCGGTACGACCCATGTCGATCAGCGGCTCAACGGAAATCAGCAGTGCAACCAGCGTGACCGGAAGACCCATCGCAGGCAGTACGATCAGCGCTGCAAACGTCGCACCGCCACCCACACCTGCAACACCGGCGGAGCTGACGGTCACGATGCCGACCAGCGTCGCGATCCATACCGGATCAAGCGGGTTGATGCCGACGGTTGGTGCAACCATAACCGCCAACATGGCCGGATACAGACCCGCACAGCCGTTCTGACCGATGGTTGCACCGAAAGAGGCTGAGAAGCTGGCGATGGATTCCGGCACACCCAGACGACGGGTTTGCGCTTCAACGTTCAACGGAATAGACGCCGCGCTGGAGCGGCTAGTGAACGCGAACGTCAGCACCGGCCAGACCTTACGGAAGTATTTCAGCGGGCTGACGCCGTTCACACCCAGCAGGATGCCGTGAACAACAAACATGATGCCCAGACCGAGGTAAGAAGCAATCACGAAGCTGCCCAGCTTGATGATGTCCTGCAGGTTAGAACCCGCGACGACCTTGGTCATCAGTGCCAGAACGCCGTATGGCGTCAATTGCATGACCAGACGAACCAGTTTCATCACCCAGCTTTGCAACGTGTCGATGGCTGTCAGAACGCGCTGGCCTTTCGGCGCATCGTCTTTCAGCAGTTTCAGCGCCGCGACACCCAGGAAGGCCGCAAAAATTACCACGCTAATAATAGACGTTGGGTTTGCGCCAGTCAGATCGGCAAACGGATTTTTCGGCACGAATGAGAGCAGCAATTGTGGGACGCTCAGGTCCGCCACTTTGCCTGCATAGTTGGTTTCGATCGCGGTCAGACGCGCGGTTTCCGCGGTGCCCTGGACCAGACCTTCAGCGGTCAGGCCAAACACATTGGTCACCAGCACACCGACCAGCGCCGAGATCAGCGTGGTGAAAAGCAGAGTGCCAATGGTCAGGAAGCTGATTTTACCGAGCTGTGAAGCGTTATGCAGACGGGCCACGGCGCTCAGAATAGAGGCGAAGACCAGCGGCATGACGATCATTTGCAGCAGTTGGACGTAGCCGTTACCCACAACGTTAAACCACTGAATGGAATCTTTCAGAACTGGGTTATCGGAGCCGTAAATCGCCTGCAATGCCAGACCAAATACCACACCCATGACCAGACCTACGAGTACCTTTTTCGCCAGGCTCCACTGCTTGTGACGCGTCTGCGCCAGCAGCAATAGCAAGACAACGAACACCACGATGTTCGCGATTAGTGGAAAATTCATCCCCGTTCTCCTGATTTATAATCCGATCGGTATATTCCGATCATGTTGGCGCAAGATTATCAGAAGTGTGATGTGGCGCTTATATCCAAATGGAATGGGTTATGACAAATGTGATTATTTTGTTGGTTTAATGTTCAATCTGATGATTGATAAAACGATTGAACTGAAATTGCAGCGTATTGATCATTTGCGACGACCAGCGCACTGCACCATTTTCGGGCAGGGTCTGTGGCATCCAGACGGCGTAAGCGAACAGCGCCATGCACAACACGCGTTCCAACTGGTTGCCTTTTTGCGGGGCCAGAATAGGAAAGCGGAAACGCCAGCGACACGGCCAGAGCAGCGGGACACCGGCGGGCGTGAGCATATCAGCAAGGATATGGCTTAAATAGCCGAGCACCATTCCCTGAATAGCATCTGCAGGGACAATCCAGGTTTCGGGAATTTTAAGGTAAAAGCAGGTCAGCAGAATAAATACCGCCAGCAGGCTGTGCGTGAATCCGCGATGACCAAAGGCACGGGCGATAGGCTTGGCTATCCATTTTAACCGTTGCCCCAAAAATGACTTCGGATGATCAATATCCGGTAGCAAGCAGGTGAGAACCGCAGACGGAACGATATGCCACCAGTCACCCTGCGCCAGCACAGGGGTCAGCTCAGCGTTTTTGGCAAACACTGCGCAGGCAATTGAAAAAAGGAGGTGGCCTTCCGCCGTCATGATAAAACCCACTAAACTGTCAATTCATACAGTATAGGGTTTTTGTACAGTAGGCGGAAGAGGTTACGGTGTAACTCTTTGTCACAAAACGGCGCTAACGCGCCAGCCAGCCCCCATCAACGGCAAGGGTATAGCCGCTGATATAATCCGACGCGGCTGAAGCGAGGAACACGACTGGGCCTTGCAGATCGTCAGGCGTACCCCAACGTGCGGCCGGGATGCGGTCCAGAATCTCTTTACTGCGCTGCTCGTCATCGCGCAACTGCTGGGTGTTGTTAGTCGCCATATAACCTGGCGCAATGGCGTTGACGTTAATCTGGTGCGTTGCCCACTCGTTCGCCAGCAGGCGCGTGATTCCTAACACACCGCTTTTGGACGCCGTATAGGAGGGCACGCGAATCCCGCCCTGGAAGGAGAGCATTGAGGCGATATTAATGATTTTGCCGCCTTCGCCTTGCGCAATGAACTGGCGCGCCACGGCCTGGGACAGGAAGAAAACTGATTTGAGATTCAGGTTCATCACGTCATCCCAGTTTTTTTCACTAAAGGTCAGCGCGTCTTCCCGGCGAATGGTACCTGCGTTATTCACCAGAATATCGACACGGCCCATCTCAGCGACGGTTTTGCTCACGATGTCATCAATAGCGTCTTGCTTGCTGAGATCTGCCTGTATCGCCATAAAACGTCGGCCTAAAGCGATGACTTTGGCTGCCGTCTCTTCGGGGATTTTGCGGTTTACACCCACAATATCGCATCCCGCTTGCGCGAGCCCAAGCGTCATTCCCTGGCCTAAGCCTGTGTCGCATCCCGTCACGATGGCGACTTTTCCCGAAAGATTAAAGGCATCCAGTATCATATGTACCTCAGAGTGTAGGGTTATTGTCGTTCTGGAGGTAAGAATAGAAGCCGTTGAGGGGAAATACAAATTAAAATGAAATGATGTTTTAAAAATATTATGGCGGTCATGTTTTCGGGCAACCGCACGTTGCCCGAAAAGCGATTTACTGGCCGAAAAGATGAGCGGGTGTTAAATCGACGAGTGACGTCAGTTTGGCATTTGCCAGCGCAAAGCGAGGATCGTGCTGGCCTTCTTCGGCGGGAACGACAATCGAACGCATGCGTGCCGCTTTAGATGCGACCATGCCGTTCACGGAATCTTCCAGCGCCACACAGGCCAGCGGATCAACACCCAGTTTCGCGGCACAGTCCATATACACCTGTGGATGCGGCTTGCTGTACGGCAGCTTTTCTGCCGAGGCCAAAGCGTCAAAGCTGTCGCGCAGATCAAACATCTCCAGCACTTTTTCCAGCATATGCAGCGGCGAGGCGGAGGCCAGACCGACTTTTAACCCCTGAGCTTTGCACAGCGCAATGGCTTCGCGGGCGCCAGGCAATAGCGGACGTTTTTCTTCGACGAGGGCGATGGCTCGGCTAATTACGCGGGCGGTGACCTCCTCACGGCTCGGACCGCTCCACGGTTGATGCGCAAACCAAAGCTCGACGACCATATCAATGCGCAGGCCCAGCGTATCGGGAAGCTCTCCGCGGCGGCTGATGTCAACCCCGAGGCTTGCCATCACATCCAGTTCAGCACGATCCCACAGAGGTTCAGAATCGATCAGTAATCCATCCATATCGAAAATGGCAGCAACAATTTGGTGCGGGGTCGACATGACAACATCTCCTTTCGTAGGGATACAGCGGAAGGTTTAATCAGGTACTCAGAGCAATTTACCATATCGCTTTTAAAGATCAGGCGAAATTCGCCACCTGAGGGTAAACTTAGGCTCAAACAGAGCGTCTTTATCAAGGGGAACTGATGACGTATCAACAAGCTGGACGCATAGCAGTGTTAAAACGCGTGGCCGGATGGGTAATTTTCATCCCAGCGGTGATTTCTACGCTGATTTCCGTGCTGAAATTCATGTATGACCACAGTGAAAAACAGGCGGGTATTAATGCGGTTATGCTTGATTTTGCACATGTTATGATTGAGATGATGCGCTTTAATACGCCTTTTTTGAATTTCTTCTGGTACAACTCTCCCACGCCTGATTTTCAGCACCAACTGAACATTGTGTTTTGGATTATCTTTGCACTGATCTTTATCGCGCTAGCGCTGCAAGCGTCGGGCGCACGCATGAGTCGCCAGACCCGTTTTCTGCGCGAAGGCGTTGAAGATCAACTGATTCTCGAACAAGCGAAGGGTGTGGATGGCTTAACGCGCGAGCAGATTGAATCACGCATTGTGGTGCCGCATCACACCATTTTCCTGCAGATATTCCCGCTGTACGTTTTGCCGGTGATTATTATCGTCGGTGGATATTTCTTCGTTTCATTGCTGGGTTTTCTGTAAAGCAAAACGGGTGGTTTTGACCACCCGTTTTCATATCTATTTTCCCACGCCTATGCCGCTAAAACCCTGTCCAACGCGCGTTGGGCATTCACCAAATGCTCCCCTCCAAACAAAATCGCCCGGTTAAACAGCGTGTAGAGCTGATAGATGGGTTGTCGGTCAAGAAAATCGGGGGGCAGTGGTGAAACGGCCTGATAGCCGTCATAGATTTGCGGCGGTTGTTCAGGATGCAGTGGTAGCATCGCCAGGTCGCATTCCCGATCGCCCCAAAAGCAGGCAGGGTCAAAAATATACGGTCCGTTTGGACCTAACGCACAATTTTCAGACCACAAATCACCGTGGAGTAATGACGGTTGCGGCTGGTGCGATGCGAGTCGCTGATGTACGTGATCTACGATCGCATCGATGTTGCCAAACGCGAGACCTTTTTCCGCAGCGAGCTCCAGCTGCCAGCCGATGCGTTGTTCCGCAAAGAAGGTCGACCAGCGGCGCTGCCAGGCGTTGGGCTGCGGTGTGGTCGAAAGATCGTTATCAAAATCGAGACCAAACTGCGGTTGATCGCTCCACTGATGCAGGCGAGCGATCTGCTGGCCCAACAAAAAGGCGTTGTGTGCGTCCAGTGGACGGGCAGGGAGATAATCCATTACCAGGAAGCTATAGTCACGATCGCTACCTAGTGCCCAGACTTTTGGCACTGAGACGGTTTTGCTGCGCGACAATAACTCAAGCTGATCGGCTTCGGCGGTGAAGATAGGGAGCAGCTCCCGCTCATCACATTTCACGAAGAGATCGCGTCCCGCAAACCGCAGGTGCCATGCGGCGTGGATCTCTCCGCCCGGCAACTCGTTACGCAGTTCAATGTCCCCTTCGCCCAGCTGTTCATTTAACAGATGACTGATAGCCTGCCACATGATGATTCTCCCATGTTGTCCGCCAGATCATAAAGTTAGCGCAGAACCGCCGTTAAATAATACGAGCTAACGCACACCTGAGCCGTTTGGATGTATACAGGGCACTTATTGTTCGCTTTTTTGCCACTCTTCCCAGGTATTCACCTGAATAGCGGCTTCTTTGCCTGTCGCGCTTTGGACCAAGCCACTGGCCAGCGTTTTCACTTCATCGGCGCTGAGGGCGCTGATCAGGCCAAAGGTATTGATGCCCAGGTCGTGAATGTTTCCTTCCTCATCCGTCATCGTGAGCAAAAAACCGCTTCGCGAAAGATGATTAGTGATTTCGTTGAGCTCGGTCAGCGAATCTTCATGAATTTTTACGATTACCACGTAGCGGGTGATATCACCACTGCTCATATTTCACCTCGTTGTTATCATGAAAGTTTTTTTAGCATAGTCGATTGCGCCATTTTGGCGACTTTATGCACACTTCCCCCTGGGATAAGTGGGGAAGCTGGGGTTACTGTTGAGTGAAATAGTTGACGATTTTCTGCGTATCAGCGAGGGAACAGAGCCGTGTCCCTTTATTGATAGTGGCGGCGCTACCAGCCGCGACGCCATGACGCGTCATCTCCAGCAAGGATGCACCTTGTGCAAGTTTTAGCGTCATCGCGCCGACCATGCTGTCGCCCGCACCCACGGTGCTCTGGCTTTTCATCGGTGGGGGAACGACCTGCACATAACCTGACTCGTCAACGGCGAGCGCCCCCTGCGGCCCAAGAGAAACCACCACGCGGCGTGATTTCCCGCTGCGTACCAGTTCCTGAGCTGCGTCACGCACATCGTCTGGCTGCGTTAATGCGCGATTCACCAGCGCACTCAACTCTTTTTGGTTTGGCTTAATGAGCTCCAGATTGCCGGATTCCAGCGCTGCAGTCAGTGCGTCGCCAGAGCTATCCACGACGCAGCGCAGGCCCAGTTTTTGAGCCGCGTGGATCAATTGCGTGAGTTTTTCTGTTTTGACGCCTGGCGGCAGACTACCGCTGATCACCAGTAGGGATCCGCTTTCAATCGCCATAACTTTCTCTTCCAGTTGACGAAATTCATCGTCCGTCAGCATGGCGCCGGGCATCACGAAACGATACTGCTCACCGCTGGATTCGACGTGAACGTGCAAATTCTGCCGCGTCCAGTCCTTGGCCTGTACGGTGTCTACTGCCACTCGTTCGTCAGCCAGCAACGCCACCAGATGTTCACCGGTTGCGCCTCCGGCTGGAAATATGGCAGTGGCTTTACCGCCAAGCTGAGTAATCGCGCGTGCGACGTTGATGCCTCCGCCGCCGGGTTCAAAGACGGGAGCGCTGCAGCGGAGTTTGCCCTCAGGGTAGATCTGAGGTGTTAGGGTGCCACTGTCAAGAGAAGGGGAGAGCGTCAAAGTGTAAATATGTACCATTGTGACCTCCTTTTAGCATGGGCTTCGTTAAGCCTGGCACCCATTGGGCAGAAAAGAAAGTAAATAACAGTATGATTTTTAATATAAATGTCTAGGGCAATTCTAAGGCAATAGCGGCTTTTTAATATGAAATAAAAGTCGGTTTAAGATCGTTCTTATTCAAAAAATGAAATAAGAAATCATTGCTATGTTATATGAGCCTTTTTATAATTTGTTACCTTTCTACGGATGCCTTCTCATTGATCCTCAAGAAAGTTTCCGAGACCGTGATGGTCTCTTTTTTTGTTGTACGGACTCCCTTAAAAATGAAGCTTTTGAAGACAGTACCCGCTGCAATGATGCTGGCGGGAGGCGTGTTTGCCTCGATGTATGCAGCCGCTGATGACACCGTTTTTACTGTCATGGATGACCCTTCCACTGCGCAGAAACCTTTTGAAGGCAACCTTAACGCCGGTTATCTGGCGCAATCGGGTAACACTAAAAGCTCTTCCCTGACGGCTGATACCACCATGACCTGGTATGGCGAAAGTACAGCCTGGTCACTGTGGGGTAATGCGAGTAATACTTCCTCTAACGACGAGCGTTCTTCTGAGAAGTATGCGGTAGGTGGTCGTAGCCGTTATAACATGACCGACACGGATTATCTCTTCGGACAGGCAAGCTGGTTAACAGATCGCTATAACGGCTACCGTCAGCGTGATGTGTTCACTGCGGGTTATGGTCGTCAGTTCCTGAACGGACCGGTACACAGTTTCCGTTTCGAATTCGGTCCTGGTGTACGTTATGACGAATACACAGATGGCGAAACCAAAACACAGCCGCTGGGTTATGCGTCTGGCACCTATGCGTGGCAGTTCACTGATAACGCCAAATTCACGCAGGGTGTCTCCGTATTTGGTGCGGATGATACGACACTGAACTCAGAGACTGCGCTGAATGTGGCGATTAACGCACACTTTGGTTTGAAGGTTGCTTACAACGTTACCTGGAACTCTGAACCACCGGCTTCTGCTCCGGAACATACAGACCGCAGAACCACGATTTCCTTAGGTTACAAAATGTAATTCTCTCGGGCCGAAATATTATCGGCCCATTTTTTATTTTAACAAAGCGTGCTATTAAAACGTAAACAGTGTTTTAAATAATGTATTAATTCTCTATCTCCATAATTTCTTCATAATTGTCTCTCTTGATAAAACTTCAGATTATTTGACACCTTTTGATAAATAAATTGACTATGCAAAAGTGTGATCCAGATCTACACTATCAACACAGGCATTTATTAGCCTCAAGTTGTTCTGCATTAATTGAGAAAGAGAAAAACATTATGAATAAATTCAAAACCGCTGCAGCAGCAATGGTGCTTTCAGCACTTTCATTTGGCGTATTTGCTGCTGATTCTGCTACACAGTCTGCCAGTGACGCCTCAACCCAAATCGGTATTACTCGCGCTTCTGATGTTGAAGCGGGTTCAAACATCGCACCTGGCTCACAGTCCACAGGGCAGTCAATGAATGATGCATTTGATGTGCACAAACTTGTGGCGGGTGAATGGTCTTAACCTTAATGGGTGATTCTATTGCGTAATATTATTGGAATCATTTACCCCTGTAAAAACCGGATTCTGACGTACCGGTTTTTAACATGGGATTAGATGTAAATTTATTCAAAGATTTACGAGTCAGTGTATTAGCTGTGTAAGAGTTAAATCACCCATTTGTATTACACCTAATACATTTTGTATTAAAGCACGTAATGTTAAAGTGTTTCTCTAGCCCCATAACATTGCCGCCCAGCGTAATAATAACATCGCTGCGCAGATAGCGATTAATACCACCACCATCTTCCAGTGTTTTTTCGCAAAGCGTTTTGATGGCATAGTTCTTCCTTGTGATTTGCTTACATCTCTTTATGAATATACAGGATGTATAGCCTACCCGCAGAGTCAAAACCAGTTAAACTTGCTCGCGAGTAGCATGACCAGTCCCGCGGCAGAGAGAATATTCAGTACAACAACCGTTCTGCTGGAAACATTCATAGTATGCCCTGCCTTTGTTTTAAGACCTTGTAACAGCGTAGCCCAGCAAAAGAAGATCGCGAGCGCCGCAATGCAAAACTTACTCAACTCATACGTAAGTTGTAGATGCAGTAATCTCAGTGCAGGGAGTGCATTCCCCCTTTTGTTAGTGTTACCATCTGAGGACTGATCGTAAATCAGGGTTTGTCTGATTACGGTTATGTGTCGGATGGCGAGCCAATTTGACGATTGTTGGTCAGATGGTGTCGTAATCCATTGTCAAAACACGATTATTTTCTTTGTATATGCTCTTATGTGTGGGGCATCACTGCAAATAAGGATATAAAATGCCTGTAATTACCCTTCCTGATGGCAGTCAACGCCAGTTTGACCGTGCCGTAAGCCCGATGGACGTAGCCCTGGACATTGGTCCTGGCCTGGCAAAAGCCACCATCGCTGGGCGTGTAAACGGTGAGTTGGTTGATGCTTCCGATCTGATTGAAAACGACGCACAGCTTTCCATCATTACCGCCAAGGATGCCGAAGGTATTGAGATCATTCGTCACTCCTGCGCGCACCTGTTGGGCCATGCTATTAAGCAGCTGTGGCCGAATACCAAAATGGCGATTGGCCCGGTTATTGATAACGGCTTCTACTATGACGTTGATCTTGACCATACGCTGACTCAGGAAGACATCGACGCGCTCGAAAAACGTATGCACGAGCTCGCCGAAACGAACTACGATGTCATCAAGAAGAATGTCAGCTGGCATGAAGCGCGTGAAACCTTTGTGAAGCGTGGCGAAAACTATAAAGTTTCTATTCTTGATGAGAACATCTCGCATGATGACAAGCCTGGCTTGTATCATCACGAAGAATATGTCGACATGTGTCGTGGACCGCACGTACCGAACATGCGTTTCTGTCATCACTTCAAATTGATGAAGATTGCCGGTGCGTACTGGCGTGGCGACAGCAATAATAAGATGTTGCAGCGTATTTATGGTACCGCTTGGGCAGACAAAAAAGCCCTGAATGCTTATCTGGTTCGTCTGGAAGAAGCGGCAAAGCGTGACCACCGTAAAATCGGTAAACAACTCGACCTGTATCATATGCAGGAAGAAGCGCCGGGTATGGTCTTCTGGCATAACGACGGCTGGACTATCTTCCGCGAACTGGAAACTTTCGTACGCTCTAAGCTGAAAGAATATCAGTATCAGGAAGTGAAAGGCCCGTTCATGATGGACCGTGTGCTGTGGGAAAAAACCGGCCACTGGGACAACTATAAAGATGCAATGTTTACGACGTCTTCAGAGAACCGTGAATACTGCATCAAGCCGATGAACTGTCCTGGCCACGTTCAGATCTTTAACCAGGGTCTGAAATCTTACCGTGACCTGCCGCTGCGTATGGCGGAGTTCGGTAGCTGTCATCGTAATGAACCATCAGGTGCGTTGCATGGTCTGATGCGTGTACGCGGCTTTACTCAGGATGACGCGCATATCTTCTGTACTGAAGGGCAGGTGCGTGATGAAGTTAACGCCTGTATTCGTATGGTCTACGATATGTATAGCACTTTTGGCTTCGAGAAAATCGTGGTCAAACTCTCAACTCGTCCGGAAAAACGTATCGGCAGTGACGAGACCTGGGATCGTGCTGAGGCGGATCTGGCAGTTGCGCTTGAAGAAAACAACATTCCGTTTGAATATCAACTGGGTGAAGGCGCATTCTACGGTCCGAAAATTGAATTTACACTGTATGACTGTCTCGACCGCGCCTGGCAGTGCGGTACGGTTCAGCTGGACTTCTCTCTGCCGCAGCGTTTAAGCGCCTCTTATGTAGGTGAAGACAACGAGCGTCAGATTCCGGTTATGATTCACCGTGCGATTCTGGGTTCTATTGAACGCTTTATCGGTATTCTTACCGAAGAATTCGCGGGCTTCTTCCCAACCTGGCTTGCGCCAGTGCAGGTTGTAGTGATGAATATTACCGATTCTCAGGCTGATTACGTTAAAGAATTGACGCAGAAACTACAAAATGCGGGCATTCGCGTAAAAGCGGACTTGAGAAATGAGAAGATTGGCTTTAAAATCCGTGAGCACACATTACGTCGTGTCCCTTACATGTTGGTCTGCGGTGATAAAGAGGTGGAATCAGGCAAAGTTGCCGTTCGCACCCGCCGTGGTAAAGACTTGGGCAGCTTGGACGTAAATGAAGTGATTGAGAAGCTGCGACTAGAGATTCGCAGCCGCAGTCTTCAACAACTGGAGGTATAAGGTATTAAAGGCGGAAAACGAGTTCAAACGGCGCGCCCGAATCGTATTAATAGCGAAATTCGCGCGCAAGAAGTTCGCTTAACAGGTCTGGAAGGCGAGCAGCTTGGTATTGTGAGTCTGAGAGAAGCTCTGGAAAAAGCAGAAGAGTCCGGAGTAGACTTAGTCGAAATCAGCCCTAACGCCGAGCCGCCAGTTTGTCGTATCATGGATTACGGCAAGTTCCTCTATGAAAAGAGCAAGTCTTCTAAGGAACAGAAGAAAAAGCAAAAAGTTATTCAGGTTAAGGAAATCAAATTCCGACCTGGCACTGACGATGGCGATTACCAGGTAAAACTCCGCAGCCTGGTACGCTTTCTGGAAGAGGGTGATAAAGCTAAGATCACACTGCGTTTCCGCGGTCGTGAGATGGCTCACCAGCAGATCGGTATGGAAGTGCTTAATCGCGTCCGTGACGATCTGAGTGAACTGGCAGTGGTCGAATCCTTCCCATCGAAGATCGAAGGCCGCCAGATGATCATGGTGCTCGCTCCTAAGAAGAAACAGTAAGGCCTTCAAGTAGCAAGATCTGTGGAGCCTACGGGCTTCGCAGGTTTTGTTCGCCTATGTTTCGTTTATTAACAATGCGAAGTGGAAGTTATTAAAATGCCAAAAATTAAGACCGTACGCGGTGCTGCTAAGCGTTTTAAAAAAACCGGTAAAGGTGGATTTAAACACAAGCGTGCTAACCTGCGTCACATTCTGACTAAAAAAGCTACCAAGCGTAAACGTCACCTGCGTCCAAAAGCCATGGTTTCTAAAGGCGATTTGGGTCTGGTTATCGCGTGCCTGCCGTACGCATAAGTCGTTAACGTTTTTTTAACTTTTTAATTAGAATAGATACAGGAGAGCACATATGGCTCGCGTAAAACGTGGTGTAGTTGCCCGTGCACGTCACAAGAAAATTTTGAAACAAGCCAAAGGCTACTACGGTGCGCGTTCACGCGTATACCGCGTTGCCTTCCAGGCTGTTATCAAAGCTGGTCAGTATGCTTACCGTGACCGTCGTCAACGTAAGCGTCAGTTCCGTCAACTGTGGATTGCGCGTATCAACGCAGCAGCACGTCAGAACGGTATTTCTTACAGCAAATTCATCAACGGCCTGAAAAAAGCCTCTGTTGAAATCGACCGTAAGATTCTGGCTGACATCGCAGTATTCGACAAATTAGCGTTCACCGCTCTGGTCGAAAAAGCGAAAGCAGCACTGGCATAAGCCAGTTGAAAGAGGGGGCTTTGCTCCCTCTTTTGTTTCACAAGGCCATCAAGTAATTGACAATTCCCCGTCTAGCCTTTCCAATAAGGCCTTACGGCATGTACCACATAAGGTAACGCAAGCATGAATGCTGCTATTTTCCGCTTCTTCTTTTACTTTAGCACCTGAGTTCAGGAGGCTAGCGCATGAAAGATGAAACGAAAAACAGCGCCAGAAAGCCTCCTGATGGAGGCTTTTTTTGTTTCTACTGCTGATGAATATCGCCACATAACGAGGAAAAACATGTCACATCTCGCAGAGCTGGTTGCCAATGCAACGGCCGCCATTAATCAAGCCTCAGATGTTGCCGCATTAGACAATGTCCGCGTCGAATATCTGGGTAAAAAAGGGCATTTGACCCTTCAAATGACCACGCTGCGGGAGCTGCCGCCTGAAGAGCGCCCGGCTGCAGGTGCGGTCATCAACGAAGCTAAAGAACAGGTTCAGCAAGCGTTAAACGCGCGTAAATCTGACCTGGAAAGCGCCGCATTGAACGCGCGTCTGGCTGAAGAAACGATTGATGTTTCCTTGCCGGGGCGTCGTATCGAGAACGGCGGCCTGCATCCGGTGACTCGTACCATCGATCGCATTGAAAGTTTCTTCGGTGAGCTCGGCTTTACCGTGGCGACAGGCCCGGAAATCGAAGACGACTACCATAACTTCGATGCACTGAATATTCCTGGCCATCATCCGGCACGCGCTGACCACGACACTTTCTGGTTTGATGCTACGCGTTTGCTGCGTACCCAGACCTCTGGCGTGCAGATCCGTACCATGAAGGAACAAGCGCCGCCGATCCGTATTATCGCGCCGGGTCGCGTATATCGTAACGACTACGATCAGACCCACACGCCAATGTTCCATCAGATGGAAGGCTTGATTGTCGATAAAAACATCAGCTTTACCAACTTGAAAGGCACACTTCACGACTTCCTGAACAACTTCTTTGAAGAAGATCTGCAGGTTCGTTTCCGTCCATCCTATTTCCCGTTCACTGAACCGTCTGCGGAAGTTGACGTGATGGGTAAAAACGGCAAATGGCTCGAAGTTCTGGGCTGCGGCATGGTTCACCCTAATGTTCTGCGCAACGTGGGTATTGATCCGGAAATCTATTCCGGCTTTGCCTTCGGTATGGGCATGGAGCGTCTGACGATGCTGCGTTATGGCGTAACCGATTTGCGCGCATTCTTCGAAAACGATCTGCGTTTCCTCAAACAGTTTAAATAAGACAGGACAGAACAATGAAATTCAGTGAACTGTGGTTACGCGAATGGGTAAACACGACTCTTGACAGCGAAGCGCTTTCTAATCAAATCACCATGGCAGGTCTGGAAGTGGATGGCGTTGAGCCGGTTTCCGGCGCATTTAACGGTGTAGTTGTCGGTGAAGTGGTCGAGTGCGGTCAACACCCAAATGCTGACAAGCTGCGTGTTACAAAAGTGAACGTTGGCGGCGAACGCCTGTTGGATATCGTCTGTGGCGCGCCAAATTGCCGTCAAGGACTGAAAGTAGCCGTGGCTACTGTGGGCGCGGTTCTGCCGGGCGATTTCAAAATCAAAGCCGCCAAACTGCGTGGCGAGCCGTCAGAAGGGATGCTGTGCTCCTTCTCTGAGCTCGGGATTTCCGACGACCATAACGGCATCATCGAACTTCCTGTCGATGCGCCGATTGGCACCGATATTCGCGAATTCCTTAAGCTCGATGACAACACGATTGAAATCAGCGTCACCCCGAACCGTGCCGACTGCTTAGGCATTATCGGCGTGGCTCGCGATGTGGCCGTACTGAATCAAACCGATCTGAACGCGCCAGAAATCGCGCCAGTGGCGGCAACCATTACCGACACGCTGCCGATTCAGGTCGAGGCAGCTGATGCTTGCCCGCGTTATCTGGGTCGCGTAGTGAAAGGCATCAACGTTAAGGCGCCAACGCCGCTGTGGATGAAAGAGAAACTGCGTCGCTGTGGCATTCGTTCTATCGACGCGGTTGTTGACGTCACCAACTTCGTGCTGCTCGAACTGGGCCAGCCGATGCATGCTTTCGATAAAGATCGTATCGACGGCGGCATTGTGGTGCGTATGGCGAAAGAGGGTGAAACTCTGGTTCTGCTCGACGGTAGCGAAGCGAAACTCAACGCAGACACCTTAGTTATTGCCGATCACAACAAAGCGCTGGCTATGGGCGGCATCTTTGGTGGTGAACATTCAGGCGTGAATGACGAAACCCAGAACGTTCTGCTGGAATGCGCATTCTTCAGCCCGCTGTCTATCACCGGTCGCGCACGTCGTCATGGTTTGCATACCGATGCATCTCACCGTTATGAGCGCGGTGTCGATCCAGCGCTTCAGCATAAAGCGATGGAGCGTGCGACTCGCCTGCTGCTCGACATTTGCGGCGGTGAAGCCGGTCCGGTCATTGATGTGACCAACGAGGCAACGCTGCCAAAACGTGCAACCATCACGCTGCGCCGCTCTAAACTTGATCGTCTGATTGGCCATCATATTTCCGATGCGCAGGTCAGCGACATTCTGCATCGCCTGGGCTGTGAAGTCACAGAAGGTCAGGATCAGTGGCAGGCCATTGCGCCGAGCTGGCGTTTTGATATGGAAATCGAAGAAGATCTGGTGGAAGAAGTGGCGCGTGTATACGGCTACAACAATATTCCCGATGAACCGGTACAAGCAGGTCTGATCATGGGTACGCACCGCGAAGCCGATCTGTCGTTAAAGCGTGTGAAAACCATGCTTAACGACAAAGGTTATCAGGAAGTGATTACCTACAGCTTCGTTGATCCAAAACTGCAGCAGCTGGTGCATCCGGGTCACGAAGCCCTGATTCTGCCAAACCCGATCTCCAGCGAAATGTCTGCAATGCGTCTTTCCCTGTTGACCGGTTTGCTCGGCACCATCGTTTATAACCAGAACCGTCAGCAGAGCCGCGTCCGTATCTTCGAAACCGGTCTGCGTTTTGTTCCTGATACGCAGGCTAACCTGGGCATTCGTCAGGATCTAATGCTGGCAGGTGCCATCTGTGGCAATCGCTACGAAGAGCATTGGGATCTGACGAAAAACAGCGTTGATTTCTACGATGTGAAAGGCGATCTGGAATCTGTTCTCGATCTGACCGGTAAATTATCTGAAATCGAATTCCGTGCTGAAGCCTGCCAGGGCCTGCATCCGGGTCAAAGTGCTGCCATTTATTTACACGATGAACGCATTGGTTTCATTGGTGTTGTTCACCCTGAGCTGGAGCGCAAACTGGATCTGAATGGCCGTACGATGGTGTTTGAGCTGGAGTGGAACAAGGTCGCAGACCGCGTCATTCCTCAAGCTCAGGACGTTTCTCGCTTCCCGGCGAACCGTCGTGATATCGCCGTTGTGGTGGCTGAAAATGTGCCCGCAGCAGATATTTTGGCCGAATGTAAGAAAGTTGGCGTAAATCAGGTAGTTGGCGTAAACTTATTTGACGTGTACCGCGGCAAGGGCGTAGCAGAAGGTTTTAAGAGCCTCGCTATTAGCCTTATCCTTCAGGATACCAGCCGTACACTCGAAGAAGAGGAGATTGCCGCTACCGTCGCCAAATGTGTAGAGGCATTAAAAGAGCGATTCCAGGCATCATTGAGGGATTGAACCTATGGCGCTTACAAAAGCTGAAATGTCAGAATATCTGTTTGATAAGCTTGGGCTTAGCAAACGGGATGCCAAAGAGCTGGTAGAGCTGTTTTTCGAAGAGATCCGTCGTGCTCTGGAAAACGGTGAGCAGGTTAAACTGTCCGGTTTTGGCAATTTTGATTTGCGAGACAAAAACCAACGTCCGGGCCGTAATCCGAAGACGGGGGAAGATATTCCCATTACAGCCCGCCGCGTGGTGACCTTCAGACCCGGACAGAAGTTAAAAAGCCGTGTCGAAAACGCAACGCCCAAAGCAGAGTAATTGAACTAACTAAAAAGGCCGCTGATGCGGCCTTTTTTCTTTGCTCTCTCGCATATCCGCCGTAAAATCAATGACATCTCCCACATGAAAACAAAACCTATGCATGATTATGCCTATCGTCAACATCGCTCCGATCTGCGCGGGTTACTCGTGCTGGTGGTATTTCTCGTCGTCGCGGTGACGGTTAGTCTGTGTGCGGGCGACCAGTGGATTGGTCCAGAAAACTGGCTGAGTGAACAGGGCCAGCTCTTTGTGTGGCAAATCCGTTTGCCGCGCACAGTGGCGGTGATACTGGTGGGCGCCGCGCTCGCCTTGTGCGGGACGATGATGCAGGCGTTATTTGAGAACCCACTGGCAGAGCCGGGATTGCTTGGCGTTTCCAATGGTGCAGGCGTTGGGCTTATCGCGGCCGTGATGTTAGGCCAAGGGGCGCTGTCAGGCTGGAGCGTCAGCGTCTGTGCTATCGCTGGGGCATTGCTGATCACGGTGATTTTGCTTCGCTTTGCCAGACGGAATCTTTCAACCAGCCGATTGTTACTGGCCGGTGTGGCGCTAGGGATTATCTGTAGCGCCCTGATGACATGGGCGGTGTATTTCTCAACATCATTTGATCTGCGCCAACTGATGTACTGGATGATGGGAGGATTCGGTGGCGTAGACTGGCGTCAGGGCTGGTTAATGCTGCTGCTGGTTCCCATCATTATCTGGGCCTCCTGTCAGTCAGCGCCACTGAACATGCTGGCCTTAGGCGAAACCTCGGCCCGCCAACTCGGTTTGTCGATCGACGTATGGCGCAAGGTGCTGGTCGTCGCGATTGGCTGGATGGTGGGCGTGAGCGTCGCTCTCGCGGGGGCGATTGGATTTATCGGCCTTGTCATCCCGCATATGCTGCGCCTCGGCGGAATGACCGATCACCGTACATTATTGCCCGCATCCGCTGTTGCCGGTGCAGCGACGCTGCTCATCGCCGACATTGTTGCCCGTCTGGCCCTCACCGCGGCAGAGTTACCCATCGGCGTCGTGACGGCTACGCTGGGCGCACCTGTGTTTATCTGGCTACTATTAAAGGCCGGACGTTAGATCCGACATTGTAAACCAACTAAGGGGACGCTATGCAGCACGACATTCTGAACACCGAAGTTACAACCATTGATGGCGAAACAACAACGCTGGAAGGCTACAAAGGTAAAGTGTTGTTAATCGTGAACGTTGCGTCGAAATGCGGTTTGACGCCGCAGTATGAACAGTTGGAAAACATCCAAAAAGCCTGGGAGAAGGATGGGCTGGTGGTTCTCGGTTTCCCGTGCAATCAGTTCCTGGGTCAGGAGCCGGGTAGCGAAGAGGAGATCAAAACGTTTTGCAGCACCACCTATGGCATCACGTTCCCGATGTTCAGCAAAATTGATGTGAACGGTGAAAATCGCCATCCCCTCTATCAAAAGCTGATCGCCGCCGCTCCAACAGCCGTCACGCCAGAACAAAGCGGATTCTACGAACGTATGGCGAGCAAAGGACGTGCCCCCCTGTATCCGGATGATATTTTGTGGAACTTCGAAAAATTCCTGATTGGCCGTGATGGACAGGTTGTACAACGCTTTTCCCCGGATATGACGCCAGAAGATCCTATTGTGATGGAATCTATCAAGCTGGCACTGGCCAAGTAATGACCGTGCTGATGCAGTTGTCTGGCGTGGCGCAGAAGGGAAGGCTAGAGCCGATAAACGCGGAGGTTCGCTCGGGCGAGATCGTGCATCTTGTGGGCCCCAACGGTGCTGGTAAAAGTACGTTGCTGGCCCGTATGGCCGGGCTGACCATGGGTGCGGGTGAAATCACGTTGCTGGGACGCTCACTTCGCGAGTGGTCTCCCGTCTCGCTGGCTCATCGACGCAGCTACCTTATCCAGCAACAGATGCCACCTTTTGCCATGCCCGTCTGGCACTATCTGGCACTGCATCAGCATGATAAAACCCATTCCTCATTGCTTGAAGATGTCACAGGCGCTTTAGGGCTGGAAGATAAACTCGCGCGCAACTCCAGCCAGCTCTCCGGCGGCGAGTGGCAGCGCGTGCGCCTGGCTGCCGCGATCCTGCAAATCCATCCGGCGGGGAATCCCCACGGGAACGTATTGTTATTGGATGAGCCGATGAGCGGTCTGGATGTGGCTCAGCAGGCCGCGCTGGACACGCTATTAAGTCTGCTTTCTGGCAAAGGCATCGCCATCGTGATGAGCAGCCACGATTTAAATCACACGCTGCGCCACGCCCACCGGGTGTGGCTTTTAGCGCGCGGGACGTTGTTAGCCAGCGGCGCGCGCGACAGTGTGCTCACGCCGCCCAATCTTGCGCGGGCTTACGGTATGCCTTTTCGTCGCCTGGATATTGAAGGGCACAGAATGCTTATTTCGACCGTTCAGGAATAGCGTTTCTTGCAAGGTTCCGTAATCACAGGCTAAATTACGGAAAGGATAAAAAAGCAGAGGATTCGTCTGGAAATGCGATTCTGGTTAATCATTGTGGGCATGTTATTACTTGCAGGATGCAGCAGTCATCGTGCACCCCCCCCTAATCCGCGGTTATCGGACTCTATTACCGTGATCGCTAACCTTAACGACCAGTTGCAACACTGGCGCGGGGCACCGTATCGCTATGGTGGAATGAGCCGGGGTGGCGTGGATTGTTCAGGCTTCGTGCTTATGACTTTCCGCGACAAGTTCGATCTGCAACTCCCACGCGAAACGCGAATGCAGGCTGAAATCGGTACAAAAATAGATAAAGACGATTTATTGCCGGGCGATCTGGTGTTTTTTAAAACGGGCTCAGGTGAAAGTGGCCTCCATGTTGGCATTTATGATACCGACAACCAGTTTATTCATGCCTCAACCAGTCGCGGTGTGATGCGATCATCTCTGGATAATGTCTACTGGCGGAAAAACTTCTGGCAGGCTCGACGTATATAGCAGGTCGTTTCTGTTTCCTTCTGGCGCGGTCATCTGAACCGCGCGCATTTTTAAGTTATCCAGTTTGAGTTAAATCTATATGTAATTAATTATGTCGATAAGTGGCTGTTTTCGCTAAAACTGGCTATTACACCATAACCAGGATAAAATTATTTTAGATTGAAGGAAAAATCTTAAAAATAAAAAGGAAACAATGAAATTAATCTTTTTAAAATCAATAAAGTTGAATTATTTTAGCAATTGCTCCAGGATGCTCGTTATCTACTTAAACGCGGGGCCGGCGCAATGATTGTCACCCTGAATAATCCTTATCACTCTGAACTATTATTACTTCCTGCTCGCAATTGCGCGGGGGAGCTAAAAGGTTTAGAAATCTTTGCTCACTTTGTTGGCGTGGGAACTGACGTCCGTATTCCAACGGAACTGGTCACCCCGCATCTCAGTGCGGCAGACGAGTTAGCGCTGTTTCACGAAAAGCTGGAATTGCTGGATTCCTGTAAACTGTTTTTTATTCAGCATCACCTTATTGCCTGGATAAATATAACACCGGCTATTGTTGAGTATCTATTGGCAGACGGGAATGCCACAACAATATTAGAACGCTATCCATTTCTCGAGTTTACGGTTAATGAGAGTTTTCCCGGTTTAAATAATGGAAAAGATGATCCCGTGCTGGCGAGAATGGCAATCCATTTCCCGATGGTGTTAGCTGACTTTGGGGCGGGAACCGCATCCAACAAAGCCGTCTTTGATGGATTGTTTAAACGGATTGCACTGGATAAAGGATTTATCCATGCGCGCGTTGCCGAGTTTTCGTTTGAACCCTTTATGCGGGCGATTCTGGCGCAAATTACGCCCTATTGCCAGGGCGTGATCGCCGCGGGCGTTGACGATGAAGACATCTTGCGACGTATGCTGCCGTTCAACTTCAGCGCCATGCAAGGCAATTTGTGGTCAGCGGTGACTGCAGAGCAAGTCACGACCCTCGTTCAGAGATAACCCTTCATTTCGCCCGTGTTTAAGTGCGGGTAAACCCTCTACACTTAAGGCAGGAGGACCTATGACCCTGTCTTTTACTGCTCACTGGCATGACGAACTACCCGGCTTTTACACTGCGCTCAATCCCACTCCGCTGAAAAATGCCCGTTTGATCTGGCACAACGCCAGTCTGGCGAATGATTTAGGCGTTCCTGCATCATTATTCCAGCCTGAGACCGGCGCGGGTGTATGGGGCGGAGAAACGCTGCTTCCCGGCATGCATCCGCTGGCACAGGTCTACAGCGGCCACCAGTTTGGCGTGTGGGCAGGACAGCTCGGGGATGGGCGTGGCATCTTGCTGGGCGAACAACAGCTCGAGAACGGACACACCGTCGACTGGCATCTGAAAGGCGCTGGCTTGACGCCGTATTCGCGTATGGGCGACGGACGCGCAGTGCTTCGCTCAACCATCCGCGAAAGCCTGGCGTCAGAAGCGATGCATGCCCTGGGAATCCCCACCTCGCGCGCGTTATCCATTGTCACCAGCGATACGCAGGTTGCCCGCGAATCGATGGAGCAGGGCGCAATGCTAATGCGTATTGCACAAAGCCACGTTCGATTCGGCCATTTTGAACATTTTTACTATCGCCGGGAACCAGAAAAGGTCCGCCAGCTCGCTGACTTTGTCATTGAGCATCACTGGCCGCAATGGCAGAACGACGCTGATAAATATGTTCTTTGGTTCCAGGATGTAGTGGCGCGTACGGCATCGCTGATGGCCTGCTGGCAAACCGTGGGCTTCGCGCACGGGGTGATGAACACCGACAACATGTCTATTCTCGGGCTGACCATTGACTACGGCCCGTACGGCTTCCTCGATGACTATCAGCCGGATTTCATCTGTAACCACTCTGACTATCAGGGGCGTTATAGTTTTGAAAATCAGCCTGCGGTTGGGCTGTGGAACTTACAGCGTCTGGCACAATCTCTTTCGCCCTTTATTGCTGTCGAGGCCTTGAACGACGCGCTGGATCGGTATCAGGACGTCCTGATGCAGGAATACGGCAAACTCATGCGCCGCAAGCTGGGGTTGATGACGCAGGAGAAAGGAGATAACGATATCCTCAACGCGTTGTTTGCGCTCATGTCGCGTGAAGGCAGCGATTATACGCGCACGTTCCGCATGCTCGGGCAGACCGAAAAGCACAGCGCCGCTTCGCCATTACGCGATGAGTTTATCGATCGTCAGGGCTTTGACAGCTGGTTTGCGACCTATCGCGCGCGTCTGCAGCGTGAGGAAACGCCAGATGACGCCCGTAACGCGCACATGAATGCAGTCAACCCGGCCATGGTCTTGCGCAACTGGCTGGCGCAGAGGGCGATAGATCAGGCCGAGCAGGGCGATTATGCTGAGTTACATCGATTGCACGACGCCTTACGCACGCCGTTTAACGACAGAGATGATGACTACGTCAGCCGCCCACCGGACTGGGGCAAACGGCTGGAAGTCAGTTGTTCAAGCTAGGGTGCGAGAAATACCTGCGGAGTGGCACTTGTCGGATGCAGGCCAACGTGAACCTGGGCGCCATACCAGCGCGCCAGGTCGTCGGCCTGTAAAACCAAATCGGGCGCGCCTTGCGAAACGATTTTTCCTTCATGCAGCAGCACGATCCGATCGGCCCACAGCGCGGCCAGATTGAGATCGTGCAGCACCACACAAACGTGTAGATTTCCTTGAGCGGTTAAGGATTTCAGCAGCCGCAGCACATGTTGCTGGTGGTAGAGATCTAACGCCGACGTCGGTTCATCGAGAAACAGCCAACCACGCGGCGCCCCGTCGCACCACAGTTGAGCCAGAGCCCGGGCAAGCTGAACGCGCTGCTGCTCGCCGCCTGATAAAGCCGCATATTTTCGTCCTGCCAGCGGCGTACAGCCCGTTATCTGCATCACATGTGCGATAACTGCCGCTTCCGGTTGCTGGGTCCACGGCGATCTGCCCATTCCAATAACGGCCTCAATGGGCCAGTCAAATCCGAGCTGTGTCTGCTGGCGCATCACTGCACGATGACGCGACAGCGTCTGCGTGCTCCAGCTTTCCAGCGCTTTCCCAGCAAGATTACAGCTGCCAGACGTCGGTGAAAGATAGCCCGTTAGCAGGCGCAACAGCGTAGATTTACCCGCACCGTTGGGACCGATCAGCGCCACCATTTCCCCTTGATTCAGCGAAAGCGAGACGTCGTGAAGCACGGTTTTATCCGCGATACGGTAGGTCAGAGCCTGGGCCAGAAATTGTTCAGCCAATGTGTCCTCCTCGACGGAAAATGAGCCACAAAAACCATGGCGCGCCGAGCAGACTGGTCAGCAATCCCACCGGCATTTCTGCGGGTGCGACGACGGTGCGCGCGAGGGTATCGGCGATCAACAGCAAAACAGCGCCCGCCAGCACTGAGCCTGGGATAACTGCCCGGTGATCCGCGCCCAGCCACATCCGCATTAAATGCGGAACCACTAAACCGATAAAGCCAATCACACCGCTCACCGCCACGGCGGACGCCACCAGCAACGCGCTGCACAGGAGTAAAATACGCTGCACGGCGCGGACGTCGACACCCAGATAATGCGCCTCTTCATCGCCCAACTGCAGCAGATTCAGTGCACCGGACAAGCGCCAGATAATCATTACGGTGGGGATCATCAGCGAGGCAGCGGCCAATAATGTTGACCACTGTGCAGACCCAAGACTGCCCATGCCCCACAGCGAAAGCTGACGCAGTTGCGCGTCATTGCTGACCCACGACATCACCCCCACAATCGCACCGCACAGCGCATTTATCGCAATTCCCACCAGCAGCAGGCGCGACAGGGAGCTGTCCCGCTGTTGGCTAAGCAAGAAAATCACCAGTGTGGCTGCCAGAGCGCCAACGAAAGCCGCCAGCATCGGCGCATAGAGCATCAGCAATGCCGGGAGTGAAAAGGGCAACACCACCCACAGCGCGACGGCGCAGGCCGCACCGCTGCTGATCCCCAGTAATCCAGGATCGGCCAGCGGATTGCGAAACAGACCCTGCATGACGCAGCCCGCCAGCGCCAGCGAACCGCCAATCACCACCGCCAGCAATACGCGCGGGAGGCGAATAGTCAGCCAGATCTGGCGCAGGGCTTCATCGTGACCGCTCCATAGCAGAGTGACCGGCAGGCGCAACGCGCCAAAACCGGTCGCCAGCAGCGTCATTAACGCCAGCGAAAACGCCAGCATCCACAGTGACAGCACGATGCGGCGAGCCATCAGGGTAACTGCTCCGCTTTGTCGCGCAGTTGCTGAATGGCGTGCGGTGTGCGGACGCTAAACCCGAGCAGCGCCATGTCGTCTATCTGCAGGATCTGTTTGTTCCGTCCCGCAGGCGTTTGCGACAGACCTGGCAGCTGCCACAGATTTGCTTCCCCGCCGATGGCCTGTACGCCGGCCTGCGAAATCACCACCAGATCGGGCTGGCTGGCGATCACGCCTTCCTGTGACAGGGGCTGGTAGCGAGAAAATCCCTGCATGGCATTATGCAAACCAGCGGCGCGAATCGCCGTATCCGCCGCGGTTTGTTGCCCGGCGGCCATCGCGCTCATCCCGCCGTGACTGAGAATAAACAGCACGCGTTTATTGAGTGGTGATGTCGGTAACGCGGCCAGTTCCTGTTGCACGGTTTTGCGCAGAGCATCTCCCTGCACGACGCGATGGGTTGCTTGCGCAATCACGCGGATCTTCTCATCGATTGCGCTCAAATTGTTACCGCCAGGCACCGTCACCACGTTCACGTTGCTTTGCTCGACCTGTTTTAGCGCTAACGAAGGCTGCGCCTGCGCACTCGCCAGCACCAGCGTCGGGCGCATCGCCAGAATGCCTTCGGCGTTAAGCTGGCGCAGATAACCGACATCCGGCAACGACGTGACCTGCTGCGGCCACTGGCTGGTGCTGTCGCGTGCCACGAGAGAAGATTCGGCACCCAGCGCATAGATAATCTCCGTGACGTCCCCGCCAAGCGCGACAATTTTCTCCTGCGGCGCAGCGAAAGCCGCCAGCGGGAGCGTGACAATCAGGGCAAACCATTTTTTCATGCAGCGAGCCCTTTTGGTGTCAGGGCGTCGATCTGCGCGCGCCACTGCGTTTGCTCCGGTTCGCCTTCGGTACGTTGGCCATAGAGTTGCGCAATCTGCGTGCCGTCTGCGGCGAACAGTTCGAGGCTGGTGACGTGGCCGTCGGTGGTTGGTTTACGCGTAATCCACGTCTCCGCGATCGTCTCTTCCAGTAAGTGCAGGGTAAACGTCGGATTGAAAATGTTCAGCCAGCCCTTCATCGGCACCACTTTTTCCACTGCGCCGGTAAAGATCTGCACGCAGCCACGGTTGCCCACGAAGATCATAATTTCGTTTCCGCTTTGATGCGCCGCATCCAGCAGTTGCGCCAACGCGGTATTGTCCACTTTGCAGGCCAGGTCATCACTCACCAGACGGAACGCCTGCTGACGGCTCAGACTGTGGCGCTGCAGGAGGCTAAAGAACTGATGCACGTCGGTCATGGCTCGCCATTCTGCATCCACTTTTTCAGCATCGGGCGACGTGCTGTTGACTGCCACATCAGCCGCTTTCAGTTCCAGCGGAGGATTATCGGCAATGATAAAACGGGTCAAAACATCGCCCCATGCACCAGCGTCAGTGTTATCGGTGGTATAAACCTTGAGCAGCGCATCGCCCTGATGGTCAAAGAATTGAATGCTCTGGCGTTCACCGCGTGCGGTGGCTTCGCTGATGTGAAACACGCTCGCCCATTGGTTCAGGAACAGGCGCAGATCCAGCGCGCGCGGGTTCAGCACAAGCCCGGCATGGCCGTTGAGGTGTTGATGGGTGAACGTGCCGACTTGTTCGTGAACGGCGTATTCGTTGCGGCAGATGCATTTTGTTTCACCGACGGTTTCCAGTGCGCCGAGGATTGCACGGATGTCCTCGCGCAAACGCCGGGCGTCGTGGCCCACGCGGGCGAACGTCAGTTCCGCTTCGCGGATGTTCATCAGCCCGGCGATGTCACGCGCGTATTTTCCTGGGTTTTCTTCTTTTAGCTCAAGCCAGCGGGTGTAGTGATTCATTGTCTCTTCCTTTCGGATAAGGCCCCGGCGAACCGGGGCAAGGGGGATTACCACTGATAACTGACGAAAATTTTACCGTTGCGTCCATCCTGCGGAATGCCCTGCGGTGACCAGTACTCTTTGTCGAAGGCGTTGCCCAGCACCAGCGTAGTGGTCACGCCTTTGAGTGCCTGTTGTCCCTGATAGCTCACGTAAAAGTCATTCACCGCGTAGCCCGGCTGTTGGCTGTATTCACTGCTAACGTGCGTTGAGCGATCGGTAAAGGTGCCAATCCAGCCAACCGAGAAGCCGCTTTGCGCCACCGGAACGTTCAGTTTACTGGTCACGGTGTCCGGGTTAATCGTCGAGATGTATTCGCCCGTATCAGTGTCTTTCCCGCGCGTGCGGTTATACGCCACATCAAGGCTGAACAGGTCCGCCGTGTATTTCGCCATCACGTCCCAGCCCCAGATTTTGGCGTTTGGGACGTTATAGGACATCGTGGTGGCGGCAGCAAAATCGACGGACGTAGAGATATAGTCTTTCGCGTTGGTGTCGAAGTAGCTGGCTTTGAACTCCAGCTCATCATTGGCCAGCATCAGGTCGTCAAAGCGTAGACCAAAGCCGTACTCTTGCGTTTCGTTGGTTTCCGGGCGCAGATTCGGGTTTGGCACCCAGTAGTTAGTGTAGAAATTGCCGATGGAGAAGTGTTTGGAATCGTTAAACATCTCACCCATCGTTGGCGCGCGGAATGCCTGCGCGTAGGAGCCGAACAGCATCAGCCAGTCGGCGGGCGTGACGGTGATGCCCGCGCGGGATGACCATTTATCCGCATCGACATCGTCATACCCCTCGCTGCTGCCACGGTAGTGATCATAGCGTGTGCCGCCTAACAGCGTGACCGGCAGGTCGCGCAGGGTGATTTCGTCCTGCAACCAGCCGGAGCTAAAGTCGATTTTTGCTTCCGGGAAACCGGTGGTTGAGCCGCCTGGATTTTGCTCCTGACGATAATATTCACCGCCGTAGGTAAGCAGGTGCGAGGCGAAGGAGTCGGTAAACAGATGCGTACGGTTCTCCACTTTTCCGCCTTTGGTGGTTTGTTTGCGGAATTCAGCCGTGCTGTCGACGTTTTGCGCATTGATCCGCGCTTCAGACCAGTACACCTTTGCCTGGGCGTTCAGCCAGTCGTTGCCGTCTGGCGCAAGGTTGTAGGTCAACTGCGCGTCACGCTGAATCGTGGATCGATCGGTCATCGGGTTGCTGCTCTCCGACGGCTCAATCGTTTGCGGATTTTTTGGCTCCTGCGCTGCATTGTTGTAATAACGCAGCGAGCCGTCCAGCATCTGAGCGCTGTCGATTTTCCAGCTGCCTTTCGCCAGCATATTATTGATGGACTCATCGTTTGGCGCGGTGGTGCCGTCGCTTTGGCGTAAATCGCCGCGATCGCGGCTGGACCATGCAACAACGCCATCCAGCACGTCGGTACGACCAAACGCGCTGGCACCCATCCCGATACTGTGGTCGCCCGTTGCACCGGTCCCAAACACGCGGAAGCCGCTGTTTTTCCCGGCGTCCAGCAAGTCTTTTGCCTCTACCGTGTCATAGGAAATCACGCCGCCCATCGCGCCGCTGCCGTACAGCAGGGCAGAAGGACCCCGCACCACTTCGATTCGCTTGATTAGCGCCGGATCGAGAAACGTGCTGTTGAGGTGTCCGGTATCCGTTCCCTGACGCACGCCGTCGACTAAAATCAGCACGCCGCGCCTGTCGTAACCGCGCAGATTCACGTCCTGACCATTGGTTCGCCCCGTGCCGTCTAAAGTGATTCCCGGCACGGTGCGCAGCAGATCGGCGGCAGAACTGGCGGTTTGATTTTCAGGGGTGGTAGCGTCGATTACGCTCACCATCATCGGCGCTTCAAAAGTGCTGCGGGGGTTACCCGTCGCGGTGACGGTCATCTCATCAGAGGCCGCAAAAGCAGTGCCCGGAAGGGCACCAACAACGGCCAGCGCTATCAGCGATGGGCGTAAAGACGCGGAATGCAGGTATGGCATAGCAACTCTCCATTAGGAAATCGAAAGCGCTGGCTGCCTGGGAATCACCTGGGTGGCTGGCGAATAGTATGTCTAGGTTTATTTAGTGAGAATCAGTTTTCCGGCATGGGTCTGGCGCAGCAGATAGTGCTGGCCGTCATGCTCAATAATCACCCGTCCTTCATCGCCAAGCAGACTTTTACTGTCTATCCGACGCTCCGGGGACGCGGGTGTAGGCTGTGTGCGATCTTTCGCGTGTGTGGCTGCCGTGTTATCCGTACGTGACATAATGTTTAAAAATAATAATCAAAGCAACAATGATAATCATTATCAACAAAGTGAAATTTCACGGCAAGCCTTTTTGTGAAAAAAATGTGACTGGATCAATTTTGCTGCGAAGGGTTTGAAAAGTGACGGGTTATAAATAAAAACCCCGCCAGGGCGGCGGGGTAGGTAATTAAAAACGGCTATCGACGGCGGAGGCTAATTTTTCCAGCAACAGTTCGCTGTCTTCCCAGCCCAGACACGGATCGGTGATCGACTGACCATAGGTAATCGGTTGTCCTGCCACGACCTTTTGCGTGCCTTCCTTCAGGAAACTTTCCGCCATGATGCCGGCGATGGCGGTAGAACCGCTGCGGATTTGCTGACAAATTTCATCGCACACGTCCAACTGACGACGATGTTGCTTCTGGCAGTTGCCATGGCTGAAATCGACCACCAGATGTTCCGGGAGATCAAACTCGTGCAGCGTGTCGCACGCCGCGGCGATATCTTCTGCATGGTAGTTGGGCTTTTTGCCCCCACGCATAATGATGTGGCCGTACGGGTTACCGCTGGTCTGGTAAATGGTCATCTGACCGTTTTTGTCCGGCGAGAGGAACATATGGCTGGCACGCGAGGCGCGGATCGCATCGATCGCGATGTGCGTATTCCCATCCGTACCGTTTTTAAAGCCCACCGGGCAAGAAAGCGCGGAGGCCATCTCGCGATGGATTTGGCTTTCGGTGGTACGCGCGCCAATCGCGCCCCAGCTAATCAAGTCGGCGATAAACTGTCCGATCACCATATCGAGAAATTCGGTGGCTGTCGGCACGCCGAGTTCATTCACCTGGAGCAGTAATTTACGCGCCAGCTCGATACCGTGATTGACGCGATAGCTGCCGTTCAAATCCGGATCGGAAATCAACCCTTTCCAGCCCACCACGGTACGTGGTTTCTCGAAATAGGTACGCATCACGATTTCAAGGCGATCCTGGTGCTTATCGCGCAGCACTTTCAGGCGCTTGGCATAATCCAGTGCCGCATCAAGATCGTGAATCGAGCAAGGGCCAATAACCACCAGCAAACGGCGATCTTCACCGTTCAATATTTTTTCGATGCGTCGGCGCGACGCAATAACATGTTCCGCAACGCTTGCGGAAACGGGGTGGCGCTGTGCCAGTTCTGCGGGCGTCACCAGACTTTCAATACGCGCTGTGCGAAGTTCGTCGGTTTTATTCATGGAATGTCTCAGAAATATTTGCTTCATCGGCAGACTACCGGGAAGTGATGGGCATCACCTTAAACCAATCCCTGCTGATTTCAAGTTCGGGACATTACGGCCCCGAGAGTGAAAGCGATCATAACTGAAATGAAAATATTGTACTAGCATATTAGTACATGCGGCGATTCAGACCCATGATGTCGAGGATTTTTGTGGCTATTTCTTCAACTGAATAGTTGGTGCTGTTCAGCCATGGGATCTGGTTTTTACGGTACAGCGCTTCAACTTCCGACACTTCCATGCGGCATTGACGCATCGACGCGTAACGGCTGTTCTCACGGCGTTCTTCGCGGATCGCAGCAAGGCGCTCTGGATTAATGGTCAGACCAAAAAGTTTATGCTGCAGCGGTTTCAGCGCAGGAGGCAGCACCAGATTATCCATATCGTCAGCAATGAAAGGGTAATTCGCGGCACGAATGCCAAACTGCATCGCCAGATACAGGCTGGTGGGGGTTTTGCCACAGCGCGACACGCCAAGCAAAATGACCTGCGCCTGATCGAGATTACGCATCGAGATCCCGTCGTCGTGCGCCAGGGTGTAATCAATCGCGGCGATACGCGCGTCATATTTGATCAGGTTACCTGGATTGAGGCCGTGGGTACGATGGGCAATTGGCGTCGGGTCGAGCTTTAACTCACCTTGTAATGGCGCGACCAGTGCCTGAACAATATCCTGACAAAAACCTTCACTTTGCAGAATAATGTCGCGAATTTCGGGAATAACAATGGAGTAAAACACTAACGGCCGAGTGCCAGTTTGCTGGAAAATCGCATCGATTTGCTCTTTCACCGCTTTGGCGCGGCTTTCATTTTCGACAAACGGCAGCGTAATGCTGTTGATAGCCACCGGGAATTGTGACATCACCGCATGGCCCAAGACCTCGGCGGTGATGGCCGTACCATCAGAAATATAAAAAACGTGGCGATCGACAGCATTATCCATTTTACTCACCCAGAATAGCGAACCTAATTGACTGAAAGCATAAATTAAAAAAGTAAAATACACAGCAAAGAACGTTTTTAAATTATAAATGAAATGGTGTTTTTAATTTTAATGAAAAGTGGATTTCATTTTTCAAATAGGCGTCTTAGTTTCATGGTCTTTGGATGAATCTTTATGAATCATAAAGTTAGGCATTGATGGGAAAGTATCCGAAAAAGAGAAAAATAAAAGTGCTTACACGATTCACCGTTTTTTTGTCGGGGATAAATATGTAAGTATAAATACGAAGTCAGACGTTTCTTACTCCGCTTAAATATCACAAAAGGATTGTTTCGATGTCCAACAATGGCTCGTCACCGCTGGTGCTTTGGTATAACCAACTCGGCATGAATGATGTAGACAGAGTTGGAGGCAAAAATGCCTCCCTGGGTGAAATGATTACAAACCTGTCCGGTATGGGTGTTTCCGTACCGAATGGCTTTGCGACTACCGCCGATGCGTTTAACTATTTTCTCGATCAGAGCGGTGTAAACCAGCGCATTTACGACCTGCTGGACAAAACGGATATTGATGATGTGACCGAGCTTTCTAAAGCAGGTTCACAAATCCGCCAGTGGATCATCGACACACCTTTCCAGCCTGAACTGGAACACGCCATTCATGAGGCATATAACCAACTGTCTGCTGACGACGCGCAGGCCTCGTTTGCCGTGCGCTCCTCTGCCACCGCAGAAGATATGCCAGACGCCTCATTTGCCGGTCAGCAGGAAACGTTCCTCAACGTGCAGGGATATGACGCCGTGCTGGTCGCGGTGAAACACGTTTTTGCTTCGCTGTTTAATGACCGCGCCATCTCCTATCGCGTGCATCAGGGCTACGACCACCGTGGCGTCGCGCTCTCTGCGGGCGTGCAACGCATGGTGCGCTCCGATGTCGGTTCTTCCGGCGTGATGTTCTCGATTGATACTGAATCCGGTTTCGATCAGGTGGTCTTTATCACTTCGGCCTGGGGTCTGGGTGAAATGGTGGTGCAGGGCGCGGTTAACCCTGACGAATTCTACGTCCATAAGCCGACGCTGGCGGCGAATCGTCCGTCCATCGTTCGTCGTACGATGGGTTCCAAAAAGATCCGCATGATTTATGCCCCGAATCTTGAACACGGTAAACAGGTTGAGATTGAAGATGTGCCGCAGGAGCAGCGCGACCGTTTTTCTCTGACCGATGACGACGTGCAGGAGCTGGCGAAACAAGCGGTGCAAATTGAGAAGCACTATGGCCGTCCGATGGATATCGAATGGGCGAAAGACGGGCACACCGGCAAGCTGTTTATCGTGCAGGCGCGTCCAGAAACCGTGCGTTCTCGCGGCCAGGTCATGGAGCGTTACACGCTGCATGCGCAGGGTAAAATCGTCGCCGAAGGGCGTGCGATTGGCCACCGCATTGGCGCAGGCCCGGTCAAAGTGATCCACGATATCAGCGAAATGCACCTGGTTCAGCCCGGCGATGTGCTGGTGACGGACATGACCGACCCGGACTGGGAACCGATCATGAAAAAAGCTGCGGCTATCGTCACCAACCGGGGGGGGCGCACCTGTCACGCCGCAATCATCGCGCGTGAGCTGGGCATCCCGGCCGTCGTGGGCTGTGGTGACGCCACCGAGCGCATGAAAGATGACGAAAAAGTCACCGTCTCCTGTGCCGAAGGCGACACCGGTTACGTGTATGCCGATATTCTGGATTTCAGCGTGAAAAGCTCAAGCGTCGATACCATGCCGGATCTGCCGCTAAAAATCATGATGAACGTCGGTAACCCCGATCGTGCCTTTGATTTTGCCTGTCTGCCTAACGAAGGCGTGGGCCTGGCGCGTCTGGAATTTATTATCAACCGCATGATCGGGGTGCATCCGCGCGCGCTGCTGGAGTTTGACGACCAGGACGCCGCGCTGCAAAACGAAATTCGCGAGATGATGAAAGGCTACGACTCACCAAAAGAGTTCTATGTAGGCCGTCTGACCGAAGGGATCGCCACACTCGGGGCGGCGTTCTATCCGAAGCGCGTGATTGTGCGTCTGTCAGACTTTAAGTCTAACGAATATGCCAATCTGGTTGGCGGTGAACGCTACGAGCCAGAAGAAGAGAACCCAATGCTGGGCTTCCGTGGCGCTGGCCGTTACGTGTCTGACAGTTTCCGCGACTGTTTTGCCCTGGAATGCGACGCGGTAAAACGCGTGCGTAATGAAATGGGTCTCACCAACGTCGAAATCATGGTGCCGTTTGTGCGTACCGTAGAGCAGGCGAAAGCGGTAGTGGAAGAGTTAGCGCGTCAGGGACTCAAGCGCGGCGAGAACGGGCTGAAGATCATCATGATGTGCGAAATTCCGTCCAATGCCCTGCTGGCAGAGCAATTCCTGGAACATTTCGACGGCTTCTCTATCGGCTCCAACGATATGACGCAGCTGGCGCTGGGTCTGGACCGCGATTCTGGCGTGGTGTCAGAGTTGTTCGACGAGCGCAATGACGCGGTGAAAGCGTTGCTGTCGATGGCAATTCGCGCGGCGAAGAAACAGGGTAAATACGTCGGGATTTGTGGTCAGGGTCCTTCCGATCACGAAGATTTTGCCGCATGGCTGATGGAGGAGGGGATCGATAGTCTGTCCCTGAACCCAGATACGGTGGTGCAAACCTGGCTGAGTCTGGCTGAACTGAAAAAGTAATCTCATCCTGAATAAGCCCGGCGGCGTCATGCTTGCCGGGCTTTTTTTATGTCCTGGAGCACACTCGCCAAAAAAAGCATAAAAAAAAGCCCATCGTGGGAGATGGGCAAAGACTACACACAGCAATTCGTTGTTTCACTCAGGGGATTTCCATGCTTATAAATCAAGGTGTTGATTTATAACCGTGAGCTAATAGTAGGCATGCTACGTTTTTGCGTCGATCAGATTCGTCTCAATAGTTTAAGAGGCGTGAAGATTTTGCGAGGGGAATGACGTAGTTAGGCGTGACGCAGCGGGTCAGACTCGGTTTGTGCATCAAAATTGATTAGTTTGGCTTATGTGTCAGGCGGGTTGCCCCGCCTGTGGAGAATTACTGCTTGTTTTTATCTTCCAGCGTTTCGAGTTCGTGCAACACCACATCCGGGTCGGTGGCCGGCGGCGGAATTTCATGCACCCATGCGGAGAACAAACGCCAGGTCACGGCCAGCAGAACCGGGCCGATAAACAGACCAATCATGCCGAAAGCAATCAAACCACCAATCACGCCGGAAAGAATCAGAATCAGCGGCAGATCGGCACCCATGCGAATCAGCATCGGTCGGATAACGTTATCCATCGTCCCGACCACGCAACTCCACACCAGCAGCACCGTGCCCCAGGTCGTATCGCCGCTCCAGTAAAGCCAGATAATGCAGGGGATCAGCACCAGCAGAGGCCCAAGCTGCACCAGACAGGTGAGGATCATGATGACCGTGAAAATGGTCGCATAAGGAACGCCCGAAATCGCCAGACCAATGCCACCGAGAACCGCTTGCACCAGCGCAGTCACCACTACACCCAGCGCCACGGCGCGTACCGCCTGACCTGCCAGCAACACGGCCGCATCACCGCGCTGTCCTGCCAGACGCGTGGCGAAATGACGCACGCCGAGTGCCACCTGTTCGCCACGCCAGTAAAGCAGGGCGCTGAAGACCAGCATCAGGGCGCAATGCATCACGAAGCGCCCAACATGCGCCGCCTGACCCACAAACCAGGTGGTAGTGGTGCCGATATAAGGCCGAACCTTCGTCATGATCGCGCTGCCGCCCATCTCCAGCAGACTATGCCAGCCGCTGTAAAGCTTGGCACCAATCACCGGCACACTGTTCAGCCAGGCAAGATCCGGAATGGTCATTTCGCCGCTGGTCACCGAGCGAATTACCGGCCCGCTGGTATCGACCAGACTGTTCACCAGCAGCGCAATCGGAATAATGAACACCAGAAAAAGAAACAGCGTCATCACCACAACCGCCAGTGAGCGACGACCAAACAGCAGTTTTTGCAGACGAATAAATAGGGGCCAGGTGGCGATAACGACCGTTCCGGCCCACGCAAAACCCAGCACAAACGGGCGTACAATCCATAGGCACGCAATAATGATGATGGCTAAAAACAGCACCGACAGCAGAATTTGCGCAACGTCCCTGGGCTGACGAAGATTGACCATATATAAAATTTACCTTTAATGAACACCAGCCGCGCTGGCGGAAACATAAAACGCGTCACTCTAATCATTAGTGATTTCAGCGGTTTTTGACAGTCGGATTCTGCCCGTAATTCTGCTGAGCGTATAAGAAAAAAATGTGATACAACCATTCAGACACAACGCAAACGATTATCTCCCGTCATTTTTCATGCTGTAGATGCGTTGGTTGGGTGCGTTTATCCCCGTTAAAGCATTAGCTCTACGCCAGGGTCCACGCCGTTACCAGCCGCAATCAGTGCGAACTATCCAGGGAGTTCACCACTTAATAATTAGGGTCGACAGTAATGATCCCATTGATTTCTCAGGCACCCGGCGTCGTTCAGCTGGTACTGAATTATTTGCAAGCACTGGAGCAACAGGGTTTTACAGGTGATACCGCCACGAGTTACGCCGACAGGCTAACAATGGCGACCGACAACAGTATCTATCAGTTACTTCCCGATGCCGTCGTTTTTCCTCGTTCTACCGCAGATGTGGCGCTGATTTCGCGTCTGGCAGCGCAGGAACGTTTCGCGTCGCTGGTCTTTACCCCACGCGGCGGCGGAACCGGCACCAATGGTCAGGCTCTGAATCAGGGCATCATCATTGATATGTCGCGCTACATGAACCGTATTATTGAGATCAATCCCGAAGAGGGTTGGGTGCGTGTTGAAGCGGGCGTGATAAAAGACCAGCTCAACCAGTTCCTGAAACCTTACGGCTATTTCTTCGCGCCGGAACTTTCGACCAGCAACCGCGCCACCATTGGCGGCATGATTAACACCGATGCCTCCGGGCAGGGGTCGCTGGTTTACGGGAAAACATCCGATCACATTCTGGGCGTCCGTGCGGTGCTGTTGGGCGGCGATATTCTCGATACCCAGGCGATGCCGGTTGAACTGGCTGAAACGCTCGGGAAAGACAACACCGCGGTCGGGCGAATTTACCGTACCGTGCTGGATAGCTGTCGCGACAACCGTCAGCTTATTATCGATAAATTCCCGAAACTCAACCGCTTCCTGACCGGTTACGACCTGCGTCATGTCTTCAATGACGATCTCAGTGAATTCGATTTAACCCGCATCCTGACCGGGTCCGAAGGCACGCTGGCGTTTATCACTGAAGCGCGTCTGGATATCACCCGGCTGCCGAAGGTACGCCGTCTGGTCAACGTCAAATATAACTCTTTCGATTCCGCACTGCGCAATGCGCCGTTTATGGTCGATGCGCGTGCACTGTCGGTGGAAACCGTTGACTCTAAAGTGCTCAACCTGGCGCGGGAAGATATTGTCTGGCATTCGGTCAGCGAGCTGATTACCGACGTGCCGGATAAAGAGATGCTCGGGCTGAACATCGTTGAATTTGCGGGCGATGACGCGGATCTGATTGAAAGTCAGGTATCGACGCTATGCAACCGTCTTGATGAGCTGATCGCCACGGGCGAAGGGGGCGTGATTGGCTGGCAGCTGTGCAACGATCTCTCGGGCATCGAGCGCATCTACGCGATGCGTAAAAAAGCGGTCGGTCTGCTGGGCAACGCCAAAGGGGCGGCCAAGCCGATTCCGTTTGCGGAAGACACCTGTGTACCGCCGGAGCATTTGGCGGATTACATCGTTGAGTTTCGCGCGCTGCTCGACGGCCATGGCCTGAGCTACGGCATGTTTGGCCATGTGGATGCGGGCGTGCTGCACGTCCGTCCGGCGCTGGATATGTGTGATCCTCAGCAGGAGATGCTGATGAAGCGCATCTCTGACGAGGTCGTCGCGCTCACGGCGAAATACGGCGGGCTGCTGTGGGGCGAGCACGGTAAAGGGTTCCGCGCAGAGTACAGTCCGGCGTTTTTCGGCGAGCAACTGTATGGTGAACTGCGCAAAGTGAAAGCGGCGTTTGACCCGGATAACCGCCTCAATCCGGGCAAGATTTGCCCGCCTGCGGGCGTTGACGATCCGATGATGCAGGTCGACGCCGTGAAGCGTGGCACTTTCGACCGGCAGATCCCGATTGCGGTGCGTTCATCCTGGCGCGGCGCGATGGAGTGTAACGGCAACGGTTTGTGCTTTAACTTCGATGTGAAAAGCCCGATGTGCCCGTCGATGAAAATCACCAGCAACCGCATTCACTCCCCGAAAGGGCGCGCGACGCTGGTACGTGAATGGCTGCGTCTGCTGGCGGATCGCGGTGTCGATCCGCTAAAGCTCGAAAACGCGCTGCCGGGAAAACGCGCCAGCCTGCGCACGCTGATAGAACGCTCCCGAAACAGCTGGCATGCCAGTAAAGGTGAGTACGATTTCTCGCACGAAGTGAAAGAGGCGATGTCCGGCTGTCTGGCCTGTAAAGCCTGCTCGACGCAATGCCCGATCAAAATTGACGTACCGGAGTTCCGCTCGCGCTTCCTGCAGCTTTATCACTCCCGCTATCTGCGCCCGATGCGCGATCATCTGGTGGCGACGGTGGAAATCTACGCTCCGCTGATGGCGCGCGCGCCGAAAACCTTCAACTTCTTTATCAATCAGCCGCTGGTGCGCAAGCTGTCTGAAAAGCACATCGGCATGGTTGATCTGCCGCTGCTCTCCACGCCGTCTCTGCAACGCGAGCTGGTCGGACACCGTTCGGCCAATATGACGCTGGAACAGCTGGAAACCCTGAGCGACGAGCAAAAAGCCAAAACCGTGCTGGTGGTTCAGGATCCATTTACCAGCTATTACGATGCACAGGTGGTCGCCGATTTTGTGCGCTTAGTGGAACGCGTGGGTTATCAGCCGGTGGTCCTGCCGTTCTCACCGAATGGCAAAGCGCAGCATATTAAGGGTTTCCTGAATCGGTTTGCCAAAACGGCGCAGAAAACGTCTGATTTCCTGAATCGCGTTGCGCAGCTTGGGATGCCGATGGTGGGTGTCGATCCGGCGCTGGTGCTGTGTTATCGCGATGAATACAAACAAACGCTCGGCGATAAGCGCGGCGATTTTAACGTCATGCTGGTACACGAATGGCTGCCAGCGGCGCTGCAACATGTTGCGACGCAGGAGACCAGCGGCGAATCCTGGTATCTGTTTGGCCACTGTACCGAAGTGACCGCGCTGCCCACTGCGCCTGCGCAGTGGGCGTCTATCTTCGCCCGCTTTGGGGCGAAGCTGGAAAACGTCAGCGTTGGCTGCTGCGGCATGGCCGGGACGTATGGGCATGAAGTGAAAAACCACGCCAATTCACTCGGGATTTACGAGTTGTCGTGGCATCAGGCGATGCAGCGTTTGCCGCGTAACCGCTGTCTGGCGACGGGATATTCCTGTCGCAGCCAGGTGAAACGCGTCGAAGGTAGCGGGGTTCGCCATCCGTTGCAGGCTTTACTGGAGATTATGGGATGATCTGGAAACGCGAAGTCACGCTACACGCGCTCAATGCCATGGGTGAAGGCAACATGGTCGGGCTGCTCGATATTCAGTTTACGCGTATCGGCGCAAACGACATTGAGGCCACCATGCCCGTGGATCACCGCACGCATCAGCCGTTCGGTTTGCTGCATGGCGGGGCGTCGGTGGTCCTTGCCGAAACGCTGGGATCGGTTGCCGGGTATCTCTGTACCGAGGGCGAGCAAAAAGCCGTCGGGCTTGAGGTGAACGCCAATCACATCCGGTCTGTGCGCAGTGGACGCGTGCGGGGGGTGTGCCGGGCTTTGCATGCGGGAGGCCGTCATCAGGTGTGGCAAATTGACATCTTCGATGAGCAGGATCGTCTGTGCTGCTCTTCACGGCTGACGACCACCGTGGTTTAAGTAACGGTAAACATCTGCAACAAATTGTCTCTGGTCAAAAAGTGGGCAGTAAAAAGTGTTATACTGGTCAGGTTTTGTACACAAGAGAGGATGTTATGGATACCGAATTGAACCCAGCCATACTGGCGGTAGAATTTTTACGTCGCGATAAGAGCAACTTGTCTCCGGCACAGTACCTGAAAAAGCTCAAACAGCTTGAACTGGAATTTGCCGACTTGCTCGCGCTCTCTTCGAATGAATTAAAAGAAGAGATCTATTTTGCCTGGCGGTTGGGCGTTCACGTCCATTAATGTTCGATACCTGATAAAAAGGTCGCTGAGGCGGCCTTTTTTGTTTTTTACTCCTCTGTGATCTCACGTCTTATAACCACAAATGGATAATGGTTTATCCAGCTTAATAACCCTATAATCTCCGTCCCTTTTCCCGTCTTAAGTTTTAAGCTGGAGGATACATGGAGTTTAGCCGGAGGCAGTTCTTTAAGATCTGCGCGGGCGGTATGGCAGGAACAACTGTTGCATCTCTCGGATTTTTATCATCTTTTTCCGCGATCGCGGAAACACGTCAATACAAACTCTTAAAAGCAAAAGAGACGCGTAATAACTGTACATACTGCTCAGTGGGCTGCGGCATGATCATGTATAGCCTCGGCGACGATGCCAAAAACGTCAAAGAAAGTATCTATCACGTCGAAGGCGACTCGGATCACCCGGTCAGCCGTGGGTCGCTTTGCCCGAAAGGGGCAGGGGTACTGGATTACATTCACAGTGATACTCGCCTGCTGTATCCCGAATACCGCGCGCCGGGGTCTGATAAATGGCAGCGTATTTCATGGGATGACGCCATTGAGCGTATCGCCCGCCTGATGAAAGCGGATCGTGATGCCAACTTTATCGAAAAGAACGCCCAGGGGCTGACGGTCAACCGCTGGACGACCACGGGCATGCTCTGTTCGTCGGCGGCCAGCAATGAAACCGGTATTCTCGACGGAAAGTTTGCCCGCGCGCTGGGCATGGTGGCGATCGACTGTCAGGCGCGTTTGTGCCACGGTCCAACCGTTGCTGCGCTGGCACCGACCTTCGGGCGCGGGGCGATGACCAATAACTGGGTTGATATCAAAAACGCCAACGTGGTGTTGATCATGGGCGGCAACGCGGCGGAAGCCCATCCGGTCGGCTTTAAATGGGTTGTTGAAGCGCAGACCAAAAACGACGCCACGGTGGTGGTGGTCGATCCGCGCTTTAACCGCAGCGCGGCGGTGGCCGATCTGTATGCGCCGATTCGCGCCGGGTCTGACACTGCGTTTCTGCTGGGGGCCATTCGCTATTTGATCGCGCATGACGCCATTCAGCACGAATACGTCCGCGCCTATACTAACGCCAGCCTGATTATCCGCGACGACTATGCGTTCGATGACGGTCTGTTCAGCGGCTATGACGCCGAAAAGCGTCAGTACGATAAATCGAGCTGGTTCTATCAACTGGACGAGCAGGGCCACGTGCAGCGTGACGATACGCTCAGCCACCCGCGCTGCGTCTGGAATCTGCTTAAAGCGCACGTCGATCGCTATACGCCGGAGATGGTGAACCGCTTGTGCGGCACGTCGATTGATGATTTCAACCGCATTTGCGCGATCCTTGCCAGCACCAGCGTACCGGACCGCACCGCGACAATCTTGTACGCACTGGGCTGGACGCACCATTCGGCGGGCGCACAGATCATCCGTGCGGCGGGAATGTTGCAGTTGCTGCTGGGCAATATCGGTATGGCAGGCGGCGGCGTCAACGCCCTTCGCGGTCACTCCAATATTCAGGGCTACACCGATCTGGGGTTGCTCTCAACCAATCTGCCGGGCTACATGCCTCTGCCGTCCGAAAAACAGCCGGATTATCAGACCTATATCTCGCAGATCACGCCGCCGTCGCTGGGGCTGAACGAAGTGAACTACTGGCAAAACACGCCGAAGTTCTTTATCAGCATGATGAAAAGCTTCTGGGGCGAGCATGCCACGGCGGACAACAACTGGGGCTACGACTGGCTGCCGAAATGGGATCGTTTGTATGACGTGATGACCCAGGCCAAGCTGATGCTCGACGGCAAAATCAATGGTTACATCGTTCAGGGCTTTAACCCGCTGGCGGCGTTCCCGGATAAAAACAAATCGTCCCGCGCGCTCTCGAAGCTCAAATACATGGTGGTTATCGATCCGCTGGTCACCGAGTCGTCGACGTTCTGGCAGCATCACGGTGAGATGAACGACGTGAATCCGGCAGATATTCAGACCGAAGTCTTCCGCCTGCCATCGTCCTGTTTTGCGGAAGAAGACGGCTCGATTGCTAACTCTGGCCGCTGGCTGCAATGGCACTGGGCGGCCGCTGAGCCACCGGGTGAAGCGATGCACGATGGCAAAATCCTTGGCCGTCTGTTTACGCGCCTGCGCGAACTCTATCAGGCCGAAGGCGGGGCAAACCCGGCGCCGGTGCTGAACATGTCCTGGGATTACAAAAATCCCCGCGATCCGCATCCGGAAGAGATTGCCCGCGAAGCCAACGGCATGGCGCTGGTGGATTTGTATGATGACAAAGGCCAACTGGTGGCGAAAAAAGGCCAGCAGCTCAGCAGTTTTGCGCAGTTACGCGATGACGGCACCACCAGCAGCTTCTGCTGGGTGTACTGCGGAAGCTGGACCGAGCAGGGCAATCAGATGGCGAACCGCGATAACAGCGATCCTTATGGGCTGGGCTGTACGCCAGGCTGGGCGTGGTCGTGGCCGGCGAACCGTCGCATTCTGTACAACCGCGCCTCTGCCGATGTGGCCGGGAAACCCTGGGACGCCAAACGTGCCTTGCTGCACTGGGATGGCAAAAAATGGACCGGTCAGGACGTGGCGGATTACAACGCCTCGGCACCGGGTAGCAACGTCGGGCCGTTTATCATGAATCCAGAAGGGGTGGCGCGCCTGTTCTCCATCGACAAGATGAACGACGGCCCGTTCCCGGAACATTACGAACCGATTGAATCACCGATTGGCACCAACCCGCTGCATCCGAATGTCATCTCCAGCCCCGTTGCGCGGATCTTCAAAGAAGACCTGCCGAATATGGGCAAAGCGGATGACTTCCCGTATGTCGCCACGACCTATTCGATCACCGAGCTGTTCCGTCACTGGACTAAGCATGCGCGGCTCAACGCGATTGCACAGCCGGATCAGTTTGTCGAAATTGGCGAAGCGCTGGCGCAAGAGAAGGGCATTGTTGCCGGGGATGAAGTGAAAGTGATGTCGAAACGAGGCTTTATCAAAGCAAAAGCGGTGGTCACTAAACGCCTGCAAACCCTGACCATTGACGGTCGCAAGGTCAACACCGTGGGCATTCCGTGTCACTGGGGCTTTGAGGGGGCAACGCGTAAAGGGTTCCTGGCCAATACGTTGACGCCATCCGTGGGCGACGCCAACTCGCAGACGCCGGAGTACAAGGCGTTTTTAGTCGACATCGAGAAGGCGTAAGGGAGGCCACGTATGTCCATGCAATCACAAGATATTATCAAGCGCTCGGCCACTAACGGCTTCACGCCTCCGCCTCAGGCGCGGGACTTCAAAACCGAAGTCGCGAAGCTTATCGATGTGTCGACCTGCATCGGCTGTAAAGGCTGTCAGGTCGCCTGTTCCGAATGGAACGATATTCGCGACGAAGTGGGGGTGTGTGAAGGCGTCTACGACAACCCAATGGATTTGACCGCCAAATCCTGGACGGTGATGCGGTTTACCGAAACCACGCAAAACAACAAGCTGGAGTGGCTGATCCGCAAGGATGGCTGCATGCACTGCGCGGACCCAGGCTGTCTTAAGGCCTGCCCGTCTGCCGGAGCGATTATCCAGTACGCCAACGGGATCGTGGATTTTCAGTCCGATCACTGCATCGGTTGCGGATACTGCATCGCCGGGTGTCCGTTCAACATTCCCCGTCTGAATCCTGACGATAACCGCGTCTACAAATGTACGCTGTGCGTGGATCGCGTGAGCGTCGGTCAGGAACCGGCATGCGTCAAAACCTGTCCGACAGGCGCGATTCATTTCGGCACCAAAAAAGAGATGCTGGAGATGGGGGAGACGCGCGTGGCGCAGCTCAAAAAGCGCGGCTATACGAATGCGGGTGTCTACAACCCGCAGGGCGTCGGCGGTACGCATGTGATGTACGTCCTGCACCATGCCGACCAGCCGGAGCTGTATCACAATCTGCCCAACGATCCGAAAATCGACGTCCCGGTCAACCTGTGGAAAGGCATTCTCAAGCCGCTCTCCGCAGCCGGATTTGTCGCTACGTTTGCCGGGCTGATTTACCACTATATCGGTGTGGGGCCAAACAAAGAGACGGACGACGATGAAGAGGAGAACGATCATGAGTAAGAGCAAAATGATCCTGCGCACCAGGTTTATCGATCGCGCCTGTCACTGGACGGTGGTGATCTGCTTCTTCCTGGTCTCGCTCTCTGGGATCGCACTCTTTTTCCCGACGCTCCAGTGGCTCACTCAGACCTTCGGCACACCGCAAATGGGGCGTATTCTGCACCCGTTTTTTGGCGTGCTGATTTTCTTCGCGCTGATGTTTATGTTTGTGCGTTTCGTGCACCACAACATCCCGGATAAACAGGATCTGCCCTGGATCAAAGGGATTGTTGAAGTGCTGAAAGGCAACGAACACAAAGTGGCGGATGTCGGTAAATATAACGCCGGACAGAAAATGATGTTCTGGAGCATTATGAGCATGATTTTTGTGCTGCTGGCGACGGGCGTGATTATCTGGCGTCCCTATTTTGCCCACTATTTCCCGATGACGGTGGTGCGCTGGAGTCTGTTAATCCACGCCACGGCGGCGATTATTTTGATCCACGCCATCCTGATCCATATGTATATGGCGTTCTGGGTGAAAGGGTCGGTCAAGGGGATGATTGAAGGGAAGGTGAGTCGTCGTTGGGCGAAGAAACACCATCCACGCTGGTATCGTGAAGTTGAAGCGAAAGAGCAAAACAAAGAGTAAGCGATAAAAAAGAGGCTCGCACTGGCGAGCCTCTTTGCTGTTCATTTCCGTGAATTCTCTGCTAAACGTTTACTGCACTGATTAACCGCGATTTCATCGATTGATAGGCCGACGCGGCATAATCTTCCGCCCAACGCTGATCGTCGATCGCCTCAAGTTTAACCGCACAGTATTTGGTTTCGGGCGTTTTGGAAATCGGATCGAGATTATCCTGGGTCAGCTCATTGCACGCCCCAATCCACCACTGATAGGTCATGTAGACCGCACCGGCGTTGATACGCTCGCTGACGCTGGCACGGGTAATCACTTTCCCACGACGCGAACGCACCCACACCAGTTGTCCATCCGCAATGCCCAACGCGTCGGCATCCGCCGGGTGAATCTGCACGCGCCCCGGCTCATCGGCGAGACTTTGCAACGCCGCGCAGTTACCGGTCATCGAACGGCAGGAGTAATGACCGACTTCACGCACGGTGCAGAGTACCAGCGGATAATCCGGGTCCGGCACTTCGGCAGGCGCACGCCACGGGGCGGCGAACAGCTGACCTTTGCCGCTCGGCGTATCGAACTGATTATCTTTGTACAGATACGGCGTACCCGGGTGATCCAGCGTCGGGCACGGCCACTGAATATGCCCCATCTCGCCCATTTTTTCGTAGGTGACGCCGTAAAACAGCGGGCACAGCTCACGCATTTCGTCCCAGATTTGCTGGTTGGAATCGTAATGCATCGGATAGCCCATTTCGCTGGCCAGCAGGCTGATGATCTCCCAGTCGCGTTTGACGTTGCCAGTGGCATCGATCGCTTTGCCAAAACGCTGGAATCCGCGGTCGGCGCAGGTGAATACCCCGCCGTGCTCACCCCAGGACGTCGCAGGCAGCAGCACGTCCGCCACTTCCGCCGTTTTGGTCATGAAGATGTCTTGCACCACAACGAAATCGAGTGCCTCGAACCCGCTGCGCACCAGACCCAAATCGGCTTCGGTCTGGAGCGGATCTTCACCCATGATGTAATAGGCTTTCACTTTGCCTTCCAGCGCCAGATGCGGGACTTCGGTGATGCGCACGCCTACCTGATCGTCCATTTTATTGGCGTCGATTCCCCACGCGTCAGCAAATTTCTGCCGCATTTCGGGATCGGTGACATCCTGATAGCCCGGGAACATGTTGGGCAGCACGCCCATATCACACGCACCCTGCACGTTGTTTTGGCCGCGAACCGGGCCGACGCCAACGGCAGGGCGACCGAGATTTCCGGTCAGCAGCGCCAGGCTGGAAAGCCCCTTTACCACATCCACCGCTTGTCCAAACTGCGTCACGCCCATGCCCCACATCACCGTGGCTGACGGCGCGGCTGCAAAGGTGCGCATCGCCTGACGCACGTCCCGCGCGGGAATACCGGTCAGATGCTCAACCTTTTCAGGAGCATAATCTTTGACGGTCTCACGATAGGCATCGAGACCCTCAGCAAAGCGTGCGACGTAGGTTTTGTCGTACAACTCCTCTTCCAGCAGGACGTAGCCGAACGCATTGACCAGCGCCATATTGCTGCCGTTTTTAAGCGGTAAATGTTGATCGGCGATACGGGCGGTTTCGATGCGACGCGGATCGCAAACGATGATTTTCGCGCCGTTCTGGCGCGCTTTCAGCACGCGGCGCGCCACGATAGGGTGAGAGTCTGCACAGTTATAGCCAAACACCAGCAGGCATTTTGAGTTCTCGATATCGTTAATGGAGTTGCTCATCGCCCCGTTACCGAGCGTTTGCTGCAAACCGGCAACAGACGGGCCGTGACATACTCGCGCGCAGCAATCCACATTGTTGGTGTTCAGTACGGCGCGAGCAAATTTCTGCATCACATAGTTGGTTTCGTTACCCGTTCCGCGTGAAGACCCGGTGGTCATAATGGATCGTGGGCCGAATTGTTCTTTGATCGTTTTCAGTTTGTTGGCGGTGTAACGAATCGCCTCTTCCCAGGTGACAGGCGTAAAGGCATCACCTTTGTTGTAGCGGATCATCGGTTGGGTCAGGCGAGGGGTGAGGAGCCGGGTATCGTTCAGGAAATCCCAGCCGTAAAAACCTTTCAGGCACAGCGTACCCTGGTTGGTGACGCCATCGGCGGCTTCGGCACGGATAATACGATTGTTTTCGACAACGAGATTTAATTTACAGCCTGCACCGCAGTAAGGGCAGACGCTTGCGACTTTTTTCATCAATAACAGACCTGTTAAGAAATGAAGAGAGGTTCACCAGGACACACTCTCGAAAGCAGGACATAAGCAGAATGCATGCCATCTATTCATTGCTTTGATATATCAGGGTTTATTGATGGGTTTGTTGCTAAGAAGAGTGTGTCATCGTCATGATGCTCGACACATTTGACGATGACACGTTAACAGGGAGTAAGTTGCGGGCCTTAAATATCATCCATGGTGTAGCCAACAACGATTTCCAGCGTTTTGCGAATAACATCGGCGCGAACCACATCGCTGGTTGATTCGAGTGCATGAATCAGCCATAAAATGAGTCCTTTATTGGTGACATGCCCATCGTTGGCCAGAACTCCGCGCACCGCAGCGGAAAAAATTGCAGCCTCATCGGCAAACCGATCGCCTGCGGTACGAAAATATTCTGCAACTGCACTGTCGAAGCTTGCTGTCGTAAATTCGGGCTGAACCTGAATATTCTGTCTCATTTATTCTCACCGTGATGGTTAAGTGGCGGTTGGCAGTCAATGTATTTTCTTTGGATCAGCGGGCTTTCCGTTGCTAAATAAAGGAACAACATTGTTATTATTGATCCTTTGAGATCCCTCTCGATTCGCTGGGTTTTGCACGGCTTTGTAATGTTTAAACGCCACATCACTGCCGCTTATTTCCGCAATAACCTCTGCTATGGCTTCCCGCCGCTCAGGATCCTTTTCATGAGCTCTCATGTTCCGTAATCTTTGCGTTAATGCATGCGTATTGATGGGGCCGTTCTCTTTCAACAGCGAAAGAACGGCTTCACCAATAAGCTCGTCAACCATTTTGTCTACACGACGTCTATTCATAACAGCATCTCTGATCGCCTGGTCTTTGTTAGCCTTCAGCGCTCCCTCGTCCCGTTGACTGACAAACCAGGAAATCTGTTAATTGTTTTGCGAACTTCAGCGATCAAACAGTAAGCCGATAAGAGTTTGATAATGTTTCTCTTCTTCCACATCCGATGCATCTTCAAGACGGCACAGGAGCTTGGCACACAGCGTCTTGCGATTCAGGCTCCGCCCGTCACGCAGGATTTCGACTACCACCTGTCCAAGTGTCTCCTGCTGGGTAGGCAGGGCGGCCTTGTCAAAGTACTGTGCAATGGCAGTGGCGGCATCGGGTTGATATCCGTTCTGGCGCATGTTTCGATCCTGTAAAAATGAGTAATCAGTAACGTTACAAATAAGGTATACACTTTTCTTAAATCTGTACATTAAAAATGTACAGATTTTTCATATTTTTTCACTTTTAGTTACAGGTTTTAAATAAATCAATAGGTTATGAATGTAAACATTGCAAGGTTATGCAAAGGATATATTGTACAACGTGTATTGCAGAATAAAGTTGTACAAGCCGAAAATGGCGAGAAAAAAAGCGCTAAATCCTTGAGCTGTAAATTATTTGTTAAGCAATTAATGTGGTATAACACGCAATACCCACATCATTTTTGTGTGCGGCCCACCCGATAAACACCCTGGAAAATCATGCTCACAACCATTATTTACCGCAGTCATCTCTGCGCGAACGTTCCAGTTAAATCTCTGGAAAAAATGGTCGAAGCAGCCGCCGATAAGAATCGGCACTCGGACGTCACAGGGATTTTATTATTCAACGGAGTGCACTTTTTTCCAGCTGCTCGAAGGGCCGGAAGAGAGCGTCAAGCGTATCTACGAGCATATTTGCAACGACCCCCGGCACTACAATCTGGTGGAGTTGCTTTATGACTACGGCCCGTCAAGGCGATTTGGTCATGCAGGCATGGAACTCTTTGATCTGCGGCGCTACGACAGGGAAGAAGTGCTTCAGCAGGTGCTGAATAAAGGGACAACTCGCTATCAGCTCACGTACAACGATCGTGCGCTACAGTTTTTCCGCACCTTTGTAGAAGCCACTGAAAAAGAAAACTATTTCGAAATCCCACCGGGCGATACCTGGGAATTTATCCCCGAAGAGGATGCGTTTTCGCGCCAGCCCCCGGTGATTGCCAAAGGGGCAGACTGTAGCTTTGCGTTTCAGCCCATTGTTGACCCGCTGACGCAACAGGTTGTCTCCTGGGAAGCGCTGCTGCGTACGCCGTCTGGTGGTTCACCGGCCGTCTATTTTGAGTCGCTGACCGGGAATGCGATTTACGAGTCGGATTTGAAAAGTAAGCAGGTCGCGCTGTCGATGGCGAGTGCGCTGGGCCTTGAAGGGCAGACGTTATCCCTGAATCTGCTGCCGATGACGCTGGTCAATGTGCCGAATGCCGTCGATTTCCTGCTGAAAGAAATCGCCGCCAATGGTCTGGTGCCCGAGCAAATCATTATTGAATTCACCGAAAGTGAGGTGATTTCGCGACTCACCGAATTCAAAGGGGCGGTCCGACAGCTTAAGAGCGCCGGGATCAGCGTGGCAATCGATCACTTTGGTGCCGGTTTTGCGGGCTTGCTGCTATTGGCGCAATTCCAGCCTGACCGTATCAAGATCAATCGCGAGCTGGTTGCGGATGTGCATAAAAGCGGTCCGCGCCAGGCGATTGTTCAGGCCATTATCAAATGCTGTGCCTCACTGGAAATTCAGTTTTGCGCCGTGGGTGTTGAGAAGGCGGAGGAGTGGATGTGGCTTGAATCCGCTGGGATTTCCGAGTTTCAGGGGCATCTTTTTGCCAGTCCGAAACTGGGAGGCATTCCGCCGATTGCCTGGCCAGAAAAGAAATTCGATATCTAATGTGCGGTAAACCTCTCTCACGCTGAATGATACGAGTCGTAAAGTTTGTACAACAATGCATAAACCTAATTCTGGTAGGCTTGACAAGCACTTGCTGCTAACCGGATTCTTAGTTATACATTTCATTTGTACAATCTGATAAGGTTAGTTAGTTTTAGTATGGAAGTATTTAGCGTGAGGGAGCTAATGGCCTATTACAGTATCGGTGAAGTCGCCGAACGATGCGGAATCAACCCAGTAACGCTGCGCGCATGGCAGCGTCGCTATGGTTTGTTGAAACCCCAGCGCAGCGAAGGCGGCCATCGCCAGTTCGATGAAGAAGATATTCTGCGCATCGAAGAAATCAAACGCCTGATGAAAAGCGGCGTTTCGGTTGGTAAGGTCAAAGCCCTTTTGGGTGCGCAGGAAATGGTCACTGAGAGTAGCTGGACGGCATATCAGGAAGAGATGATGCTGGTTTTACGCTACGCCAGCCCGGCAAAATTGCGCGCCAAACTCACTGACTTCCGTCGCGAACATTCCGTTGAAGCCCTTATCGATAATATTCTTGTTCCCGTCCGTCAACGCATGAGCCACGATCAAAATACGGTTCGCCACATGGCAAGTCTGTTAGACGGTGTGCTCATTGAGGTTGCGGCGGCTTCCCTGGCGGAATCACGTAAAAAGTCAGGAAAAGACGCGCTGTTAATCGGTTGGGAATGTGAAGACCGCACGCGCTTGTGGCTTGAGGCTGCCCGGCTTTCTCATAAAGGCTGGCATATTGACGTGTTAGCAGAACCGATTGATTCTCCACGTCCAGAACTGTTCCCGGGGCAAAAGATTTTTGTCTGGACGGGTAAAGCCCCTACAGCACGTCAGCAGGAGCAGCTGGATCACTGGCGAGAGCAGGGTTTTGCGGTGTCGTTCCACGAAGCAGGATTGTAAAAAAGGCCCTTGCGGGCCAGAGTGAATGTCTTATTTACGCCCCATCAACAGGCCAATAATCAGGCCAATGGCACCTGCGGCCATCAATCCGGTCAACGGATTATCACGCACTCTTTCAGACACATCATCTGCAACATCCGACGCTTTGGCGGCATATTTTCGTGCTGCACCTTTAAGCTGATGTTTAGGTGAGTCAACCGCAGCGCCAAACTGGGATTGTGCTTCTCCAGCGAGTTCGTCAGCTTTGTTAAAGGCTTTATTCGCCAAGCGATCGGCTTCATTCTCAAAATCATGTGATGACATAGATAATCTCCTTTTGGTGTCTCCTAAAGTCTAGCGTCTGACGGCCAATTCGCTCGCGCAGCGCGCCATTTTCGCCCTGTTTCAGTATTTTCCTGGAAATTCTGCGCTGTCTATTTTAAAAATAGGCATTATCTATACATCTTCTACGGCGTAACCCGTTGCCCCGATTAGCTTTTGCTAATCCATTATTTATCAATGCATTGGATTATTTTAACCAACGCTCCTGCCTGGCGCGGCAGGGTCTATGCTTAAGTAAAGTAGCCAAAAAGGGCGATTAAGCCGAAAGCCCCTGCTGTCAGGGGGTTGAAGTGATAATCGTTATCACTAACATGGTGTTATGCCCGTAGTGGCTCAATAGATGAGGTGGACCTATGGAACTGCATTCAGAAACCTTTAACCCTGCTGATTTCGCCTGGCGTGGATTGACGCTGACGCCAACAGCGGCGGCGCAGATTCACGAATTAATCGATAAAAAACCGGAAATAGTGGGTTTGCGTTTAGGCGTGAAACAGACCGGCTGCGCGGGCTTTGGCTACGTGCTGGGGACGGTCACCGAGCCGGAGAAAGACGATCTAGTGTTCGAAACGGACGGCGCGAAGCTGTTTGTCGCCCTCCAGGCCATGCCGTTTATCGACGGAACAGAAGTCGATTTCGTGCGCGAAGGCTTAAACCAGTTATTCAAATTTAATAACCCGAAAGCCCAGAACGAATGCGGCTGCGGCGAAAGCTTTGGGGTATAGGCGGTACTATGTCTCGTAATACTGAAGCAACTGACGATGTTAACACCTGGAGCGGCGGGCACCTCAATTACAAAGAGGGGTTCTTCACCCAGCTACAAACGGATGAGCTCGCAAAGGGCATTAACGAAGATGTCGTGCGGGCGATCTCGGCAAAGCGTAACGAGCCAGAGTGGATGCTCGAGTTTCGCCTGAGCGCATTTCGCGCATGGCTGGAGATGGAAGAGCCGCACTGGCTGAAGGCGCACTATAAACATCTGGACTATCAGGATTACAGCTATTACTCCGCACCGTCCTGCGGGAGCTGTGATGATACCTGCGCCTCGCAGCCCGGCGCTGTGCAGCAGACCGGGGAAAACAGCTATCTGAGTAAAGAGGTGGAAGAGGCGTTCGAACAGCTCGGCGTGCCGGTCCGCGAAGGACGCGAAGTGGCGGTCGATGCGATTTTTGACTCGGTGTCTGTCGCCACGACCTACCGCGGCAAGCTGGCGGAGCAGGGCATCATCTTCTGTTCATTCGGCGAAGCGATCCACGATCACCCGGATCTGGTGAAACAGTACATAGGCACCGTTGTGCCGAGTAACGATAATTTCTTTGCCGCGCTTAATGCCGCCGTGGCCTCCGACGGGACGTTTATTTACATCCCGAAAGGCGTGCGTTGCCCAATGGAGTTGTCGACCTATTTCCGTATTAACGCCGAAAAAACCGGACAGTTCGAACGCACCATTCTGGTGGCCGACGAAGGCAGTTATGTCAGTTACATCGAAGGGTGTTCTGCGCCCGTGCGTGACAGCTACCAGCTGCACGCGGCCGTAGTAGAAGTGATCATCCATAAAGATGCGGAAGTAAAATATTCCACCGTGCAGAACTGGTTCCCTGGCGATGGCAATACCGGCGGTATTTTGAATTTCGTGACCAAACGCGCGCTGTGCGAAGGTGAAAACAGCAAGATGTCCTGGACGCAATCGGAAACTGGATCAGCCATTACCTGGAAATACCCGAGCTGCATTTTGCGCGGCGATAACTCCATCGGCGAGTTCTACTCCGTGGCGCTGACTAGCGGACATCAGCAGGCCGACACCGGCACCAAGATGATTCACATCGGCAAAAACACCAAATCGACGATCATCTCGAAAGGGATCTCCGCCGGGCACAGCCAGAATAGCTATCGCGGCCTGGTGAAAATCATGCCGACGGCCACCAACGCACGCAACTTTACCCAATGCGACTCGATGCTGATTGGCACCGACTGCGGCGCACACACCTTCCCGTATGTGGAATGCCGGAACAATACGGCTCAGCTTGAACATGAAGCCACCACCTCGCGCATCGGGGAAGATCAGCTCTTTTACTGCCTGCAACGTGGGATCAGCGAAGAAGACGCCATTTCGATGATTGTGAACGGCTTCTGTAAGGACGTGTTCTCAGAACTGCCGTTGGAGTTCGCCGTGGAAGCCCAAAAACTGTTGGCAATCAGCCTCGAACACAGCGTCGGTTAAGGATTAAGGAAAGCACATGTTAAGCATTAAAAATTTACAGGTCAGTGTGGAAGATAAAGCGATCCTGCGCGGGCTGAATATCGAGGTTCGCCCAGGAGAAGTGCATGCCATTATGGGCCCGAATGGTTCCGGTAAAAGCACGCTGTCGGCCACGCTGGCCGGACGTGAAGACTATGAAGTCGTCGGCGGAACGGTTGAATTCAAAGGCAAAGACTTGCTGGAGCTGTCACCGGAAGACCGCGCAGGCGAAGGCATTTTTATGGCTTTCCAGTACCCGGTTGAAATCCCTGGCGTCAGCAACCAGTTCTTCCTGCAAACCTCTCTGAATGCGGTGCGAAAATACCGCGGCGAAGAAGAACTGGATCGTTTTGATTTTCAGGATCTGATGGAAGAGAAGATCAAACTGCTGAAAATGCCGGAAGATCTGTTGACCCGCTCGGTGAACGTCGGTTTCTCCGGCGGTGAGAAAAAGCGTAACGATATCCTGCAGATGGCAGTGCTTGAACCTGAGCTGTGCATTCTGGATGAAACCGACTCCGGGCTGGACATTGATGCGCTAAAAATTGTCGCTGACGGCGTGAATTCCCTACGTGACGGCAAACGTTCGTTCATTATCGTCACCCACTACCAGCGCATTCTGGACTATATCAAACCGGATCACGTCCATGTGCTGTACCAGGGCCGTATTGTGAAATCGGGTGATTTTACTCTGGTCAAACAACTGGAGGAGCAGGGCTATGGCTGGCTTACCGAACAGCAGTAACGCGCTGCAACAGTGGCATCGCCTGTTCGAAGCGCAGGGCGAAACGCGTTCGGAATACGCGCAGCAGCATCTGCAACAGATGCTGCGCCTGGGGCTGCCGACGCGTAAGCATGAGAACTGGAAATACACCCCGCTGGACGGCTTGCTGAAAAGCCAGTTTGTGACGCGACTGGCGGATGTCAGCCCGGCTCAGCGCGATGCGCTGGCGCTAAACATTGACGCCGTGCGCCTGGTGTTTGTCGACGGGTGCTATAACCCGGCGCTCAGCGATAACACCGAAGGCAGCGGTTTTGATGTCGAGATCAACGATAATCGTCAGGCCTTACCCGCACCTGTGCAGCCGGATGTGTTCCTGCATCTGACCGAAAGCCTTTCTCAGAGCGTGACGCACATTCGCATCAAGCGTAATCAGCGTCCGGCAAAACCGTTGCTGTTGCTGCATATCACGCAAGGGCTTGAGGGCGACGAGGTCAACACCGCGCATTACCGTCACCACGTTGAATTGGCCGAAGGGGCCGACGCGACGGTTATTGAGCATTACGTCAGCCTTAACGAGACCGCACATTTCACCGGTGCGCGAGTGACGATGAACGTGGCGGCGAATGCGCAACTGCATCACATCAAGCTGGCGTTCGAGAACCCGGCGTGTCATCACTTTGCCCATAACGATCTGTTTATGGCGGCCGATGCGGCGGCGTTTAGCCACAGCTTCCTGCTCGGCGGGTCGGTGCTGCGTCATAACACCAGCACTCAGCTCAACGGCGAAAATACGACGCTGCGCATTAACAGCCTGGCGATGCCGGTGAAATCTGAAGTGTGCGATACGCGTACCTGGGTTGAGCACAACAAGGGCTACTGCAACAGCCGTCAGATGCACAAAATTATCGTCAACGATAAAGGCCGTGCGGTGTTTAACGGCATGATCAACGTTGCGCAACACGCCATCAAAACTGATGGGCAGATGACCAACAACAATTTGCTGCTGGGGCGTTTGTCTGAGGTGGATACCAAGCCGCAGCTCGAAATTTACGCCGATGACGTGAAGTGCAGCCATGGCGCGACGGTCGGTCGTATCGACGACGAACAGATGTTCTATCTCCGTTCGCGTGGGATCGATAAACAGGCCGCGCAGAAAATGATCATCTACGCGTTTGCCGCGGAGCTGACGGAAGCGCTCGGCGATGAAGAACTCAAACAGCAGGTGTTGGCGCGTATTGGTCAGCGTCTGCCTGGAGGCAAAGCATGAGTTTCCCGGTAGAGAAAGTGCGGGCGGATTTCCCTGTCCTGACCCGTGAAGTCAACGGTTTGCCGCTTGCCTATCTCGACAGCGCCGCCAGCGCGCAAAAGCCGAATCAGGTGATTGACGCCGAGATGGAATTTTACCGCCACGGCTATGCGGCCGTGCATCGCGGCATTCATACCCTGAGCGCAGAAGCCACTCAGCGCATGGAAAATGTCCGCACGCAGGTAGCGGCATTCCTGAACGCCCGTTCAGCGGAAGAGCTGGTGTTTGTGCGCGGCACAACAGAGGGGATCAACCTGGTCGCCAATAGCTGGGGCAATGCGCAGGTGCATGCGGGCGATAATATCGTGATCACCCAGATGGAGCACCACGCCAATATCGTGCCGTGGCAGATGCTCTGTGAGCGCTCAGGCGCACAGCTGCGCGTCATTCCACTTAACGTGGACGGCACGTTGCAGCTGGAACAGCTCGACGCGTTGCTTGACGCGCGTACGCGACTGGTGGCGATTACGCAGATCTCTAACGTTCTTGGCACCGCGAATCCGGTCGCAGAAATCATTGCGAAAGCGCATCAGGCTGGCGCAAAAGTGCTGGTGGATGGCGCACAGGCCGTTATGCATCACACTATTGACGTGCAGGCGCTGGACTGTGATTTTTACGTGTTTTCCGGTCACAAGCTGTATGGCCCAACCGGAATCGGTGTGCTGTATGTGAAAGAAGATATTTTGCAGGCGATGCCGCCGTGGGAAGGGGGCGGATCGATGATTGCGACCGTCAGCCTGACGCAAGGCACGACCTACGCCAAAGCCCCGTGGCGCTTTGAAGCGGGTACACCGAATACGGGCGGGATCATCGGGCTGGGTGCGGCAATCGACTACGTTTCCACACTCGGTTTGGATGCTATCGCCGAGTATGAAGCGTCGCTGATGCGCTATGCGCTGGCGGAAATGGCCAGCGTCCCGGATCTCACGCTGTACGGCCCTGACGCGCGTAAAGGCGTTATTGCCTTTAATCTGGGCAAACATCACGCTTACGACGTGGGCAGTTTCCTTGATAATTATGGCGTGGCGGTACGAACGGGTCACCACTGCGCAATGCCGCTGATGGCGTTTTACCAGGTCCCGGCAATGTGCCGCGCGTCGCTGGTGATGTATAACACGACGGAAGAGGTCGACAGGCTGGTGACGGGGCTCAAACGCATCCATCATCTCCTGGGATAAGAGAGAGGCAAGACATGGCCGCGTTGCCGGACAGAGATAAGCTGTTGCGTAACTTCACCCGTTGCGCCAACTGGGAAGAAAAGTACCTGTACATTATTGAGCTGGGCCAGCGACTGCCGGTTCTCAGCGAAGAGGCGCATAACCCGGAGAATATTATTCAGGGCTGCCAGAGCCAGGTATGGATTGTGATGCGCCAGAACGACGATGGCGTGATCGAACTGCAGGGCGATAGCGATGCGGCGATTGTCAAAGGGCTGGTGGCCGTCGTTTTCATTCTGTATCACCAGATGTCCGCGCAGGATATTGTCGCCTTCGATATTCGCCCGTGGTTCGAACAAATGGCCCTGACCCAGCATTTAACCCCCTCCCGTTCTCAGGGGCTGGAAGCGATGATCCGCGCAATCCGCTCCAAAGCCGCTAACATTAGCTAAACTAACAAAACAGCATTCATTCATGTTTCGCGAGGTGGTTCCCATCTCGCGGGTTTTTCAGCTTTCTGGCGTCCTGTCAGTGAATAAGGAATCTCAGCATGAAGCGCGCATCTCTTATTACTCTTTTACTGATTAGCTCTTTCGGTGGCCTTCATTCTGCCAGCGCGATGGATTACCCGTTGCCGCCAGCGGGAAGCCGTCTTATTGGTCAAAATCAAACCTATTCCATCCAGGAAGGGGACAAAAACTTGCAGGCCATTGCCCGACGATTTAATACGGCGGCGCAGCTGATCCTCGAAACCAATAATACAATTGCGCCGGTTTATCCAGCGCCGGGGACGGTGATTACTATCCCATCGCAAATGCTGCTGCCCGATACGCCACGCGAGGGCATCGTGGTGAACCTGGCGGAACTGCGGCTCTATTATTTCCCGCCGGGTGAAAATATCGTCCAGGTCTATCCGCTAGGAATAGGGCAATTAGGGCTGGAGACGCCGGTCAGCACCACGCGCGTTAGCCAGAAGATCCCTAATCCTACGTGGACGCCTACAGCGGGCATCAGAGCGCGCTCACTGGCTCAGGGCATCAAATTGCCGCCCGTAGTACCGGCAGGGCCTAATAACCCGTTAGGGCGCTTTGCATTGCGTCTGGGGATAGGTCATGGGGAATATCTTATCCACGGCACCAGTGCGCCGGATAGCGTCGGGCTGCGTGTCAGTTCCGGGTGTATGCGAATGAACGCGCCTGATATTAAAGCGCTGTTTGCGCAGGCTCGCGTGGGGACGCGCGTGCAGATCATCAATGAACCCGTGAAGTTCTCGGTAGAACCTGATGGCAGACATTACATTGAGGTGCACCGTCCTCTGGCTCAGATTGAGGGCGAGAACCCGCAAACCACGCCAATCATCCACAACGCGGACTTTGCGTCGTTTGCGTCTCAGGAAGGGAATGACAAGGCGCTGATCGACAAAGCGTTAACGCGTCGCGCGGGGATCCCGGTCGCGGTGTCGGCCGGTAATGGCCCTTCTGCGAACAGTGCGGTATTGTCGGTACAGAACAACCGTGTTTCAGCGGCAGTCACTGAAGGCGAGCAGGACGTGGTGATGCAGTAGGCGTTCGCGGATAATAGGCAAAAAAAATGGCGCACAATGTGCGCCATTTTATTAACAGGTACTATTACTTACGGTATTTAGTAGCCTGGTTGTCCAGACGCTGGTTAGCGCGTGCTGCGTCGTCTTTAGCAGCCTGAACGTCAGAACGCATTGCGTTCACGTCGTTGCTCAGCTGGTCAACTTTAGCGTTCAGAGTCTGAACGTCAGAAGACAGTTGGTCGATTTTAGCATTGCTAGAACAACCAGCCAGCATAGTAGAAGCCAGGATTACCGCGCCCAGTACCAGTTTAGTACGATTCATTATTAATACCCTCTAGATTGAGTTAATCTCCATGTAGCGTTACAAGTATTACACAAAGTTTTTTAGGTTGAGAATATTTTTTTGATGGGAATACACCTATTTTTGATCGTTCGCTCAAAGAAGCAACGAATCTGGGCAATTCTTTAAAAAAGCTATGTAAAAAAAGAGAATTTTCATCGGATTCATCTTAGATAAATCGCTCTTAAATAGAAAAACCCGATTTGCTTTTTAAATAATTATGTTATTGCCACAAATAAAAAAGCGCCCCGAGGGGCGCTTTTTGCGAAAACAATTCGTTTGTTAATGATTACAGCACGTGAACAGATGCCGTATTGGTGGTGCCGCTTGGAACCAGTGCACCAGAAACCATCACAACAACGTCGCCTTTACGTGCCAGACCACGATCAACTAACTGCAGAGCAACTTCTTTACCCAGACGGTAGAAATCGTCGGTAGACGCGATCTCTTTCACCAGGTGTGGAATCACGCCTTTGCTCAGAACCAGCTGACGCGCAGTGGTTTCGTTGGTGGTCAGCGCCAGGATGGTCGCGCTTGGGAAGTATTTACGCACGGCTTTCGCAGATTTACCGCCCTGAGTCGCCACAACGATCAGTGGAGCGTCCAGTTTTTCAGCAGTTTCTACAGCGCCACGACAAACGGCTTCGGTGATGCGCATCTTACGGCTGTCGTTGTTGCTGTCCAGACGGCTGGTCATCACGCGGTCAGTACGCTCGCAGATGGTGGCCATGATGGTCACAGCTTCCAGCGGGTATTTACCCTTCGCGGATTCACCAGACAGCATCACTGCGTCGGTGCCATCGATGATGGCGTTCGCGACATCGCCGGCTTCAGCACGGGTAGGACGCGGGTTTTTGATCATAGAATCAAGCATCTGTGTCGCGGTGATAACCACTTTACGCGCACGAACACATTTCTCGATCATCATCTTCTGCGCGAAGATAACTTCTTCAACCGGGATCTCAACGCCCAGGTCGCCACGTGCAACCATGATGCCGTCTGACGCTTCGAGGATTTCGTCGAAGTTGTTCAGGCCTTCCTGGTTTTCAATCTTGGAGATGATCTGGATGTTCTCGCCACCGTGGGCTTTCAGGTGTTCACGGATTTCGACAACGTCAGAACGCTTACGGATGAAGGAAGCCGCAACAAAGTCAACGCCTTGTTCGCAACCAAAGATCAGGTCCTGTTTGTCTTTTTCAGCCAGCGCTGGCAGAGCGATAGAAACGCCTGGCAGGTTAACGCCTTTGTTTTCGCCCAGGTCGCCGTTGTTCAGCACTTTACAAACAACGTTTTTGCCTTCGATCGCGGTAACTTCCATACCGATCAGACCATCGTCTACCAGTACGGTGTTGCCAACAGACAGATCGCTGGTGAAGCCTTCATAAGTCACAGCCACGATGTCGCTGTTACCCACAACGGTTTTATCCGTGGTGAAAGTGAAGGTCTGACCGGCTTTCAGGGAGACGTCGTTGCCGCCTTCCAGTTTAATGGTGCGGATTTCTGGGCCTTTGGTATCCAGCAGGATGGCTGCTTTTTTACCAGACTTGCTCATCACGTTGCGCAAGTTCTGAATACGCTGACCGTGTTCAGCATAGTCGCCGTGAGAGAAGTTCAGACGCATTACGTTCATGCCGGCGTCCAACATTTTGCTCAGCATCTCTTCAGATTCGGTTTTCGGGCCGATGGTGCAAACAATTTTCGTCTTTTTCATGACAGTCTTAGTCTTTTAAGTTGGGAAGGATATGGGAATCTCGCTCCGGGGGCGCACTGCCGCGGAGTCAAACCTGTGTTGCGAAATTTTAAATGGCACGCACTAAGGATAGGTGACATCAAATGAGCGTGCAGAAGAAAGTGTGCCTGAGTATCAGCCCAACGGAGGAGAGGAGAAATTTTACGTTGTTTTTTGTATTCCAAGGGCTGAAACCATTCACCAGGGATTAGGCGCGCATTATACGCTGATTTTCAGACAAAAGGAAAATGGAAACGGCGTTTCAAAAATAATCTGTGCAGATTCACATAAGATTGTTATCAACGCGTTAAGGTGCAAGAGCAGGTTGTTGCGGCAGATTAGCGCTCTGCCGCGAAATGCTTAAATTGTCAGCGCCTGCTCCAGGTCGGCAATCAGGTCGCTCGCATCCTCTATTCCGACAGACAGGCGAATCAGTTGCGGAACAATACCGTTTGCCAGCCGCTGTTCGAGGGGAATGGACGCGTGCGTCATGCTGTAAGGCTGGCTAACAAGGCTTTCTACGCCGCCCAGGCTTTCGGCTAGCGTAAACAGCTTCAGCTTGCGGATGATGTCCGTTGCCCGTTGCGCATCGCCTTTCACCACCACCGAAATCATCCCGCCGGGCAGTGCCATCTGGGTGCGGGCCAGCTGATAATGGGGATGAGATTCCAGCCACGGGAACCAGACTTTTTCAATTTGTGGATGCTGCTCAAGTCGTTGCGCAATCGCCAGCGCATTCGCACTGTGCTTTTCCACGCGCAAGGCGAGAGTACGAATCCCGCGTAAGGTCAGGAAACTGCTGAACGGATCGAGGACGCCGCCAATCGCGTTTTGCAAATAGCCCAGCTTTTCAGCCAAAGGGCTATTACTGCCGACCACCGCCAGCCCTGCGACTACGTCCGAGTGGCCATTGAGGTATTTCGTCGCGGAATGCACCACGATATCAAAACCAAATTCCAGCGGACGATGAATAACCGGCGATGCAAAGGTGTTATCCGCGACGCTAATAATGTTATGGCGACGGGCGATAGCGGCGATCCCCGCGAGGTCGGCCAGTTTCAGCAGGGGGTTGGTCGGCGTTTCCACCCAAATCATTTTGGTCTCGGGGCGGATGGCCGCGTCCAGCGCGGCAAGATCGCCGGGCTTCACCCAGCTCACCTGTAACCCTGTACTGCGTTTGCGCACATTTTCGATCAGGCGATACGTTCCGCCGTATACGTCGTCAATCGCGACGATATGGCTGTCTTTATCCAGCAGCTCCAGCACGGTGGCGATGGCCGCCAGTCCTGATGCAAACGCAAATCCGCGTGTACCGCTCTCCAGTTCAGCGATGGCGGTTTCCAGCGCATGACGAGTCGGATTACCGCTGCGGGAATATTCGTATCCGGTATGCTCGCCGGGCGAGGGTTGCGCAAACGTCGAGGTGGCATAAATCGGCGGCATCACTGCGCCGTGCTGATCGTGAAACTCGCCGCTGTGGACGCTTAACGTGGCCAATGTTTTCATGGTGTTCTCCTTATTGTTGTAGACGGTTGCGCCAGACGGTGAGGACATCGCTGCGCGTTATCAGGCCAAGAAAGCGGTCGCTGTCATGAATGACTGCCACCAGGCCGCGATCGAAAATCGGTTTCAGCTCGCTCTCAGGCGCATGTTTATCCAGCACTTCAACGTGGCGGGTCATGGCTTGCGTGACGGGCAGGGCGAAACGCGCTTCGTCGCCCGCGATATGGCTGACCAGATCCCATTCGTCGACGATACCGACGACCTTGCCGTTCTCCAGCACCGGCAGTTGTGAAATGTCATACAGGCGCATTCGCGCCAGCACGGTGGCGAGCGTGTCATCCGGCGCGGCGGTCACGGTGGCACCTTCGTCATGACGCAGCGCAATGTAGTCAGACAAATCGCCCGATCGTGGGCGCGCGATCAACCCTTGCTGGCGCATCCAGTCGTCATTAAACATTTTTGAGAGGTATTTGTTGCCGCTGTCGCAGGCAAACGTCACGACGCGTTTGGGCGTGGTTTGCGCCTGGCAATAGCGCAGCGCGGCCGCCAGCAGCGTGCCGCTCGACGAACCGGCCAGAATACCTTCGGTTTTGAGCAGTTCGCGCGCAGTGGCAAAGGCTTCCCGGTCGGTTACGCGATATGCCTGTTGCACCCCTTCGATGTGAGCCAGCGGCGGAATAAAATCTTCGCCGATGCCTTCCACCAGCCACGAACCCGCCTCCTGATAACGACCCGACTCCACCTGGTCGGCCAGCACCGAACCGGCCGGATCGGCGAGGACAAATTCAGTGTGTGGCGAGTGTTCGGCAAACCACGCCTGCAATCCGCCCAGCGTTCCACCCGATCCCACGCCAACGACAATGGCGTCGATTTTGCCGTCAAGCTGTTCAAACAGCTCCGGCGCGGTGGACGTGCGATGGGCCAGCGGATTTGCCTCGTTATTGAACTGGTCAATATAAAAGGCGCCAGGCGTCTCATCTGCCAGCCGCTGGGCGTAATCCTGGTAATAGGCTGGATGACCTTTATTCACATCAGACCGCGTCAGGACAACTTGCGCACCCAGCGCCCGCAAATGGAAAATTTTCTCGCGGCTCATTTTGTCGGGCACCACGAGAATCAAGGTATAGCCTTTTTGCGCGGCAATCAGCGCCAGCCCGAGCCCGGTATTTCCGGCGGTGGCTTCAATAATGGTACCGCCCGGTGTGAGCAGCCCTTTGCGCTCGGCTTCGTTAATCATCGACAGCGCCACGCGGTCTTTAATAGACCCGCCAGGATTCTGATTCTCGAGTTTCAAAAAGAGCGAGCACGGACCGGTATTCAGCTTATGCAGCTGAATCATCGGCGTGCGGCCAATCAGTTCGGTAACGGAGTGATAAATCGCCATGGTCTTTTCCTGAAAGAGAACATGGCTGGATGATAGGACTATGAAATTTTCTCAATAAAGAACCTTTCACTGCCTTTTAGAACGGAAAGTAATATAAATGACGTTTTCGGCGGTAAGGACTGCAAGCCGTTAAGCTGGCTGGATGGGAGGATGTCTATCCAAGGGAAAAATGCTGCAAAAATGCGCATTATTACGTCAGCCACGCCGTCATATATGCATCTGGTAGATAATCATTGCTGAAAATAAGCTAATCCCTCTGCGCCCAGTTGCCACGCCACATATTTCCGTAGGTTATAAGAAAGACTATTTTGTTCATTTAAAACATGATAACGTCTGATTATTATCGTTTGGACATCCATACTGCTAAACCGCTATATGCGTAACGGATAAGTAAAATAATGATTGTTCTCAGGAATATTTCGAAGGTTTTTGACAACGGGAAAGTGTCACTCACCGCTGTTGATAACGTCAATTTGACGGTTGAGCAGGGACAGATTTACGGAATTATTGGCTATAGCGGTGCCGGAAAAAGTACGCTGATTCGCCTGCTGAACGGCCTGGAAAAACCGACGTCTGGCAACGTGACCATTAACGGCCATGACATCTCATCTGCGAAGGGCGAAGCATTGCGCCAGGCGCGTCTGAAAATCAGCATGGTTTTCCAGCACTTCAATCTGCTGTGGTCGCGAACCGTCAGCGAGAACATTGCTTTTTCCATGCAAATCGCGGGCGTACCGAAAAACAAAATTACGGCGCGCGTAGCGGAACTGGTGGAACTGGTGGGCCTCACGGGTCGCGAAAATGCCTTTCCGTCCCAGTTGAGCGGTGGGCAAAAGCAGCGCGTCGGCATTGCCCGTGCGCTGGCCAATAACCCCGATGTTTTGCTGTGCGATGAGGCAACCTCTGCGCTCGACCCGCAGACGACCGATCAGATCCTTGACCTGCTGCTCGATATTAACCGTCGCTTCAAGCTGACGATCGTGCTGATTACGCATGAAATGCACGTTGTGCGCAAAATCTGCGACCGCGTGGCGGTGATGGAAAACGGTCAAGTGGTGGAAGAGGGCGACGTCCTGAGCGTCTTCACGCATCCGCAAAAACCGATTACCCAGCAGTTCGTTCGTCAGGTGAGTCAGTATCACGAGGAGGACGCGTTCAACCCGGAACTGGCAAATGAACTTGAAGGTACCGTCATCAAGCTGACGTTCACCGGGCACAGCACGCACAAGCCGATTGTCGGTGAGCTAACGCTGCGTTACGGCCTGCCGTTTAACATCCTGCACGGCAAAATGACGCAAACCGCCCACGGTGTGTTCGGCCAGCTCTGGCTACACGTGGTGGCGACAGAAGAACAATTGAACAATATCCTCGCCGACCTGAAGCACAGCGATATTGACGGTGAGGTAATTAAGCATGGCTGAGACTCTTTTCCCGCACCTGAAATGGGATCAACTCTGGGCGGCGACGCTCGAAACGTTGTACATGACCGCGCTGTCTGGGGTAGCGACTTTTGTGCTCGGCATTGCGCTGGGTCTGGCACTGTTCTTAACCGCGCGTGGCGGGTTGTTCCAGAACCGTACTCTGTATAGCGTGATTTCGATTGTGGTGAACGTGTTCCGCTCCATCCCGTTCATCATCCTGATCGTTTTGTTGATTCCCTTCACCAAAACGATTGTCGGCACCATTCTTGGCGCGAACGCCGCACTGCCTGCACTGATTGTCGGCGCGGCCCCGTTCTATGCGCGTCTGGTCGAGATCGCCCTGCGTGAAGTGGACAAAGGGGTTATCGAAGCGACGCGTTCGATGGGCGCACGCCTGAGTACCTTAATTTTTCGGGTTTTATTGCCGGAATCATCCCCTGCGCTGGTATCAGGCATCACGGTGACGCTGATTGCCCTGGTGAGCTACAGCGCCATGGCCGGGGTGATTGGGGCTGGCGGTTTGGGAAATCTGGCTTATCTGGAAGGATTCCAGCGCAACCACGGTGACGTCACGCTGGTGGCAACGGTGACCATTTTAATCATCGTTTTCATTATCCAGTATTGCGGCGATGTCATGACTTCTTTGCTCGATAAACGCTGAAAACACACATACTAAAAACACACAGGAACCGACATCATGAAAAAAACACTGACACTGATTGCCGCTGCAACCCTGAGCGCCCTGAGCTTTGCGTCCTGGGCGGACACCTTGACCGTAGGGGCATCCAACACGCCACACGCCGAAATTCTGGAGCAGGCCAAACCCATTCTGGCAAAACAGGGGATCGATCTGGAAATTAAACCATTCCAGGACTACATCCTGCCGAACACCGCGCTAGCGGGCCGTGACATCGACGCGAACTATTTCCAGCACATTCCTTATCTGAACAGCGTGCTGAAAGATCATGCAGGCGATAAAGATTACGATTTCGTCAGTGCGGGCGCGATTCACATCGAGCCAATCGGCATTTACTCGAAAAAATACAAGTCGCTGAAAGACCTGCCGGAAGGCGGCAAAATCATCATGCGTGATGCGGTGTCAGAAGAAGGCCGTATTCTTTCCATCTTCGAGAAAGAAGGCGTTATCAAGCTGAAGCCGGGCATCGAAAAAGTGACGGCGCGCATCAGCGATATCGTTGAAAACCCGAAAAAACTGAAATTCACCCCGAACGTCGAAGCCGCTCTGCTGCCGCAGATGTATAACAATGACGAAGGTGATGCGGTAGTGATTAACGCCAACTACGCCATCGACGCGGGTCTGGACCCGGTTCACGATCCTATCGCCGTAGAGAGCGGTGAAAATAACCCGTACGCCAACATCATTACGGTGCATCGTGGCGATGAGAAGAAGAAAGATATCGTGGCGCTGGTGAACGTACTGCATTCAAAAGAAATTCAGGACTGGATCCGCACCAAATATAAAGGCGCGGTTATTCCTGTAAACAATTAAACATTTATTTTTTTATTAAAGCCCGGCACATTCTGCCGGGCTTTTTCTTTGTATAGATTCAGCGAATCCTTTAAGCTAGGCGAAAAGGCCAATGGAGTGAGCAAAATGGGCAATATCACCAAAGACGAAGCGCTGTATCAGGAGATGTGCCGGGTTGTCGGTAAAGTGGTTCTTGAAATGCGCGATTTAGGCCAGGAGCCAAAACACATTGTTATTGCAGGTGTATTACGCACTTCGCTGGCAAACCAGCGCATTAAGCGCAGCGAGTTAACTACTCAGGCGATGGAAACCGTCATCAAATCGCTGGCGGGATAATCCCGGCAGCGTTTCTGGTTTGCAATAATAATACCCAGGGTTATTTATTTTCAGATATCACGTCTGAAAATCAACGTTAAAAATGAAGCGCGCATGATGTTTACATTTAAATAAAATGTGCGAGTCATTATTCATCAAATCAAAAATGTTTTAATCGACAGCGTTGTGAAATCCAAAAATTATCTAATACTTTAGTCGTATTCACGACTTTGGCTTTTTTTATGTTTTGCGCGATCTTTATTTGATTAAGGAGTGTTGGTTTGAAAAAGGTGACGAGTTTTTTAATGATCGGCGGTGTGGTGAGCGGGTTCGGGATACTTGCCTCTCCCGCTGCGTTGGCGGCCTGTACGACGGCAGGGACCACCATCACGTGTAATGGTACAACGGTGGGCGGACAGCACTTCAACGAAACTGGGCAGAACATTACTATTCTGTCCGACGCTCAGGTGAGTACTTCTGCTGATAACACGGTATCGACGATCGACTTTTCAAGTGAACAAGGTTTACTGACCAATGCCGGAACCGTGAGTTCATTCGGTAATAACACCAATGGCGTGCTGGTTCGCTCGATAGATGCCAGAAAAATGATAAACAGCGGCACCGTTTCGACGACCGGCGATGGGTCGCATGCGGTGAAACTCAGCGAACTGGGTGGGAGCACCGTGGAAAACAACGGGCTGCTGGTGACCTCCGGCACCGGAAGCCACGGTGTTAATGCCACAGAAGGTTCACAGCGCAACACCGTCAGCAATTCGGGCAGGATAGTGACCACTGGCGCGGGTTCTCACGGGATGTCCGCTGATAACAGTCATAACAATACGCTGATCAACAGCGGGAACATTGCCGTGAGCGGCAGTGGGAGCAGCGGTATTTTCGTTGGGCAATATGCGAACGATTACCGGATCGAAAACCAGGCTGGCGGTATGATCAACGCCACTGCAGGTAATGGTATTTCGGTCACTGGCAACAGCACCGTCACCAGTATCACCAATAACGGTATTGTCGAAGGTGAGATCAACGGTCTTTATCTGAGCGACACCGCGCAGGTTGGCAGCATTATTAACAGTGGTTTTATTGTCGGTAACAGCGCGGGCGTGGTGTTTACTGATAACAGTAATACCAATCTGTTTATTAACCGGGGTGTGATCGGCTCAATTAATGGCGATGCCATCCGCGCCGAAAATAACATCGATATCACTAACGGTATCAACAACCAGGGTGTGATTATTGGCCGCGTTAATGCGCCTGGCAGCAATATGAGCAACAGCGGTATCTTTGATCTGCTTAATAACAATGCCCCCTCATCGGTGAATAACTACTCGCAAACGGCTTCGGGTGTGCTGGCGTTGCAGGCCGATGACACCAGCAATTACGGTAAACTCCAGGTGGCCGGTAATGCCACGCTAAATGGACGTACCATTGTCGTCACTAACGGCAGCACCCGCTTTAAAGAGGGCGATTATCTGCGCGATGTGGTCACCGCGAGCAATATTTCGGGTACACCCTACGCGGTGCTTGATGACTCCCTGCGCTACCAGTTTGTGCAAGAGCAAACCAGCACCAGCTACTCGTTAAAAATCGTCGAAACCAAGCTGACAACGGTTAAAAATGCGATCTCGAGCGCCAGTAATAACACGTCGTTAACCGCGCTGGGAGGGACAATCGATACCCTCATCAACACCAACAACAATTCTACGACCACCCCGACGACGCTTAACTGTAACGGCGCGCTCGCCAGCACCGTTTGTGCGGTCACGTCGTCCAGCACTGCCGCACAGGTGCATAAAAATGTGGTGCAGCTCGCGCCGCTGATGGATGGCAGCATGCCGTATATTGAGCTGAACAATCTGCGCGCATTTGGCAACATCGTGGGCGATCGTCAGGAATCCGTGCGTGGACAAGGCTACGACAGCGAGTTTAACCCGGAAAAATATCTCTGGATCCGCCCGGTTGGCCGCTGGGATAACCAGTCGAGCCGCGGGGATTACACCGGCTATAACGCAGACACGCGCGGGATTGCGATCGGGGCTGACGGATTGATCATCGACCAGACGCGACTCGGTCTGGCGCTCGGTATGAGCCGCACAGACGTGAATGACACTTCCAGCGAGATTCGCCACGATGCCCGCGTAGAAAGCTGGAACGCGCTGGCTTACGGTGGGTACGATTTCACGCCGGATACCAGTCTGACCTGGCAAACAGGTTTTGGGCGTAACACCACCCAAGGCAATCGCTACCTGAATATCGAAAACCCAGCGGATGGTAGCATGGCGTTCAGGGGCACCGCGCATTCAGACTATGACAGCCATACTTTCCAGGCGGGACTGGGGCTGCAAAGCACCTTCCATCCGGCCGAAAGCTGGACGCTGACGCCTGTCCTGCGCAGCGACTACTACCGCGTGAAAAACAAAGGTTACAAAGAGTCGGGAGCCGACGATGTGGGTCTGGATGTCGACGGCGCAACGACAGAAGCCTGGGTCTTCTCCGGCAAAGCCAAAGCGGGCCTGCAACTCTCTGAAATTGTGGATGTGCACGGCTATCTTGGTGCTGGCTATGACGTGAAAAACGATCCGACGCAAACCACTGCAGCGTTTATCGGCAGCCAAACCACACCATTCACGTACAAGGGCATGAACGAAAGCCCGTGGATCGCGATGGCCGGTGTGGGTGTGACGGCGAAATTCAGTGACGTGCTGGACGGCACCGTGCAATACGATGCCGAACAGCGCACGAAATTCACCAGCCAGAGCGTGAGTATGAAAGTGCGTTACGCATTCTAATCACGCACATCCTCAAAACGCTGGTCGGGTCACCCGCCAGCGTTTTGCTATCTGCTCCAGGGCGCAGCAAAGCAGGTAATACACCACGCCGGTGAAGATAAAGATCGCTGCCGGGTAAATCTGCACCCGGTTATTGACCTGTCCGGCCACGGTCGTTAGCTCCGGAACGTTCACAATAAACGCCAGCGACGTGTCCTTTAGCAGACTGATAAATATCCCCAAAAGCGACGGCAAAATGGTGCGTAAGACCTGCGGGAGCAAGATCAGCCACAGCGTTTGCTGCGTGCCAAAACCCTGCGTCAGCGCCGCTTCGTACTGCCCCGTCGGCAGGGCGCGAAGACCCGCTAACACCGAGTGCATCACCGCCGCCGCGGTAAACCATGCCAGCGCCAGGGTCACAGTGACGGCACCGGGTAAATCTCCACCGGTTAACAGCGGCAGCAAATACCACATCCAGAAAATCACAAAAATAAGCGGAATACCGCGAATCACTTCTGCCCATACATAAAGCACCTTGCGCACCATGCCTGGAAAACGCCAGGCGAGGCTCGCCAGGACAATACCCGCAGGCAGAGCCAGAACCGCTGCGCCCAACGCCATCAGCAACGTCAGCAACACGCCGCCTGGCTGGCCTGCAGACAGACGCCCCCACAGCAAGTAATCCAGGTTATCGGTTATCACAGCCAGTCCGGCGATCATGCGTTTTCACTCCCTGTGGCAATCGTGATTTTTTGTGCGCGCTGAATACGTTTTGCGGGAGAGGGGCCGAGTTTGCCCAGCAGCAGACCCATCAACACGCCGGTCAGCAGGTAAAGCACCGTACCGACGGTAAAGGCTTCCAGCGCATGCGCGTTATAACTTTCAATTTGCCGCACCTGATAGGTCAGCTCGGCAAAGCCAATGCCGCTGGCAAGCGAGGAGAGTTTCATTAAGTTCAGGTACTGGCCAACAACCGGCTGCCACGCATGCGCCAGACCTTGCGGGAGCAAGATAAAGCGGAAGAGCTGCCATGAGGAAAACCCTTGCGCCAGCGCTGCCTGCCGCTGCCCGCGCGAGACGGCCTGTAACCCGGATTCAATCTCTTCAACCAGAAACGCAGAGGTGAACACGCCAAGCCCCCAGGCGGAACATAAAAACTCAGGCGTGAACCACCAGACGTCACCGGGCAAAATCGACCATGTGTGTTCGCCATTGATGTAATCGCGAAGCGTAAACGGTAGCCAGTTCCACGCCGCAAAATACCAGAACAGAAGTTGCACCAGTAACGGCGTATTGCGAAACAGCGAAACCCAGACGGAAACAACGGCTCTGCCCGTTTTACCGCCCGCCGTGCGCAACAGCAGAAACAGAATCGCCAGGCCGCTGGCGATGACCATCCCCGCTAGCGTCACCCACAGCGTGGTCAGGAAGCCGGATAAAAGCCACTGCACAGGTTGTCCGGTCAACACACCTTGCCAGTCGAGAGCGGGCATTACGGCTGCTCCTGATGAAGCGGGTTTAACACTTTTTGCAGGAAACGGCGGGTGCGAGGATGTTCCGGATGCTGGAAAAATTGCGCCGGTGGGGCGGTTTCGAGGATCTCGCCGCCGTCAATAAACACCACCCGGTCGGCAATCTCACGCGCGAACTGCATCTCATGCGTCACCACAATCATGGTGATCCCGCTGTGGGCGAGTGATTTCATGACCTGCAATACCTCGCCGATCATCTCGGGATCGAGCGCGGATGTCGGCTCATCAAACAGGATAATTTGAGGTGATGATGCCAGGGCGCGCGCAATTGCCACGCGCTGCTGCTGTCCACCAGAAAGCTCCGCCGGGTAATGGTGTGCTTTTTCCGCCATGCCGACTTGTTCGAGCAGGGCCAGTGCGCGCGCCTGAGCCTGCGGCGGCGTCCAGCCGTGCACTTTCTCAAGTGCGAGACTGATGTTCTGAGCGGCGCTGAGATGGGCGTACAAATTGAATTGCTGGAACACAAATCCCACGCGGCTTCGGAGTTGGCGAAGGGCCGTGCCGGTCAGCGCGCGGGTGGGTTTGTTATCAATCAGTATTTCGCCACCGTTCAGGGACTCAAGCTGATTAATGAGACGGATCAGGGTGGATTTACCGGAACCCGAGGGGCCGAGGATGGCCACCACTTCGCCGGGCGCGACGGTGAAATTTATCCCGTTAAGCACCTGATGATCGCCGTAGCGTTTGACCACATTTCGGAACTCAACGCTGGCATGTTCCAGATGTGAAAAATCCGCGGCACGAGCCGCGGAGCGTGAGAATAGACCTGAGAGCATTTTACTGGGCTTCTATTTTAAAGGCGCGGGGCTGCGGTGACTGGGTTTGCGGCCCGAACCAAACGTCATAGATTTTGGCCGCTTCGCCGTTTTTCTCAAGATTAACCAGCTCGGTGTTGACGACGTTGAGCAGGGCGGTTTCGCCTTTTTTCACGCCGACGCCGATCTCTTCTTTACTGAGCAGGTCCGGCAGAATTTTGAAGTTGGCTTTATCGGGGGCCTGCGAAAGTAAGCCCGCCAGAATGGTGCTGTCCTGCGTAATCGCCTGGACGTTACCGTTACGCAGCGCGGTCAGCGCCAGCGGAATATCATCATAGGAAAGCACGCGGGATTGCGGGAAACGCTGATGCAACGCCTGTTCGCCAGTGGTCCCTTTAACTGCGCCAATGCGCGCTTTGCTGTAATCGTCGAGTTTATCCGCAGATTTTACCGGAACCAGGAATTGCTGACCGGTCACGAAATAGGGCGTTGAGAAATCAATGACCTGAGCACGTTCCGGGGTGATGGTAATGTCCGCGACAATAAGATCGGCTTTGCCGGATTGCAGCAAAGGGATGCGGTTGGCGGGATTCGTCGCCACCAGCTCCAGCTTAACGCCCAGGGTTTTGGCGAGCGCTTTCGCAAAATCAACGTCATAACCAACGATGTCATGTGTTTTCGGATCGATGGAGCCGAACGGCGGGTTCGCGTCAAAAGTGGCGACTTTCACCACCCCTGCGGCTTTGATATCCGCGAGCTGATCGGCCTGAGCCGGTGTCGATAAAATGCCGCCTGCCGTCAATAAACCGAGTGCCAGTACGAGCTGCTGATAATGTTTTTTCTGCGTTGCCATAGATTCCTCTGTTTTCCCGTTGTTTTTGTTTTGTCCCGTTACGCTCCCATAAGCGTTCGCTATCGCCAAATAAGAAATCGTTCTTTGCTATATGCAAAAAGGCATTAGTGAACAAGGTGTTATCGACAAGTAGCGGAAATGAATGCTTTTGCAGATAGCGCAAATCGTCTGCCGATATTGGTATTTCCATTGCGGCGAAAACAGGTGTTTAACTGAGGTCAGACAAAACGGTGAGGAGTCAGAATCATGCAAAACTGGGTGAATACGTTACGGCGGTTCTTTGCAACCCCATCCGAGAGCGCGGAGAACAGTGCGCAACGTGTTATCGAGTCGGTACTTCCGATTGCCAGTCTTTACGGCGTCGATGTCGCGAACATCGATCCGGAGTGGTTCCATGACAAAACATCACGCTGAGTTACGCCAGACGCGCGTGACTTACTGGAACGAACTGTGCAACTGCTACCTTAACGTATCAACACATCTACTGTGGCGTAACCGTATGGGTTACCGATGAAAGAGAAAGAGGGTGTGAAGGGGGGATGGGTTTCGTCTGCACGCAACCGGCGAGCGATTGCCTGAATAAATGTTCAAAAAAAAGCACCGGAAACTGTCCGGTGCTTTGGTATTGAGAGATTAGATTTTGCAGGCGTCGCCGCAATCATCGTCAGCTACAACCGCCTGCGCTTTTTTGTCCGCGTCTTCCAGACGTTCAGCGTTGCGCTCTTCAGCTTCATCCAGGCCGTTAAACACCAGATTATCGAGATCAATTTCCATCATTTACCTGCTTTGTTCGTTTTTGTTCCTGGAACATTATAAGGCAAAAATGGACGATGAAGTACATCACCGCACGTAAGGCCAATCCCTGCCATACTCTTTCCCTGATGACATAACGGGAGAGCCCATGATTATTCTCTGCAAAACCTGTGGGACGTCTTATGACGCGTCGCGGGAGACAGTTGAGCAGTGCAAAATTTGTGAGGACGAGCGCCAGTATGTTCCGGTGAGCGGCCAGGCTTGGGTCGATTTTGACAACCTGGCGACGACGCACAGCAATAAATGGCAGCAGCTTGAACCGCATCTTCTGAGCCTTAAAACGGTGCCCAAATTCGCGATTAATCAACGTGCTTTTCTGCTGAGAACCCCGCAGGGCAACGTGCTGTGGGATTGCATTGCAAACCTGGATAACGCAACCCAAACGCTGATGACCGCGCTCGGCGGGATCAGCGCTATCGCAATTTCTCACCCTCATTACTACACGACCATGCAGGACTGGGCCGCGGCGTTCGACGCGCCGGTTTACCTCCACGCCAGCGACCGTGAATGGGTGATGCGAGACAGCCCGGCGCTGCATTTCTGGGACGAGGATGTTCTGGATATTCTGCCGTCCGTGAGGCTAATGCGGCTGGGCGGGCATTTTGCGGGCGGGACGGTGTTGCACTGGCACGAGGGTGATGGCGTGTTGCTCGCCGGTGATATTTTGCAGGTGACGCCAGGTGCGGATCGTGTCTCGTTTATGTGGAGCTATCCGAATATGCTGCCGCTGCCGGGCGCAGTGGTTGAGGATATCGCGCGCCGCCTGAGCCTCGTCAAATTTGACCGCCTGTACGGCGCGTTTGAAGGCCAGAACATCAACGCGAACGCGCATGAAATCGTGATGCATTCGAGTCAGAAATATATTTCTTGTCTCAAGTGAAGCGCGGTGGGTAAACTTCAGGAGCGTGATCCAGATCATGCCTAAACTAAAACAGATAAAAGAGACATTGCTATGCAACATATTATTGAAGGTTTTCTCAGCTTTCAAAAAGAGGTTTTCCCGCAACGTAAAGAACTCTTCCGCAGTTTAGCGTCCAGCCAGAATCCCAAAGCGCTTTTCATCTCCTGCTCGGATAGCCGCCTGGTTCCCGAACTGGTCACCCAGCAGGAACCCGGACAGCTCTTTGT